>CAZIXA010000004.1:0-97343 GCA_964543295.1 uncultured Clostridia bacterium | reverse complement strand
CGGCCATTCTTTCGCGGGCAACTGCTGGAACCAGAAAAAAAAGTCTCATCATCAACCTTCCCGGAAGCCTTAAGGCAGTTAAGGAGTGCCTGGAAATCATTCTTCCTGTCATTCCTCACGCCCTCGACATGATAAAAGGAAAAGGACACGAAAAGTGTGCAGTCCTGCAGTGGCCCTAAGAAGAATCAATCAATGATTAAGATACGCAGGGATGGTCAGCAAGAGACCACTAAAAACAGAAATGGCGGGGTTATCTAATTTAGGGATTAGCTCCTCCAGGGTAGGAATCCTTTCCTCGGCATATTTTTCACTCCACCAGGCGCCGGCCGAGAGAGCCTTCAATTCAGCCAGAGTTTTTTCCCGTACTCATCCTTCCCCATTGGTTGTCCTACCGAGCTTGACATCGTGGATCACTACCAGATGTCCGTCCTTACTTCGACGTACATCCAATTCTATCATACAAGAGTTCTGCTACACAACGATTATAGGGCATAACCTCTCATAGATGACTTGACGCGAGAGTTTGACTAGTTTCTGGCATCTTCTATAATGGTATTAGATTTTGCGACTACCAAGAGATAAAAGGAGGCATTATGGTAAATTTACTGTGGCTGCAAAGTGGCTGTTGTGGGGGTTCCACTATTTCTTTTTTGAATGCAGACCAGCCGGACATTCTTACAGCTCTTGAGATGCTGGGCGCCAGGTTTGTGTGGCATCCGGACTTGAGCCCGGTCATGGGGGAAGAAGTACTAGAAATCTTTGATAGGTTCAAGTCTGAGAAAGAAAGGCTGGACGTATTAATGGTGGAGGGAGCAATTTACCATGGCCCTAACGGAACGGGTAAGTACTTCATCTTTCATGATCGTCCCCTCAAGGACTGGATTTTGGATCTGGCTAAAGTTGCCCATTACACCATGGCCATAGGTACCTGCTCATCCTTCGGTGGAATTCCGGCTGCCAGCAACAATCCTATGGAGGCCACGGGATTACAATTTCTTCATGAGAAAAAGGGTGGTCTGCTCGGGCCAAATTATACTTCTAGATCCGGTCTTCCGGTGATCAATATTGCTGGGTGTCCTGCTCATCCAGATTGGATCGTGGAAACACTCATCGCTCTAATTTCGGGAAAACTAGATAGCAGCGGGCTAGATAAACACCAGCGACCAAAAGTATTTTATAGCAAATTAGCCCATCACGCCTGTCCCCGAAATGAATACTATGAGTTTAAGGCCTCGGCTGAAGAGTATTCACAGCAAGGATGCCTCTTTGAAAATCTAGGCTGCAAAGCTACCCAGTGTGAATCCGATTGTAACGAGAGATTATGGCTGGGCCGAACAGGAAGTTGTACCAGGGGGGGATTCCCCTGTATTTCCTGTACCTCCCCCAAGTTTCCCGATGGATTTGTACCTTTCTTTGAAACAGAGAAAATTGGAGATATTCCCACTACTCTGCCTCTTGATGTCCCCAAGGCCTAGTATGTGGGAATAAGTGGTCTGGCTAAGTTAGCCTGTCCTAAGAGACTCCTGGTAAATGCTGTCTCATTCAAAAGAGTTGATGTAGAATAGCTCAAGGATATGAAAGTTGAAAAAAACTATTAAGATAAGTCCATTTAATCGTGTGGAAGGGGATCTGGAGATAAAAGTGGGGTTAGAAGATGGCAAGGCAACAGAGGCTTATGCTTCCGGGGTAATGTTTAGAGGATTTGAAAGGCTGCTCAAAGGAAGGGACCCTATGGATGCTCTGGTCTTTACCTGTCGAATCTGTGGCATCTGTAGTGCATCCCATTCCACCGCCTGTTCTAATGCCTTGAGAATCGCCTTCAAGGCAAAAATGCCTCCGAATGCTTATTTAGCTAGAAATATAATTCTGGCAACTGAAGTTTTGCTCAACCATCTTACTCACTTTTATCTTTTCTTCGCGGTAGATTTAGTCAATAAAAAATACTTGGGTAGTAGCGCATACAGAGAATTGGCTCAACGATTTGCCCCTTTTCAAGGCAGTTCCTATTCAAAATTCATTAGGGCGCGGACGAATCTTCTCGGGGTTTTAGGTTTATTTGCCGGAAAATGGCCCAATACTCTTGCTTTACAGCCTGGTGGCACTACACGGCCAGTCAATCCAAGCGAAATTATTAGAGCAAAGGGTATCTTGGTAGAATTTCAAAATTTTTTGGAACACGATTTGCTTGGTAGTGAGATTGAAGGCTGGCTGGAAAATAAAAATTTACAAGACATCAATTTCTGGATGGGAGAAGATGATCACGAGAATAGTGACTGGGGGCTTTTCATCAGATCCGCACGCCAGTTTAGTTTAGATAAAATAGGTAAGGGGCCCGGTAAGTTCCTCTCCTGCGGGGGATATGAGCTGACAGACGGTACCACCTGGCTTAAGAGTGGTTATTTTGACGGAGAATTTAAGTCGTTTAATGAGGGGAAAATCACTGAAGACATTAAATACTCCTGGCTTAAGGGTTATAAAAAAGGAAGACATCCTTTTGAGGGAGTCACTGAACCAGATGTTGATAAGTCTGGGGCCTATAGCTGGGCTAAATCACCGCGTTATAACGGGAATGTGGTAGAAGTCGGTCCACTGGCCAGGATGATCAACGACAGAGACTCTCTGGTTTTAAACCTGGTAAGTGATTTAGGACCCAGTGTCTATACCAGAGTCCTGGCACGACTCCACGAGGGAGTGAGACTCGTGAAGCAACTAAAGATCTGGCTAGAGGAAATCGACCCCTCCCAGCCTTTTTATATAAAAACAGAAAAGCCAAAAGAAGCGGAGGGTAAAGGATTGACTGAGGCAGCCAGAGGCGTACTCGGTCACTGGATCATAATTGAAAACGACAAAATTAAGAACTACCAGGTAATAACTCCCACTACCTGGAATGTTTCACCAAGGGACTCCCATGGCAATCCAGGTGCAGTTGAACAGGCTCTAACTGGTACATCAGTGGAAGACGAGAAGAATCCCGTCGAGATCGCTCATATTATCAGATCCTACGATCCTTGTCTCTTCTGTACTGTACATGCTTTAAAAATGAATAAACCCTTAGCTACTTTTGAGCTGGCAGTGTAGGGATCAGATAATTAAGAGAGAATACTCATGAAAAAGAGCGTGAGTCTATCCGAGGAGCAATTACAAGAGAGCATGTGGATTGAGATCATCAGAAGGATGGAAACTATCTATGCTGAACTGGCCAATAACCAAGCAGAAATTGAAAGAAAGAATAGAGATCTTCTCCAGGCTCAAGAATTCACGGAAAATATTCTCAAGAGTATGGTAACTGCCCTGATTGTAGTGGATTCTGAGGAAAAGATAACCATGGTCAACCAGGCCACCTTAGATCTTCTGGGATACAAGAAAGAAGAAATAATCAAAAAAATGGTTAAAATAATTCTTGCCAGTCCAAAAGAAAAGAGAAGGCCTTTTAATGGATCCTACTTAAGCAAGTTTAAGGAATCATCCATCCAGGATTTAGAGATTGACTTTAAAAGTAAATCCGGGGAAAAAATCCCCATGACTTTGAGCAGCTCGGTAATGAGAAACTCTGAGGGAGAAATCATTGGCATTATCGGGGTAGCCAAGGATCTACGAGAAACTAAATGGCTTCTCGCTGAAGCTGCCGCAACAGAGGCCGAGAGAGCCAAGGCTCATGAGCTGGAAAAAGCCTATAAAGAGCTTAAAGACCTTCAAAGTCAGTTGATTCATTCAGAGAGATTAGCCTGCATAGGTCAGTTAGCCGCCGGTGTAGCCCATGAAATAAATAATCCTCTTGGCGGAATCTTAGTATACAGTCACCTGTTACTGGAAGATCTCAATGTGGATGATTCGAAAAGAGCCAATGCGGAGAGAATAATAAAAGAGGCCACCCGCTGCAAGGACATCGTGAAAAGACTTCTCGATTTTGCCCGCCAGCCCCAGCCTAAGGTGGAACCTATAGGCATAAATGTGGTTCTGGAAGAAACCCTATCGTTAGTTAAAGATCAGGCGCTGTTTCATAACATCAAAATTACCAAGAAATTCCAGCCCTCCCTACCCAATATTATGGGAGACAGATCTCAACTTCAGCAGGCTTTTATGAACATCGTTTTAAACGCTGCAGAAGCAATGGATGGAAAAGGAAGCCTGCTCATTGCCACTGATGCTCTCCTGGATAGTCGATTTTTAGAGATTACCATCACCGATAACGGTTGTGGAATTACACCAACCCATATAAAAAGATTGTTCGAGCCATTCTTTACCACTAAAAAAGCGGGTCACGGAACAGGGTTGGGCCTAACAATCACTGCCGGAATCATTGAAAGACATAATGGAAGCATAGAGGTGAAAAGTAAGGTAGGGGAAGGAGCCACTTTTACCATTAAATTGCCTATGGAAACAAAAGGGAAATAATGGCTAAGCTGTCAATTTTAGCCAATATCCTGGTAATCGATGACGAGGAAGTGATGCGTGATTCATGCAAGCAGATACTTTCCCGTCAAGGACACAATGTCAAGCTGGCAGAAGATGGATACCAGGGATTGGAGCTGTTGAAAGAAAAATCCTTTGATTTAGTCATTCTTGATTTAAAGATGCCCGGTATTGATGGAATGGAAGTTTTAGAGAAGATTAAAGAGAGTAGTTCAGAAACAGCAGTAGTTGTAATCACCGGTTACGCTACAGTAGAATCGGCTGTTGAGGCTATGAAGCGCGGCGCTTACGACTTTCTTCCTAAACCATTTACCCCTGAGGAGTTTCGGCTAATTATAGAAAGAACACTGGAAAAAAAGAGATTAATTCTGGAGAACATTTACCTTCGTCAGGAACTGGAGGTAAAGCGTAAGTCAGAGGTCATTATTGGAAAAAGTAAAGTAATGCAAAAAGTATATGAATTGATAAGGAGAGTAGGACCCACTGATAGTACTGTACTCATTCTGGGAGAGAGTGGGACAGGCAAAGAACTTGTGGCCAAGGCGATACACTATCATAGTCAGCGCAAGAATAAGCCATTCGTCACCGTAGACTGTGGTGCATTGGTAGAAAATCTTTTTGAGAGTGAACTCTTTGGACACGTTAAGGGTTCTTTTACCGATGCTGTGGCTACTAAACACGGCAGATTTGAGGTAGCCAATGGAGGAACGTTATTCTTCGATGAGATTGGGAATATAGGACCAAATGTACAAGCTAAACTGCTGCGAGCAATTCAAGAAAGAGAAATTACCAGGATAGGGAGTTCAAAAACCATTAAGATAGATGTGCGAATTATTGCCGCTACTAACAAAAACTTGAGAAAAGCTATTCAGGAAAAAACATTTCGGGAGGATTTGTTTTATAGATTGAGTGTCGTTCCCATAGCCTTGCCTCTGCTACGGGAAAGGCCGGAAGATATCCCAGAATTGGCCAACTATTTCTTGAAAAAATATAATCAAAAGAGGGGAAAGAACTTAACCGGCATTTCCCAAAGAGCAATGAAGGCTCTGACAGAGTATAGCTGGCCGGGGAATGTAAGAGAGTTAGAGAATGCTATTGAGCGGGCCGTAGTATTGGCTAAAGGCAATGTTATTGAGCCTTCTGATCTGTCATACTATGGACTGGCGGTTGATGTATCCTCTGGGCCTATGGCTGGAAACCACAAACGCCTTATAGATGTTGAGGCTGAACACATTCTAAAGATACTCGAAGAGACAGGATGGCATAAGAGTCAAACAGCTAAACTCCTAGGTGTAGATCGTAAGACACTGCGTGCCAAGATGAAAAAATACCGAATAACTGAAAATTTGGGGAATAATTCCCCATTATTGAGGAGAAACTCTCCCACGGAGGAACAAGGAGTCTAAAAGTAAAAAGATTAATATATACTGATAGCTCTTTATTTATCAACCACCCGGGAGAACTGACGGGTGGTTTCTTAATAGCTAACAAAATTTGGTATAAAGATTGCTACATAAGATGTAAGAGTAGTTAAAAATGGATAATGAAAAAATTGGGAAAATTTTAATCGTTGATCCTGATACCAACACTCAGAAAGAGCTTCTTTCTCTTTTCAGCAGTGAAGGATACCAGGTAGAAATAAGTGAGGGGGTCACCAATGGGCTGCAGAAACTCAAAGACATAAAGGTTGATTGTCTCATCATCGATGTTGAGTTACCAGAAATGAAGGGTTACCAGGCCTTCCCCCTCATGAGGACAGTTGACCCAGAAATAGACGTAATTATGACGGCTGCCCGTAATACCCCGGAGCTAGAAGCCAGGGTGCGAGAACAGGATATTTTCTACTACTACATAAAATCTTTTGACAGAGAAGAACTGAGATTAGCCGTCTATGACGTATTCAAAAAACTGGGAAAGATTAAGGAGGTGAGGAGAATGAACGAAGAAGCAAGAATTCTTATCGTCGACGATGATCCTGCTTTTGTGGAGGCAACTACGGCTATCCTAAAGAGTGGGTCCTATAAAGTCGAAGCTGCCTATGACAAAGAAGAGGCAATGGAGAAGATTAAAAAAGAAAAACCGGATTTAATTCTTCTGGACGTGATGATGCAAAGATTGGATGATGGATTTACCATCTGCTACAAGCTTAAACATGATCCTGAACTTAAAAAAATCCCTGTGCTTATGATCACAGGAGTAACTAAAAAGACAGGTTTTAAGTTTTCTCCCCAGACCGATGGGGAGTATCTAGAAGCAGATGACTACGTGGATAAACCCATCAAGGCGGCTGATTTGCTAAAGCGGGTTGAAAAACTTCTCCATAGATAGAAGAGATTTGGAAAAATTAGGGAAAAGACCGATGCCAAAAAAATCCACTATTTTAGTGATTGATGATGAAGAGACTATGCGCAATGCCTGCCAGCAAGTGCTTAGTAAGAGTGGATATCACACAGAGACATCTGCCGATGGAGCCGATGGTCTACGTAAGGTAAGAGAATTCCCTCCTGATCTAGTACTGGTTGATCTCAAAATGCCAGGAATTAGTGGAATGGAGGTTCTGGAGAAAATCAGGAAGATTGATTCCACCATTGTCTCCATAGTCATTACTGGTTATGCCACTATAGAATCAGCCGTTGAGGCCATGAAGCACGGGGCCTATGACTTTCTTCCCAAACCATTTACCCCTGATGAGCTTCGGATTATCATAAAAAGAGGTTTAGGAAGGAGGGAACTTGTCCTTGAATCCCTTTCTTTGCGCCGAGAAAAAGAGAAGATGGAAAAGAACTTTATCAGTATGGTCTCCCATGAACTGCGAAGACCTCTCATCGATGTTCAAGAGTATCTTGAGGTAGTTCGGGGCGGCATCGCTGGTAGACTGACCCAGCCGCAGAAGGAGATGTTAGAAAAGGCTGGTGGCCAAATCAATACACTTTTAATCCTCATTAAAGATTGGTTAGATATGTCTCGTATTGAAGCTGGTAAAACGTTAGAAAGCCTTGAACCCTTGGATCTATCTCAAATTCTTCATAAGACGGTGGATCTCTTGAGGGAAAAGATAAAAAACAAAAAGATTACTCTAGAGGTGAATATCCCTGCCCATCTTCCCCTCATTAAAGGGGAGAAATTAAGTATAGAAAGAGTGTTCAGTAACCTCATCCGTAATGCCATAGACTATAATCGCGAGGAAGGCAGAATTTCAGTCAAGGCAAGAGAGGAGGGAGAGTGTGTAGTTATAGAAGTATCTGATACGGGGATAGGCATTCCTCAAAAAGATATCCCTTTTATCTTTGATGAATTCTTCCGGGTGAAAAATAGAAAAACTCAGCACATCACTGGAAGCGGATTAGGATTATCTATTGTCAAGAAATTTGTGGAAGCTCATAGGGGCTCTATCGAGGTGAGAAGTGAGGAAGGAAAAGGAAGTACCTTTACTATCTTTCTGCCAAAGAGAAAGAAGGAGGCAAAAAAATGCAAATAGTTAAACTGCCTAAAGAAAACCTGGACGAGTTTATGGGGAACTTAAGCAAATTTGGGGAGATCCATGCTCCTATAAAAAAAGATGAAAATACATATCTATTCTCAAAAATTGAAGATCTCTCGAAAATTGAGCTTAACTATAATAGAACAATCCTGCCCCCAAAAAAATATTTTCTCCCACCCACTGATACTATGTTCAGGTTTTCGCCCGAGAAGGGTTATGAGCCACCGCAAGATAATTTAAACAAGAAATATGTCCTTCTGGGACTTCACTCTTGCGATATTCATGGTCTAAAGATTCTTGATTTAGTTTTTTCTGGCACGTATGTAGATAACTACTATTTCACCAGAAGGAAGAATACATCAATAATTGGGGTCAGTTGTATTCCTGATGATATGTGTTTCTGCCGCTCGATGGAAACAGATTTCGTTGAGGATGGATTTGATCTATTTTTATCGGATATCGATGACTCTTATCTGGTCAGAATTGCCACTAGTTTAGGAGACGATATGGTGCGGGCCAATAAATCTTTATTCAAAGAGATGGATAAAGAAGATATAGCAGAATACAAAAGGAAATCGAATGAGAGGAAAAATTATTTCAAAATAGATCTCGAACTTTATAATTTGCCGGAGATAATGGACCTGGAGTATGAGAGTAGGATTTGGGAAGAAATCGGAGAAAAATGCTTAAGTTGTGGCACTTGTTCCATGGTTTGCCCAACCTGTTATTGCTACGATGTCTTTGATGAGTTAAATTTGGACGGCAAAACTGGTGAGCGCAGAAGGCGATGGGATTCTTGTTTATTTAAAGATTACGCCCTCGTCGCTGGAGGTCTTAATTTTAGGAGTGAAAGATCCGCAAGGGTTAAAAATAGATATTTTCATAAACAGAGAGGTTTCGTGGCTCAATACGGAAGACCAAGCTGTGTTGGATGTGGACGATGCATCCAGTCCTGTCCAGCAAAAATAGATATCGTTGAGGTAATGACTAAAATAAGGAGTGCCAGTTATGAGTAACCATCCTTCAACAAGTGGTGCGGACAATATTTATCAACCATCCTTGGCCAGAATTGTTCGAATTCTTCCTCAGATTGAGGATCATCGGCTCTTTCAACTCAGATTCGAGGATCCTGAAACGAGGCGGAGCTTTACCTACAGGCCAGGTCAGTTTGTTGAATTAAGCGTTATTGGGACGGGGGAAGTTCCTATTTCTATATCTTCTTCCCCTACACGCCCAGGAGTAATTGACCTATGCGTAAGGAAAATCGGCCGCGTGACAGAGGCTCTGTTTAGACTTCCTCTAAATTCTCTGGTCGGTTTAAGAGGACCTTATGGTAATGGGTTTCCGGTGGCAGAAATGGAGAAAAATAACCTCTTAATTATCGCTGGTGGTATGGGTATAGCTCCTTTAAGATCTCTTTTATGGTATGCTCTGGATAATCGTTCTAAATTCAAAGAGATTATACTTATGTTTGGAGCAAAAATTTCTGAGGAAATGCTCTTTAAGTATGAGCTATTGAGTCTTCTGGACCGAACGGATATGAAATGTCTTCTCACCGTGGACAAAGATGAAGAAGGAATCTGGCCAGCTCAAGTGGGAGTAGTGACCAAGCTATTTGATGCGGTTGAGGTTGATCCTGAGATAACATATGCTACCGTGTGTGGACCACCCATTATGTATAAGTTTGTTTTAAGAAAGCTTTTAGAGAGAAATTTTTCCAAAGATAGAATACTGATGTCTCTTGAGAGAAGAATGAAATGCGGCGTGGGTAAATGTGGTCACTGTAGCATCGGCTATAAATATACCTGTATTGATGGACCTATATTTACCTACTGGGATGCCATTAATTTACCAGAGATGATATAAAGGGGGAAAAGTTATGGCGAAACCAAAGGTTGGTGTATTCGGAATGACCGGGTGTGCCGGTGAGCAAATAGTAATACTCAACTGCGAGGATCAGTTGATGGATATTCTTAAAGTACTGGATATTAGATCATTCCACACTGCCATCAGCAAAAATGACGAAAAATGTGATCTGGACATAGCCTTTGTGGAAGGAGCAGTGACTCAACCCGAGGAAGAGGTGTGGCTGAAGGAAATTAGAAAAAGATCAAGGCTTCTTATCGCCCTGGGCACCTGCGCCGTCTGGGGAGGGGTGGCGGCTATGAAGAATGAGGTCTCACGTCAGAGGTTGAAGGATGAGGTTTACGGCCCTCGAGGGCAGATATTTAAGAGCTTCCCTGCTCAACCACTTCATAGTTTCGTAAAGGTTGATTTTTCCATCTCCGGCTGTCCTATAGAGAAGGAGCAATTTCTGCAGGCGGTTGGGGCTCTGGTTCATGGAGACATCCCGGTTCTGCCAAAATATGCTATCTGCACCGAGTGCAAGATGAACGAGAATACCTGTCTCTTATTAGAGAAAGGCGAGCTTTGTCTGGGACCGATAACCGTTGCTGGCTGTAATGCACGCTGCCTGAGCTATGGCATACCATGCAGCGGCTGTCGAGGTCCGGTGGAAGAGGCTAATATCGCCTCTGAGGTAGAAATATTAAAAGAAAAGGGATTCACTCTAGGAGATATACACAATCAATTGCGTACTTTTGCTGCCCCGGCCGAAGTTCTGCAAACCCATTTCGCTAAAAGGTGAAGAAAATGCAAAAATCAGTCGTGGTTGATCATTTATGTAGAGTTGAAGGTCACGGAGGAATTAACGTGGCCATTGAAGATGGAAAAGTAGTCAGGGTTGAGATGGATATCTTTGAAGGAACTAGATTCCTAGAAGCTTTAGTGGTGGGAAGATCATATAATGAAGTACCGCCCATACTGTCACGTATCTGTGCTATATGCTCTGCTGTCCACACTATAACTTCCTTGATGGCGATAGAGGATGCTTTTGATACCAAAGTTAGTTCGCAGACAGAGTTGTTGAGGGACCTTCTAGTTCAGGGAGGAAATATTGAGAGTCATGCCTTGCATTTATTTTGTTTAGCTCTTCCGGACTTTCTTGGCTACAGCGGGGCTTTTACCTTAGTCAGTGATCATCCTCAGGAAGTGAAGAGAGGGCTAGAATTGAAAAAGCTGGGTAATACTATTCAGGAAACCATCGGAGGTCGAGCTGTCCATCCACTCAATGCTATTCTGGGTGGGTTCGGCAAGATACCTACTAAGGAAACTCTCCTCAGACTGAAAGAAGAGCTAATAAGAGGACTGGAAGGGGCTCTGACCGCCATTGAGTTTATGGCTAGTTTAGAAATTCCAAATTTTTCCCAATCTCCTACTGTCTATGCAGCATTAAGTTCTTCAGCCCAAGAATATAGCCTTTTTGGAGATAAAATTATTTTTTCCAGCCGAGAGTCAAGGGAGATTAAATCATATAAAGAAGTTTGCAATGAAACAGTTGTTCCTCATTCCCATGCTAAACACAGCCATTTTAAAGGCAGGTCATTTATGGTTGGTGCTCTGGCCAGAGTAATGCTCAATGGTCACAAATTAAATTTCGAAGCTAAAAAAGCTGAAGAAAAATTAGGCCTCGATTCACCTACTGAAAATATACTTCACAATAATACCGCCCAGGCCATTGAAATAGTCTACTCTATAAAAAGATCTATCCAAATAATTGATGAGCTAGTTGAAAAAGGGATAAAGGACGAGAAACCGGTTAAGATTAAACCCAAAGCTGGTCAGGGGACGGCCGCTGCTGAGGCCCCCCGAGGAACACTTTATCATAGCTACACTTTCAATAAGGAAGGAAGAGTAACCAAAGCTGATGTTATCACCCCCACCGCTCAAAACTTAGCCAATGTAGAGAAAGATTTCCGAGCCTCGGCCGAGCGTCTGGTTAATGAGCCAGAGAAGAGTCTCCAAGCAAAATTAGAAATGGTCGCCAGAGCTTACGATCCTTGTATCTCCTGTTCTGTTCATCTAGTTAGGGTAAGATAGCTAAGCCCCCCTATCGTCCCTTTCTACTCGGCGTTTTTATTTCATCAGGAAGTGTTATACCAATTTCGGTCACATGTCGATTTAATTCCAGATTTAATTCCAGGGGTTGACAAATTTTGAATATTGATTATAATAACAATGAAAATCATTATCAGATATCTAAGAGGATACAAATATGGTTGGTCCTCCTTGGCTCTGTGACAGATTCAGAAATGCAGGTTTTAGGTTAACCTTGCCCCGAGTTTGTCAAAGGGTTAGAGACCGAGCTCTCAAAAAAACACTAATTCAAAATAAATTCCCATGAGATTCATTTTCACGGATTGTGTGAGAAGTACCAATAATTTTTTTCTCTTTAATTGAGAATAATTCTCAATAAGGATAAAAAGTTGCGGGTAGGGGTGGCGGTGGAAAGTAACGGCGGCCTGGAAGCTGAGATAAGCAGGCATTTTGATAGGTGTCCTTATTAAGTAACATCATCTCGGATGAGAAGTTCTTAAATAGATATCCCACGAGCTAAGCGCCGGCGAATTGCACAGAGGGACTGCGTTGAGAGCGCAAGCAAAAAATGAGAAAAGAGGTTAAAAATGTTTACACAAATAGCAAAAGAGCTTAAAAGACATGCTCCCTTTACTGCTTTTGGGGCTGCTACAGGAGTCACCAGCGAAAAACTCAACCACCAAGAGAGCTGTTAGCTAAATCTTAAAATTTCACTAACGGGAAATTAAAGTTTTTAACTTGGTATACATCGGTAAGTGTATCCTTATACCAAGTTCTAATCTCTGCTATTTCTGTTTCCTCATCAGGGGCAATACGAAGTTCAACTCTCCTCGCAGGGGGCTTTATGGATCCTTAATTAAGGTCATTTATGGAAATTTTATGATAAGCATCAACTGCTCTTTTTCACTCTTAAACAAAGAACGTTCTTTACTGATTTGTAAGGAGCGGTTACATCAATTTCTCGAAATGAAAACATATTTTGATTGCATACTTTGTTTTTCAGGTAACAGTTAAAAACAGTTCCAATAGTCTTGATAAATATAGATAAGGAGAGAATAATATGATTGGACAGGTGCAAAAACCACTTGAGGAGATTCTGGAATACCTTGAAGGGAAAAAGAAAATCGTCATCGTTGGCTGTGGTGGTTGTGCCACGATTTTCCATACTGGTGGTGAGGAGGAGGTAAAGAAAATGGCAAATACTTTGTCAAAAAAGGGGAAAGAAATACTAGCTGCTATTACCCCGCCATTTGGTGAGTTCACCTGTTATGCTCCCTGGAGCAAAAAACGTTTAAGTGAATATCGGCAGGAAATCGAGAAATGCGATGCTATCTTAATGCTAAGCTGCGGTGATGGACTCCAAGTTGTGCGAGAATTTATATTAGAGGAAGAGTATAATCTTGTAAAACCTATTTATCCGGGAACCAATCCTATGGGGCATATGGGTGGAGGCCCTACCTTATTTAAAGAAAAATGTCAGCAATGTGGAGAATGTGAATTAGGCAGAACCGCCGGCATTTGCCCACTGACCCAGTGCGCTAAAGGACTTTTAAATGGTCCTTGTGGAGGATCCCAGGATGGCAAGTGTGAGGCAGATCCTGAGCGAGATTGTGCCTGGATATTGATTTATGAACGGCTAAAAAAATTAGGTGAGCTGGACAAGTTAAAAAAAGTAAGAGCACCCCATGATTGGAATAAGATGACAAGACCCCGGGAGCTAGAGGTTAGCCCGCTCACTATTGAATAAAAGTAAAGTCTTTGCAAAAGGAGGCGGCATCTAAAATGTGTATGGCACGTATTTGGGTAAAGAAAGACACAGGGGAGGAAAATGAGTAAAGTGGCGGTCTCATGGGCCGGAGGAAAAGATAGTTCTCTGGCACACTACAAGGTACAGGATGAGAAAAAAGAAGTAGTTATTGGCAAATAGCTAATTCTCTAAAATGAAGCTGATACGGTTATGCTATAATTACACTCAAAGGTCTCTGATAAAAAGATACAGGAGAAATAAAACAGCTAATTAACTGGATGAGAGGTAAAAAAAGGTGGTAATATTATGGTAAATCAGACATCATTTAAAGGTTACGCAATTGTATCCTGTGGAACCCTACGTAGGGAGTTAAACTACCTGAAAGATACTAATTTTTAAAATGCTGATAAAATCCTTTTTACCGCGCCAGGGCTGCACGAAAAACAAACTGAACTGGAAAAACAACTTGTAAGATATCTCTGGATAGATTCAAAAATCTTCTTTTAGAGTGCATCATGGAGAAAAAGAGGCAAGATAAAAAATGGAAACTGATGTAGAAAAATGGTTTAAAGAAGAAGGGGAAAAAGTTTTGAAAGAGGTTGGCATCAAAGAGGGCCATATTATTTTAGATTTTGGATGTGGTGCAGGAACTTATTCTTTGGCTGCTGCAAAAATAATCGGGAAGAGGGGAAAAGTTTTTGCCCTGGATAAAAGCAGAATTAAGCTTAATGAACTTATAAGCAAAGCTAAATCAGATGGATTGGACAATATAAAAACAATGGAAACATCGGGGAAGCTAAAAATTCCCCTGCACGATAGATCCTTTGACGTGGTCATGCTTTATGATGTTTTGCATTCTTACTATTTTTCACTGAGTGAAAGAAAAAAATTATTAAAAGAAGTTTATAGAGTTTTAAAATCTGGGGGTCTACTTTCAGTTTATCCAGAGCACATGGAACTGGAGGAGATTAAAAAGGAAATAGAACAGTCCAATTTTCACTTTAAGAGAAAATATTTTAAAACACTTATTCACGAGGACAGACATATAAATACTTATGTTTTAAATTTTAGAAAATACAGTGAGTGAGTTTGCTCTGACCTTTGAAATGTTTTGTTACTATATAAATAGCTTTTTGAGCTTGGGATTAGAAGAACTCAGAAGATATAATATGTTATAGGAAAGACACATTTGTAAGTTTGATAACGGGAAATCTGCTTTTTGGACAACTTTCAGAGAAAATAAAGTATTTTTTTAAAAGTAAAGAGGAGGAATTAATGAGAAAATACCTCTATTGTCCGATTTGTGGGACTTCTCTTCAAACCGGGTTTATTGAAGGAAAGGAAAGAAAATATTGTCCCAATTGCGATTTCATTCATTATCGGAATCCTTTACCGGTAGTGTTGGCCATTGCCATAAAAGATAAAAAGTTTTTACTGATCAAAAGGGGAATAGCCCCAAAAAAAGGAAGATGGGCCTCTCCTTCAGGTTTTATCGAAGTTGGAGAAACTCCAGAACAAGCCTGTTTGAGAGAGCTGAAGGAAGAAACTGGAATCTCTGGCCGAATACTGAAATTAATTGGGATAGAAAGACGGGAGGAAAAAGAAATTTATGGAGATATGGTAGTGATTAAATATCTAGTTGAAGTAGATGAGGGAGAACTGACTCCAGGAGATGAGGTAGATGAAGTAAAGTTCTTTGAGATACCTGAATTACCTAATTATTATATGGATCGTTTTAAACAGGTAATTGAGAAATTTTGTTAATCTGAAATTAAAAAGGAGGTGCTTTAATGTTTGATAGGCCAAGACTTAGCGAGATGAAACATTTAGGGAGAGGGGTAATAGAGAAGTTAGATAGAATGCTTTACCAACATGGTCCCGGTAATGGCACATTTCTGGGGCTTCCCTTTGACCAATTAGTTGAACACGGACCTGGTCACCAATGGAAATGGGAAAGAGCAGCCAAGCCAGAGTCAGTGATAGAATTGGCTAATAAAGGTGATTTTTCAGCTTTGGTGCTGTCCATAGGTCAAGCTCAGAAGTATCAACATGATATCGATCCTTCTGTTCCTCTGGTGGTAAAACTGGATGGTCATTTTTATACTGGAAAGGCAAATACAGAAAATTATCCTCGTCACACTATGTTCGGCCAAGTACAAGATGCTTTAGAAGTGGGAGCTGCAGCGGTGGGTTTATCTTTTTATCTGGGCTCTGAACAGACCGGAGAAGATGTAGAAAGAATAGGAAAAATCAGAGATGAGGCTCACTATAATGGATTAGCTTTGGTTTTGTGGAGTTATCCTAGAGGACCGGTACCTGACCTCACTAAAAAGGACAGTTTATTGTGGTGTCACTATGCAGTTTCTGCTGCTGAATCGCTGGGAGCGGATATAGTTAAAACAAAGTTCCCTTCAGTGGTAGAACCCAAAAAAAGAGAGAATTATGAAGGGTTTATAGAAAAGGAGTATTGTGATAAGATACCCGAAGCAACAAAGTACATAGAGCTTGAACCAGATAAGGAAAAGTTGATGGATTATGAAGGCGAAATGAAAACAAAAGGAAAGAAGCCAAATTACGATTCTCTTCTAACCAAACAGCAACATATCAAAAGAGCTGAAATTGTGGTTGGAGCTGGAACCAGAACCTTTGTGATTTTCTCTGGGGGACCGAGAATAACTGGAGAGGCAGAATCTGCTCTAAAGAATTCAACTGAGATAATAATGGAAGCAGGTGGTGAAGGAAGAATCATTGGAAGAAATCTCTGGGGAGTTCCTATTAAAACCGGTCTTGAGTTGAAAGAAGCAGTTAAACAAATCATGGCAAAAGAGAAGTACAGAAGAGCTTAAGAGAGTTGAATGGGAGCGGCGTACCCAAATGGTTAAGGGCAAGGATTGCAAATCCTTAATTCCTGGTTCAAGTCCAGGCGCCGCCTCCAAGAAAATTGAGAAAATTCAAAAAGGTAAACTACAGTAATAGTTATCTCAGACGACGAAAGAATATTCAAAAGCTGCTTGAAGGCGTATGAAGCATAAAATTCATTTTCCACAATTTGGAAAAAGAGCAAATATCCTCAAAGGCAAAAGTATCTTAGATTATGCAAAGGAGTTAAAGATACCTATAAGCTCCAGCTGTGGAGGCCGAGGAATATGCAAAGAGTGCAGAATCATCATTGAAAAAGGGCGTGAAGTCTTAAATGAGAGTACAGAGCTTGAGAAGGATTTAAGTAAAGAGGAAAGATTAGCCTGTCAGAGTATTATTGAGGATGATTCTACCGAAATATACATAAGAGTTCTGTACCAGCGAAGCCTTGAGCATATTTTGGCTACAGGAAGAAGAGGGAAGGTAAAATTAGACCCTCTAACCAGAAGAGAAGGTAAAAAAGTTTTATTCGGCGATAAGGAAATTGGCAGTTACCGGAATCATATCTATGGAATAGCTGCGGATATAGGCACTACCACTATTGTACTTCATTTAGTGGACCTGGAGAATGGGAAGCTCATTTTTACTTCGGCCTTTGAAAATCCTTAGAGAATAATTGATGGAAATGATGTTATAAGCAGGATAACATATGATAGAGAAAAGCCTGGTGCTCTTCATGAAGAGCTAATTTCTCGTATCAATGAGAAAATAAGCAAGATGCCTTGTGATGAGGATGAAATCTACGAAATGGTGGTAGTTGGCAATAGCACTATGAGAGATATGTCTTTTGGCTTAGATGTGCAGAAAATTGGGGTTAAGCCCTTCAAATCAGTAACAGAGTTAAGGGCAGGTTCTACTTTTTTAAATAAAAGTGCATTAGATCTTTCTTTAAGGATAAATGAAAATGCCAATATTTATGGTGCTTCTCTGGTAGGATCTCACGTAGGGGCAGACACCACAGCTGTCTGTTTGTCCACGGGGTTGTTCGATAAATCTAACCTGACAGCTATAGCTATAGATATCGGGACCAATGGACAGATAGTTTTAAAATATAACCACAAAATAATAGCCACTTCTTGTTCAGCAGGACCAGCTTTGGAACCCATGCCTGCACTTAAAGGAGCAATTCACAAAATAAGCATAGATAGCGGGAAAATAAGATGGAAAACTATAGGGAATGCAGAACCTGTGGGAATTTGTGGTTCGGGGGTAATTGATCTTCTGGGAGAGCTCATTAGAACCGGGAAAATGGATGAGAATGGGTATCTTACAAATGGGAAGGTATTTAAGGTAACAGAAGGAGTTCAGGTAACTCAAAATGCAATTAAAGGCGAGAATGGCCTGATGTGGAGCAAAGCCGCTATCTCCCTTGGAATAAAGGCGTTGTTGGAGGAGGCAGGGATAGGCACTGGTGATTTAGATAAGGTATATCTGGCAGGCTCTTTCGGTACCTATATTGACAGGGAAAATGCAAGAAGAATAGGACTGGTGCCTGCAGTGCCATTGAAAAAAATAGTGCAGGTGGGAAATGCTGCTGCTGAGGGAGCAAAAGAGATGCTCCTATCTAAGGAAAGGAGAAAATGTGCAGAAGAGTCAGCAGAGAAGGTGAAACACATTGACCTAGAGCTTGTTCCGGGCTACGGGGAAAGGCTTATGCTCGATGAGCAAAACTTCAAGAAATTAAAGTTTCCTTAAATAGGGGAATTAATTGAACAAATTAGATGAAGGTTTAAGCAGCTTCCTTGGTTATGATAAAACTATTCACCCGTTAGCAAAGGTTCTATCCTCTGCCCGTAAAGCGGGTAGGATTTCTTACAGCGGGATAGAAAAGATAAAGGAGAGGAGAACCTGCTGGAGGAAGTGGCAGTTATAGTTGTGGATGGACCTATATTTAAAGAGTAAATAGATATACTGGATGCAGATAAGGACCTCAAACAGGGAGAATGGTTCTTAAAAATCTCAAAGTACAGAATAAGAAAAAAGTAGTTATTGGTGGATCGCTCACTCCTTAAAGGAGAATCTGAGAAATATCAAAACCAAAGGCTGTGATAGATTATGGCAGGTGTCATCCTGAAAGATGCAATGTAGGAGTGTGTGCTGCAACTGAGTGTCCCCTCGGAGTTTTAAAACAGGATGCTCCTCGGGAGACTCCTTATACCTTGCAGGATTTTTGTGTTGGCTGTGGCAGATGCTCCATAGCCTGCCCTTTTAAGGCAATTAAAATGAGGTAGGTATATAAGAAGATTTTATAAGAAGGGATAAAAATGGCAAAAGCAGTAATAAGTTTGGATAAGGAGGATATAGAGAAGCTTAAAATGATAGTTATGGATAAAGATAGAACTTATTTTTTGAGAAAGTTACCAGTGGAGTTTATTTAAAAAATAGAGGAAAAGAAACGAATAAAAAACAGTCAATTGAGGAAATTAGAGAGATAGAAAGAAAGATAGAAGAGTTGAAAAAGAGCAGAGCAGACCAATTTATTCACCTAAGGTTTCCATGGCACTTCTTTTCCCTAATATTCCTATTTTAGATGGTTTGGTAGATAATTTGCGAGAACCAATAGAAAAGTTTGGTGGGGAGTTCAAAGTTAAGTTAACCGAGATGAATAAAGAGGAACGGCAAGCCTTTTTAGCTATGGAAGAGGAAGGTTGGAAAGGTGAATAGGATCTAAAAGAAGGCGGTGAATTATGGCAAATCATACATCATTTGAAGGTTATACAATTGTGTCCTGTGGAACGTTGCGAAGAGAGCTAAATTATCTGAAAGATATTAGTTTTTTGGATGCTGATAAAATCCTTTTTACTGCACCAGGACTACATGAGAGACAAACGGAACTGGAAAAACAGCTTGTAAGACAGCTAATAAATGCAAAAAAACACTCTAAGAAAACAATAGTAGTCTATGGGGAAAGATGCTACCTCGATCCTTCTAACTCATACAGAGACGTAGACCAGATAATCCGGGAACATGGAGCCGGAATCTCAAGAGTACAAGCCAGGAGTTGCATTGACATGCTCGCCAGCGCCAAGGAAAGAGAAAAAATAAGTGGAGGGAAAAAGATTTATTGGCTTACTCCCGGATGGTTAGAGCATTGGAAACAGATTTTTAAGGAATGGGATGCTGCCAAGGCAAACGAGACTTTTCCTTATCATGACAAGGCAATTCTTTTAGATTCTGTAGGTATCTTTGATGAGTACTCTCAAAATTCTCCTGAGAAGATCTTGGAGTTCTCTGACTGGATGAAGCTCCAGATAGAGCCCTGCAGAATATCTCTGGACAGATTCAAAAACCTTCTTTTAGAGTGTACCAAGAAAAGTGGAAACATCGGGGCAGCCTTGAGTAGATTTCCACTAAAGGAGGAAGAAAGGAAGTAAAATTAGACCCTTCGGGGTATGTAGAAGAAATTTTTCAAAGAAGTAATTATTATAATGGATAGCTAATCCCCAAAAGGAGGATCTGGAAAATGGCAAAAGTAGCAATAAGTTTAGATGATAAAGATATAGAAGAACTTAAGGTAATAATTATGGATAAAGACAGGGATGAGGCTTTAAAATTTTTAAAGGATAAAGTTCAGTCTCAGATACTCAGTAAGGAAAAAGGGAAATTGGATGTTATAGGAAAGACACATTTGTAAGTTTAATAGCGGGAAATCTGCTTTTTGGGCAACTTTCAGAGAAAATAAAGCTTTTTTTAAAAGTATACTAGGAGGAAAAGACGCACTATTATCCAAGGGAAAGGGTTGAAAAAGCAAAGAAATTTATGAGCGCCCTGTGGAAATTTACAATTTTTTATCTGTAAGAGGTTTTGCCAGAAAATATTGATTCATATTGATAAAGCAATAGGTAATAATACTATGCAATTCTTGCAGGCCGAAGATTTTATTGCCAAATACTATTTGGGGACTGGTCAGAAAGACAAATAGATGAGGCATAAAATTCATTTTCAGTCTATGGAATAGCTACAGAGGGGAAATCAATTGAATAAATTGGAAGAGAGTTTAAGTAGTTTCCTCACTTAGACTTAACATCGGGATTGCGATTGGTTAAGATTTAATAATGTTCTTTTTAAGGAGGGAGAAAAATGGAAAATCTTATCATTCATAAAAAACCGACTCTTGAAACCACACGGATGGTGCTAGGTTTTTCAGAGTGGATGAACGGGGGGAGTGTATCCACAGGTACGATAGAGTATCTAAAGAACAAGCTAAAGGCAAAAAAATTTGCCGAGATAGATCCCAAAAATTTTCACATTTTTAACCTCCCGGGTACGATGGAACAAGTGGCTCAGTTTAGACCTTATTGCAGGATCCAAAATGGTTTTCTAACAGATTTTCAATATCCACAAAATGAATTTTTCTACGATGAGAAGAACAATTTAATCTTTTTCTCAGGTAAAGAACCGAATCTTCGGTGGGATGAGTATGCCGATTGTATATTTGAGCTAGGAGAAAAATTTGATGTGAAAAGAATGTATTTCATCGGCAGTGTTGCCGGTCCGATTCCTCACACAAGAGAGCCGCGAATATCTTGTTATGTTTCCAGTAAACAGCAAAAAGCTCAGCTTAAAGACTATGACCTCAGATTTACAAACTATGAGGGCCCGGCTAGCATCACTACTTTACTTACCAAGCTTTCAAAAAAGAAAGGAATAGAAATGATAAACTTTGTTGCTGAAATACCAATCTACGTGCAAACTCGAAACCCCAAAGGAATAAAAGCAATAACTAAGAGGCTGGTTAAATTGCTAGATATAGATATTGATTTAGGTGAGTTATTTAAAAGAAGTGATGAGTTTGAAAAAAATATGAATGAACTCGTTGCAAAACAGTCCAAACTTGCCGAGCAGGTAGAAAAGTTAGAAGAAAATTACGATAAAGAATTTTTTGATCAAAAAGGAGATTTTGAAGAATGGCTTAGGCAACATGGAATTGATAAATTATGAGTAAATTGAGCCCTCCTAATTTTACTCGCTTAGAAAAGACATTGTTTTGGTTCTTGAGTTTATAGGATAAACCAGGGATGAAAATAAAATCAACAAGGAGACTAATTAAATGCCTATTATGGAGATAAACATTATTCCTTTGGGAACAAAAACTCCCTCAGTGAGCAAATATATAGCAGATGCCTTAAGAATATTGGAAAAAGAAAAGAATATAACATATAAGCTCACTGCCATGGGTACTATTATACAAGCAGATTCATTGGATCTTCTGCTGACTCTAGCAAAGAAGATGCATCAGGCAGTTTTAGGTAAAAAGGTAAAGAGAGCGGTAACTACAATAAAAATAGATGACCGTAAAGATAAAAAGATAAGCATTGAAGAAAAACTAAGATCTGTAAATCCTTAACTTTTAAAAACAGCTTCTTTTTCTAAAGTTTATCTCTTGTATCTTGTGTGGATAAATTATCAAAGCAATGGACAATTTTTACGATAATCTTGAGCGCAAAATATTCACAATAATTCTAAAAGGAGTTAAGGGTAAGAAAAATATCTTAGATATAGGATGTGGCAGTTGCAAATTAGTTTTCTTTTTAGCCAGGGAACTTAAAAACATAAGAGTTGTTGGTGTTGACCTGCACAAGTGGGGGTTTCCTGACACTGTGGAGAAGAGGAGGAAAGAAAAAATTACCAATGAGGTGCAATGTCTCAAGGCGGATGCTTCGAACTTAAATTTTCTTGAGGATAAAAGTTTTGATGCAGTGGTAAGTGTATATTCGCTGCATGAGTTTGGCAACCCACAAAAGGCCTTACAAGAGGTATTTAGAGTTCTACACGAGGGAGGGAAGCTAATTATAGTAGATTTTATCAAAGGGACATTAGCAGATAAGCTATGGGGGGAAAGATACTACACACCTGAGAAACTAAAAAATATGCCAGAAAATGCTGGCTTCCAGAATATTAGCTCTCAACTTTTGTCCAAGGAGGGTCCAGGTATATTTACCGGGATTAAAAGAGAGAGTGTGGGAAATTTCAATAAACTAGTAGATAGTTATTTAAAGAGAATCTGAAAAATGCCAAAACCAAAAGCTGTGATCGATTATATTAAGTGTCACCCTGAGAAATGTGATGCAGGAGTATGTGCTGCTGTATCTGAGTGTCCTCATGGGATTTTAATACAAGATACTCCCTGGGAGATACCTTATATTCTACAGGATTTTTGTGTTGGCTGTGGTAAATGTTCCATAACCTGTCCTTTTAAGGCAATTAAAATGATATAAGCATATAAGAAACTTTACGAGAAGTTAAAAAGGAGAGACTGATAATCCATACAGGGACATAGACCAGATAATTCGAGAGGACGGAGCCGGAATCTCAAGACTACAAGCCAGAAGTTGTATTGACATGCTCGCCAGTGCCAAAGAAAGAGTTTGTTTTAACCGCTTTACTTGTTTCCATAAGCTTTTTCTTGAGTTTGAAATTGGAAGAACCCAGAAGATATATTTAGACGAATCATTTTTACGAGGGGCAAGGCCGGAAGTAAAAATAAACCGATAAGGAGACTGGTTTAAAAGAATTTAAAGGAACATGCTACCAAAATGGTTAGAATTATCGTTTTTGCTATTACTATATTTGTTATAGCTGTGATTATGGCCATGACTGGGCGGGGAGGCGGCAATTTTTATGTACCTGTTTTGGTCGCTGCTGGACTTATAATGCACGAAGCGGCTACCACTGGTCAATTTATTTTAGTAGCCACTGCAATGGCAGCCCTGTTAGTTTTTCAAAAGCACAAGATAGTAGATTGGAAGTTGGCATTGGTAATAGATCCTCCTACGGACATCATGGCCTTCTTGGGAGGTTATTATGCCCATATCTTTAGCGGTACTGTGTTGAAATTTGTTTTCGCAGGTTTAATGATTTTGGCATGCTTTCTTATGCTACGTCCTGTTAAGGAACGAACTCACGAGAACAAGGAGCAGTTTGGTTTTTGGCGACGGCGGTATGGCAGTTATGAATATGTTGTCAATCTTTGGTTAGCAATTCCCATAACCGCGGCAACGGGACTCGTGGCAGGAATGGTTGGAATATCGGGAGGTTCATTCAAAGTTCCGCTAATGGTTCTGGCCTGCGGTGTTCCCATGCGAATTGCTGTAGGGACATCTTCAGCGATGGTAGCCGCAACTGCTCTAATGGGCTTTCTTGGACATACTATTAGTGGAGATTTTAATCCCCTTTGGGCGATCCTGCTGGCAATTGTAGCCGTGCTGGGTGGTTTACTTGGAGGAAGACTTTCTATTAAAACGAATCCAGAGAATCTAAAACGCATTTTTGCTTATACCACCCTGGCAGCAGCAGTGTTTATGGTCTTGAATGCGCTGTTTTCTATGAGAAGATAAAAGGAATTAATTGACCGCCGTCCGTCGCATGAAATTCGCATATTAAGATGATGAAGAAAGGGAATTCGTGAACATTTATAATTGCTTTGGGGATGCTCATTAGGGAATTTGGGTTCAAGAAGACGATATTTTTGACAGGAGCGTCAGTAACTTACGGGCTTTTATTTGCCGGTTTAGTTTGGAGGATAATTTCTATTTTTTGAAAATATTAATAGAGTAAATACAAAATTGGGGCAGGGTTCGCGGCTCTGCGTCATCCTCGCCTCGTCTTCGGCTGGGTCATGGGACACGCGCTATACGACCTCACTTCGTTTTGCCTCAATTTGCTTAACAGTAAACTTGTATAGCCAAATACGTTTAACACAATATTCCCTCAAAATAGTCTGGAGAGAGACTATGCCAAAAGTTGAGCCATTTGAAGAGTATACATCCCAGTATGAAGATTGGTTTGAAAGGAACAAATTTGTCTATGAATCAGAGCTTCGGGCAATAAGAGAGCAATTGCCTGAAAGTGGAAAAAGTATTGAAATTGGTGTAGGTAGCGGCCGATTTGCAGTGCCATTAGGTATAAAACTTGGGGTTGAACCATCACACAAAATGAGAGAAGTCGCCCGAAGCAGGGGTATTGAGGCGATCGAAGGGATAGCAGAAAAACTCCCTTTTCGTGATTCCCAGTTTGAGTTTGCACTAATGGTAACTACTATCTGTTTTGTGGATGATATACAGGCTTCTTTTCAAGAAGTATATAGGGTATTAAAACCTGGTGGGTGTTTGATAATTGGATTTATCGATAAGGAAAGTCCTATTGGAAGATCATACCAGCAGCATAAAAAAAAGAGCGTTTTTTACAGGATAGCTACTTTCTATACAGTAGATGAGGTTGTTTCTAACTTGGAAAAAGCAGGTTTCAAGAATTTCAATTTTTCTCAAACAATTTTTCATAATTTGACCGAGATAAGAGCTATTGAGCCGATAAAGGAAGGCTATGGTGAAGGATCATTTGTTGTGATCAGGGCGATAAAATGAACCTTTATGAGTTCCTTATAATGCAGACTAATAAGGCAACTTAGAATTTTGACTCCTTCAAGGGGTTGACAAATTTTGAATATTGATTATAATAACAATGAAAATCATTATCAGCTATCTAAGAGGATACAAATATGGTTGGTCCTCCTTGGCTCTATGACAGATTCAGAAATGCAGGTTTTAGGCTAACCTTGCCTCGAGTTCGTCAAAGGGTTAGAGGCCGAGCTCTCAAAAAAACACAAATTCAAGATAAACAGTCATCAAATTCATTTTTATGGATTATGTGAGAGATGTCGATAATTTTTTTCCATTGGGATTAAGCTGACGCTCTAAAGAATCAAATAGACCAGATTAATTCCCGCATCAAAGATTTAGAAAAGAGCGAAAAACGAGAATAAAGTAGTTAGGGGACGGGTGCCACCTACCCCTATGACCTCCAGAGAAAAGGATGAAAATTTATCCCATAGGAGTAGTGAGATCTTGCAATCAGAAATCTCAAAAGATAGAGATTTTTGAGGATTTCTGTGGAGGATTAAAAGGAATAGAAGGTTCTAGCTATCTATGGGTTCTCTACTGGTTTCATAAGACCTCCAAGGATAAGAGAAAGGTGTTACAGGTACATCCAAGAGGTGACCTTGCTAGGCCTAAAAGAGGGGTTTTCACTACCAGATCCCCAGTAAGACCCAATCCCATAGGACTAACCAGAGTGGAGTTGGTCAAAAGACAAGGTAATATCTTGATTGTGCAGGGATTGGATGCCTTTGAAGGAAGTCCAGTTTTGGATATCAAATCTTTTTGAAAAAAGATGCACTGAGGACATGGCAAAAAGAATCGATGGCCGAAGTACATTCTTAAATCTAAAGTGGCGAGGAAGAATTCGGTGAAAACGGTGGGAATTACCGGTTACAAGAAGAGTGGAAAGACTACATTGGTAGCTAGTTTAGCTCAAGAGTTGAACAAAAGAGATTATAAGGTAGCTACCATAAAACATGCATCTGAAGGTATCGATCTTCTTGATAGCGACACGGCTAAACATAAGAAATATACCAAGCAGGTAGCTGCTATCTCGTCTGGTGAGTCAGCCATATTCTTTAACCACAGAAAAAGCTTAGAGGATATAGCCGGGTACATGGAAGCTGACTTTCTTCTTGTGGAAGGATTTAAAAAAGAAAAAACTTTTCCCAAGATTATTTGTTTAAAAGATGTATATGAAGCAAAAAGACTCTCTGATGGACTGGAAATTTGTGCTGCTACGATTTCTCCCTTAAAGATTAAGCTGGGGGTGCCGATTTTCAGTATCCTTAATGATATAGAAAAAATAGCTGATCTTGTGGAAGAAAAAGCTTTTAAATTACCTAATCTTAATTGTGGATCCTGCGGACACAAAACATGCTACGGACTCGCTAAAGAAATTGTTCAGGGGAAAAAGAGTGTAAGGGATTGTATCTCCTTGAAGCCTACTACTCAGGTTACATTAAACGGAAAAACGTTAGCTTTAAACCCTTTTGCTGCTAAAATTATTCGAAATACTATCAAAGGAGCTCTATCTGCTTTAAAAGGCTTTAGACGGGGAAAGATTGAAATTAAGATAAATGAATAGGGTAAGAGAGCGATAACTGTGCAGTTTAAAATTGTTGGTGATAACAGAGTCTGGGATAAGAGGCTAAAGGTCAGTTGGGGATTTTCCTGTTTAGTGGGAAAAGATCTTCTATTTGACACTGATGAGGATGGGACTACTTTGCTATTCAATATGAAGACACTAGGAATTTCTCCTCGGGATTTGACTACTATAATTATCTCTCATGATCATTATGACCATACGGGAGGCCTTTCAGGATTGTTAAAACAAAATCACAGAGTAAAGGTATACGGTCTTTCCAATTTCTCTTCCTCCTTCAAAGACAAAGTGAGAAATTTTGGAGTAAAACTCGTTGAAAAAGATGAATTTAACCAGATTGCCCCTGGTACTTACCTCACGGGTGAACTAATGGCTTCTTTTGGGAGAGGTTCTCTACCGGAGCAATCCTTAATAGTAAAGACCGATCCCGGATTAGTTGTAATAACTGGGTGCTCGCATCCTGGCATAGTCAGGATTTTAGAGAAGGTGAAAAATAATTTAAAAGAGCCTATATACTTAGTCCTGGGAGGTTTTCATCTAATGGAAGGGGCCAAGGGAATGATTGAAATAATCGTCAAGGAATTTCATGAGTTAGGGGTAAAAAAGGTAGCTCCTACTCACTGCACAGGAGAAGAGGCTATTGGATTATTTAGAGAAGAATATAAAGAGGATTTCCTTCCCGTAGGTGTAGGGAAGATAATAGAGATATAAGGTGGAGAAAATGGGGACGTGATTATTTTCTGATGATTAAGGAACTAGAAGGTAAGTTAGACTGGGTTAAGAGCTCTTGAAAACAGAGTCAAAGAGATCAAAGAATTTGGCTATGCGTTTTTCCGGTGGTGGTGAAGTTAAATAACTAACTACTATGAGAGTAGCCGTTGCCACAATTAAACTGGGCAGAATGGGTAAAGACCCTAATGAAAACCCTTTAGGGAGAACTCCATAAATAAGCAAAACGGCCACTACCTCGCCGCTAAGGACGGAGCTAACCGCCCCCCATTTAGTAGCCCTTTTCCAGTAAAGGGCAGCAATAGTTGCTGGATAAAGCACTCCTATCCCGGTAAATGCAGAAGTAGTGATAGCAACCAGCGTGGAGACCGGCTTTAAAGCAATAACGAATCCAAATACACATAAAATTATCATTATTATCCGTCCCATTGTCACCTGGTGCTGGCTGGTGGCCTTTTTATTGACGAAGGGGATGTAAAGATCTCGGGTGAGGATCGAGCTTAGGGCAAGCACCTGAGAGTCTGCCGTGGAAATTAATGCGGCAAGCGATCCAGAAAGGATGATGGCTACCAGCCAGCCTGGAGCAAATTTAACCATCAAGAGAGGAAGAATTTTATCCACCGCTGGTCCCTTCAGGCCCGGGATCACGGTATACCCCATGGCTCCAATCCAGACGGGGAAAAAGAAGACCACCAAACACACCAGAGGGAACAGAATCATCATTCGTTTGATGACGTTTACATTTTTGGGAATATACATCCGCATCCAGAGATGAGGCATCAAAGGATCAGCCACCACCCACAGCAAAAGAAAACCAAACCACACCCCAGGAGAGAAAAACTCTCCTACCCCCGGTCTTGAAAGATGCTCTGGGCTTTCGGCCGCCAGCCTCCTCACCACCGAAGGTAACCCCCCAACGTTTTTAACCACCAGGCCAAAGGCTATAGCCAGACATCCCAGCATCATTATTCCCATGAAGGTATCGGTCCAAGCAACACTTCTCATGCCTCCTAAAACCAAAACAATCATAAAAAGAGTGATAAGGCCTGCTCCGGCAACATAAGGAATCACTCCCTGGGATAACTCCTCCAGGACATATCCGGCTCCTATAGCTTGAACGGCCAGATAGGGCAGGACAAAGATCACCATTACCACGGCATAAATTATTTGCAGTGGTTTACCGAACCGATCTTTTATTAACTCTGGAGGTGAGACATATCCAAATTTTTTACCCAGGAGCCATACCCGATATCCAAACACGTAGAAGTTTATGGAGATGAGAGCCGTTCCCACCCCGATTGGTCCATACCATCCTAGCCCTCGGCTATATCCCCATCCGGCACATCCCAGGAAAGTGAAAGCACTGCAAAGGGTAGCAAAATAGGTAAAGAGGGTAACGAAGCTACCCATGGCTCTACTTGCAGCGAAATAATCCTCTACAGTTTTTCTGCCAATTCGGTAGCCATAAAGCCCCAGAAAGGCTATTAAGGCCAGGAAGGTTATGAGAATGGCAAGTGAGGTAGCAATCTCGGACACTTTATTTTCTCTTGGGGTCAGGTCTCAACATTTGACATTTCTGCACATTGGGGGCCAGGTCTTGATTTTAGACTTTACTTCTTTTAGTTTGTCAATAAAATTATTGAAATTCCTGTACCACCAGTTATTATCAGCGTTTAAATAGAAATGTCAAATGTTGAGACCTGACCCCTACTTTTCCGGAGGTTTTGGCCAATAAAACCTGGCAAAGGCAGCGGCAATAACAACGTAGGCTATTATAAGCAAGACATCGTAAAGAAACCAACCCGGAAGCCAACCCCTTATCAATGGGCGGTGGCTGCCCCACGACCAGAAATCATGGTACAATACGAATATAATGGCGAAAAGGATATACCAGATGAGAGCCTTCTTGGTATGAGGTAGCCAGAAAGGTAAGCCTTTTTTCTTCATAGATTTAGATACTTGGTGTCTTTGAAGAAGATTTCCTGATTCGGGTTACATTCGCTGCACCAGTCCCTCAATATCTACATACTGACTAACCAGCCTCTCGGTTTCTTTTACTTTATCCTCATCAGTGGAGCGAATTTTGATTCTTCGCTCGTGGATTTTCTTAGTGGTGGTGTAAGTATCATTCTCCGAGGTTAGTATAGAAAAATTGCAACTTTTCATTAACCTGCGAATCTTTAGATGGGGAGCGAGTCCTCCGGTTAGAACCATCCCGGCAATTTCAAAACTATCCTCTATTTCCGATTTACTTCCCGCAATAATGGCAAGGATGATGTCGTCTCTATCTCCCGGCAAAATGATCAGACTATGAGGCTTGATGTGTCCCAGAGCATGATAAGGTTCCATAGCCGCAACCAGGATATTGACTACCTTTTTGTCGAGATATTCCTTTCCGCAAAAGACCCTACTTTGGCTGGCTTCCTGGATTTGTTCCATGGTGGGGTAGGTTAAGGACTTATGGAAGGGTATCACCCCAAACGACTTAATTCCTTTTTTTCCCAGGCCCTTTTCAGTTATGGCTTTTATCTTCTCGTATTTACCGGGGAGAACTTTATTGATAACTACGCCCAGCACTTCAACCCCTTCTTGATCAAAAAGAGCTTTGTTTATGACAATTTCATCAATGGGTCGGCCAATTCCTCCAATAGATATGAGAAGGACCTTTGATCCCAATAGTTTTGCCACCGAGGCATTGGAAAGGTCAATCACCGCTCCCACTCCGGCATGTCCGGTTCCCTCGATAAGCATTAATTCCTTTCCTTTACGTATTCTTTCAAAAGCGCCCCGGATCTGCTGAACTAGTTTTTCTTTGTCCCCTCTCTCAATGTACTCTTCAGTAAATCCCTTTTTCACAGTGACAGGATTCATGTCTCCCAGATTATCTTTCATTCCACATACATCCCTCATCAGAGCCACATCTTCGTCTATTTCATACCCCTCTCTCAGGATGTAGTGTTGGCCCACCGGCTTCATAAAGCCTGCCTTAGGAAATTTCTTTCTAAGAGCTTGAAGAAGTCCTAGAGAAAGGGTAGATTTACCATCGTTTTGTCTCGTGGCTGCGATAAATAGTGATTTCATCCTCCACCTTCTCTACTGAGGGTATTTAGCCTCCCCACTCTACTATCGAATAATTCAGATTTTTGAACCATCAGACGAAATTCAACAAAGGGATTATATCAGCCTCGATACGCTCTGTCAATTTTTAGCTAGACTGCCTTTGTTGATTTCATGGTTTTACAAATTCTTCATTGATGGTATAATAATTAGCTCCAACCACTACTTTGAGGTGTAGAAATTTCAATAATTTCACTGAATTGTTATCAAGTAAACTTCGGCAGACGAGATATCAGAAAAAAGGGGGGAGCAGGCTCGACTTGCTCGAGCGAAGCGAGAGTCGGCTCTGCCGATCGGGCCGTTGAGGGAGGCATTCCGAAGGAATCGGCAAAGCCCTATTTCTCCCCTCAATATGTTCCAAATAATTCAGGAGATTCATACGCGTATCGAGGGGAAGAATTCCGCCTGATTATCTTGACTTTGATTCGTGAGCTGGCTATAATTAGACTATACTAAAGAATGACTGCAAAAAAGAGAACGATAAAAATAAGAATCAACCTAGAGTACGGTTTTGAATATAGAGGAAGAAAAAATGAGGGCCAAAAGGTGGTTTTCTTTATCTGGTCTTAAAACGCTCATCAAGAAACTGGTGCGAATCGAAGATTCTCCGAAAAGAATAGCCCGAGGAGTGGCCATTGGTGTTTTTTGGGGAATCATTCCTACCTTTGGATTTGCTATACTCCTTTCCTTACCTACGGCAGTCCTTTTAAGGGCAAATAAATTCTCCGCTATTCTGGGTACTTTCGTTGCCAATCCTTTCACCACACCCTTTATATACGCCTTTGAATATAAAATTGGTCAGCTAGTTTTGAAAACTACTTCCTTGCCTTTTTCCTGGAGTCTTTTCAGGTTAGAAAATCTACTAAACTTAAGTCGATCGCTTTTAGTGGGAAGCTTCCTTTTAGCCACCGGTATGACACTCGTAACTTATTTTTTAACCTTCAGGATTGTCCTTGGGTACAGGAGAAAAAGGTCATTAAAAGCGACATCCAGCAAAATGATGGATGGTCTACAAAAGTAACTCTGTTTGTCTTTCTTCCTGCTTTCTTTTCTTGAAATATTGATATAGAAGGTGGGTAGCCACTCTTCCCTTGGGAGTACGATTGATAAATCCTTCCTGAACCAGATAAGGCTCGTAGACCTCCTCAATAGTTTCAGGCTCCTCATTTACCACCATGGCCAATGTTTTCAGTCCTACCGGCCCTCCATTGAATTTATAGAGGATGGTCTCCAGAATCTTTCGATCCATGCTGTCGAGGCCCTTTCCATCTACCTCCAGCATAGCCAGAGCCTGATTGGCCATTTTTTCGGTTACAATACCCTCTCCTTTTACCTGGGCATAGTCTCTTACCCGGCGAAGAAGCCGATTAGCGATTCTGGGGGTACCTCGCGATCGACGAGCTATCTCCCGGGCACCCTTTAGCTCAGTTTCTATCTTTAAAATTGCCGCAGACCTCAGGACTATCTTATATAGATCCTGTTTTCCGTAAAAGTCCAGCCGGCTCACTACTCCGAATCTATTGCGTAAAGGGGAGGTAAGAAGTCCGGCTCTGGTGGTCGCTCCCACTAAGGTAAAGTGAGGAAGAGGTAGTTTAACCGACCTGGTACGGACCCCTTTTCCTAAAATTATATCTACTTTGAAGTCCTCCATAGCTGAATAGAGCACTTCTTCTACTTGGGGAGGAAGGCGGTGAATTTCATCTATGAAAAGGACATCTCCATCCTGAAGTTCGGTATTGGTAAGAATCTTAGCTAGATCACCGGGACGATCTATAGCTGAACCACTTATAGATTGAATCCCCCCTTCCATCTCGTTGGCAATGATATAAGCCAGGGTGGTTTTTCCCAGGCCGGGAGGTCCGTAAAGGAGGGTGTGGTCTAGAGCGTCACCTCGCTGTTTTGCTGCCTGGATGAAAATCCCCAGATTTTCCTTTATTCTATTCTGTCCAACGAACTCGGCCATCTTCTGGGGACGAAGGATAAGTTCAAATCCACTTTCTTCTTCCTGCAGAATAGGGATACTGACCCTTTCTTCCATTATCTTCCCTTTAATCTCACCAGCCTAGATTTATAGTGTCTTTTCGAAGACATCCCCATGCTATTTTAATCATCAGTAAAACGCAAAATTGTTTCTCTCACTCTGATCCCTGACTCTTGTTATATATGCCTTAGAGCTTCCCGGATTAATCCGGCTAAATCTACCCCTTCCTCAGTTGATCTTAGAGCTTCTTTTACCGCCCTTTCGGCTTCTTTTCGGGTATATCCCAGGGAAATCAGCGCGGACAGGGTATCCTTGGTTACGGTTTCCTTGCCCGGCTCCACTATTTCCTCTTCTTCGACTCTTTCTTTCAATTCTAGAATTAACCTTTGGGCAGTCTTACCTCCTATGCCGGGAATATGAGTTAAGGTAGTTAGATCTCCCTTTTTTATGGCCCTCTTGAACTCGGAAGGTGAAATCCTGGAGACAATCCGCAAAGCTGACTTAGGACCTATTTTAGAAATCGAGATGAGGAGGCAGAAGAAGTCCTGCTCCTCCTCGGTGAGAAAGCCGTATAGGGTAAGTCCATTCTCTCGCAAATGTAGATAGGTATTTATCTTTATTTCTTTTCCTTCTGGAGGAAGGAGATCGAAGCTGGATAAGGATATATTAATTTCGTATCCCACTCCTCCGACGTCCACAATGATAAAGGCAGGAGATTTATACTCGAGGACCCCTTTAAGGTAATGGATCATTGGCTATCCTATTTATAAACAGTAATACTCACATCCGGACAGACGAGTGCACACAAGCCACATCCAGTACAGTCTCCTGGATTTTTAAAGACTGCCGGATGGTAGCCTTTGTCATTGAAATTAGAATCAAGCTGGATTAAGTTTTTGGGGCAGAACTTGACACAGAAACCGCATCCCTTGCATCTCTTAGCGTCAATTTCGATTTTGGGCATCTTTATGTTCTTTTTCTTGAAGAAAGACTGCCAATGGTCGTCGCGGAATAAACCTCCATTTTCCACACTATCACATAAATGTAGAGAAGTCAAGGCAGAAATGTGCCAGGACTTGCTGAGAGAGCTCTCCCAGAAGAGTCAAGAAATCTTCCTTAAGATAGGCTATCGCTTTTGCTTACCTGCTACGAGATCTTTCCCCACTTTTGGGATCATTCCTAATTGAATAGGGACTGAAATTTAATCCCTTCAGGAGGTCCCTGGCCAACTTTGCACTTTGGTTCAAGTAAAATAGATGAGTGGAACAGCTACAGTCACGGGAGCCAAATTTCTTAGCCACCAGAGGTGTATTGACTTCTTCAAGGATCTTTCTCGCGGCAAGACATTCAATTCGACTATCCTCGGCGATCCATACTTCCTTTATCCTGGCCCCTCGCTGACTCAGTAGATAATCTATATGCCAGAATTTTTTCTTTCTCTTCCTAAGATGTCTTGCAATTCTCGTCTCGAGACTATTCTGGCCAGAGCCCACGTATAGGTAGTATCCTTTCTTAAACTTTATTTTTCCTAGTTTACCCACAGAAATTCTTTCATCACTGATAAGTTCCATAATTATAGCATAGGTGCCCTTCATCTGCTTACCCCAATCTGCCTAAGGATATTTTTGATGGTTAACAAGGCGGTGGCACTTAGCTAAAAGGTTGAGTACGAGCTTGTCGCTACTGTTGATGCTCAAGGGTTACCCTACGTGGATGCTACTTCATCCAGCCCCTCAGCTACAAAGCTCTCCTATTAATCTAAGATAATCCTTGAAATGGCGGGTGATGAGAAACTTGTCTTTAACCGCTTCCCTACCAGCCTGTCCCATTTCTCGAGCACGGGAGTTATTTTGTAATAGATACTTAACCTTATCTGCTGCCGCCTCAATTGAGTTAACCAAAAATCCATTTTCACCATGCTTTATCTGCAGCCTTATGCCTCCAACATTACCTGCCACGACAGGACGAGCTTTCCACAGAGCTTCGGTAACTGTTAATCCAAATCCTTCTCTTAATGATTTTTGAATTACAATGTCAGCACCCCTTTGCAGGGCATTTATCTCAAAAAAGCTTTCGGGGGCGAGGTTCAAAATATGAATATCCAGATCACCTCCGGCTTCCTCCTTTACCTGCTTAAGAACCTCGGAACCTTCCGGGTCATCCTTTGCTTCCCCTCCTGCCAAAATCAATCGACAATCGAACCTTTTTTTAACCCCTCGATATACCTTTATTACCCCTATAGGGTCTTTAAAATAATCAAAACGGGAGACCTGAAGCAATATGGATTTATCCTGGGGGATTTTTAATTTTCTGAACACACTTTTTATCTGGTCAGTTGAAAGCTCCTTATTTTTGTCACTAAGAGGGTCTATGGAAGGGGGAACTATATAATAAGCTAAAGGTAAAGGTTGAACAAAATCCTCCATAGAAAATATAGCAGCATCATATCTTGCAATATAAGAGTATAGAAAATCCCACACCTTTTTATCTGGATGGGAAAGATCTATGTGACATCTCCAGATCCATTTATTGCCTTCTTTAGCCTTAATCAGGGCTGCAGGTTGTGGATCGTGAATCACCACCACATCTGAAGTAAGGTCGATCCTTTTAATATTTTCTTCACTTATTCTCCTGTACTCATCCAGCATATCCTGGGTTATATTCTGTTTTTCTCTAAGATGACGCCCCTGCAGCAGATTATGAAAAAACTTAGTCGTTCGAAAGAACTTTTCTGTCCCCTGGATTACCTCCCATCGGCAAGGAATACCCACGAGGTTGAATAAAGGCACTAAACTTCGCAAAATCTCCACCACTCCTCCACCCTTGAGTGTTGAGTTGATATGCGTGACCGAGACACCCTTAATTTTACCCGCAAGTGCCAGTATTTCTTCAATTTCACGGGATCCCACAATCTTCTCATATGCCGACAGAGGAGAAACTACCATATTCTTATCCTTATTCTTTAATTGAACCTGCTAAAATTCCTCGTACAAAATAACGCTGCAACCCAAAAAAGACGGCAAGCGAAGGAACAATGGAGATAAATACCGCTGCGGTGAGGAGTTCCCAATCCTGGCCGTAGGAGCCGACCAAACTGCTTATCTGAACAGTAATGGGTGCCACATCGGGCGTTCCTCCCAGGTAGATAAGGGCAACCAGAAGGTCATTCCATACCCACAAGAATTGAAAGATAGTAAGGGAAGCAATAATAGGTACAGAAAGCGGCAGTACAATATACAAAAAAATATAAAATGTAGGCGCTCCGTCGATAGAAGCAGAATCAAAAAGCTCTTTGGGCAGTCCTGAGATGAAATTGTAGAGCATATATATTGCCAGAGGAAGTCCATAGCCGCTGTGCGCTAACCAGATCCCCGGAAAGGTACCGGCAAGACCTGATTTATTAAAAATCTGCAAAATTGGAATGAAGGTCATCTGGAGAGGAACTACCAAAAGTGCTATTATAATCATAAAAACAAATGTGCGGGCAAAAAATCTCATCCAGGCAAGCGCATAAGCTGCAAATAACGCTATGCCCAGAGGTATTAGCGTAGCAGGAATGGTAATGAGGAAGCTGTTTAAAAAGGCTCTTCCTATACCCAAGCGACTCAGAACCACCTCATAATTTCTTAAAGTAAGACGAACCGAGCTGAATATACTTTCAAATACTGTCCACCATCCGCTATTTGCTACATCCTGAGCGGGCCTAAAGGAGGTAACCAGTACCCCAATGGTGGGAATCAACCACAAAAGAGCAATGAAGATAATTACCGTGTGCAAAAGTCCTCGAGATAGGGATCTGCTCGTCCTTTCCGTCATCTTCTCTCCTCTCTTCTAAACCGGCGCAGGTTAAACAGCATCATGGGAAGGACAAGCAACAGCAAAACTACAGCAATGGCACTTGATCTACCAAAGTTTCCAAACAGAAACATTTCTTTATACATACGGTTGGCAATGACCTCGGTGCCGAAGTTACCATTGGTCATAACATAAACAACATCAAATATCTTGAGCACAAAAACTACCATTGTCGTAGCCAGTACGGTGATGGTGGGTACAAGTAAGGGGAGAATAACTTTCCAGAAGACCCCCCATTCTCCAGCTCCATCAACCCGAGCTGCTTCTAAAAACTGTTTAGGAATACTTTTATATGAGGCTGAGAGTACCACCATACAAAATCCTGTCCATACCCAAACCCCAACTGCTATGAGGCACAGATTATTAATCCAGGGTTTCTGAATTAGCCAGGCTACCGGAGGTAGGTGAAATGCATCAAGGAGGGCATTGAGAATACCAATCTGAGAAGTCCCGGCAGGTTTAAAAGCATAAACAAACTTCCAGATAACGCTAGCACTTACAAAAGAGATAGCCATAGGCATAAAGATGATGGATTTAACAATAACCTCATATTTTACCCGGTCAAAAAGTACCGCCAGAATGAGTCCAAGAAATACCGTCACGGTAGTGAAGACTGCCACCCAGAGAACATTGTTGCGGAATGCCGTTAGCATGACCCGGTTGGTGAAAACATAGATATAGTTACCTGCTCCCACAAAGGTATGGGAACGTTTGCCAAAAAGGGAAAGATACATAGTATGAAAGGAAGGGTAAACAAGAAAAAAACCGAGTATAGTCAAGGCGGGAATCAGGTAAAACCAGGGAGTTAACTTCTTAGTATACATCTTTATCTCTTTTTGGAGGGAAAGGAATGTGCGGCCACTCGTACGTAGCCGCACATCCGGCTTTAGACCTATTCCTTATAAGCGTCAACGGCTGTTTCTTCAATTCTTTCCAGGACAGAATCCAGATCTTCACCACCTACGTAGTCCAGTATACCGCTCCAGAAAGAACCAGACCCTACCGCAGCAGGCATTAGATCAGATCCATCAAAGCGAAATGTCTCGGCGCTGGCTAATACCTCGGCAGCCTTACGAGTAAGATCATCAGGATAGGCATTGGGATTCACTTTTCTATTAGCTGAGAGCTTCCCCAGCTCGGCAACCCAGATCTCCTGAGCATCAGCAGTCGCCAGATAGCGCATGAGAGCTTGTGCCTCTGGAGTATCCTTGAACACCGCAAACATATCAGCAGCCCCCAGAGCAGGGGTTCCGTAGTCTAGATCAATGGACGGGAAGGGGAAGAAGCTAAAGTCTACCCCTGGTTGAAGGTTAGGATTGTACTTCAGAATGAAGCTCTTGATAAAGGTGGCCTGCTTATGCATATATGCACGAGGGGGAGTGGTAAACAGCGCATTGGGAGCCTCACCAAAGTTGGTGGTAAGTGCGGCTTCTGGCCCCCCATATACATATTTCTCATTTCGGGCAATCTGGCCAAAAAGCTCCCAGGCACGCTTTACTACTGGATCTGTCCAAGGTATTTCGTGGTTGACCCACTGATCGTAAACCTCGGGTGCTGTGATTCGCAGCATAATGTCCTCAATCCAGTCGGTCCCCGGCCAGCCGCTGGCAGCACCCGACTCAAGCCCAATAGACCAGGGAGCCTTTCCCTGAGCAGCGATTTTATCGGAAAGAGCAATAAGTTCCTTCCAGGTTTGCGGTATCTGGTAACCTGCATCCGCAAATGCCTTGGGACTATACCAGACCAGACTCTTGAGATCTGCTGAGATGAAAATGGCATATACAGTTTTCCGGTAACTTCCCAGATCAATCCAGGTTTGGGCATATTCGTCTTGTAGTTTGCTCATATCCATAAACTCGCTAAGATCAACCAGTGCCCTTATTTTGGCAAATTCCTGCATCTGACCAGGATTAGGCAAAACGGAAATATCCGGAGGATTACCGGCTGCCACTCGGGTGGTAAGTACTGTCGGAAGATCACGCGTACCGGTAAATTCCACTTTAATTCCTGTTGATGCTTCAAAAGGTTCCAGCATCTTCATAAAAGCATCTCTTTCACCACCTCCCCATACACCCAGTACGGTCACCGTTTTTTGGGCAAAACCGGCTGTAGAAAATCCTCCTAGCAACAAGCCCAAGATCAAAAGGCACATAAGTTTTTTACCCATTTTCCTCCTCCTTGGATTTAACTTTGTACTTTAAAGCTCAACCGGTCCATTGATTTCCTCACCTCCCTTCGGACCATTACTTTTTCTTATTTTTTCTAAAAATTTCCTCTTTTCCGCTATTAGTAAGCATTCAGCGGTTAGTAGGTTGCTGATTGCTGAAAACTGAACACTTTTAAATGTGTAATGTTTTAGAAAATCTTACCTATTACTTATAATTTACCGTGATTTAGAACCCTGTCAACTAATTGGACAATCAAGGCACTCTCTTCTTTTGTCTCGCTCATCCTAAAGATCCGACTGCCTCTCCCCTGATCTTCCTTCTCATCCTCTCGCTCTCTTTAGTTAATCTTTCCAGATTTTCACTGGTTAAGATCTCCACCCGAGGATAAGGACTTATGGCACTTAATTTTTCCTTTAAACTTTGGGGCCAAATTTTTGCCACCTTCAGGGTCCCTTCTTTTCCTTCTACAGAGAAAACCTCTCCCAAAATCTCCAGAGGAAGAGTATGAGGCGAGATACAGGCAATCTGGGCCACCTTGAGTGCGTAACTATTGCCATTAAAGGAAATACCGATTCCTCCTCCTTCGTTTACCAACCTCAATGCTTCTACATCGGTGATGCTGTCCCCTACATACATTACCTGCGAAACCTCCCGGCCTTTTAGCGAATCAGCCACAACCTTAGCCTTTTCCATTCCCCCTATGGGTCTTGTCTCTTTTATTATCTTGCCGCATTCCAGAGAAGGGATTTCCTCCTGGAAGACTTCGTCCAGCCGTGATATAGTCCTTTTGGTTGATGGTGAAAGATCCTCTTTTTTCCTTGCTCCTGAAAGATCGATAAAAGGCAGTTTAAGTATTTCCTGAAGAAGAGCTTTCAGCTTTCTCGTCTCCTCGAAAGAGATCTGGTATCTATCAAGATCGAGGAAAGTAGAATAAGTATTCTCGACGGAAAAACCTACAAAGTCACAAACTGCTTCTATATAAGGCTGATAGCTGGTGCTGATGACAAAGGTGGGCATCTTTTTGTTCAGGTGGCAGAGAGTCTCTTTAGCTCCAGGGATTAAGAGAAGATGGCTGGCAGAATACTCTTTTATCCCTTGATTGGTGGCTCCATAAGCTTTTAAAAAGGGCAAAATGAGGCTCAAAGTGGTGCCGGCTTTGTATCCTTTTCTTTTGGCAACATCGGCCAGGAAATCATCGTACCTGCTTATCAAGGAGAAAAACCTTCCTCCTTGAGGGATAAAATATTCTGATATCTCCAGGGCATTATCGTTCCTGGTTAAGGGACCTTCACAATCAATGCATATCTGCCTCACGGCCAATCTCCTCATTTAGGCAATAGCCTTCAACTGCCTTTCCTCCCCTCATTAGTTTCTTTCCCCTCAGCTCGATTGTTTCATTAGACAGAGCTCTTAAGGTATGAACAATCAAGGGAAGCTCCCGCCTCACCCCTTCTTTTCTTATCTCCTTAAACAAGGGTTCTCTTTCTCCTTCTTCTCTTTTTATCCTTTCCAGAGGTTTTCTCCTAAGTTTCTCTTCCAATTTTTCCCACAAGGAATCAAATTTTCCACCCTTTATGGGGAAAGTGCAGTAAGTCAAAGGAGGACCGGCGTCAAGCCTAGGAGTAGCTAGATGCATCATTACTCCGGTTTGCCGCTTATTTTTCTCAATTAACTTCCAGATTACCTCCTGCCAGGTTCCCCGGGGACCCCCGGGAGCAGCCGGATGAAGATTTATCATAGGATACTTTCGACAAAGTTTTTCTCCTGTAATCAGCATATAACCTGCCAGAACGATAAGGTCAATCTCAAATTTATCTATTCTTTTTATCACCTCCTCATCATAGAGGCTGCGCCAATGGCTTATCAATTCTAGCTTACCCCTTTTTTCCTCGACTAGAGCCTTTCTTCTCATCTCGGGCCTGAAATTCCTGGACGAAAAAGATACCAGATCGATCCCTAACTTCTCTACCAGCTTAAAAAATAAGTCGCTTTCCCGGGCCTCCTCCTTGGTTCTGTTACTGAAAACAAAACCAATGTGTAAGTTGGACAGCCTGCCTTGTTTGATGCTATCAGAAACTACCCTCAAAAGCTCTCGGGCTGCCTTATCTCTTCCCGTAGAAAACCATCCGATTTTATAGCTCATCATACACCTTTATTAGCCGCAAAATTGCCAGGATTATCACCGGAAGTTACCTCTTTTCCGTCATTGCGAGTTTGTCGAAGACAAACGTGGCAATCTTACAAGCAAGGAATTTCGCGTTTTTTAGGAAATCTTACCTATTTAGCTGGCAAAATTTCTTCTGAGAATGAGTCACGAATATATAAATTCCCAAGATTAAAAATAATCACGTCCCCTTTTTATGAATCTAGACAGGATCTTCTGGTCCGGATAGGTCTTCCTCCCAAATCCCCTTATGCTCTGGGAAGCAGCAAGAGTGGCTAATCTGGCGCATTCAGCTAAGGAAAGTTTTTTAAAAAGTCCGGCTAGAAACCCCGCCGCATAAACATCGCCAGCTCCTGTGCTATCCACTATCCTTCCCCTTTTGGGGGAAATCTCTAACTCTCCTTCCTGACAGAGAATATAGGAGCCCTTTTCTCCTAGCTTGCAAGCAATAATCTCTATTCCTAGCTTGAGTAGCTCCTTGCATCCTGCTTTATAGTTCTGGTGAGTTAAGATCTCAACCTCTTTTCCAGTGGGAAAGAGAATAAAGGTGTGCTCCAGAATAGGACTAAGCTCTTCTATTCCCTTACTGGCATGGGGTTCACCCGGATCAAAGCTTATTTTAGCCCTGGTTTTCCCGGCAATTCTTTTTTGTGCCTCAAAAGGCAGCTCGCCCAGGAAGGAACTCATATGCAAAAACTCCGCTTTATTTACATACTCGGGGTCAAGGTCAGAGTAAGAAAGGGTGTCGTTAGCATTTGGCAGGATAATGATACTTCTATCCTTTCCCTTACCTAATAGGACAACACATAATCCACTTCTTCCCTCTCGTTTGATCTTTTCAGTATCCACGTACACTTTCATCAGTCCTTCCAGTAAGAAGTTCCCTTCCTCATCTTTTCCTACTTTGCCCAGATAACCACAGGAAAATCCCATTTTAGCCAGGGCATAGATGGTATTAGCTGCCGATCCTCCTCCATTTTTTATCCTCAGTTTAGCCTTATTTTTTAAGGAATTCAAAAGATCCTCAAACTCATGGTAACTGCCAACTCTTTCTCTTCCTGCCTCCAATCCCAAAACGGCGGGATCAACCTCGTAAATCAAATCCACATTTAAGGCTCCCAGACCTACCACATCCATCTAACACTCCCATTTTGAGGAATAGCTTTCCTATGATAGCATCTAGCTATGGGACGGTCAAGAAATCGGTCTACGGGGCCTCTGAATTGACATTTTCTGGTGGCTGTTGTAGGATAGCTTAGCTTTACTAAAGTGTTCAGCTATCAGCTTTTAGCAATCAGCAATTTACTGACCACTGATGGCTGAATGCCTACTAAATTGAGGATAAGCATATGGGAAAGATTAAATTTGGCACCGATGGCTGGAGGGGAGTAATTGCCGATGATTTCACCTTTGCCAATGTAGCTAAAGTTGCCCAGGCTATTGCTGATTACTGCCAAACCCGACCGGACAGGAAAAAAGGCTTGGCCATAGGGTATGACGCCCGCTTTTTGTCCCGGGAATTTGCCGAGGAAGTAGCCCAGGTTCTCGCCGGTAATGGTCTTTCGGTAATGCTTTCTCCAGCAGATATTCCCACCCAGTGCGTTTCCTTCGCCATAACCCATAAAAATTTAGCAGGAGGCGTGATGATCACCGCCTCTCATAATCCCCCTAAGTTTAACGGGGTTAAGATCAGAGGGTCCTTTGGGGGCTCGGTTCCTCCTGAGACCACCAACGCTATCGAGTCCTTCCTTGATAGAAACGAGGTAAAAGAGATTTCCCTAAGAGAAGCTGAAGAAAAAGGGCTCCTGAAAAAAGAGGATCTTGTGTCTCCGTATCTTAAGAAGGTTGAATCCTTTCTGGACGGGGATTTAACAAAGAAAGCTAAGCTCAAAGTCATCCATGATCCTATGTACGGCACCGGAGATGGCTTTGTGGAAAAAATCCTGGCTTCATCAAAATGCGAGGTGATCACCATACATCACAAATACAATCCCGGCTTCGGTGGAATAAATCCTGAGCCTATTGAGGAGAACCTGGAGGATCTAAAGAGAAAGGTGATAAAGGAGGGGGCAGATTTAGGAGTAGCTACTGATGGGGATGCAGATAGATTAGGAATAGTGGATAATGAGGGAAGATACCTTACCCCTCACCAGGTTTTCTCCCTTCTTCTTTTGTACCTGGTAGAGGAAAAAAATCTCCGAGGGGGGGTAGTAAAGACTGTCTCCCTGGGTTATCAGCCAGAAAGAATAGCCAGAGAGTTTAATTTATCCTTAGATGAGGTACCGGTGGGCTTTAAATATGTCTGTGATAAGATGCAGGAAAAGGATATTCTTTTTGGGGGTGAGGAAAGTGGAGGATACGGCTTTCGGGGTTATCTCATGGAGCGAGACGGCATTCTTTCGGGTCTTCTCTTTGTTGAGATGATTACCAGAATAGGCTCACCCCTTTCCACAATTCTGAAACAAATGGAGGATAGATTTGGTGCTTCTTTCTTCAAGAGGATAGATTTTGCTGAGGTGGGAGTGAATAAACCGCAGATGATAAAAAAACTTTCTTCCCCACCCTATTCGACTTTAGGTGGAATACCCATCAGACAGATTAAAACCATCGATGGGGTCAAATTCTTCATGGAAGATGACAGCTGGCTTCTTATTCGACCCTCGGGGACCGAACCCAAAGTGAGGGTTTATGCTGAGACCTCTAACCAAAGCCAATTAGATAGAATCATAGAAGAAGGAGTGAAGATGGCTCGGGAGGCAATTTAAAATGTATGAAGAACTCATAATAGCTGGATTCGGAGGGCAGGGAATAATCTTTGCCGGAAAACTCCTCGCCTATGCCGGATTAAAGGAGGGTAAGGAAGTGGTCTACTTTCCCTCCTATGGAGCAGAGATGCGGGGAGGAACAGCCAATTGTACAGTGATAGTTTCAGATTCGCCTATCGCTTCCCCGCTGGTGGCTAATCCTCAAAATGCACTTATGATGAGTCATCCTTCCTATCTTAAGTTTCTTCCTCGCATTAAAGCAAAAGGAAGGGCTCTCATCAATAGTTCTCTCGTTAAGGAGGAGCTTTTTCGTGAGGATGTAGAAATAATCAAGATTCCGGCCAACGAAATAGCCGAGAGAATAGGTAGCTCTCGCATTGCTAACATGGTTGCTCTGGGGGCCTGGGTCAAAAAAACAGGGGTGGTTGAGGTAAAAAGTCTAATTGACTCCTTTAAACAAGTGATTTCAGCCGATAAGTTAGATCTTCTCTCCTTGAATGAGAAGGCTTTAAGAGAAGGCGAGCAGTTTGTCTCGTAATTCAATTGAGTCCTTTATTGACTATTTGACCATAGAAAGGGGTCTTTCCCCTAATACTTTACAGGCTTATAGAAGAGATCTTTGTCAGTTCAGAGACTGGTTAAAAAAAGAATTTCTCCAGGTAGACTCAGCCCTGATCGGAAATTACCTGGCCACTTTAAGAGAAAAAGGGAATAAGTCTTCCACTCTAAATCGAAAGCTGTCCGTAGTGAGGATGTTTTATAAGTTCCTTTACACAGAGGGAAAGATTGATCATAATCCAGTAGAGGGAATTAGCTCTCCTCGGCTGGGAAGAAAGATTCCTTCTTTCCTTTCCGAGAAAGAAGTCGAGGCCCTTTTGGAGGCTCCATCTGTTAATGAACAATATGGATCCAGGGATAGGGCCATCTTGGAGGTTATATATGGAGCTGGCCTTCGTATATCGGAGTTAATTAATCTTAACCTCACCGATTTAAATCTTAAAGGAGGATGGGTAAAAGTCCTGGGTAAAGGCTCCAAGGAACGCATTGTTCCTCTGGGAAGAGAAGCTTGCCGATGGGTGAGGCTCTATTTGAGAAGAAGAAGGATAGAAACCACCAACCTGCTACCCCTGTTTTGTAACCGTTATGGAAAGCGCCTTTCACGACAGGCCTGCTGGAAGATTATCAAGAAGTACAGTCAAAAAGCTGGTATAACTAAAAAGATCTCGCCTCATACTCTTCGCCATTCTTTTGCCACTCATCTTCTCTCCCGGGATGCCGATCTTCGTTTCGTACAGGAACTTCTAGGACATACCAACATTTCTACCACTCAGATCTACACTCACATAACCCAGGAACGCCTGAAAAAGGTCTATAAAAAATACCACCCCCGAGCTTGAGCCTTCCTTGACAGCCAGGCTCAATCTGATATTTTAATTCCAGTCGGATACCAAAAATGCAGATAATTACCACTCATACAGGGACAGACTTTGATGGCCTTGCTGCTACGGTGGCGGCAAGGAAACTTTATCCTGAGGCCAAGATATGCCTTCCCGGATCAGTAGCCAAGGAAGTAAGTCAATTTATCTGTGTTTATGGAAAGATATTGCAGGATGTCGCTGTAAAAAAAGTTAACCTTGATACTGTAGATCGTCTTATCCTAGTAGACACCCGCTGGATTAATCGTATAGGGATTTTCCGTGAGCTTATCGGAAAAAGGCAAGTGGAAATTCACCTATATGACCATCATCCTCCTCATCCTCAGGACATAAAGGGAGATGGGGGCGTGTGCAAAGAAATAGGTGCAACCACTAGTATCTTGGTCCATATAATAAAGGAACAAGGTATTTCCATTGCCCCGGCGGAGGCGACTCTTTTTGCTCTGGGAATTTATGAGGACACTGGCTCTTTAAGTTTTACCTCAACCACCTCTTTGGACCTTGAGGCAGCAGGATTTCTCCTTTCTCAGGGAGCTAACCTCGAGCTTATCTCCAGTTTTTTAAATGAACAGCTCACGGAAAAGCAGAACTTGCTTCTCAATGATTTCTTGAAAAAGGCTAAAATGAGGCTAATTAATGGAGTTGAGGTGGTGGTAATAGTTACTGAAATTGACGAATTTGTAGGAGGACTTTCCCTTCCTCTACATAAGCTCATCGATTTGAGAAACCTGGAGGTGGTTTTTACTCTCATAAAGTCCAAAGATCGAACTTACCTCCTCGGTAGGAGCAGAACCCCCTCGGTCAACGTAAGTGAGATACTTTCCGTTTTCGGGGGAGGTGGACATAACTTCGCTGCCTCAGCCTTGATTAAAGAAGGCGACCTCAGGAAGCTAGAGCACAAGCTCTATCAAGTTCTCGAAGATAAAATAGAACCACGAGTCACTGTAAGTGAGGTAATGAGTTCTCCCGTCAGGACAGCCTCACCTGTGACTTTACTTAAGGAGGCAAAAAAGATACTAAGTGAGTACGAGGTGGAGGACCTTCCGGTGATGGATGACGGAAAGGTGGTAGGAATAATTTCGCGCGAAAAAATAGACCATCTTATGGCTCATAATTCGGAAAAAGTTCCCTTAAAAAGTCACCTTTCCCCTAAAGTTACGGTTATCTCTCCCTCTGTCTCAATTAAGAAAGCTCAACAAGTTATGATAGAGGAAGAAACCCGAAGACTTTTGGTCATGGAAGGGGGAAAGCTCGTGGGGATTATTACCGGTTCCGACCTCTTAGAGGCTTTTCATGAGAGAAAAAAGAACCTGAGGGTAAGCAAAAACAGGGAGAACCTTAAAAATTTGCTCGAGACAAGGGTTCCCAAGAGAGTTCATCGAATTCTCAGACAAGCTGGCCAGATAGCTGCCGAGCTAGGATACAGAGCCTTCATAGTGGGCGGATTCGTGCGCGATCTCTTGTTGGGGATAGGGAATCTAGATATAGATTTGGTCATTGAGGGAGATGGGATCGAGTTTGCCGCTCAATTTGCCAGGGCATTGGGTGGAGAAGTAAAAAAGCACACCGAATTCAGAACAGCCGTTCTTACTCTTCCCGACGCTTTTAAACTGGATGTTGCCACTGCCCGCAAGGAGTTTTATCCGCAGCCGGCTGCTCTGCCTGAGATTGAACCAGCTTCTCTGCAGGAGGACCTTTCTCGTCGGGATTTCGTCGTAAATACTATGGCCATCGATCTTGCCCCTGAAAGATTTGGAAATTTGATAGATTTCTTTGGCGGACAGATTGACCTTGAGCAAAAGAAGGTGAGAGTTTTACATGAAGATAGCTTTACCGAAGATCCAACCAGAGTCTTTCGTGCAGTAAGATTCGAGCAGAGATACGCCTTTACCTTGGAGGAGCGTACGGCCAGGCTAATGGGAGAAGCCCTTAGAAGTAAAGCTCTGAGCCGATTGAGTGGAGAAAGGATTCGGGAAGAATTGATTCAAATTCTAGAGGAAGACAAACCGGGTAAAGTCATTCATCGCATGCAACAAGTGGGTGTTCTTGAGGCTGTTCATCCTAAGCTCCAGCTTACCCTGGAAAAAGAAAAAAAACTAGACTATCTAGTGGATATCTTTGCCCGTTTCCAGATTCTTTTCTCCAGAAAAGTCAAGAGGTGGCTGATTCGTCTGTTATTGTTATTAGATGATATGAGTCAGGTTGAGGTAGAAGAATTCTGTCAAAGATACCGCTTTAGTAAAGAAGAAAGGAATTCCCTTATCAGCGGTAGACTTGAGGCAGAAAAGATAGTTAAGGAGCTAAGTATTTCCGGATCACTTGCTCCGAGTCTTATTTACCATTTGCTTGAGCCCTTTTCTCAGGAGGTTCTATTATTTGCTATAGCTAAAACGAGAGATAAAATGCTGGAACGCCGGATATTCCATTATCTAACAAAATTGAAGCAGGTGAAAGTTGAGATAGACGGAAATGACCTTAAACGTCTTGGCTACTCACCCTCCCCAAGGTTCAGTCAGATTCTGGAGGAACTAAAAAAAGCTCGCTTGGACGGAAGGATAAGGACGAAGGAAGAGGAAATAAAGTATGTAGGGGATAATTTTCCCCTTAAGGAGAAAAAATGAGAGTGCTGCTGTTATTTTCTTCACTGATAATTTTGCTTTTCTCGATAATCCTGCATGAATGTGCCCATGGGCTAGCGGCTGAGTATCATGGTGACCCCACGGCAAGACAGGCAGGAAGGATTACCCTCAATCCCATCCCTCATTTGGACCCTATTGGTTCCATCCTTCTGCCAGGCATTATGATCCTGATGAGCATTTTTGGAGCTCCGGGGTTCATATTTGGCTGGGCCAAACCGGTTCCCATAAATCCTTATAATCTAAATGATCCCAAGCGAGATATGATGTGGATTGGACTGGCAGGTCCGGCCACCAATATCGGCATCGCTCTTGTTTTGGCTCTTCTTTTTCGCCTTTTGGCCATTCCCGCATCTCTAGCCGCCATCATTCTTTTTTACGGAGTCACCATCAATCTCTTGCTGGTCATCTTCAATTTAATTCCCATCCCTCCTTTGGATGGCTCCCGAATTTTGACCGGGCTTCTCCCCGAGGAGTATAGTTACCGATTGAGCAGAATTGAACCCTTTGGCTTCATCATCCTCATTATCTTGCTCATAAGCGGGGTTTTGAACTTTATCTTCATGCTGGTTCTCAGGTTAAGCATGCTTCTTACCGGAATGCCCTGGGGCCTTTTAGGGTAGCTTAGTGAAATTTTCCCACTTTGCCAGGACCAGGTGACCGTTATCTGAAATGACTGGTAAATACTGAAGGAGGTGATAAGAATACTCAATCAAATCTTCTGAAACAAGTTTTTAATGAGGGTTCTCTTGTGTTTAATAATGTTGCCGTTAGAGAGGTTAGAATCGTTATCTTGCTTCTACCTCCAAAAGAAACATTATTTGACAGAGAGAAACAAAGACCAAAAGGAGGTCAGAATGCAAGGTAGCAAACTTTACGTAGGAAATCTTAGTTTTTCTGTAACTAAGGAGCAGTTGGAAGAGTTGTTTTCCAATTATGGTGAAGTTAGACAGGTTAACATAATTGAAGGTAGAGGTTTTGGATTTGTTGAAATGTCTAACTCATCAGAAGCTGAAAAAGCAAAAGAAGCATTGAACGGTTCCGATTTCAAAGGACGTAACTTGAAAGTTGACGAAGCTCGCCCACCTAGAAGTAGAGAAAGAAGAGATTATCGAAGATATTAGAATAACTGAGAGATAATCCGAATTTAGTGGTAAACCCCGTTAGATAGGGAGCATCTAACGGGGTAAATCTAGTATGATAAGATGCCAGTCATTTCATATATCATGCTTGCAAGTATCCGTACTTGACGGTAAGTTACTGACTGCTCAGTCATTTTATTATTCTACGCACCCACTCTTTTGGTCTCAAATATATACTTAGTGCGGGGACGAACCTTGAGGGGATAATTACCGCTAAAGCAAGCAGTACAATAATTCTTGGGATTCTTGACGCAGCTGAGAAGTCCCTCTAAACTCAGGTACCCAAGAGTATCTGCCTCCAGCTTTTGCCTTATCTCCTCTACACTGTGAGAGGAAGCGATGAGCTCTCTTTGAACCGGCGTATCAATTCCAAAAAAGCAGGGAAATTTGATTGGGGGAGAGGAGATGCGGAAATGAACCTCTTTTGCTCCTCCTTTTCTTAAGAGACGAATTATCTTCCTGGAAGTGGTGCCTCTGACGATAGAATCATCTACCAGAACAATTTTTTTCCCCTGGAGAACGTCGCGTATAGGATTTAACTTTATCTTCACCTCGATGTCCCGAACGAACTGGATGGGCTGGATGAAGGTTCTTCCTATATAGTGGTTTCTGGTTAACCCCATACCATAGGGAATACTGCTCTCTCGAGCATAGCCCAAAGAGGCCGAGACTCCTGAATCTGGAACAGGAATCACCAGATCTGCCCGGGATGGTTTCTCCTGAGCCAGACGCCTTCCTAACCTCTCCCTTACCTTATGAACGCTCTCTCCAAAGACAAGACTATCAGGACGGGCAAAGTAGATGTGCTCAAAGATACACTGGGCAATCCTTTCCTTTGGCCCCAGAGACAAAGATTTTAACCCCTCTTCCCCTATCACCAATATCTCTCCAGGCTCTATCTCTCTTAGGTATTTCGCTCCCAGAAGGTCAAAGGCACAGGTCTCTGAAGCCAGAAGAAAACTCTTCCCCAACCTGCCCAAAACAAGAGGGCGAAATCCCTGGGGATCTCGGGCTCCAATAAGTTCATGACCAGAAAGAACAAGCAAGGAATAAGCACCTTTTACTCGCCTTAAGGCTTCCAAAAGAGCCTGCCTTTTCCCTAGAGATTTGGAAAACTTGGTGAGTAAATGCACGATGATCTCGGTGTCCATAGTAGACTGAAAAATCGATCCCCCTGATTCCAGTTCTTCTCTTAGCTCTTGCGCATTGATAAGATTTCCGTTGTGAGAAAGCGCAATTCCCTTTCCAAAAAAACTCACCAGCAAGGGCTGCGTATTGGCCAAGCTAGCTGAGCCCATGGTTGAATAACGATTATGCCCGATAGCCAGATGACCGGGAAGAGATCTTAATACCTCATCATTAAAAACTTTGTCTACCAGGCCCATTCCCCGATGAGTAGCTACATTAAATCCATCTGAAGAGACTATTCCGGCACTCTCCTGCCCACGGTGTTGAAGAGCGTAGAGTCCAAGGTAAGTCAGCCTGGCCGCCTGGCGATGGTTATAGATCCCAAAAATGCCGCATTTCTCGTGCAAGACTTATCCTCCTTTGGTTATTCTATAACTTCCCCCCACCCCTGTCAAATCAAAAGGCCCTTTTCCAGAAAGCCAGCTTTAACGGAAATGGAGGTTAAGAATTTGACAAAGAGGCTGGTCTATTGTATAAAAAGTGACTAAGCCAAAAAGGATAAAGATGAGAGTCTCTTATCAGTACCTCAAAAAAATAGTTGATTTTACTTTTTCTCCGGAGGAGCTAGCTGAGCAGTTGACCAACCTCGGTCTTGAGGTAAGGGCAGTGGAGTCCTTCGGTAAACTCGAAAAGATTGTAGTAGGGAGAATTCTTTCCATTGGGCCTCATCCTAATGCGGATAAAATAAAGCTGGTTAGGGTAGATATAGGAGGTAAATTTATTTCCCTTGTCTGCGGGGCACCTAATATCAAACCACATTTGATGGTCCCGGTAGCCTTGGAGGGAGCAGTGCTTCGGGGGGGAATAAAGGTAAGAAAGGTAAAAGTGCGGGGAGTGGATTCTCCGGGAACAATCTGCTCAGAGGATGAGCTTGGATTGGGTAAGGATCAATCAGGAGTTATGGTGCTTCCCTCATATCTTGGCCCAGGAATAAATCTATCTGAAGCTTTGGACCTGGAAGATACTGTCCTGGATCTAGAGATAACGCCTAACCGCGGCGATTGCCTTTCTATACTGGGAATAGCAAGGGAAATTGCAGCCCTCACTCACCACCCACTGCATTTACCTTCTTATAGGATAAGAGAAGATAAGATAAGCACGCTCGAGGAGGTTCAGATAGAGATAAGGGATAGCGATCTTTGTCCTTACTACAGTGCTCGCCTGATAAAGAATGTAAAAGTGGGACCTTCCCCTCTTTGGCTTTGGCAAAAGATTATCCTCTCCGGAGCTAAACCCATTAATAACATAGTGGACATTACTAATTATGTTTTGTGGGAGATGGGTCAACCTCTTCATGCTTTTGATTATAGGCTCATTACCGACCACAAGATAATAGTTCGCCGGGCAAAAAATGATGAGATTCTAATTACCTTGGATGAAATCGAACGAGAGCTTGATGAGGATATGTTGGTTATCGCTGACGCAGCAGCACCGATTGCCTTAGCTGGAGTTATGGGGGGACAAGATTCTCAGATTACTCAAGCTACCAGAAATATTCTTCTGGAGGCGGCCTACTTTGATCCGGTGGGTATCCAGCGAACCTCCAGAAGAATAGATTTGAGCACTGAGGCTTCCCATAGATTTGAAAAAACCGTGGATCCTTCAGGGGTAAAGAAAGCTCTGGATAGAGCCGCTTTTCTTCTCCAAACAGTAGCGGGGGGGGAGATTGAGGGACCCATCCGGCAGGCAGGATCGCTGCCGGTAAGGAAACGATGGACTTTTCTTCGTCCTTCTCGGACCCGTCGAATTCTGGGAAGTCAAATCTCCTCGGGCAGAATGAAGCAGATTCTCGAGAGTCTACAATTTGACGTTGAGGGAAAAGAGAAAAACTGGAGGATAGGTATCCCCTCTTTTAGACCTGATATCAACAGGGAAATAGATCTCATTGAGGAAATAGCCAGGTTTTATGGATACAATCGGTTAAGGATAAGCTTTCCCCCTTTAGGAGGCGAGGAATCTCGCGAGCCTCTTGAGGAACTTTATAGAAAAAAGATAAGGGAAATCCTGAAAGGGTTGGGGTTCTATGAAGTTATAGCAAGCGGCCTCAGTGAGGAAAGTCTCTTTAAAAAGGCCAGTTTTTCCCTTAAGGAGGAAATAAAGATCAGAAATCCTCTATCTACGCAAGGAGAGATTCTAACCAGCCATCTTTTTCCTCGTTTATTAGCCATTGTCGGTCATAATCTCAATCAGGGGATAGAGGAATTGCGTATTTTTGAATTAGCAACTATCTTCAAGAAAGATCACCCTTTCCAGGAAACTCCTCTCTTGGCCGGATTAGTCTTGAAAAAAGGGTTTGACTTTTTTTCTTTGAAAGGAATAGGGGAAACTCTCCTGGATGGTCTGAACATAAAGGAAGTGGAATATACCCCCTGTGATTGTCCTTACCTTTCTTCTCAACAGAGAGCTGAAGTTAAAAAGGGGGAAACCCCCATTGGGAGACTGGGAAGACTTAACCAGAAAATCGCCGAAAACTTCCAGCTCTCTTTCCCCCTATATCTATTTGAGTATGTTTTCCCTTATCTTCTGTCTTCTCATAGCCTGGAAAAGAGATTTAAACCGCTTCCAAAGTTTCCTTCTATTCGACGTGACTTAGCTCTGGTGGTCAAAGAAGAAATCCCAGCCGAAAGAGTTAAAGAGAAGATTATCAAGGCAGGAGGAAAGTGGTTGGAGAAAGCTGAGTTTTTTGATATTTATCGGGGAGGACCTATTCCTCCTCGTTATAAAAGTCTTGCCTATTCTTTGACTTTTCGATGTTCGGATAGAACCTTAAAAGATGAGGAGGTAGATAGCATTCAGCAAGCCATAGTAAAGTTATTGAAAGAGCATTTAGGAGCCAGTCTCAGGCGAGAGTGAGGGGACTTGACAAAAATAAAAAATTTCTTAATATTATAATTGCATGATAGTTAGCAGCGAATCAAATTACCACCACGCTGCACTTGACAGTTTAAAATAATAGTATATAATATGATTGATCTTTGAAAACTTGGTAGAGCAGATAGCCCCAAAGAAAAAAAACTTTTCGGAGAGTTTGATCTTGGCTCAGAATGAACGCTGGTGGCGTGCTTTATACATGCAAGTCGAGCGGAGATCAGCTTGAAGCAGAAGATGATTAATTTACACTTTGTGTGAATTATGAACTTTCTGTGACGGTTGATCTTAGCGGCGAACGGGTGAGTAACGCGTGGATAATCTGCCCTTGAGACTGGGATAACATCTCGAAAGGGATGCTAATACCGGATAAAGTTAAAGAAAGCAATTTCTGTAACCAAAGTTGGATTTTCAAAGTTCTTCGCTCAAGGATGAGTCCGCGTCCTATTAGCTAGTTGGTGAGGTAAAGGCTCACCAAGGCAACGATGGGTAGCCGGCCTGAGAGGGCGTACGGCCACACTGGGACTGAGACACGGCCCAGACTCCTACGGGAGGCAGCAGTAGGGAATCTTCCGCAATGGGCGAAAGCCTGACGGAGCGACGCCACGTGGATGACGAAGGCCTTCGGGTCGTAAAATCCTGTCAGGGGGGACGATGGTCGGTCTTCGGATTGACTGACGGTACCCTCAGAGGAAGCTCCGGCCAACTACGTGCCAGCAGCCGCGGTAATACGTAGGGAGCAAGCGTTGTTCGGATTTACTGGGCGTAAAGAGTGCGTAGGCGGTTATATAAGTCAAAGGTGAAATCTCCATTTTTAAGGTGGAAACTGCCTTTGATACTGTATAACTAGAGGGCAAGAGGGGGAAATGGAACTCTGGGAGTAGCGGTGAAATGCGTAGATATCCAGAGGAACGCCGGTAGCGAAGGCGATTTCCTGGCTTGCATCTGACGCTGAGGCACTAAAGCTAGGGTAGCGATCGGGATTAGAGACCCCGGTAGTCCTAGCCCTAAACGATGGGTACTAAGTGTGGGGGGAGCATTACCCTCCGTGCTGAAGTTAACACGTTAAGTACCCCGCCTGGGGAGTACGGTCGCAAGACTGAAACTCAAAAGAATTGACGGGGGGCTGAACAAGCAGTGGAGCACGTGGTTTAATTCGACGCAAAGCGAGGAACCTTACCAGGGTTTGACATGCTAGTAGTAGTGACCTGAAAGGGGAGCGATCCGAACTTCGGTTCGGAAGCTAGCACAGGTGGTGCATGGCTGTCGTCAGCTCGTGCCGTGAGGTGTTGGGTTAAGTCCTTTAACGAGCGCAACCCTTGTCCTTAGTTACCAGCGGGTTAAGCCGGGTACTCTAAGGAGACCGCCGCCAGAAAGCGGAGGAAGGTGGGGATGACGTCAAGTCCTCACGCCCCTTATATCCTGGGCTACACACGTGCTACAATGGCCAAGACAAAAGGACGCAAAGGAGCGATCCTGAGCAAATCCCAAAAACTGGCCCCAGTTCGGATTGCAGGCTGCAATTCGCCTGCATGAAGCCGGAATTGCTAGTAATCGTGGATCAGCTACGCTACGGTGAATACGTTCTCAGCCCTTGTACACACCGCCCGTCACACCACCCGAGTTGGATGCACCTGAAGATACTCAACTAACCGATTCTGTCGGAGGAAGAGTATTAAGGGTGTGCTTGGCAAGGGGGATGAAGTCGTAACAAGGCAGCCGTACCGGAAGGTGCGGCTGGATCACCTCCTTTCAAGGGATAGAAAAAAAGTTTACACAAAGCTGTCTGCTCTGCCACTCTATTTTTTTCTCGGGCTCATAGCTCAGGTGGCTAGAGCGTACCCCTGATAAGGGTAAGGTCCCTGGTTCAAGTCCAGGTGGGCCCACCATGGGGATGTAGCTCAGGTGGGAGAGCGCCGCTCTTGCAAGGCGGAGGTCAGCAGTTCGAATCTGCTCATCTCCACCAGCAAGTAGCTGGCCTATTTCTTATTGTAAATCGCAAGCAAGGAAGTTATATCGTTATAGAATTTGGTTGGTGATTCACGAAATACGATTTACCAATTGCTCTTTGATAACTGCATAGTGATGGGTTACTCTTTACCGTCAAACTACTAAGGGAGTAAGATGGATACCTTGGTACTAGGAGGCGAAGAAGGACGTGGTAGGCTGCGATAAGCCTCGGGGAGCCGTCAAACAGGCTTTGAGCCGGGGATTTCCGAATGGAGCAATCCAGTACGGATAATGCCGTACTACTTACATCTGAATCCATAGGATGTAAGAGCGAACCAGGGGAACTGAAACATCTTAGTACCCTGAGGAAAAGAAAGAAAATTCGATTCCCCCAGTAGCGGCGAGCGAAAAGGGAAGAGCCTAAACTGGGTAGGTGTCAAGCCTGTAGGTGTTGCCTATCCGGGGTTGTAGGTTTGGTGAGTGCTAATATCTACAGTGAGGCAGATGGGATTTATCTTCTAGAGGAATGGTACTGGAAAGGCTAGCCAGAGAAGGTAATAGCCCTGTACTCGAAAGAAGGTGAATTTCATCTTCATCAGACCTGAGTACCATCGGACACGAGAAATCCGGTGGGAATCTGGGAGGATCACCTCCCAAGGCTAAATACTACCTAGTGACCGATAGTGAACAAGTACCGTGAGGGAAAGGTGAAAAGAACCCCGGGAGGGGAGTGAAATAGAACTTGAAATCTTACTCTTACAAGCAGTGGGAGCACTTCGGTGTGACCACGTACCTTTTGCATAATGGGCCGGTGAGTTACTTAAAGTAGCAAGGTTAAGGGAGAAAAACTTCCGGAGCCGTAGCGAAAGCGAGTCCTAATAGGGCGTCAAGTTGCTTTAAGTAGACCCGAAACCAGGTGATCTACCCAAGGCCAGGGTGAAGTACATTTAACCATGTACGGAGGCCCGAACGCACTGACGTTGAAAAGTCAGGCGATGAGCTTTGGGTAGGAGTGAAAGGCTAATCAAACCTGGCGATAGCTGGTTCTCCCCGAAATAGCTTTAGGGCTAGCCTTGTGTTTGGATAGCGGGGGTAGAGCACTGAATGATAAAGGAGCCTTCGGGCTTCTTTAGTCAATCAAACTCCGAATACCGCTATATCCTTAGCGCAGGAGTCAGACTGTGGGGGATAAGCCTCATAGTCGAGAGGGAAAGAGCCCAGACCGTCGGTTAAGGTCTCTAATGCAGGCTAAGTGGGAAAGGATGTGAGATTACTTAGATAGCCAGGAGGTTGGCTCAGAGGCAGCCATCCTTTAAAGAGTGCGTAAAAGCTCACTGGGTTAGTGATCTTGCTCCGAAAATTCAACGAGGCTCAAGTCTGCTACCGAAACCACGGGAGTAAAGTTTTTTGCAGATAGCGAGTGGTTGTTGGTTTTACCAAGGGCTACTCATTAATAGCTGCAAAGCAAAGCTTTGCTCGGTAGGGGAGCATTCTACATTAGGTTGAAGGGGAACCGAGAGGTACCTGGACGAAGTAGAAGAGATGATGCCGGCATGAGTAACGAGACAAGGAAGAGTAACCCTTGCGCCGAAAGCCTAAGGTTTCCTGGGGAAGGCTAATCCACCCAGGGTAAGTCGGTCCTAAGCCGAGGCATTTTTGCGTAGGCGATGGGCAGCCGGGTAGAAAATTCCGGCACCACCTGGATAGTGCTAAGTGAAGGGGTGACATGGAGAGGTAGGCCTGCATGGGATTGATTGTCCATGTCCAAGCAGTTGAGGAGATCGCTCAGGTAAATCCGAGCGATCGTTAATCCCAAGCTGTGATGGGGACTTCTTTTTAATGAGGGAAGTGGTTGATCCTTTCCATCGAGAAAAACCTCTAAGCGATATATTCAGGTGTCCGTACCGCAAACTGACACAGGTAGGCTGGCTGAGTATGCTAAGGCGCTCGAGCGAACCCTCGTTAAGGAACTCGGCAAATTAGCCCCGTAACTTCGGGAGAAGGGGTGCCCCATTAGCGTTGTATCAGGTTGCTTGCAATCTGAGAAGCGCGAAGGGGTTGCAACAAAGAGGCCCAAGCGACTGTTTACTAAAAACACAGGTCTCTGCTAACTCGAAAGAGGATGTATAGGGACTGAAGTCTGATCAGTGCTGGAAGGTTAAGGGGAGGACTGCAAGGTCCGAACCGAAGCCCCAGTTAACATCGGCTCTAACTATAAGAGTCCTAAGGTAGCGAAATTCCTTGTCGGGTAAGTTCCGACCCGCATGAAAGACGCAACGACTTGGGCACTGTCTCAACGAGGGACTCGGTGAAATTGTAATATCGGTGCAGATACCGATTATCTGCGGCAGGACGGAAAGACCCCGGGACCTTTACTGTAGTCTGGTATTGGGTCTTGACGTAATTTATATAGCATAGGTGGGAGGCTGAGAAGGGAAGGCGCTAGCTTTCCTGGAGCCGCCAGTGGAATACCACCTTGGTTACGTTTAGGTTCTAACCCGCATCCGTTAGCCGGATGGGGGACAGTGCTTGATGGGCAGTTTGACTGGGGCGGTTGCCTCCTAAAAAGTAACGGAGGCGTCCAAAGGTTCCCTCAGCGCGTATAGAAATCGCGTGGAGAGTATAAAGGCATAAGGGAGCTTAACTGCGAGAGAGACATCTCGAGCAGATGCGAAAGCAGGGCTTAGTGATCCGGCGATTCTGAGTGAGAGGGTCGTCGCTCAACGGCTAAAAGGTACCCCGGGGATAACAGGCTTATCTCCTCCGAGAGTTCCCATCGACGAGGAGGTTTGGCACCTCGATGTCGGCTCGTCGCATCCTGGGGCGGTAGCCCGTCCCAAGGGTTAGTCTGTTCGCCTATTAAAGCGGCACGCGAGCTGGGTTTAAACCGTCGTAAGACAGGTTGGTCCTTATCCGCCGTAGACGTAAGAGATTTGAGGGGAGCTGTCCCTAGTACGAGAGGACCGGGATGGACAGACCGCTGGTGTACCAGTTGTCACGTCAGTGGCATCGCTGGGTAGCTATGTCTGGACGGGATAACCGCTGAAAGCATATAAGCGGGAAGCCCACCCCAAGACTAGATCTCTCACTCACGCAAGTGAGGTAAGGCTCCTGGGAGACTACCAGGTTGATAGGCCAGTGGTGTAAGCACGGTAACGTGTTCAGCCTACTGGTACTAATAAGCCGAGGGTTTGACTTTTTGAGTAACCTATCCTGTGCAGTTATCTAAGGGCAAGAATGTCTCAGGACAATTTCTTCCGTCGCTGGATAGTAGCTTTTTATTATTTCTGCTCAGCTTCTCGTTTCGGGAAAAATATAAACTCGTCGCTTTGCTCCTCAGACAGTATATTTTTCTTCCTCCTCAACTCGAAGCTTCGTTAAGGTGGCTCCTATAAGGCTTCTCCAGAAAATGTCCTTCGACAACGATGTAAACCAATAATTGCTGTTTTTTCCTTATTGAATAAATTTTCCCGGTAGCTATGGCGGGGAGGAAACACCCGTTCCCATTCCGAACACGGAAGTTAAGCTCCCCAGCGCCGATGGTACTGCAGGGGTAACCCTGTGGGAGAGTAGGACACTGCCGGGATTTTTTATTAGGTTTTGATCTTGACTTTTTTTCTTAACTTGCCTATAATAAATTAGCTTCCCCGGTAGCTCAATGGTAGAGCGGGTGGCTGTTAACCACTAGGTTGTAGGTTCGAGTCCTGCCCGGGGAGCCAGGCAAAACTCAGGGGGGAGAGAGAAGGTTCTGACTGAGGAACGGAAAGCGTTTGGGAGAGTTCTAACGTCCTTTTTTCCTGCCTGTTTTCTTCTAGTCCTTTCTTGATGATCAGCCACGGATTTTTAGTTTCTATAAAGAGTTTTCTGTCTTTTAGAGTAAAGTTCGAACCTATTGTTTGTAGTATCGTATTCTTCTGCTCAAGGTTTCCATTTTCAAACCAATATTTGGCGTAACAGGCAAAGGTAAAGGCCCTCTCGCTGAGCTCAAGCCACTTATCGGCTCTGTGGTTAGTATCCTCTATTTTCTCTTTCAGCCGTTCTCTTTTTATGAGAAGCTTATTCTTGTGGGTGAGGTATTCTTCGTCGCTAATCATTTCTCTCACCCGCAAATCGGTTAAGTTATCCAGCTGTTTCTGGGAGTCCTCATAGGCTTTGCGCAGGGATTTTTCGACCGGTGCTCTATCTTTGACCTCTTCCTCGTGTACTTCTCTTAGATATTTCAAAGCCAGATTCTTGAAATCTTCGTCAATAGAGATTTTTGAGAGTTCCTCTTGGATCTGTCTTTCTAGCTCTTCCTGTCTGAGGGATCGTTGTGAGCACCTAATTCCTGGTTTTCTCTTGGTGCAGTGGTAATAGATATACTTATGAAGTCCTGACTTTGTGAGTTTGTGCTTTTCCTCAGCAGTTATGTAGCAGCCGCACTCACCACACCTTATGATTCCTCGGAACGGAAAGGCGTTCCTCTTTGGTCGGGGTTTTCCTTTCCTGCCCAGCATGAGCTGAACCTTGTCAAATTGCTCCACGGTCACCATGGCATCATGCTTTCCTGGATAAAGCTGACCATTGTAGCGGATCATTCCGCAGTAAAAAGGATCGGTGAATATCTTGTAGATCGTGCTTCTTGAAAGCGGTTTTCCACCCTGCTTTTTGAACTTTCTCGTTCTAAAGCCCCAGTCTTTATTTGCTATCTCGGCTATTTTAGGAGGAGTATGGCTTCCGGCCAGCATCAAATCCCACATCTTTCGAACCAAGGCAAATCTTTCAGCATCCTTTACGATGTCTTTTTTTCCTTTGTCTTTGTATTTGTTATTCAGGTAGCCTAAAGGCGCAACCCCAGGCAGCCATCCTTTTTCCACTTTTGCCTTCATTCCTCTTTTGGTGTTTTTGCTCAAGTCCCTCAAGAACTGGTTGGCCATACCAAACTCAACGTTCATCAAAAGAACGTTATCTTCAGGGTAGTAGCTTCTATCAGATGTTTGGATGTGTTGGAGTATTCCCTGCTGAAGCATCCAGGAGATCTGTCCTCCATCGATGGGGTTTCGGGACAGTCGATCCAGTTTCCAGCAGATGACTCCGCAAGCCTCTTTCTGGTAAAGTCTTTTAATCATCTCGTTGAAGACTTTCCTGCCTGGGGCTTTAGCTGATTTTGATTCGGTAAGAATGTCACAGATAGGAAGGTTTAGTTTCTTAGCTAGGGCGGTAAGCTCTCTTATTTGGGATTCGATACTCAAAACTTGTCTATCTTCCTCTTCTGAGGATTTTCGGCAGTAGACAAAATACTTGCCTTTTTTCATTGGTTTCACCATCCTGATTATATGAAGAAGAATCACTTCTGTCAAAATCGTTCATCGGCCGGTAGATTACCTGAAAGAGGGAAAGAAGGTCTCGAAATCCTTGTTTTGCCTGAGCCTGTGTAATCTCAAGCGAATACTTTTTCTTCACCAGCCTCCTATATTCTTCTACTCCCTCATCTGGAATCTTCATTTTCTTTTATAGTTTCGCTTAAAGATAAGCTCATCTTCTCAAACGTAATCCCCCAATAGAACCAACAAAACCAAGGAATTGCTCTGTTCCTTAATCTGGCTGTCAGGCCATATCTTGGAGTTTATCCCCCTCATCAAAGGCTTTTCCATGGTCTCTTCTTAGCTTCTGAGAATGCATAGGGTACTAACTCTCATCCATGGATAGATGCTTACCTTCAAAGTCTAACCCTTATTGAATAGTCTCTTCTTCCGACTCTTTTTCCGACTCCCCGGACAGCTCTACTCTTCTACCTTTTTGTTTTTATTATGAGATACCAGCATTTCCAGTAACTGGGATGCGTAGGTTTTGAGTTCACGATTCAGCTCGGTATGAGCTATTAATCTTTTGAGTCCTTCAACAGCCTCTTTTCCTCCAATGTTTACAATGGACTCCAAAGCTAGTCTTTGTATCCCATTCCCATTTCGTCCATTGGTTATTCCCAACCCTTTGCCAATCTGATTATCCATGACTATTCTTTCCAGGCACCTCACTTTATCATATCCAGTATACGTGCTCTTATACATTTAAAACCTCCTTTATTCTTTTTTTCTGTAACCTTCGGTTGTTAACTTCGGATTTCTTTGAGATAGCGGAAAAAAGAAAAAGTCCTTGATTAATACTACGATTTTGTTTTCCAATTTAGTTAAGTTGCCTTCAATGATGATGTAATCTCCTTTTTGATACAACAGTTTAAGTGCTCTGCCTTTGTGTTCTCCAAAAACTATTGCCTTTATTACCCCCTTGCCTAATTTCAGGCTAAGTTTGATTCCTCTCTTTTTGCTTCTGGTATTAAAGTCCTCGCCATCCTGCGTTAAATTGCTAATTAAAAAGAGTGTATTCATTGCTGCCTCATCTTTTTTCCTAGGACCTTGTTTCTTTCCCTATAGCTTTTATATCTCGGAGCAGGATAGACAGATTCGAGAATGACGCAGAGTTTTTGGATGATTTTTCCTTGCATATCTTTAACATCTAGATAGGTAAGATGACCTTCCAGGGTAAGATAATCTCCTTTGCTGTACTCCTTCTTGATAACCTCAGCCACTTTGCCAAATCCAAAGACTAACAGTCTAATATTCTCATACTTAACTAAAGGTTCATCTTTCTTACCTTGAGGAAAATATGGCTGGCTTACTAAGAAACCGAATTTCACACCTTTACCTTTCTGAGAACTAAAGGAAAAAGGTCCTTCAATTATCTGCCCATGAGCTAAGTACTTATTGAGCTGTCCCATTATTTATCTTGCCTTTCTTTCTGGCATCGCTTTGGCTGACCTTGGGATTTAGAGTTTTCTTTGAGGATAATTTCAATAAAACGCTGTAGCCATTCTTTAATATCTTCTGGCTCTTTGGTTATGACTTTATTGATAGATAGTCTGTCGCTAAAGCTCATTGACTATTTCCATTCTAGACATTTTGCTTCAAGAAATTATCTATGAAACTGCGGTAATCTTTACACTTGCTTCTATTTCTAAAAAGACAAAACTTTTTTAGAATCTCATCATTGCAGCCGTAGTCATAAGGAATGTTTGAGGTATAGACCGATTCCACCGATTTTAATAATTCCTCGAGTGGCAAATTAATTCCGTTCTTTTTATTCCACCAAACTATTAGCTTTAGAGCCTTTTCCTTGCTGAAGCCAGATAAACGAAATTGGGCTATAAGTCTGACTGCTGCATTATTTCGGAAACCTTTCTTAATGTGGCTCTTCCAAATTCTCTCTCTGGCTTTGCAAAAGATGATTGACGGATTTTCTGTATCCTTAAGAGAATAATCAATTGACACGGGCGTTGACTTCCTGTTCTTTATTTGCTCTAAAGCACACTGAAATATTCCCTTGGCCTCTTCATTCTCTTTTACTTCATTTTCTGTTGATACTAATCCTGTACTATCAGTGAAATATATTGGTTGAGCTTTCCTTGCTTTATTCCTTATATCTTCAACACCCGATTTAAATAATTCCTCTAGGGTTAATTGCACTTTGTAAAGGCCGGACTTAGCATTGATGGTATTAACGACCCTGAATAAGCGGACTTTATCTTTGATAGAGCAGTCAACAGCATCTCGTTTCTTGACTTTGGCTTGTCTAGCTATTTCCTTCCTTATCTCAGAAAATACCAAATGCAGGTTTTTTGAAGCCTCTATTTTTCCAAATACTCTGGTATCCAAAAGAATATGGAAGCCGGCAGAGCCGCTAAAATGTACCAGCAGGCTTTCTTGGGAAAGATCCCAATAGCTCGAGAAATAATCTGTGAGTCCTCTTGAAACTTCCAGAGCCTCTTTTAAGTTTTCTGAGTCAATGTCCATCACGAAGAACGATGCCCACACCTTACCTTGGTAGCCAGCAATTGTGGCTCTGCCATTTCTTACATTTTTCTTCATATACTCTAAAATTTCTTTGCTATAGCAAAACAGCGTGGTGTAACACTCAAATCGTTTGTATCTCTGTACCAACTCTAGCACTTTCCTTATGGAGACCATATTATTCCTAAAACCTTTTTGGTAGCGGGCAGCAAAATCTACCAGGTTATACTCTTCAATTCCCGATCGTTTCTTCTGGTTCAACTTTCCATTTTTCATTTGTATAGAAATGCTTTCCTCTTCTACCTTAAAACTCACTTTATCCATCTTTTTCTCAAAACCTGTCCTCTCCATTATTTTGGTTTGCTCTTCAAAGCAGAATCTAAGCAATACAGTTACACCTGCCGACACTTACCTCTTGCTTGAGAATTCTGTTCATATCGGTCGATTCTTTGCAAAGTGCGATGTTTGCCTTGGGATAGTATTTTCTAATCTCACCGATTAGGAAGCTATAGAGGCTGTATCTTTCCCCAAAAGAATACTTATAGCGTTTTCCTTCCTTGATTAAGGATTGTCTGGCTAGCATCGTTTCGGGAGACCTTCTTTTTATTATCTGCCATAAGGTATCCATAGCTCTAAATGAGCCTAGTGTTATTCTCTCTGGTCTTAGTCCTCTCTTTCCAAACACATACTCCACCATCTCGGCATAGTTCTTTTTCCAATCGGGGTGTATCAGCAGAGGATCAATTCTTACTCTACTTGTATAACCCGCCTTTCCGGCTGAAGCTAGTGCCTCTACTCGATCCCGCAGTGAGCTGGTTCCTGTCTCCAGCTCATCTATCAGAACTTGGGCATTCAGGCTCCAGGCCAAAATGATTTTTTGCCTATGGTCTGCATTGAGTAAATTCTCGATCTCTTTTTTCCCGGATTTTGTTAAGAGCAGAAGCTGCACGTTGCTCAAATCCGCTATATACTCTACCAGTCGAGAAATCACTCCGTAGACTGAATTCAAAGCGAGAGGATCAGATAGCTCCCCGGCATTCAAAAGAACTGGTTTGTTAATTTTTTGGTCTAGTTTATATATCTCGTGATGCATCTTTTCCTCATTGAGATAAAGACCAACAAAATTCCGTGCTGTACGAAACGTTGCTAACAGAAAACAGTATTTGCAGTCAAAGGGACACTGATAGCCCACTGCTAGCTTGTAAAACTGTGGACAGTAGACTCCTTTATCTTTGTTGATAAACCGACCTATAAACTCTGCTCTTCTATGGGCTAAAACCAAGGTCCTTTTGCCTCTAGTTATGCCTTTAGTCCATTCACCTCCCCGAGGAAGCTCTCTATCCTTATGGTAATAATTTACCGTAGCTTCAGGAAATGAATCTAAAATTAGCTTGATATCTTCATGGTCTCTCACTTCCTCCTGGATGAATATCCTTTCAAACTCGATCATTTCTTTCCCTCCTCTTTCATCTTTTATTTATTGAAATCCTTTCATTCATGCTCACGTCTCCTCCCATTTCGTTGACTACGAACCTTTTTTCATTTTTTATTCGGTTCGTCATCTGCGACTTTGTTGCCTATTCAGCATCAGAATTCCCCAAAACGTTCCATTCTTTTGAATCCAGCTTAATCCCCTTAGTCAAGCGATGCACAGATAGCAAAAATACAGAGTATCACTAACCAAACCGGAATCTCCTCTTCCTTTTCTCGAGTCGGAGTATCATCCTCGGACTTCTGCTCTGTTTTAGAGCCAATATCAGTTCTGTCAGTGCGACTCTTTTTAGTGGGCTCTTCTTTTTGTCTTTCTTTGGCCGGATACTTTAAAAACGGTGGACTCTCCTTGTCCTTGACTATTTCTCTTTTCCACTCTGCTTTGGCAGTTTTGGCTCTATCCATACAAATGGGTTTTGACTCTAGGTCCTTGCCACTCGCATCCTTCGACCACCCGTCAAAGACGTAATCTCCTATTCTTTTCTGTTTCACTTTTGCTGTGGCTTTGTTTCCTGTCTGATACCAGCCTATTCCTTCGACCTCGCCAAAATCGGAGAGTATGGTGAGATAGTACTGGGGCTGGTAGCGAAAGACCAGCTCTTCTCCCAACCTCACCGTATGAGAGTTATCCTTACAGCGGTAACGCACCCCTTCTCTTCCAGCCTCATCTGGAACGAATCTATCCACCTCAAAAAGGTGGGAACTTCTATGGAGAAAATGGGTCTCGTAGGAGTCATTTACCGATAAAGACCCGGTAAGTCTTTTGTCTAGGTAAAGCGAGGTTGAAAAGGTTTGGGGAAGACCCAAAACTATAACTCCTACCGGGTACCTTCCCTCGAACCTAAGCCAATCAGTGGTAAGTTTTACTAGCTCTATCTCATTCGAACGAGGCCACTGCCAGTCGAACCAAAATCCCGCTTCCAAGCTTACCTTAACTTCAGGGTCAACTCCTTCTTTGGTTCTCACCACGGAACTAAAGCTCCAGGTCTGAGGTTTTTCAGCTTCAGGATTGTCAATGATCCCGTCAGTATCAATACTGGCCTCCCAGACCACTTTTTCAGAACTTAATCTTTTTATCTCCGAGATCCAAGGAGGACAGTCTTGAGTCCATTCAACTCTGGCTGTGTCCTCCTCGAGATTCACCTTCTGGCTAAAGACGAAGGTTCCCTTCTCTTTAGACTCTGTGTATCTACCTGGCTGGGGTGGGCTCTCATCCAGGTCAATCTCTCCTTGCCTGACCCGAGCTACGATCCTTACTGTGGGGGGAAGTTTATCATCTTCATTACCCCAGTTCGTGAGGAGCCAGCCTCTCCCTCCGATTCTTCGATAGAAGGAGTTCGGCTCAAGATCAACCTTTAGGCGGAAGATATAGTAGTCAAAATTCATATCTTCCTCTTTTAAGGGATCTACTTGATAGCCGTAAAGCGTGAGTTTAGCCCTGTTTTTATTCCGCCTTAACTCTTCGGTTTCCACCTTGGCTGGCTCGGTTTTAACCATATTCTCACTGGTGAATGCCTGAGCTTTTATCTCAACTACTAGGGCTATACCTACCACTAATGCCATCAACATGGTTATTTTTTCCTTAAACATTTTTCTCCCTCCCCTCGTTTTATGTTTTTCATTCAAATAAGTCCTCATCCTCCTCATCATCTACATACTCTTCACCCTCTTTTCTTCCCGCTGCCTCTTCTACAAGCTCATCGTATTCGGTACCTACGCCATATACTTCCTCAGGAGTTAATCCAATGGCATATAAATCTTCCACTACCTTTAGCCTACTTCTTTTCAAGGACTCCCTTCTCAACTTGTCCATTTGTTTACTTGATCTTATCCACTCCCTGGCCTGACTCGCAGAGTCCCAGCCTTCTTCTCTCGCTCTTTGTTCATCTTGTTCAGTGAACTCCTCTTCCCTCAGGTCCTCCTCTACCTTTTCTTCTACTTCTTCCTTTTCATTAATACGTCCACGTTCTCTTTCAAGCTTTTCTAGCTTTTCCTCTGACTTCTCTTTTTCTCTTAGCCAATGCTTCCTTGATTCGTCTTGACCATCACTTTCTTCTTCGTATAACACCTTAGCCATATGTTCACATTCTTCTATGTGTCTTTTTATTCCTCTTTTAATCGCTTTCAGATATTCCTTCCGATATTCTTCCATCTCTTACTCCTTATTATCTTCTAATCCTTTTTGTTCATTCTTCTCATCTAACAAAAGTTTAGTTAACCCACCTCTACCTATACTCCCATCTTTTATTTCTAACAATTAATTCTAATCTTTATCCCAAATTAGAATTAAATAGAATTCTTTACTTTCCATTGTCTTGATCATCGCCATAAAAAGTGATCGCTCGAAAGACGACTCTTTTCCGGTTATTTTCTTCTAAGTTCCTTAAAATATTTCTCTCGATTATCTCTTTTGTTTTCTCTTCAGCGGGAGCGACAACTATTACTACTCCAAAAATAGCCAGATTAAATTCTACTGTTTCTAGATAGCTACTTTGGCCCGTTTCTACCTCAATGGGTATGGCTTTATTATCAGGGGTGGCTACCACCACATCAATGAGTCTTCCCTCAATGAGCTTTTCTTTCTCTACCGCCCAGTCTCTTTTGCGGTAATAGCTTGAGATAAGCTCCTGGGCTAGTCGGTGAAAGAGTCCCCCCTTTCCTTGATGGCGAGGCTTCACTCCCAAAAGCTTATGCCCGCTAGGAGTTAGCTCTAAGAAAAGCTCGGGTTTACCTCGTCCTGATTTTAGCTTTATCGACTCTTCCCGCATAAGATCTTTCTGGAGAAGACTCTTTTTTATACGGTTAGCCTTGTAGTTCGTCATGCCTAAGCCTTTAGTTCTGGCAGTAAAGCTTAAGTCAAAATGGTTGACGACATCGGCGAGGAAAATGAGCTCATCCGCGGATAGAGATGATCTTTCCAGCTTTAGACTTCCCAAGTGTTCAGATAAAGAAACTCGGCCAGTGGCAGAGTATTCAAGAAGTGGACTCCTACTGGAAGAAAGCTCTTCGGCGCTGATGTTCTTCTCAATCATGGCACTGATATCAGGAACTTTAATGAGAAACGGCTCATCGGTCCCAATGGTTCTCACTACGGCCTCTCCCACCTCCAGCTTTGATAAATACTCTTTTTCTTCCTTCTTTAAGTTCATAGCCCTGGCGATTTCTTGAATATCTTTTCCGTTGGAAAGTCGAAAAGAAATCGTGGTGCCCACGTTAGCTTTAATTCCGTCGGTGAGCATGCTTGGAGTTTGTTCGCCCACTATGAGGCCCACATTAAACTCCCCGATTTGGGAGGTGAGGGTGGTGATAATGGGAATTCCTTCTACGGGAAGCTTTTCTAAGTTCTTGTCAAAGATCCTCTTTGCCTCATCAACGACAACGATGTTCTTTACCTTTCCTCCTCTTTCAGCGGCATTGATGCGATAAGTGAAAATCCAGTAAAGGAGATAATTAACTAGAAAGATCGATAGGGCTCGTGATAAGCCATCCAGTTCTAGAACTACATTGTTCTTTAAAAGAAGCTCTTCTAAGGGGTAGCCTAAAGAACAGTCAGCAACCTTACCTAGGGTACGGACAGTCTCCTTGACCCGGTTTTTTACTCGTTCCTGATAGTCTTTGGATACCCTGCCAGAAGCACCTTTAGACTCCAGGAGCTCTGCCAGATCAAATAGGGAAGGGTAGCTGCCACTTCCTTCGTAAACCCCATAGATTCGGTAAAGCTCATCTACTTTTTCCTGAAGGTAGAAGTTGGAGCCGTGCAAAAGGCCAAAGGCCTGACTAAAGAGGTCAGAGAAAATCTGCATCCATTCGCGAGGCTGGGTAAATGGTGGAGGAGCCGGGGGATTTAGCTTGAGGTCCGACCATCTCAAAACCAGAATATCTTTTACGATTCTCACTAGGCCTCGATAGTCTCTCTTAAAGTCAATGATGAGAAACTTCTTGGTTTTACTAAGTCCTGAGATGATTAGATAGATAGCAGTAGTTTTACCGATTCGACTTTGGCCCGTAATGAGGATATGCATCCGGCATCGCTCCTCAGTAAGACCGAATATTTTCTCCTCATCCACTAACCCCACCCGGGCAAGGTCTCCTTCTATCTCCTGCCTTCTTGGAGTAAGGAAGGGCTTGCCACTGATATCCTTCCTCGATTTCTTTGCCAGAAGGATCTTTTCCAGCTCCCGGGCCTCTTTTTCATCCCAATCGATCCCTAGGAGTTTTAGCCTTTTTACCAGGCCCTCATCCTGCAGAGCATCGGATTTCTTTGCCAGCTCTACCATTGTTTTGTAGCGAGTCAGCTGCTGCCTCTCCATTTGTCCTTCCCTTTCCTTCTTTCTCGCATCTCCCTTCTTTCAGCTTTCTTGAGCTCCTTTTTCAGGACTTTGAAGCAGGCAGGGCAGAAGGAGATCCCGTTGAGAATTCCCTGATGGATTCGGCAAAGAGGCAACCTGCATCCCGGACAGACCCGAAGGAAGCGGATGCCCAGAGTGCAGCCGCACACTGCAGCAAGAGCGGTTCCCCGATGGTCAATGGGGTAGCCATTGTCATCTAAGATGAACTCCTCTGCTTCCGAGATGGCGATCTGACCATTTTCATCCTCTCCGATCTCCTCGGTTCTCCTTCCAATGATCTCGCCATTAACCACCTGGTATTTGACTTTCTTTTTGAGAAGACCTTCCTCATTCGACTCCAGGAGCCTTCCGATTTCTTCAAGGGGGTCCTGGGGCTGATGCTTTTTTCTCATTGTCTTCCTCCTTGCATGAGAATCTGACTACATTACTCTGGAAAATATCTCAATAATTACCATCACCAGATAAATGGAACCGAGGACTACCAGAACCACCACCGGGATGAGTAAGATGATTTTGATGACAAGCCAAATCCCATGAAGGGTCTGCTGAGCTCTCTCGGAGAAGCGGCTTTCTCCTTCGACAATTCGAGGAGAACGGCGTCTGAGGTGTCTGAGCATTCCCAAAAGCTGACTTCTCCTTTCTGACTGATTCTCAGGGATTTCAGCCATTGGTTCCTCCCTTTTTATTGTTGCTAGTTATTTCTCTTTTGCTGACGGTAGCTTCTGCCCGGGGGATATTCTTTGACGGTCTCACCTTGAGAAGGTTCTCGAATCTAGCTAGGTCTCCTTTGGCTAAAAGACCCTCAGAACTGCAGGTAGGACAGCTACTTTCTGGTTTTACCTTTATCGCATAGGCAATTCTGTCTTGGGAACGACCATCATAGAAGATGTAGCTGTTTACCTTCCTAAATCCGAAGATTAGGTTCATGAATTCAATGAGGGCCAAAGAGACAAGCTCCATGTTAAGAGGTAGAACCGCGGGGGCAGGAATCTCTTCTCCGGAGACGTAGCCGTATTGTCTCTGGCGTTTCTTATCTTCAGCTGACATTAAAGATAGATTCACCTCTCGCATGTCAATTGCATCCAGGCAGCCAAGACAGGGGGACTTGCCAGGAATAAATACGTACACCTGACCGGCGAAATCTTGGATTTTCCCTTGCTTATCTACATTAATGCCAGTTGCTACGTCTATTAAAGGAATCAGGTACTTTGCTGCGTGCTGAGTAAGAATGAGTCTGGCTAAGTCATTATCCACTGCCCCAAAGATGACATCTACTCCCTTAAGGGCCGACTGGGCGCTCTTCTCAAGTATAGACCTCGCAAGAGTAATTATTTTTGTTCTTTTGTTTATTTTCCATGCCTTCCTTTTCATAATGTCAACTTTCAACCTCTTTGATTTCACGTCTTCGCATGAAGCTTGGATAATCCGATTAAGGTTGCTGACCTCGATTCGGTCAGGATCAATGAGGACAAGTTTTCCTACCCCTAATCGCAGGAGTCCTTCAAAGATTAAAGAGCCGGTCCCGCCCAATCCCAAGATTGCACAACAGAAACCTGAGAGTATCCTTTGCCCCATCTCTCCCAAAAATCTTACCTGTCGGTCAAAGAACTCAGCTCGGTAAGCTCTTCTTTTACATACTTTATGAGCCGAATTAGGTATTACCTTCTTTAATCTCTCTCCCATTACTATAATCTCTGAGATTGGTACGGCTCTACCAAGGTCCTTATCATATATTCTCCCATCAAGACTGTTTTGCCCTACAACCAGGGATGCTTCATAGATCCCAGGTATTTTTCGAGCCACATAAGGGAGAAACTCTTTATCACAGGCATCGTCAATGGATGAAAAGCCTACGCCCCTTAAGCTGAAAGGGTGAGTATGAAGCTGAATGAGGCAAAGCTTTTTCCTCCTACAGAGGGTGAGCACTCTTTTGGCAAAATCCTGCGCTATCTCCACATGAACCCGGCTGTTATCTTCTAGTTCTTCGGGTGAGCAAATTAACAGATTCCTACCCAGCAGTGTTATTGATCCAGGTCTTTTCATGTAGCCGGCCAGGATAAATCCGGCTTGCTCATCTTTCAATTTCAAGAGATTTAGAATCTCTTGATACAGATTTTCAGGAAGCTTCAGTCTAAATTTCATCTGTCTCTCCTTCAACGACAGAGTTCGGTGAGTTCTGTATAAACGCATTGGCATACTGTGAGAAGATTGTCTCCGTCAACTACATTATGATGAGGAGACCAGTTTTGGATATGAAGACAAAGCCACGCCCAGCCTTGCTTCTTGTACCTCGAATTCTCCTCGTAGTGTGAGGGAGTCCGACCGTCTTTGGTCTTCAGGTCCGGGTCGATGAAGAAGTCATAGGGTGGCGTATGAGGATAAGTTGGTGGGATCTCAATGAGGAGCTCTGTTGTTTTTCTATTCCATCCGTAAGGAAGATTGAATCTTGAAATGTGCACCCACTTAGATAAATCATTATCGCAATATACCTGGCCGTACCTTAAGCGAAGTAGTTCAATTTCCAGCATAAATCTTTCTAATTCCATCTTGTCCTTCCTAAGGAAGAATAGCTTGGGGGAGAATTAGATTTTCTCCCCCACTTGAGCTTACCCGAATTTGAGCTTCGGAACATCGTCAAAGGCACTGTCAGGGGAGACCTTTATTTTTTGCTTATCGTCAATCCTGTTGCTTCCATCCTTACCCTGCTCTATCAATTGACGATTATCCGGGATTTCAGCTATCTTTTTGATTTCTTTGCCCGTGGTTTCAGTAGGAACCACAACTTCCTTTCCGCCGACGACAATTTTTCTCTTGCCGCTCATTTTTCACCTCCTTAAAAGTCCTTTTTTAGCCCGAATTTCTTGGCTACATTACTCTGTGGGCTATATCCAGTTGCGTGTATCTCATTTTTAGCCATCGAAAAATTTGTAACGTCAAGACAAAAAACCCCTACTGGCTCAGGTAGATTCTTCGGAACCCTGGATAGGTATCCACTGCTACTGCGTCCTAATCTCATTTCCAATGAAACGAGCTCATCACCCAAAATCTGATAAGTACGAGTGTCTTGTAACAATCAGAGTTTAGTTCACACTCAGTAACCAATCTGGCCAATTGGCTCCCTCTGAAGGACCATCGGACAGATCATTGCTCTTCCGTGTCTCTCTAACGATAAACTTCAGAGTCCAATAACAATGCTCAATAATCGGTCTAAGGATTCCGAGTGCTTCTTGGAAGTCCTTTTCATTAAATCCTTGATGAACACGGATATCCATAACCAATATGAGATCTCTTTCGCTAAGGCAGATCTTCGCGGGGACTGTTGCACTCATCTCTAGAGCTTTCTGAAACAATTGAAGGTCGTTCTGTATATCGCGTACAACGGTAGTAGAAAACACGATGAACCCAGTACCATCCAAGCGTATGATCAAGGGAATGAGAACATCCTCTATTGGTATCATACAAATTAACCCCTGCTTTCCTTCTACTACCTTCACCATCTCAAGGTTCGCATCTTTGGCCCACTTCTTAATGACGCTAATATTTAGATTTTGACACATTCTTAACCCCCTCTAGATTTTTTTCCCCAGTGATTACTTCATTTTTTAACGGCTTTGTTGGATAGATAGGTATGTATCTTTTGAGAAAGATCGATTTTCGGTTTTTCTTTTATTTTCTGCTTTTAGGGTTAATCGGAATTCTCCTTTTACGGTTCCTTAGAATATGAGATTGATGCCACCCTCGGATTAACTATAGAGAGATTAAGAAAAAATCCTCCTCTTTCCTAAAACTACAAGATCATTGTACGATATGAATACCAAGCGGATGTCCGCTTGGTATTGACTTACCGGACAGAAAAGATTTATAAAGTTATTCTTCTCATTCTCAAACATGGTAATTGAAAGTCTGTTCAAGGAATTTAATGTGAGCTATTTCCAGAGATTTTTTGGGCAAGCTTACCAAGGAAGGAAAATGTCAAAGGAAGAGATTCTTTTCTTTAGGCAGGGGTATGATTTCCTCTTAGATCCTCAAGGATGGAGAGAAGTCAAGTATCCCCTATCCAAATCCCTATCAAGATTGTTCAATGAGAAACGGCTCTATTTGGCCAATAGCATACTTTTTGTCCAAAGGGATCTTTCCTCTTATCGTGTTCAGGATGGTTTACCAAAGAAACTCTATAAACTTTCCAGGCAAAGATTTAGAAACGTTAAAGTTGAGAAACCGATAGGGTTTAAGTTGACGGGTAAAGGAAAGGAGGGATTTTTGTACCATCTTTATTCAGAGGGTATCCCTCTCGACAAAATCAATAAAAAGACGCCACAGGACGTAAGAAAGGAGTTAGTACGTTTGTTAGCGGACAGCACCCGAGCCATACATAAGAATGACATCTTATATTATGATCCTCTGTCTGTTCCCTGGCTTGAAAATGAACTTACCGCGGATATTAAGTATGATTGGGGCAGGAAGATAACATACAGTCCGCATCAATTAATGAGATTTGGAAAAGTCACCTCTGATGAAAGAACTCGGGAATTAGCTTGCCTTCTTTATCACTTTGACTGGATTGATCGCAAGGAGACCATAAAGTTTCTGGCCAGTTATTATGGGAAGGAAATGAGCACAGATGAAATAGGTAAATGTATAGAAAATATAAGGAAAAAAGCAGTAAAAATATATGGAGTCGGCTTAAAAGAACACGGAATATTTTATCTTACAGAAGAGGAAAAGAAAATAGTCCAGGTAGACAGAGAACATATAAAGTCTATAGAGAATAGAATAATGAGAGAAATACGAGATAACCGAAAGAAGAAAATGTTAGAAGACTATCTAGAGGGGCGGTGATCAAAATCATATCATTCCTCCTCAAAAAAATCAGGGAACATCTGCTTGATTCGTTCTTTTAACCTTCTTGCTTTTTCCATTAACTTCTTATATTCACTATCGTCATATTCTCCTTTATTGGCCATTTGCATGGCCAGCTTGATCAATTCTATATCTCTACCCATCCTAAACACTAACTTCTCAAAGTTCTTCCATAAAATGTTTAAAGTTGCAATTGTTTCAATAATATATAACTTATCTGCATCGGGCGGAATGATAAGAATCTGATTCATTTGCTCGATCTTACGGTTTAACGTCCCTACATATTTTGATCGAAAATTGGAAATTGAATTATCTATCTCTACTTTGATATTTAATCTAACTCTACCGTCCTTACTTGCCTGAACGATTTTCCCTTTCAAACCGAAAGGAATATTTTCAAGTTTTGCACTCAACAAGCCACGAATGCGAGAAACCTCGTGACTACCCCTGTCAAATAGGTCCTCCTTAGAAACATACCCATTTTTGTATTTCGGATCTTTGGTAATCTGGGCAGCCCCTAACAAGGCCAATCTTGCAAAAGTTGCCTCTCTGTCTCTAAAATCTGTAATCTCCTTTCCATCAATCTCTACATACGGTCTTGCATCACGAATTCCTATTTTCAATCCGACATCGGAAAAATCCTTCGCTCCTTCCTTTCCCGAGATTGTCACTTCATATTTTCCTTTAGCCTCTGGCTTGCGCTTAATCGGTTTGAGCCTGGAGAGCTCAAGCTTCAACAGGGGGATAAGGAAACTGTTTATTTCCTCTCTAAGCTCCTTTTTTACTCCATAAACTTGAGCATAGGTATCGACCAACTCTTTTATCTCTTTTTCCTCTATCTCTTCTTCCAAAATGCTCAAGTGATAAGTAGCCGCCGAAATTACTGCTATCACTGAAGGTGTGACCAGATCAAGTACCTCTGCTTCGGTAAAACCTAGAGCACTGACAGTTTTTGTCCTGAAGAATTTGAATTGCTTTTTTTGCTTCTCTTCTTGCCTCAAAGGTCGAGCGAGTTTTATGAAAATGTCCCAAATAGTATCAAAAAAGTCCAATTCCTTGGGGTGTCTTTCTCTGATGAACCGCCTGCAAAGATTCCTTGTAACTAAAGTCGATGAACTTCTTTTCCTATCCATGGTCTCTCCTTGTGGGGGATGAGGATTTCATCAAACCGAAGACACATGCTAATAAAGCAAATGAGATAGAACTCATAGTGGTGAAAAGAAAGAATACGGAGAGTGTTCGCAGCCAGCTTCCCAATCCTAAAACTGTCACAAACCCAGAGGTAATCAGTACCCTGATAAAGTTGTTCAGATGAATTCTTCGCCACTCGAGAGCCATCAATAAAGCTAACCAATTTCTAAAGAACTTACTTCGCACTGCTTGGACATCAAGACAGCACACGAGATGCATCTCACCTACGGACCAGGCTCCGACGTTCAGCCAGAATATGGAGAAAATAGCTGTTTCATAGGGACTCATATCAGGGATATAGGACCTAGAGACCTTCATCATCACATAAGCGGATGCTATAATAGCATTTAGGGTACCTGGCCACAGGATCCCGTCAACTAGAATATCTTTACTGCTTCTTATGACATAAGCAGAGTTTTGCCTTTCTTTTTCCACTCCCGTTCTTAATCTCAACATCGCCAATCTCTTTCGTAGGGGAGGGTGATAGGCTACCTGAGTAGTAAAAACTTGCTTTAGGAGGGTAGCTCCCTTACCCAGTGAACTAATGACACCATGGTCCCGCTCTTTATCTTTGCTCTCTTTTGATTCAGGCGCTCTTTGGTCAATGGAAAGCGAAAGAGAAGCATTAATTCCACTCGATTGCAAAAGAGCCATTTTCTTTATCATAGATGATAGATCACTTACCGGGATCCCAAAGCGGACGAGAGCCTCTTGATCTGCCATGTACTCTCGACCCTGCATCCCTCTTGCAATTGCTAAGAAGCAAATGTATCTGATGAAAAAGAAGAACATAACTATGGGCAAAACGTAGAAAACGAACGAAAAATCTACCAGGCGCTGAATTGCGGTTGCAAAAAGAGCTAAACCTAATCCAATACCCCAAGTGAAAAGTGGGATTAGTTTACTGTGGTTGAGTTCCATTGCTAGTAGTGGTAGCAAGTGGTCTCTTTGAAGAATATGGGCTGTTTCGTGGCAAAGCGCAGCTCTTACTTCTTTTTCGTTCAAAATGCCTTTATCAAAAGAGTATAAGAAGTCCTCACCCAAAAGCAGGGCTATTTCCTTGTTACCTTTGCCGGTTATCGCGCATCCAGAAAAATCCTGCGTTTCTTTCTCTTTTTTGCCCAGAACAATGAATCTCGTGGGAACCTTCAAATTTGCTCTCTTTTGACATCCTCGAAAGATCTGCTCGACTTTAGTGAGGACAGGATGCCTTTTAGTTTCCGGTGAATTTTCGGTAGTTTCAGGATATTTTCCTTTGAATCTTTGGTAGCCAAAGGCAAGAAAGAAAAGACAGAAAAAAGAAAAGATAGCCAGGGAAAAAAGGAGAATCCACCCACCGATATGACCCAACAGCGTACCAATCGGGTCACGATTCCACCAAGAAGAGAAACCAACTGTATCGAATATTGGCACAATCTTTAGAAAAGTAAATAGAAATACGAAAAAAGAGATAAGTGCAATTGCAGCCAGCATTCCTATTCCCGCTGGCAAGGATAATCCTTCCATAATCATCCTTTGGAGCTTATCCTTCCTGGGCACGCGAGCCGGGACACTTAACAACAAGGTAAAGTACAAGGCGAGAAAAACCATAATGATTATCGGGTTTATCTGCATCAGATGTCTTTTTTATCTGACTCTGTCTTGAAGGTAAAGCTTCGGTTTCTAAGTCATTCACTGTGCCAAGTATGTGTGGAACTAACATCTGACTACACAGGTATATAATCAGCACCGAATATTCAGGTGAGAGTCTCGAGGAAATTTCCAATCGCCATATCCACTATACGACATTTTTGCCCGATAATCAATCTGAGGTATCTAGATCAAATCCAGACGAGATTACAGAAACTGAGTGCTTTGTCCAGAGTATCCCCGATTTGTCCCTTCGCTTTCGCTATATCAAAGATAAATCGCTCTTGGATGCTGCTATCGTCTCTAAGCATCCCATTTAAAGACTCATAAATAATAAGCAAATGCTCAGATTCTTCTCTTATTCGATGCTTTGGGTAACACTCGCCCCTAGACCCTTTCTGATTTCTTAGTAGATTCTCTATCTTTGCCACTACTTCCTCTGTTTCTCTAAACAGCGCTTTTATTCGATAAACTTCCGTTAAAGTATGTTTTCGATTGATAAAAAGACTCTTCCGGATTTCTTTTCGCCCCCCTTCAATGTCGTGCCGGATTTCCATTCTATCACGTCGTGATTCTCGGTTGGTTCAAACCTATAACTTAATATGCTTTACACTGCATTTATGTCGAAAGATTGAACCTTTTTCTGGATTTATCTATTTTTTGGTGAATGAAAGCTTCAATATTTCCGGTTGGTATTGTTATTGTATGTTTCGTAAGAATTCCTCAATCTCTTTCCGTAGTAGTAATCTTCTCTCAAGTTCGTTATGATATGCGAAAGCTTCTGATTGATATCCTCAATCTTGTATAACTGTCGTCTTATTTTCTCCACCGTGCCAGCTATTTTTATTACTGATTTTTTACATCTTTCTTCCAGATTGTTTTTTACCATTTTAAAATGGCAATAGAGGACCATATATAAAAGATTTACACTGAATTAATACTGCAGAGGGGCCGGTTAGTACACCAGCCCCTTCTCTATTTCTATCCTACTAAATCTTCTGCAAATGATATAGTTTTATCCTCCTTGTTGTATTCAACTTCCTTTCCTTTTATATCCTGCTTTACCTCGATCATGTTCCAAAAGCATCTGTGATCCATAACAATACTTTCTAATCCCTCTTCTGTCCTCAGCAATATCTGCACTATGCTTCCATGATTCATACAGGCAATTATTCTCCCTCGCATTTTTCTATCTCCTTGTCACGCATCTAATTGTGAAAATAGTATCTTTTTCCAGAAGAGGAGTTTGCAAAGTTCCAGTTTTCCTCGTCAGTAGTAATAGGAAATCCAAAGGCAAAACCCTTAAGGATATTAAGATTGTAAAACTCCTCACAATCCAAAACCTCCTTATACTTTTTCCTCATTTGGGCTAGCCACTCTTTCTCGCTCACCTCAGGAGGATCTTCCACTTCTTCAAACTCATCAATGTTCCAAAAGTCAGGATAAGGAGAGCACAGTTCAACATGATGATCCGGACACTCAAATGTTTCCATCCTTTTTAGTCTCTCAATCACCTCCTGTCGGGAGAGTTTGCCTTGCCTTATTCTTATGAGTAAGCCGCACTTTTTACACCTTCCTTGAAGCATAGCTTCCTCCTTTCTTCTCATTCTCTTACTTTTCCTTGCCTTTAGCTACGTTGGATTCTCTTTTTGTTTTCATCACTTCTGTTTTGCCTTCTCTGGTTGACAGAATTTTCACCTGACAACTCGAGTAGATAGAGCAGCTCCCTAGACTAGCAGTCACAGAAATGGTAGCTTTTCTCATCCTTATTTGACTATTGGTAACAATCCATGCACTCAATTCTTTTGCTGTCGTTCTGGATCACAATGTTATTGGCTAGATATTCTCCTAGCGTTACTTTATGTCCATAGTCCAGCTTGAATTTTTCACGCTTTAACTTCACAAATAATATTTCCTTAAGCTCTTCCACTGGTCTATATTCTTTATTTTTTGCCATGTTCTTTTCTCCTTTCCTAAGTATTTGGTGGTTTACTCTTTACTTTCATCTTTCCTTCCCTAATTTTCTTCGCATTTCCCCAGTTTCCACCGCATTCTTTGGTTCCGTTAAGCTCACATTCCTGACAATACTGCCTTCCCCAAAACTGAATCAGCCAACACGATGAATCTAGATCACTCTGTTTAATTGTCGCTATCTTCATTTGGTAAATACCTCCTTTTGAAGATGGACCTAACCAATTTGCTGAAAAGCCCCTTTAGTAAAAGAACTCTTGTGGGTTAACCAAAACACCCATCTTGATTATTTTTCTTATGGTTAGTTTAAGAGAGAAACTTTTCTTGGTGGGTTAGTCTCTTAAAGGGATGGATTCTTAAAACGAGGAAACCTTTCTCGTAGAAGAGCTTGTATCTTCTTACAGAGAGACTCGTCATCCCATCCTGAACAACTCTTCTTATACACTGCATGGTTAACAGCGCACCTTACCACTAGCAGAATTTCCTCTTTTTTAGTCATCTTTATCCCTCCAAATGGCTCTTAGTCTATGATACTCGGGAGCAAGTTCCATCATCTTTTCTATTCCTTTTCCGATGTTTTTCTCGCTCATTACGAGAAGAAGGGGTCTGAGCTTGCTTTCCACCATCCTCAAGGTTTTGGAAAGAAAATATCCAAAATCAACGAGTCCTTCATCAAACTGTAGGCACTCAGCATCTCTATCCATGGTGGTAATTTCCAAAAAGAGGTTATGGAAGTAAAACTCTGCCCCCACAGGAGATTTAGGTAGTTTGACCTCATAAATTAACCCTAACTCTTTTCCTCTTTCGCTAACCGTAAATCCTTCGCCAACAAGAATACTTTTCACTATTCTGGGTACAAGTCTATAGCAAAAACTCAAAACCTTATTTATCTTTTTCTCATCATCCAACGTTTTGAAATTCATTGCTTCCTCCGTGAAGGTCCTTTACGTGAGAAGAGGTTGGTCAGGAGAAAATAAACCGAACCAACCTCTTTTGTCTTTAACCGTGAATAGATAGATCACTTTACCGGCATTTGGGTGCCAGCTAAATGTAGCTAAACCTCTTTTTCCATAATCTTTAAGCCTGCGTTTTCTCTTTGACTACATCGAAAGACTCACCTTATCAAAACTTTAGTCTAGTATTCTTTTTCCCAGTCTAGTTGTCTTTTTTCTGTCATAATTTTCTCCTATGTTTTTTCACCAGGTATTAGCATCTTGATAGGCCGGTATTTCTTGAATAATTTTCAATGCAATATGGTCAATTAATCTATTTAATCTATCAAGACAATTATTAAGATCCGATTCTTCCCCCTCGTTATCACATAGATTGTATCTTAATCCCAGTAAAGACTTATATAGCTGACACAAATTTCCATATGGCAATACCGTCTGTGAGAAATTTAGTGTCTCTATTTCTTGGACCTCGTCTGGATATTGCCTATTCCAGGTTATAGTGTTGGCCCGGTATAAATCATTGATAAAGTTTTTGAGATAATAATCCATACCGCTGAGCTCATCCCATCCATCGGGATAACCAAATAGCCATGCTAAACTTCCTCCTTCCGGTGCTAACGTTTTGTATATCTTTAGAAATTTTTTCTCGCTATAAAGAACTACACTCATTTTCTTTTCCTTTCAATTTGTATCAAAACCTTACTCTAGTATTCTTCGGGAAAAAGAATGGTAGTAGCACTCCTATCAGCTTCGGTAATTATCCAGAGTTTGTAATTTCCTCTTTTGTAGGCTGACAGTAGCCGCAAATTCTTATCCAAAGAAAACTCGTTCTCTTTCTTATCTTCTTTTGCTAGACCTCCCCAATCTCCTGCACTGTGTCTTTTGAGGGCTTGCCAAACAAACCTAGCAAATCCTTCATCCCGAGATGCTAAATCATTAACACCTCTAGTCATTAGAATCTGTCCTAGTGTGAATCTAGACATTGGTCATCTCCTTTAATTGAAAAAGCTTTCCCTCTTCGGTAAATTCATACTCATTGACTTCTATTGTCTCTACTACCGCTTCATCGCTTATTAGATAATTGTAAGCGTCTCTCAATTCTTTCCAAAATCCTCTTAAAACATCTTTTAAGTACTCACATATGTTAACATCTTCTAAGTTGTTTGGATCACAATAGTTATAGGCATCTCCTCCGCCTAAATGTTTAGTGCACAACTCAATTCCATATTGCAATGCATCTTTTGCTTCCCTTCTCCTTAAATCTACTCCTGCTGACTTTAGAAATCTTTCCTTATCGGCAAAGTAACCCTTATTTATATAAAGATAAGCTCCTCTTCCTAAATCGAAACCAAAGTCTTCTGCTTCAATTCCTATCTTTCTCAGCTCTTCTTGAAAGCCCTCATAATAAGGCTCCCACCAGTCATAATCCACATTGATATCTCTTAGGTTTTCTAAGACTTTCTCTTTTGCCTCCTTGCTTAATTCATCAAACTGATAGACTCTCATTTGGGCAATTCTCATTTTCTTCTCTCTCCTTATTGTTAATCTATAAGCAACTCAGTTGTTTTCTTTCCTTTTTGTCAGGTTTTTTATTTCATTTGCTTAATTTCTACATCTAACATATTACTTATTCCTCGATGCGCCTCTTCCATAGCCCATGCTTCTAGCTCTTCCCTTGCCGCCTCCAAAGCCTCATCTTCATTATCAGCTTCAATCTCATAGTCCATATAAAACCTTACTCTATACTTCATTTTTTTCTCCTCTCTTTAGAGCTCATCACAATATTCATAAAACATCTTAATTAATTCAGCCTTTTCCTGATATGATAGGTTAAGTGTGCTCATATAATTTTCTAACTCTAATTGACCATCGTATCCGAGATTTTCTCTATATCCCTTATTATTTTTTTCTCCTTTTGCTTTGTTTATCAGTGTGTTAATCTTTTTTAATACTTTTGCATAGTCCCTATTTTTCATCTTCTCCCTCACATATTAGTAGCGTCTATTCCAATAGCCTGATTATTTTTTGCTATCTCGTCGTAATAATTCCAAGAAATTTCGCAGGCAAAAGTTCCCTTGGGTAATCTTTTGTATCCATAAAAGTCTCTAATCTGTTGTAATGCTTCCTTCTTAGAATTAGCTATAACATCGCATAAATCGCTTCCCCTAAGCCAAACTTGGAATTTTTTCATTTTGTTCCTCTATGCTTGAAGGGGCTGGCCGGATCAAACTTGCCAACCAGTCCCTTTCTTTGTTTTAATCTTGATTGTCGAGCCTTATTGTACTACACCATCTCTCTTGTTATTTGTTCACCACTTCTCGATATCTCTTAAATTTTCTATCCCATACAACAGCAATTATCGGCTCCACTATGGCAAACCTTTCGTCTTTTAGAAGCTTTTCTCTGAATAACGTTGCTTTCTCTAATTCATTCGGCAGGAACTCACAGCAGCCATCATCTTTATCTTCAGCATAATGGACCCATATTCTATATCTTACTGGCTTGCCAAACTCACTTAACTTACCTCCTGAGAGTGTAAAGAGCGGTATTTTCCTTTTCATTTTTTCCTCTTTGCCATTTCTTTCTAAGCTGGGAGAATTCACAGCAAGACAGGAGTGGCCTTTACCTTCTTCATATTCTTTCTTATTGTTTGATTGTTATCAAAGATTTACGGTGAGACTTTGTTCTGAGATTTGGTCTAGGTCTGAGGTGGGTCGTCCGTTTGAGGTAAAGTAAACAGTGAAAAGCCTCTTCGAGTTTGAAGAAAATTCTTCTTGAATTGAGGTATCTATAGAAGACTCTCCATCGGTAAAGACAACTCCAGCATCATAGTCTGAGGCGAGAAGATGCTGAACTATTACATCGAATGAGGTGGAATAGCCACTGGGGTATTTTCCTTGAGCAAAATCCTCAGCTGAGATTTCCTGAACATCACCAGCAAAGACATAGATCTTGGTGGGGAAAGAGTCTTTCAGTTCATTCACCAGGAACACTTCTTCTTCCTTAAACTCATCCATGCTGGGAGAGGTATCAATGTAGATAGCCACCTTATTCTTTTTTGCCTCAGGTCTTTTATTCCAGAAGATGGGAACTATCTTGCTTATCCCACAAGCCGCATAAATAACTCCTAATCTGGTTAACTGATAGGGATAAAGCTGGCATGATGAGGCTCCATCCAAAGCCTTTATGATGGAACTGGAGACTTCATTGAGTTTTTCTCTTATCTCCAGCCTTTCAATGAAATCAGAAACTGTCCCCATGTCGAAGGCCCTCTTTTCAACGAGAATCTCAGAGAACATCTCGGAGACTTGACTACTGAAAGCGCCCTTTGAAGACCAGGGCCCATCCTCAATAATTCTCTCCAGTTGATTCTTCTCCACTCCATCGAACTTATCTCCGTCAATTTCGCCTTCCTCTGGAACACCTCTCAGAATAATATGAGAACCATTATTGGTGCTGCTATCTCCAAAGGGATTTAGTGTATAGACCTCTTCTCTTATGCTGTCGAGATGAAATACAAGTCGGTAATACAAAGCTGAAGGCGAGGGAATTCCTTTTTTCATCCAGATATCTTCCCAAAACTCTCCCAGTTCCTTGTCTCTAAAAGAGTTAGCTGTGAGATGTGGCTGAGCTAAAGCCAGAATAGTGCCCCTACTCTCTTCGGCATATATTTTCCGACAAAGTGATTTCATTTCTTTTTCATAAGCGAGGGTGAGAATCTTGTTGACAGCTATATCCAGACAGATGTTGTCAAGCTGGACATTTTTTGCTCCTCTTACTCCTCTATATCCTACATAGTGAAGAATCTCATGTCGCAAGATTAACTGAATCTCTTCTAGGGTAAACCTTATTACCCTGGGATTGATGAAAATGAAATTCTCCCTTTTCTTCTTATCAAATCCCCAACAGGCAGCTGAAGGGATATCACTTATCTTGATAAATCTGGATACTTCCAGCATATTGATTCCTAAGCCCATACAGGCTTGGGTTAGCTTATGCTCATTTCCCATTGAATTCTCCTTTCTTGATGAAGTTAATGATATTATCTTCATTATCTGCTCTTTCACTTAACAGAAACTCGGCGACTTTAGTAGGTAGAGGGAGGCTCTCTAAGTAGCTCACGAAGTGCGTTGCCTTCTTTAGAGTTGCCAGATCCTCTTCATTCTGAATGCTTCTTAGACTCAAGGTTGAGATTACTTTTCCTGCTTTTTTAACCAGGCAGAGGATAATCTCTCCCTCAACCTCTCTTTTTATCTCTTCGTGTCCATCTGTCTTCCCAAGGATCTCTCTAAATTGAGAGAGAAGTCCCCCGTTATTCTCTATATCCTCTTTTATCTTAGCAAGGAGCTTCTCTATCTCATCAAAGGGAAGATGCCCCTTTATCCTTTGAATATTCTCCTTAAGATACAAAAGTATCTTTTCTTTATCCTGTGCCTTGGCAATCTCAAGGCGAATTCTATCAACTTCAGTGAGTGAATGTTTCTTCAGCATGGGTTTTAGATTCTCGTGTATTTGCATTAAGACCTCTGGCTTTATCTTCAGGGGAATACTGAGGGTATAAAGGAGAGCCTCCTCTGCTCCTTTTTCAAGATATAGGCTTTCATTCTTTATCTTGTAGTAGGCGGAAATGCCAAGGATTTCCTCTGTCAGTTGAATACTTTTCCTGGGGCTGATGTAATCAGAGACTTGAGATAAAAGAATCTCCATCAGGCTGGATACATATTCTACCACTCCTTCAACAACCCTCTTATTTTCCTTAATCTCCTCATAGCTCATCCTAATTTCTTCCATCTCCTTTCTTATTCTCTCGGTCTCTATTCCGTTATCTCTTCTCCCCAAATTGACCTCAATGATTCTTTGATAAATCTTGGCTTCGGTTCCTTTTTGTAGATCCGGTACTGGTATGGCTGCATAGAACCTATCCAGAAGCGCCTCATCCAGTTTAAAGCAGGAGGCATAGCTTTCCGGATTCATGGTGGCAATTAGAGCCTCATAATGAAGGCGTTTGCCAAAACAGGTTTTCTCTTCCAGAATCTCCAGCCACAGGTTCTGACTCTCCTTGTTGGCCCTACTTAGTTCATCCACCAGAATTACTTTGGCCTTCCAGATACTTCGATTATGCTCCGAAAACTCAAGTTTTCCCTGGGCAAGTTTTTCTGGTATAGGGATCCCCGCAATAGAGATAAGATCATCTTTTGTTGCGTCATAAAAACGGAAGTTATCTTTATCATAGATCTTACTTATCTCTTTGGCACAGGTAGTCTTAGAGGTTCCGTGCCTTCCTAACAGGATAAAGGGCTTCTTCAAGGCAATATTGGCAAGGAAGACTGGTTCTATTTTTTCCCAGCCAATTGCTATTTTCTCTAACATTTTCCCTCCCCCCTTTCATCTAGTTTGTCTAATACTCTGAATTCAAAACTCTTACTGTACTCACCGGCAATCTCCCAGAGAGCGGAGATAGTCTCTGTAGTTTCTCTCTTGTCTACTTTAGAGATTATCTTTCCTTCCTCTATGTACTCGAGCTTCAGATGACTAGCCAGTACCTCGAAGGTATCTTTATCTAATGATTTTCCAATGAAGACCTTCTCATCTAAAGTAGAGAGTAGAAACCTTCCCCCTAAATGTTTCTTTACTATATCCTTGTTAGCCATCTCTTTTAGTCCAGAAGAAAAAGTCTCAAACTTTGATCCTCTTCTTCTGCCAAAATACTCACTGAGCTTATCAATATCATTTTTATACCTTATTATCTCAGCCTCAGTTATGCCAATGTCTTTGTGAGATAGCTCTTTCTGCCAGATATTCAGCTCAAGCTCTTCTTTCTCTTTCTGTTCTTGCTCTAGTCTTCTAATCAATCTCAACAGCACCTCATCTATATCCTTCATGTTGAGGAAAAGACTGTCATCATATTTTCTGCTGGAGTAATCCCTGATCTCCGGTAGAGATACGCTGTTTTTTCGGAGGGTCCAAAATTGAGTAAAGGAATTGTTGGATAAAGATTTTCTCCAGGAACTTGTTCCCGAAAAGATAATTTGAAACTCCTTATCTAGTGATGGAATGAGAATCTTTCCCTCCACATAATTTTTCCACTCTCCGCACTTTTCTTTCACAATGAGCTCTTTAAAAAGCTGAAAGAGAATCTCTTCTTTTAAGGCTTTCTCAATAAGCTCTCCCTTTGTAGTAGATGACTTTACCTTCACAAAAGGAGCGAGTTCGTCCATAAGCTGGTCTCGGGTGAATCTATTATCAAGGACATTATCTATAGATGGGAAACTTTCTCTTGTTATGGTAAGAATTTTATGAAACTCATCTTTAGTTATCTCCGAAGGCTCGGTGTAATAGAGTCTATTTCTACCGTAATGATAATCACTTCCCAGTTGTTTTCCCTTGCTGGAGAGTATTCTTATAACGTTCAATAGCTCTTCTGCTTTTATGTCTTTTCCAATTTGGTAAAGATGCTCTGAAATCTTTTTCACTGTCTTTATTCCTTCTATCTTCATCCAGCTCTCCTTTCCTTTATTTCGTGCGCCTTAAGACCGTGCTCCTGACAAAGCTTCTCTACTTTCCTTAGTGCGTTCTTTCTTATCTCAAGATTTAGCCTTTCAGATATCTCTGGTTTTAACTTTTCTACTTCCTTACACATTGCTCGGTTTATGTCCTCATAATATCCCTTAGTCCAAATATCCATTCCGTATTCAATACTTCTAAATCCAAAATCCATATCAAATTGTCTCAGGAATCTGACTGTATCTTCTGGATCTGCAAAATAGGTCGCATAGAAACCATCTTTTGAATAGTGAGCTATGAACATGCAATGAAGAGTAAGGTGCTCATAAACTCTTTCGGTAAAGGCTCTATAGCTAAATCCGCTCTTGATAAATGCCTGCCAATCCTTTAAGACCTTTTCTTTCTCTTCTTTCCTCATAAACTTAACAGAAGTGAAACTATGTTCTTTCATCGTGTTTCTCCCCTCCAGTTCTTTTTTTAATAATCCTCGGGTTTCATGAAGGTAAATCCTTCTGCGTTCCAGATAACCCAGATTTTATCTTTTTCTATGACTCTTAGTCTCATATACTTGCTGTCTTCTTTGTCCGGTCTTTTCAGCATGTTCAGTCCCTTTTCAATGGTTTCTCTTAACTTGTTTATATCCACTTTATTGTCTCCATCTTTACCTTTTTCGAGGTAATCACTGAACAGATTAGTAGTGAAGATTATCTTTTGTCTGCCACAGCTACCAACAACTACTAAGATACCGTCTTCAATTGCTTGCTCCTGGGTATATTCATAAATTACATCCTCTTTGTTGAATAAAGACTCTTCTCTCATTGGTTTTTCTCCTTTAGGTCAAGAGATCTATTTAGCCTTTCGAACTCCTCGATACTGTCAATTTGGAAAAGTTGCCCATAGGCTTGTCCTAGCAGAATAAAAAGACATGCCTTTGCCTTATCCAACTCTTTTCCCTTCAGGCTCATAAGGCTATTGGTTTTATTCTTTTGCAATAGTTCCTCTATCCTCTTTAGAAAAGGATAGGAATTACAGGGAAATGCCTCAGAGAATGATGCTTGTTCTTCCTGCATGTTGTTCTCCTTCTTTCATCTGTGCTTTCCGGTCAATAATAAAAAGAGGCGGCAGTGTCCTTTAGGAAACTTTCCTTTAAGGTTTCACTACCGCCCATCTATGTAATCGGGCTCCTGGCCCTGAGAAATCGGGAATGTTTTTATTTGTTCAACAGATGTGTTTTATCACTCTCTAAAATTTTGGAATCAAACCCCATCTCTTCGATATTCTTCTTAAGGTTTCCATGTTTAAGCATTTGAAAATCTCCAGGCACTCTTTAGCAAGATAGTCAATATTTCTCCAATCTCCCCTGACAGTGCTTATTGTCCTACAACCAGAGGTAATGTTGGTTGCCTGGGTAGCATAATACTTTACTACGTCTTCAATTGTTATCCTGTGCTCTTCAAATCCTCCATAATCGTTGACCAAAACAACAATGTACTTCTTGGAGATTCTCTTAAAGTACTCTGGAACTTCCCCATCCCAGTATAAGTCATATACCTTGGGATTTATGTATTTACTTTCTTTATTTTCCACAGTCTTATTAGTCATGGCTTAGCTCCTTCTATTGTTGATATTTTTCTGTCATTTTCTATATCATGCCCCTGTCTTTAAAAGAAAAGTGTTCTTTACTCCCTATAATGATGTGGTCAAGTATCTCGATACCCAGAATCTTTCCTGACTCAACTAACCTCTTGGTTAGGTCAATGTCGTCCTCAGAAGCTAGAGGATTGCCACTCACATGGTTATGTACCAGAATCACTCCTGCAGCGCTGTTGAGGATTGCTGCTTTAAAAACTTCTCGAGGAGAGACCGTACAGGCATTAAGAGTCCCTATGGCTACTGTTTCAATTCCCACGACCACATTTCTGTTATTAAGATGGATACAGACGAAATACTCTCTATCCTTTCTTGCTAGTTCCTGCATCAGCTCTGATGCGTCTTTAGAACATTTAATGATGGGACCTTCATGAGAATCTCCTTCTCTGATGAGCTCAACTCTTACCTTTAAATCCTCAAACTTGACTCCCAAGTTTTCTTTTGGCATCACTCACTCCTTTCAAAAAGAAAAAGCCCGCTCTTCATGTTCAAAAAGAGATGGCTCTTCTCTTAACTTTACCTCGAGCTTTTAAGTTGACTTAGTGATTACCTTTTTGTTTTTTCCTTTATGTGAACTACCTTTGACAATTGCTTTTCTGATGATGTCATTTACAATTTTTGTCATCGGCCTGCCTTGTGCTTTTGCCATTTTGTAAAGTACCGGTATTAAATCCTCATCAATTTTTGGACTGTACATACTCATCAACTCCTTTCTTAATTTATGAACCGAAAAGTTCACTTTAATAGTTTTTCAATGCGATTATTTTTCCAGAAAAAGGGGAGGAAGAGCATCTTCACTCTTCCTTTGTTTAAGCGAGCAGACTCAGAACTTCTGTTTTAGCCGAGGCCAGTTGGACGTTCCTATTTTCAAAGAAATTCCACCTATTCCACTTATTCCGCCTCGGTAAACCTAGTCCTAGTAGCTCTCAGAAGTCGTTACACTGATAACTAATTCTGTCTCGTACTTAATTTTTTAGCTTACCTCAAACTTTGAAGCTGAGACACGGCTTTGAAGCTTAACAAAAATCCTTGTTTTTTGTTAAAAGATTTTGCACTGCTAAGGTATTCATCGTGTTCCTCTTTTTGGCTTTCGCCTTATTTTTGGAGTCCACAATGCCTTAGCCCTTGATCAAATTGTTCGATTTAATGATTCTTTTTCTAGAATCTGTTTATAGGGGTAGGCTCACTTATTTAAGTAGTTTGCACTGAATGGATTCTTAAGAAGTAAATAAACTCGCCTTGCCAAAGTCGTTAGTTGGGCTATAATACTCTAATTGTGGATTAAGATGCATTATCTGATGGAGCATAGATGCGGCTTTCCAGCACTATCTTGTGGTGATAGAAATTATTCGATCCGCATTCCCTACGCGCTCAGAAACTATTGTAATAAAAGATTTGAGGAACTAATAATCATACATTATTTTTGAGAAGCTTTTTTTGAGAAATCCTTTATTTATGGGTATACTGCGATTTAGATGCGACACACAGGGTCTAAGCTGTAGAAAGAGCACTCCCAAACTACGTGCCCGAGCTCATATATGCTTACTAAAATAGTAAGAGGAGAATCATGATATTGTTCAAATGTAGTTCATGTGGAAAAGAGTTCAAGAAAAGAAGGTCATCTTTATATCAATCTAAAGGTAAGACCGCAAAGGTCAGATGCCCCAAGTGTAAACACTACGAAATTGAAGACGTTTTATACTGGGCGTGTGGCAACAAGATAGACTTTGATGCATTTGACCGGCCCTCCTTATTTGACTACTACCTTTTTTTCAAAGGAGGCCAGGGATTTGAGTTTCAGGCAAATGACTTTCATTCATTTCTTAGACTATTTATTGAATGGTGTGTAGCCAAAGGGCGTCGCAAAAAAGACATTGCAGGTAGGTTCGTTATGCGTGCTCTGAAAACGCTTTGTCCCAGCTTACGGAACATCGAAGATTTAATAGGACAACTGAGTCATTTTGAAGACATTATTATAGTAACAAGGGCTGGGCTGCAGAGAAAATTCTATAGAGATCACTTGAACCATATGGTCCGTGTAATGCTGTTATCCAATGCTATCACAACGCAGTTATCGAATCTTCTACCTTCAGAAAGAGACATAACAGATCTAGCAACAGCATGCCTCCTTCATGATATTGCGTATCCCATCCAAGAATCCGCAAACATCTATGATTCTATTAAGGATGCTCTTGGGAAATATAGGCTGATAAGATGGCCAGATATTCCCTCAACATATAGATACAACTTAAAACCGCTTCTATTAAGGCTTTGGCAGTATTCCAAATTTTTTAACTACATTATCGAAAACAAGCGCTTTGATTTGATTGAGAAGTATGATCACGGTCTCCTAGGAGCTTTAGAATTTCTAGAACACAGAGGGCGTCTAGGAAATCAAAGATCGGCCCAAATTCTTGACACAATTGGACTTCATCAATTTAGCGATGTCGAAGTTAGATTTTCAGAATATCCCCTGGCGGCACTTCTAATCCTATGTGATGATCTCCAAGATTGGGGTAGATCTACTGGATATATGGAAGAAATTACCTTATATCAAATAGACGATTTCAGTTATTCCTATGCTGAAGTTAAAGGCACCTTTAAATATCAAGACATTGATGGCTTCTCTTGTCTTCAACAAGTCCATGGCAAAAAGCAAAACCTTCAGAGACTAGTCTTGGATAAATCTTTCCCAGGAGTTGACATACGATTTAACTTACAAGCTTTCAACTTAACTCATTGTAAAGATTTGATTCGGACTGTGGCAAAGTTTATTGAAGCAGATTCAGCCAAACTCCTTTACAACTGGAGAGAAAGTATAGGTTTTTCTAAAAAAGAACAGGTCGATGACCTATTAGAATTAATGAAAGATTTACCATCTGTAAGTGCTTGGGTGGGACCCATTTATATTTACTATCGTCCTGACAGATCAGAATTCTTTGTTGTCAGGAAGAAAAATCCTGTCTATATAAAATTAGCCACTGATAAGCGAGGGAGATTTCATACAATTCTTGGCGACACTAAAGGAGCGGAACTTAGGTGTAATCTCTGGAATCTTCAGGATTTAGAACATATAAACCTGCCGTACCCCTCAGTGAACATCACAACATTTCGAAATTGGAAAAAGAATGACTATTTTCTCAGAATTGCGCGGGAATTACCGAAACTGGTCAATGTGCTTCACTTATATGCTGAAAATTGGCTCGCTGCTACACCGTCCGATCTCAAGGGTTGGGGTTTCAAATTGTCTGAAGAATTCAATAAAAAGGAAATGTTAATTGTTCATGGTCACTCCGAATTGAAAAAGGCTATTGATAACGTTTTTGTCTTCGGAGCAAAAGCCACAAAATCCAAATAGTCTATCAATTCTGTTAGACTCTTAGGCGTGCCTCAGGAACCTGTTTTTGAACTAGAAAGCTGATGAAGATTTGGTGTATAACAGGCAAATGGGGTAACAATGTACAAACTAAACAACGGAAATGAATATCTGAACAATGGATTCGCAAAGACTTGCATTTCTGAGATGGGCAAAAAACTCGACCTCCGCGACTGTGTAGCACGCTGTCTCGGAAAGTTCCAAAAAACAAGAAACAAAACGAACGAGCACAAACGTAAGCTTCGGTCCGTTCAAGGTAAATTTATCAAGGCCATTCACAGTGTGTTGTAATAAAAGTAAACTAAGATCTGCCAGGTAATATGGCGCTGTTTCCATTAAACGGATCAACCAAACTTCTCTGAGTTAATTACAAACACTCCCTCCTTTTTATCTAGCTTCTCCTTTCTTAATCTCTCTTTCATTTGAGCCTCTATCCATCTATCTACAGGTGCTGAGACAGCTACACCAAACCCAGCATTTAAACATTTTTTGATATTCTCTATAGCATTAGAATTACCAGTCTCAATCTCAATAGCAATTTTCTCTCTCTCATTAACAATAACAATGTCAACTGTCTCATTATTACCAACAGGATATCCCTCTCTTATATGGCTATTACAGCCTTGCCACTTTTCCTAAATCTAAAAAGGTACAATTTCTCAGAGCCTTAAATAGAACTTTGGAAATTCGTAAAGGAAAAAGACTTTGGCCAAGAGTTATCCTCGTTCCTTTTAAGATGACTGGTTATGTAGAAGAATTTTTTAACAGGTGGAAATTGAAATACAAGGTAGAAGAGATAAAAATTATAAGTTAATTACCTGGCAACAGAAAAGCCTAATTTGGCCTTCTTTGTTACTGATTAACATTTTAAGGATTTTACAACAAATACCTGTTTCTATTCTTTGGCGACAAGCCATCTGATGAAGATAACTCAAGTAGAGGTTGCTGAAATCCACATAATTTGCGAAAACAAGAGAATTATGGTATGATTTGGTTGCTTATTCAGAAGAAGAACCTCTTGATTTTAGTTCGAGCTCAAGTAATTGCATAGAATCACGAATCATAAAGCTTTATGATTGCGTTTTATAATATTTCTGATTTCTGAAAATGTAAAATAGAAGCCTTATAAACAAGAAATTCAACTATTTCAGCCAATCTTAATCTTCAGAAGTTCGCTTAACAAGAATTATATGAAATTCCGCCCGCCCTTAGAGGGAATATTTTTGAGGGGTTTTCGTGGCAAAGAGAAAACTTTTTAAATATGTGTATGTATATATCGATAATGATACATAAAGAGGCTGGAATATGGTAAATAAAAGAGTAACCCTATCGGTTGATTCTAAAATTTACAATGAATATAAAAAATATTGTGAAGAAAAAGGCATTATCTTGTCTAAACAATTTGAGAACTTTATGAGGGACGAACTTAAAAAGAGAGGATAAAATGGTTAAACGAAAGAAATTAATTGAAAATAATCAAGAAAGCATCGAAGCACTTGATAAAAAGATGAAAGAAAAAATTGGACCCGAGGAAAAGGTAAAGCAAGAAAAAATAATTCCTTATCTGAGAGATGTCCTTGGTTACAAATTAATGGATTTTGAAGTACCTGTGAAATTTGGAAGAATGACCAAGTTTGCAGACATTGTCATTTCCATCATAGAAGATCATCGAAAAGTTCCATACATTGTCGTGGAATGTAAACCCTCAGGAAAGATAAAAAGTGATGATTGGCTTCAAGCTGAAAGTTATGCACAACGATTGGGTGCGCCTTATTTTATTGTTACAGATGGAACAAAAAAGGGTTGGTTGTGGTTTAAAACAGGTGAAAGGCAAGGGGAATCTAAACAAATAAAATCTGAATTAATCCCGCACGCTGAACTTCAAAAAGAAGGCAAAGCTTTAGTTAAATTTGAAGATTTAAGCAGCTTATCAAGAGTAATTCAACAGTGCCATGATATTATTAGAAATGAAGAGGGTAGAGATCCTGCAGAATCGTTTGATGAAATGAGTAAACTGCTTTTCGCGAAGATGAAGGATGAAAGAGACGTTAAAAATAAGAAAAAAACAGAACGTGAATTTAGAATAAAAACAGATAAAAGAGGAAAAGTTATAGATACTATTGGTTCTGTAGTTGATAGAGTCAGAGATTTATTCGAAGAGGCAAAAAAAGATTTTCCAAAAATTTATGCAGAAGTTGAATCGAAAACCGCCCATAAATTGGTTACAATTAATTTAAAAGATAATACCATCTATCAAATTGTAGGTATTATTGAACCTTATACGTTCCTTGAAACTGGGACTGATAAACAAGGTGTAGATATTAAAGGAGCCATGTTTGAAATTTTCTTAAAAGGAACTTTCAGAGGTCCTTTAGGTCAATTTTTTACACCGAGGGAAATTATTGATTTTATGATTGGGGTTGTCGAGCCAAAAGACAATGAAGCGGTTTTAGATCCCGGTTGCGGTTCTGGTGGTTTCTTGATAGGAGCTATGCGAAAGGTCTGGAGCGATTTGCATGAAAAGTATATTCAAGGAAAGATTGACGACCTTGATGAGCAAAAAAAGAATTATGCAGAGGGTAAGCTATTCGGAATGGATATAAATGAGCGCTTAGCTTGGGTAGCAAAAATGAACATGGTATTTCATGGAGATGGGCATGGTGGCATTGTTCATTCAAATGCTTTTATAATAACAACTAGAAACAAAGAAATCGTAAGTAAGGAATATAATGTAATTCTGACTAATCCTCCTTTTGGAAGCAAGATTAACGATCCTAAAATCCTTTCTGAGTATCGCTTCAAAGAAATATCAAAAACGAAACTTACAGAAGTATTGTTCTTAACACTATGTATTAATTTGCTTAAGCCATATGGGAGACTTGGAATAGTAATGCCGGATGGTATATTGACAAATTCGTCACTTAAATTTGTAAGAGATTACATCAAAAAAGAAACTATTGTTAAAGCAGTAGTATCCCTCCCGCAAGAAACATTTTTGCCTTATGGATCTGGGGTAAAAGCTTCTCTGATCTTTTTGGAAAAAAAGAATACTACTGATCCTTACCATGAACAGGGACCTGTTTTCATGGCTATTGCAGAAAATATTGGCTATGATGCAACAGGTAGATCAACAGGAAAAAATGATTTTCCAAAAATATTAGAAGAATATCACAAGTTTGAAGAAAAGTATTACAAGAGGTAATAGAATGCAGATACTAACAGAGAAGCCTTTATGTTTTGAACTTGACGGGAAATATATAGCACATCGAGAAAGGATGGATGTTTACTTTTTTTTGCCAAAATTCATCGAGTATGAATCCAAATTGACAAAGACCAAATTTCCATTAGTACCGTTGGGGGATAAAAAAATATCTATTAAGGTAACAGATGGGACTCACTATACTCCCAAATATGTAGACTATGGAGTGCCTTTCATAATGGTAACTAATGTTACAGAGGATGGTGTCGATTTTAAAAATATAAAATATATTTCTCGTGAAGAACACAATGAACTAATTAAAAGGTGTAAACCTGAATGGAGAGATATTTTATTAAGGAAGGTCGGTGTAGGTCCAAGAATCGCAAAGACAATACCTCGAGGTGCACCGGAATTTAGCATTTTTGTTAGTTTAGCGTTAATAAAAGTCAATAGAAATAATGTAATTCCTGAATATCTTGAAACGTTTTTAAATATTTCAGTGGGTAGAATGCAAACAATTAGATTCAATAAAGGAATTGGGCAACCAGATCTTCACATAGAATCTATTAAACAAGTTTTAGTGCCCTTACCGTCGAAGACAGCTCAGAAACAAATTATTAAAGTTATGGGACTTGGAAGAGAAAAGAGGATTAAAGATTTAAAAAAAGTAAAAAAATTAAGAAGAGAACTTGATAACTTCTTCTTAAAGGAACTTGGTTTGGAGTATCCTGAAGAAAAAAAAGCGAATGTTTTTATTACCAAGTTAGATGAAAGGCTTGACCCACATTATTATCATCCCAGATTTAACAGGATAATTGATTTTGTAAAGAAAGGGAAATTTGAATTAAAGAAGTTAAAAGATGTTGCAAAGTTTAGTAACGAGCAAATTGATCCTAAGAAAGAGCTAAATAGGTTATTCAAATATATTCAAATCCAAAACATAGATGAAGAAAATCATAAAATTTTTTCTTATACTCATGTTCGGGGAAAGGATGCGCCAGGAAGGGCAAGAATGCTAATTAAAGAAGGAGATATTCTATTACCTATCTTAGGAGGTTCTTTAAAATCGGTTGCTCTTGTTTCTAAAGAATTTGATAATGAAGTTGCTACTAATGGCTTTGCTATTTTAAGAATATCTGATAAAAATTTGAGATATTATGTATTTTACTATCTAATCACAAAATTTGCGCAAATGCAGATTGAAAGACAATTAACAGGGGCTATTATGTCGAGCATCTCTAAGTCTGAATTAGAAAATCTTTTAATCCCCCTTCCACCTTCTACCACACAAGAAAGAATTGCTAAGAAAATTCAGGAAGTTAATACCATTATTGGAAAACTCCAAGAAGAGGCAGACGATGTTGTCGACAAAGCCAAAGGAGACGTTGAGAAAATAATTATTGGGAGATAAGATGATTGAGTTATCTAGTTCTACAATTGATAAATCTTGTAAGATGGCACGGATTTATTTTCCATTTACTCTTATATTAGATGTTTTTAGTGATATAACGGGTGACCGAGACCTTACAAACTTCCCAGATGCCAGAAAATTTGAAGAGAATATTTTGAAAGCTAGAAAAGCAGGTAAAAAAATTCCATTAAAAGCAGTAACTGAAATGTCAGCTTATTTTTATAGAGAGCAAGAAAGGTTTTTAGTTTTTTTAAAGTCTTTAACCTCTCAAAGTACCCAGCACGAAGTAGTTAATAAAATAGCATTGGATGATTTCATTTCAAAAGTAAACGCTCTTCTGCTCAGAGACTCACAAATCAGAATAGAAAATTACGAAATAATACAAAAGTGGGTTCCAAATAAAGCTGAAAAAGATATTTTTTTGAATATAAACGTTCCGGAGTACATCCAAGATTATTTTACCGAAGCTTTGGATTGTTTAGCTTATAGCTTGTATAGGAGCTCTATACTTTTCTGTACCTTTGCCTTAGAAGCATCGCTAAGATACAGATATACTGAATTAGTTAATGAAAATAAAGTATATGCTATTAAGTTCAATGACTTAATAAAATGGGGTATAAAAAATAGTTTTATTGAACAGGATGAGTTTAATAGAGTTAATATCGAATTCATAAGAGAATATAGAAATGATTTAGCACATTGTAATATGAATAAACCGGATGCTAAATTAAAAATTTCTAGAAATTATGCACAAAAGATGTCTAGTATTGTTGTCCATTTAGTTGAATTTTTTATAAATAACATATTTTATTAGAGATGAAGATCATGAAGCCGCGAAAAACCACAATAAAAAATCGGCGGACGGAATGCTTCGTCGTTTCGCTCCTCACCCTCACTTTGCTTACCCAAAATGCTTCGTAAATACTCGAATGGTCCAGCAGAGGAATCATTCGAACCTCTCTGAATTAATTATAAGTATTCTCTCCCTTTTATTTAACTTCTCCCTCTTTAATCTTTCTTTTATCTGAGTCTCTATTTTTCTATTCACAGGTACCGAGACAACTACACTAAACTTAGCCTCTAAACATTTTTTGATGTTCTCTATAGCATTAGAATTACCGGTTTCAATCTCAATAGCAATTTTCTCTTTACCCTTTTCAGCGACGAGATCAGCTCTTTCTCCATTTAACTTTTTTTCGAGAGTTACTTTGTAGCCAATTTTTTCATAATATCTTTTTACTTTATCTCTCCAGAACTCATGTATTAGACCAAATCGTCTAATTCCATTCTTGGCCCCATATCCTAATTTTCTAAGTATATTACAACCCTTTTTAGTTAACCCAGCCAGTAAAATTCTTCCACTTCTGGTACTTATTTCTTTAGTCTCTATCAAACCTTTTGCAACAAGTGATTCTTTCAAATTATTTCCTCTGCGAGCACTCATTCCTAATCTCCTATTTCTTTCAACTACTCCTGATAAAGGATTTTTTAAAATATCGATAAGATAATCTTTTTCTTGTTCTTCAATTAGTTTGTCCTTAGGCGGAATATCTTGAATCTCGCTTAGTTCCTTATCTTCTCTATACCAACCCTGGGAATAACCGGAATAGCTTCTCATTTTCCTTCTAATCGTCTCATCAGTCACAATTCCCTTTTTTATTCTAACCAAAGGAATTTTTATCAAAAAAGGAGAAAACCATCTTCCCTGGAGTTTCACAATACCATAACCTACTTCTAGCTTTCCAAGATATTCTTTTTCTTTGTTATCTAAGAGCATACAGTCTGCTGCAATATTAACATCACTTCTATGCTTTAAATTCATAGCTATAGTGCAGTAAGTATTTCCTAAAGCAGGGATGGAAATTAAAGATGGGTGCTGATCAATTAAGATTACTGACTCACCCAGTTCTCTAATTTCTCTGAGGATAGTATCAGTAATAGCTTCTCCTCCTTTGGATTCTTGTTTTTGTTTTAGGAGAATGTGATGAGCCTCTTCCAAGATGATAGCATGCTTAAAGGTTTCTCTTTTTCCCTCTGCTAATCGATAGTGATGGATCCATAAAAGGAGCGATTCAATAAAAAAGATTTTATCAGAGTTGGTTAAAGCATCGAGCTCTAAAATAACGTTCTTTTTTAAAAGAAAAGATAAATCTATTTGTTTGCCTACATTAAGAATTCTTCCCATCTCTCCAAAGCATAAAGTTCCCACTGCTCTTAAAGTAGAGCTCATCCACTGAGCCTCTCTTCCCTTAGCAGGATATTCTTTTAGCCAATTATGTACATCTTTCATAGTGGGATATCTTTCTGGAATTCCTTTATAAACTCCATATTTTTGATAAACTGAATCAATTGCTTTTTGCAAAAGATACATTACTCCTTCTCCTAAAAAATAGGCATGACATACGATTTCAACCCAAGTTTGACAGTAAAACGCTATTTTCGGGCCTTTGATTCTCTGTA
>CAZIXA010000003.1:16456-105424 GCA_964543295.1 uncultured Clostridia bacterium | reverse complement strand
TTGTTTGGACACTACTAAGCTAAAAAAAACTCTGGGGAAAGCATTAATGGGATTAGAAGAAGGACTTCAGGCAATGAAATCACAGCTTCAAGAAATTGGCTTTCTTGGCTAAAGTGAGCAAAAAAGAAAGGGGGGCTATTTTCTTTTCTTTAACCAATCAACCCCTTTCAGAGTTTAATTTCTCTTTTAAACTTTATTTGGAACGAAAACAAAAAAGAAGACACTTATGTTAAATTCAGATTTAAACTAAGCATTTTACATCAAAAGTTCATAAAAATTTATAAATTCTGTGAAAGGCACAAAATCCAAAGAAAGGAGGAAGTGTATAATAGATAAATTGAAGAAAATTTTAAATATGTTTAGTCTTGAAGGGAAAAAGGCAGTAATTACTGGAGGAGCAGGAGTTTTAGGCTCCACTATAGCTAAAGGATTGGGAAAGGCAGGCTCTGAGATTGCCATATGCGATATTGTTAGTACAGAGAAAGTTGTAAATGAGCTCAGGAAGGAAGGGATAAAAGTAAGGGGCTACTATATAGATGTTATGGATGTTGAGAAGATAAAAGCCTGTCATGATGAGGTTATAAAAGACTTGGGGAGAATAGATATCTTGCTTAATGCAGCAGGGGGAAATATTAAAGAGGCAACTACTTCAGATGAACTTAGCTTTTTTGATATCCCCTTATCAGCCTTAGAAAAGGTTGTGGGGCTTAACCTTTTTGGAGGAGCTATTCTTCCCTGCCAGGTATTTGGCAGGACCATGGTGAAAAACAAGGAGGGGGGCTCAATTATAAACATATCCTCTCTAATTTCTTTTCGTCCCTTAACCAGAATCCCCGGGTACTCTTCTGCCAAAGCTGCCGTTAGTAACTTTACTCAGTGGCTGGCAACTCATTTTGCTCAGGAGTACAACAAAAAATTAAGGGTTAATGCCATTGCTTCTGGTTTTTTTCTCACTCAGCAAAATCGTTATTTACTTTTGGATAAAGATGGAAATTTTACTCCTCGGGCAAAATCCATAATATCTCATACTCCCATGGGTGAGTTTGGAAAGCCAGAGGATCTTGTTGGAATGTGTATTTGGCTTTCCTCTGATGCATCAAGGTTTTTAACTGGAGCAGTTATTCCCATAGATGGAGGGTTCAGTGCCTACTCTGGGGTATAAAGGGTGAAGTTCCTTAATTCTTGCTTTTTAGGATGTCCTGCCCCTTGTAGACGGGGAGGATGTCACTCAGGGGTAGAGAGAAATTTGAGAGAATACAAGGACAAATTTTTATCTGAGAAAGACCTTATAAATTTATGCCAAGAAGCTTTAAGAAAGAAGGATTTTCAGGGTAAGAGAGTTTTAATTATCATTCCGGATACCACTCGTACTGGGCCCATAGGTTTATTTTTTAAAACAATTTGCCAGGAGCTTTGCAAAAAAGCAAAAAAATTAGATTTTATCATTGCTTTAGGTACCCATCCCATTATGGGTGAAGAAAAGGTAAACAAGCATTTAAGGATAACTTTTGAGGAAAGGAAAACTAAATACAAAAATGTTAATATCTTTCAGCACCACTGGGATAGGCCAGATGATCTTACCTGTATTGGAACTATCAGTCGTAAAGAAATTCGGAAAATTTCCAAGGGGCTTATGAGTGAGGAAATTCCTGTATACATAAATAAAAAAATTTTTGATTATGATGAGCTTGTTATAATAGGACCTGTTTTCCCTCACGAAGCAGTAGGTTTTTCAGGAGGTTATAAGTATCTTTTCCCGGGAGTTGCTGGACCTCGGATTATTCATAAGTTTCACTGGTTGGGAGCATTAATAACTAATCCCAAAATAAATGGGGTAAAGGATACTCCTGTAAAGAAGGTAATAGACAAAGCCGCATCTTTCATTGATATTCCCATAACAATGCTCTGTTTTGTTATAAAGGGAGAAAAGATTTGTGGATTTTATGCAGGAGTGAGGAAGGCCTGGTCTAAAGCTTGTGATCTTTCCTCCCAGGTTAATATCAAGTATGTGGATAGGAGTTTTCATACTGTTTTATCTGTAGCACCTGAAATGTATGAGGATATCTGGACTGCAGGCAAATGTATGTATAAGTTGGAACCAGTAGTAGAAGATGGAGGAACCTTGATAATTTATGCTCCTCATATAAGGGAGATCTCTCACACCCATGGTCGGTACCTTGAAAAGATAGGCTATCATACCAGGGACTATTTCTTAAAACAAATGGATAAATTTAAAGGCATCTCTGGAGCAGTTTTGGCTCACTCAACTTTAGTTAGGGGACTTGGCACCTACAAAAATGGAAAAGAAGTTCCTCGGATAAATGTAGTTTTAGCTACCAGTATACCTAAAGAAAAATGTAAAAAGATTAACTTAGGGTATACTGATCCTGCCCGGATTAATATTGAGAATTATGCTGAAAAAGAAGATAAGGGTATTCTTTTGGTAAAAAAAGCGGGAGAGGTTTTATACAGGCTCTCCAATCGTTGAGACTGCAAAAGGGGCCTTAAAGAGAAAAAAACATTAATGTGAGGAGGATAGTATGGATTACAAAGACAAAGCTAAAGGCATGCTTAATAATTGGAAAAAGGGAAATTATGCTTTTGGTATGGATGTATTAGATAAGGTAGGAAATTTTGCTAAAAAGTCTGGTAAATCTACTATGTTAGTGGTAACTGAATGGGGATGCGAGAAATGGACTGAACCACTTGTAGAAGATATTAAATCTTTTTTAAGGGATAAAAATGTTGATATTTTAGATGTTATAAGGGGAGCAAGAGCAAATGCTCCTCGTGAGGATGTTTATAGGATTGCCAATCAAATAGAGAAGAAAGACCCCGATAGTGTAATTGCTGTGGGAGGTGGAAGCACTATTGATGCAGTAAAAGCTGCCAGTGTACTATCTACCTTAAGCCCTGATGATGTGGAAACTTATTTTGGCATGGGACTTGTAACGAAAGAATTAAACGCGGAAGGTAAAAAACTCCCCATTGCTATAGCAGTTCAAACTGCGGCAAGCTCAGGAGCTCATCTTACCAAATACTCCAATGTTACCGATCCTTTAACAGAGCAAAAAAAATTAATTATAGACGAAGCAATCGTTCCTCCTTTAGCAGTTTTTGATTATAGGGTAACTATAGGGGCTCCTTATGCAATTAGAGCAGATGGCGCCCTGGATGGTATAGCTCACTCCCTTGAAGTAGTATGTGGAGCTACAGGAAAACCTTTCTTTGATAAGACAATGGATATAGCAGAGGTGGGGATTAGTTTGATTGTAGAGAACCTGCCAAAGGCTATAGCTAATCCTAAGGATGAGGATGCAATTGAAAGTTTAGGTTTGGGGACAGATTTAGGTGGATATGCTATAATGGTTGGAGGAACAAACTATGGCCATCTTTTTAGCTTCTCTCTGACAAGCAAGTTAACCCATGGTAGAGCCTGTGCAATAGCAAATCCATATGTTTTAGTATTTTTTGCTCCAGCTATTGAACCCCAACTAAAACTGATTGGTAAGATATTTAAAAGGGCGGGTTACATAAATGAGGATATAGAAAAATATAGTGGTAGAGATTTAAGTGTTGTAGTTGCTAAGGGTATGATAAAACTTTCGGAAAGGATAAAATTTCCCACTACATTTGGCGAGGTTGGTGTAGACGATGAGGATAAAAAAAGAATCTTAACCGCAGCTAAAAATCCTCAACTGTGGAGTAAATTAGAGCAGGCTCCTGTTTCCTTGATTGCTAAGGATTCAAATGGTGAGGTGGATAAACTAAAAACAGAGGACAATATCGATGAGTATATGGGTGCCTTAGTAGATACAATTATAAGCGGTGATTTTGGTGGGATAAAGAATATGCCCTAAAGTATAAATGCATTAAAAGAGATAATTCAAGTTTAAAATGAATACTTCAAGATGGAAACAGATTGAGCTGGAATACGGTAAAGACTTTTTACAGATAAAAGTTCCTCCCTGGTGTGAGATATTAAAGATGGAATATGTTGCCGCTTTAGAGAATCCTGAACAACAAATAGAGAATGTTCTGTCCAATCCCATAGGGAGCCTACCCATAGAGGATATTGTTACTTCTTGCAAAAAATCTTCTTCAAAGGTAAGTGTTGCCATAGCTGTATCTGATAACACAAGACCTGTTCCCCTCAGTGGAGAGAAAGAGGATGGGATGCTCTTACCTATTTTAAAAAGACTAACAAAGGTAGGGATAAGGGCTAAGAATATCAAGATTATAGTGGGAACTGGAACTCACCTACCCACATCCAATGAGTGGAAAAAAGGGGCTTTTGGAAAGTTTATAACAGATAAATATGAGATAATAGACCACAGTTGCACCTCATCCAATCTTTATTATGTCGGTAATATAGATGGAGTGTCAGTTAAGATAAACAGGGAGTTTTTAGAGGCAGATATTCATATTGTCACAGGTTTGGTAGAGCCTCATTTTATGGCAGGAGTATCAGGCGGGAGAAAGGCAATTTGTCCTGGTCTTATCAATCTGGAGGCTACTTATGTTTTTCACGGTGCTGAGTTTACGGATAATCCTAATGCTACAAACCTAATTCTAAGGAATAACCCCTGTCATAATTTTGCCTTAAAAGTTGCCCGAAAGGTAAGGGTAGATTTCAGTATAAATGTTGTGTTAAATAGTGAAATGAAATTAGCTGGGGTTTTTGCCGGTGATTTAGAAAAAGCTCATCTTAAAGCAGTGAAAAAGATAAAAAAATATTCTCTTATTCCCGTTGATCATGAATACGATATGGTCTTGACTCAGGGTGGAAGCGTAGCTGTTAACCATTATCAAGCTGCAAAAGCAGCTTATGGAACACTTCCTATTATTAAAAGAGGAGGAATGGTTGTTTTAGTTGCCCATAACAGTGATAAGGAGGCTATAGGGAAAGATGATTACAAAAAAGTTATTAAAGTTTTAAAGGAAAAAGATCCGGGTAAGTTTACTGAGTTCATTAAGAGTGATAGCTGGCAATTTGTTCCTGATCAATGGCAGGTTCAAAAATGGGATCAGTTTTTTAGAAAAGTTGGAGCTTTTGATAGATTGATCTACTGCACAACAAATATAAATCCTGAGGATTTAAAAAAACTGCCAGGTAAAAGTGGTTATGATTTTGTAGAGGGGAAAAACATAGAAATAGATAGGATGGTGCAGAATGCAGTATTTTATGCTATAGATAAGATAAAGCGAAGAGCAAAAGAGCCTAAAATGGCCTTTGTAAAAGAAGGTCCCTACGGCATACCTGTAGTTAACTAAAAGCCCTTCCTACAATTCGTTCCGTTTTTAAAAAGATGTTTTTCTTAATTTCTTCATAAGAGGTGATTATCTTAACATCGGAATCTCAAAATTCCATACAACTGTGCGAGAGGATCTGAATATATTGAGGCATTCTCCGTAGAGGAGTCCGAGGAATCAAGATATGGTAGCCACAACCTTTAGGTTGCGCTTGTTTTCGCAGACTACCACCTGTGGCTTACTCAATTGAAGTTGCAAGCAAAAAACTTTCGACTCGATAAACCCAATAAACTCAATGAACTAAGACCTTGAACCCTTTGCCGAGCAAAGGGAGGCATATTTTAATTATAGTTGACAAAATGGATAAAATAGCTTTTTTGCCAAGGAGACAAGGTTGGAAAGAGAGGTAAAAAAGGCACAAATAAATAATGAGGTGATTTGGATGTGTGTGATAAAATAAAAAGAGGCACTTATGCTAAAAAAGATAGAGTGTATAATTCAGCCTTTTAAGCTGGAGGAGGTAAAAGAAGCTTTAAAGAAAATCGCGGTAGAGGGAATGACGGTAACCGAGGTGAAAGGATGTGGAAAACAAAGAGGATACACCGGGGAGTATGCTCCTGATGCTCCTATACGCCTTTTGCCCAAGATAAAGCTGGAGATAGTCACCGAGGAGGAGAAGGTGGAGGAGATGATAAGTACTATCCAGTCCCTGGCTAAAACCAACAAAATAGGAGCGGGCAAGATCTTCGTCATCCCGGTTGAGGACGTTCTAAGGATAAGAACCAAGGAAAGGGGGAGAATCGCCATTGATTGAGAAAAAGAAAAAAAACAAATCCCTGGCAGCATGCTCATCAGCAACTGGATGAGGTTGCAAAGAGGATAGATCTTGAACCCTGGATCCATAAAAATGTATTAATATTGAGAAGATTTAGACGCGTATCGAAGGACTTCCCCCGGACCGATCATGGCGTAGCCGGAGCCTTATAGAAGTGAATGGTGAGACGTAAGAAGTGAGAGGCGACGAGGAAAAGAAAAAAGCAGACGATTGGAGAGCTTAATTGACGTTTCGCCTCTCACGTTTCACGACATACAGCGACGGAGGGGAAGAGTCCCGAGATATTCTTAACAGTGCTTAGCCTAATGTATAAATAGATTAAGTAGGTATAAAAGGAGCAAAAGATGCTAAAGAAAATAGAGTGTTTTCTCAAGCCCTCTAAACTTGAGGAGGTCAAGGACGAGTTGGTGAAAGCCGGAGTTGAGGGTATGAGCGTGAGTGAAGTACGTGGTTTTGGTCGACAGAGAGGATATCTTGAGGATGAGAAGATGAATAAAGAGGTTAAGTTTTTATCCAAGATAAAAGTAGAGATAGTGGTGGATGAGGAGATAGTGGACAGAGTAATCGGCAAAATAAGAGAGTTCTGTAGGTCAAACACCATCGGGGCAGGAAAGATATTTGTCCTTCCAGTGGAGGATGCGGTGAGAATAAGGACAGCTGAAGTCGGGAAGAGTGCTATTTATTAAGTGAAAAAACCAAAGGAAGAAAAAAATGAGGAATGAATTTAGTCCCTGGAAGATGGCTCTTCGCCAGCTAGATGAGGTAGCAAAAGAGATCGATCTTAATCCAGATATTCACCAGATCCTAAGAAATCCCAAAAGATGCCTTATTGTCTCTATTCCGGTAAAAATGGATGATGGGAAGATACGCGTATTTACAGGCTTCAGAGTTCAGCATAATGTAAATCGAGGCCCGGCCAAAGGGGGCATAAGGTATCATCCTTCTGTTAGTCTGGATGAGGTAAGGGCACTAGCTATGTGGATGACCTGGAAGTGTGCCGTGGTTAATATCCCTTACGGAGGAGCTAAAGGAGGTATTATCTGTGATCCCAAAAAACTATCGCTCCCTGAGATAGAGAAACTTACCCGAAGATACGTCAGTGAGATCATCTCCATGATTGGACCGGAAAAAGATATTCCTGCCCCTGATGTTAACACTAATCCTCAGATTATGGCCTGGATTATGGACACCTACAGTATGAATTTGGGCTACTCTGTCCCTGAGGTGGTCACCGGGAAACCTATCTCTATCGGAGGTTCTTTAGGAAGGAATACAGCCACCTCAAGAGGGGTTATGTACAGCCTGATGAATGCGGCTAAAGTCTTAAGATTTGATCTAGCAGCCCAGAGAGTAGTCATTCAGGGTTATGGGAATGTAGGATGGAATCTAGCTCATCTTTTATCCGAGCAGGGCTGTAGGATCATTGGAGCGAGTGACTCTCGCGGAGGCATTTATAACCCTAAAGGGCTCGATCCAGTTAAGGTTTATGAACACAAAAAAGAAACAGGATCGGTGGTTGATTTTACCAGTTCTGATGAAATTACAAATGAGGACCTTTTATCCTTAGATTGTGACATCTTAGTTCCAGCAGCTCTTGAAGATCAGATTACCGAGGAGAATGCTGACAAAATAAAGGCAAAACTTATCGCCGAAGCAGCTAATGGACCTACCACCCCAGAGGCGGATAAAATCCTTGGGGAAAAAGGAATTCTCGTCATTCCCGATATCCTGGCCAATGCTGGAGGAGTGACGGTCTCCTATTTTGAGTGGGTCCAAGGTCTACAGTCCTATTTTTGGACGGAAAGAGAGGTCAATCTGAAGCTTAGGGACATAATGAGAAAAGCCTTTGATAACGTTTATCGCATCAGCCAGGAGAAAGGTGTCAGTGTGCGTAAAGCATCTCTCATGCTAGCTATAGAAAGAGTGGCTGAGGCCACAAGAATAAGGGGTCTTTACCCTTAATCCGACGTCTTCTCTGACAAAAAGGGAGATAGCGTGTCAATCAATTTCAAGTTTTCTTCTCTTTTTCTAACCGCCACACGAAAAAATTTGTCGTTAAGGCCAGCAAAATTACTACAATCTCGGATAAGGATACCCTTTTGAGCCAAATCCTCCTGGAGCTTTGATGAACAAAGTTCTGTTTCTATCTTGACCAGAATGAAGTTAGCTTCTGGAGGATAGGGCTTCAGGCCAGTGATTCGGGAAAGCTGGCCAAATAAAAATTCAGTTTCTTTGCGTACAACTTCTCGGATCTTTTTTTTATTCTCTCCATCCCTCAATAGATACGCACCGACAGCCTGGGCTAAACAGTTAACTGTCCAGGGCTCTTTAAAATGAGCCATTTTTTCAATTATGCGCCTTCCTCCAACCCCGTAGCCAAGCCTTAAACCAGCCAGGGCAAAAAATTTAGTGAAAGATCTTAAGGCAAGAAGGTGATGAGTTTCTTGTGCTTCCCTTACCAGACTTTGCCCGGGATGTTTAAAATCAAGGTAGCTTTCATCTAAAATAAGGTTTACCTTCCTTTCTTCGATTATCTTTACCAGCTCAAACAGCTTGTCTTTCGGAAAAAAAGTACCCGTCGGATTATTAGGATTGCAGATAAAAACAGCTTCAACATCTTTTATCGCCTTGATGATTTTTTGGATGCTGACGGAGAACCCCTGACTTTCTTTAAGGAATAGAAATTTTGGCTCTCCCCAGCAGGCTTTTAAGGCCCGCTCATATTCGAAGAAAGTAGGGGCAAAGATGAGAGCTCTTCGGGGCAGGAGAGCACGAGCTGCCAGATATATAAGTTCCGTTGACCCATTGCCAGCCAGAATATTTTCTCTACCAACACCTAAATACTGGCTAATCTGTTTGATTGACTCTGCACACTGAGGATCCGGATAATGGTAAATATCCTTTAAATTAGCTCTTACTGTCTTTTCTATCCCTCCGGAGTCTGTCCAGGAATTTATGTTGGCACTAAAATCGAGAATCTCATTTGATAAAAGACCATATCTTTTTGCTACTTCCCTGTGATTACCTCCGTGGGAATAGCTGCTTTTCATCTTAACACAACCCCTCAACAGTTATCAGTGATCAGCAATCAGCAACCTACTGAACACTTATGGTGAGCGCTGAATGCTCACGAAAGCCTTCAGCTATCAGCTTTCAGCACTCAGTAATTAACTAATAAAAGAAAAAATAATCACGTCCCCATTTTTCTACTCATGATGAACCCCACTTTCCATTGACTTTAACGTGTCCAGAACACCATGCGAATTTTTCACCAGAGCAGCGTTGGCTTTTAACTCATGGTAAAGCTTGGTTGCTTCTCCTTCAGTATAATCTCTTTTTTCAATTGGTTCTTTTTCTACAATGATCAAATTTTGAGCCTCTCCGGCTGCCTTTAGATTCTTTATGTTGGCAAATCCGATGGGTATATTTGTCAATATCACATAATCTGCTTGTTTAATTAATTCAAGATTTTTCTCATAGTTTTCCTTGGTTATCGGGGAAAAAGGCTTTTCTTCGACAATGTCTAGTTCTAAAGCCTTGGCAGCAACATAATCAGAGTCTCCTATATTTATTACACCCAGACTAACATTATAACCATTATCCACCAACTCGTTCACTAATGAGACTGCACTACCAGAACCTGCTATTACATGGACTTTGGCCTTAGCTTCTTTAATCATCCTTTTTCTTTGAGGATGAATAAGCAATTTACCTGAAATATCATCTTGTTTAACAGTGACTTTTACTCCATATACCTTTTCTATGTTTTCTCCAGTAAGAACATCTCCTGCTCCACCGGCTGCAAATATCCTCCCTTTGTGAAGCAGGATCAATCTGTCGCAATACTGCGAGGCAATATTGAGATCGTGGAAAACACCTACGACAACCATTTCCTTTTCTTTACTCAATCTCTTAATGAGGTCTAATATCTCTATCTGGTGGTTTATGTCCAGATGATCTGTTGGCTCATCAAGCAAAAGAACTCTAGGCTCCTGAGTAAGAGCCCTAGCAATAATAATCCTTTGTTTTTCACCCCCACTTAACGTATCAATAGGTCTTTCGGCAAGGTACCAGGTATTGGTTAGCTCCATCGATTTTTGGGCAATGATGAGGTCTTGCGTGCTTTCCATTTCAAATCTATTCAGATGAGGAGTCCTTCCCATAAGAACAACATCTAATGCTGTAAAGGCAAAACTAATCACAGATTCCTGGGGTACTACTGCTAAATTTTTAGCTATTTCAGCACTTTTAAAAGTGTAGACATCCCTTTCATTTAGAAGGACCACTCCTGTATGCGGCTTTAACACTTTACTGATACTCTTAAGCAAAGTTGACTTACCTGATGCATTCGGTCCTATAACCCCTATAAAATCACCTCCCCTAGCAGAAAAATCAATATTCTCTAAAACATTTGCGGCGTCATAGCGACAGGCAATATTGTTAATTCGGAGGGTGACTGATTGCATTATCATAACCTCTTAAAGCATCGACCTCTTTCTTGTTCGCAAAAGGTATATAAAGAAGGGAGCACCAAAAAGTGCTGTGATTATACCTACAGGTATTTCTGTAGGGGCAATAATTGTTCTCGCCAGAGTGTCAGCCCAAATCAGGAAAATTCCCCCTACTAAAGCAGAGCTTGGCAAAAGGACTCTATGATCAGGCCCTACCAAAATTCTCATAATATGGGGTATTACGAGACCCACAAATCCGATTATTCCACTTACTGATACAGCAGCGGCAGTAATCAAGGAAGTGGAAAGTATTATGATTTTCTTCAGGGCTTCTACCTCTATTCCCAGATGTTGGGCCGGCTCCTCCCCAAGAAGTATTACATTCAAATCCCTGGCAAAGATATAAATGAGAATTGAACCAAAGCATATGAATGGAAATGCCATCATAACATGATTCCAGTTTCGCCCCCAAAGTCCTCCCATCAGCCAAAATACAATTCCGTGTAATTTCTCACCGGCTGTATACATCAAAAAAGAGATGATGGCTGATAAGAAAAGAGTTACCGCTATTCCGGCGAGTAGGAGGGTACTAACAGGTAGCTTTCCTCTAACAGAGGCGATGTTATAAACTAAGAAAATAGCGGCGACGGCACCTACAAAAGCTATTAAAGGTATGGTGTACATGCCAAATATGGTCAGCCCAAAAACTATGGTAAAGATTGCCCCCAGGGCAGCGCCAGATGAGATCCCCATAATATAGGGGTCTGCCATGGGATTTTTGAACAATCCCTGCATAGCTGTTCCTGCAATACCAAGAGCTGCTCCTACTAGCATCCCCAGTATAATCCTCGGCAGTCGAATCTGAAGAATTATGGTGGCTTCACCAATTGACCAGGTAGGAATAACTAGATTATTTATCAAAGGCAATTTGGCCATTAATATTTTTAAAACAACAAGTGGAGATATGCGTGCAGCGCCAAGAGTTGTTGCTAGAACAACAGTTAATCCCAAGATTACTGTAAGGTAAGTTATAATTAACTTCCAATGGAAAAATTTTTTAAGGTAATGGGTATCCAATCCTCACCTCCCGGTGCTTATTTTTTAAACAATTCTGGATGTATGTAGCTGGCTAGCTCTTCTAATGCATCTACTATTCTGGGACCAGGACGAGAGACGATGTCTGCATTAATCCCATATACACGATTGTTTTTAACTGCCTCTACGTTTTGCCATCTTTTCCTACTTTTTACTCCCTCAACCGAGGCTGGGATACTACCATGCCAGAAAGAAATAATAACCACCTCTGGATTGCGTTCGATTAGTGTCTCTAAGCTATATACAGGATATTTGGCTGCGGCATCCGAGGCAATATTAACTCCTCCAGCCAGATGAATTAAGTCGTCAATAAATGTTCCTGGACCTGCTGTCATCAAAGGCTCGTCTTGAACCTCGTAAAAGACTCTCGCCCTTTGACTCTCTGGTAGATTCTCGGTCTTATCAGTCACAGCCTTAATCCTTTGTTCCAAGCTAACTGTGAGCTTTTCAGCAGCTTTCAGTTGTCCGGCCGCCTTTCCCACCAATCTTATGTTTTTAAGGACATCCTCAATATTCTTAGCATCCAAGGCTATCACTGTCAGGCCAAGTCTTTCCAATTCTTCCACAACAACTTCCTGTACACCTCCAGTAGCAAGAACCAAATCTGGTCTCAAATCAACAACTTTTTCGATGTTAATCGCGGAAAAACCCCCAATTTTTATTTTATTTTGAGCTTCTAATGGGTAATTACAATATTCTGAAACTGCCATGACCCTATCTCCCAGCTCTAAGGCAAAAAGTATTTCTGTATTTGAAGGAGCGAGCGATATTATGCTCTGCGGTTGGCTGACTATGGTCACATTCCTTCCTAAATCGTCTGCAACGACCAACGGAAACTCATTACCCAACGAGACCTCACTCAGTCCACTGAGACCTGTCAATATGAGAATACCCATTAGTATCAATGACATCGACCTTGATCTTTTGTTTTTCATAATCTCATCGTCCATTTGTTTTTTATACCACTGCAAAAATAGATCTTTCTAAAATAAACCCGAAAGATACCATAGACTGAGTACTACTCCTAAAAAAGTAATGCTTGAGATGACCCACATTAGATGAATTGCCTCAATAATATGCTCTTCCTCTCTTTGCTTTACCTCGACCCCCAATATAGGCTTGGAAACTTTTTCTCCTTGATAGTAATTTACCCCGCCCAGTTGGATTCCTAAGGCGCCGGCAAAAGCAGCTTCTGGTATACCAGCGTTAGGACTGGGAGATTTTTTCCCATCTCGCAGGATGGTGCAGCCATCTTGGGTCTCCGAAAATTAAATCTAACCCGTAGGCTAAGATAATACTTAATAATTTCATGGTTCGCCTATGTAAAAAAGGGGACGTGATTATTTTTCCTTTCCAAAAATAATCACGTCCCCTTTTTTATTACTTTATCTTCTAGAATACACTTTGAAATATCCAGGAGCCAGTGTTGATCTCTTTGGACAACTCTCGTCTCAACTATTCTCATTCTCTTTTTGAATATGGGACCATCGGTGACCAAGGTGTGATACTCGCCGGCTTCACCACAGGGGGTGATATTCTCAAAAGTAGTTATCTCATTAACGAACTTACCATCAATTTTGCGACCAAGCCATCTCTCGCCTAGAAACTCTATCTTTACCGCCACTACAATTGCTTCAAATCCTAAATTTATAAAATCCTCAAGAATTTTCTTTTGTTTTTTTCCCCAGAGTGGCAGATGGGCTCGAATGCTTGTTTCTTTGCAGACTCTCTTCACCCAAGCCCGATGTTCCTCTAAGTCTATATCTCCAAATACTCCTCCCTCTATCCCCGCCTCTTTTAGCTCCAGCACTGTCTTTTTGAAATTATCTTCATAATTCTTCCAGCTTGTCTTTCTCTGAATAAGAGGGATGCCTATCGCCTCTGTTTGAAGTGATAGAACTTGTTGAGCTAGTCCATGGGTTCTTGATCTTGAACCATCCTCACTAGTCATATTGACAAGATATAAAGGGGTGAGTCCCTTAGCTTTCGCCTTATAGCAGGCAAGAGAGCTTTCTTTTCCTCCACTCCAGGAAACAAATACATTACTCATTCTGAATAGCCCCACAAATGCGGCAGTGGTTTGCCTTTTTTTCTATTCCTGCTCCACATCCAGCACAAGCTGCGTCGCCCTTTTCAGGAGCTGGAATCACTCCTATCATTTTTCGATATACCTCGTAATAGTAAAGATGCTCTTTGCTCATAAATCTCACCGGGTAAAGCCTTCTTTTTTCTTCAAACTCTTCATCGGAAATCTTCTCCGAGATAATCCTGCGAAGCCTTCTTGTCCCTGAGCCATATTCCAGAGGCCTTTTGTCCTGCCAGATAATTTTTGCTGGCAGGACATCTTCAAAAGCCTTGCGAAGAATCCATTTGCCCCATCTCTTTTCCCCCTCAACCTTTATTTTAAGATCCTTCGGTATCTCTAGAGCCAGCTCGATTATCTCATGGGAGAGATAAGGCTGTTTTATTTCCACTCCTAACCTCCGGCCGAGAATATTGGAGGAAAAATAGATCTTGTCCTTAAGTCTTCGGATATAACTTTCTAGATCGGGCAAATCAAACATGAAACTATAGCCGGCAAAGAGCTCATCACTCCCATCACCGGTCATCACGCTTTTTGCTCCTTTTTCTCTGGCCAGTTTCAGTCCAAAGTAAGTAGCTATATCATTGGGGATGGCAGGATCGAAGCTTTTCAAAATACCGATTACTGTAGGTATAGAATCGACTGCTTCCTCAATACCGATCATCCTGTGATGGGATTTAACATGGAGGACTTGAGTAACCATCTTAGCATATTCTTCATCTTCTCCATAGGGTGCCAGAGTAACTGTAAATGCACTAACCCTGGGAGCAAGCGCAGCGAGGATGCTTGAATCCAGACCACCGGAAAGTAGAAGTCCCTCAGCTTCACTCTCATCCACGGCACATTTAATTTTTTTTCTTATCTTATCGATTAATAAGGGGTCAGGTCTCAACATTTGACATTAGTCTTCTTTTAGCCTTTTCATTAGGATATTTTTTAGTTTTGGCCTAAAAGCTCTTGATTGTTTGGAAGATACTCGAGGGGGGAAATAGGGCTTCGCCGATTCCTTCGGAATTCCCCCCTCGACGGCTCGAGCAAGTCGAGCCTGCTCCCCTCTTTTTTCTGATATCTCGTCTGCCGAGGTTTACTTCATAATAACTCAGAGAAACTATTGAAATTCCTATACCTTGAGATAGCAGCATAAAAGGGAAGGTTATTATTTTTTCTAATTCTCTCTCTACAATTATTTTCCCTTTACAAAAAATAATCACGTCCCATTTTTCTACTCAAACAATAGACGGAAAAAAGAGCAGTCAGTTCAATAATTTCATTGAGGGTTCCCAGGGTATCGCCGGTAATTCCTCCAATTCGACTCTTAAAATAGAGCGTGGAGAGATAGGTTATCCCCAAACAAACTCCCATAATATAGAGGAAGGCCCATTTGAATATAACCAGCCCCAGAAGAGTTGCAGTTAGACTTGACCAAAAAATGGTTCCTTCCCCCTTGCGGGTGATAAAGGCTTTCCCCAGCCCTTCCCCACGGGCATAAGGGGCCAGATAAGCTGCCGTAACCATAGACCACCTGCCAACCACCGGTGTTAGGAGAAGAGTCCCCGTCTTGAGGAAAGGCTCTATTTCTAGAAGCAGGAGGAATTTCAGCCCCATAAGGCCCACCAGGCCAACTGTACCTTTAGCTCCACTGGACGGGTCCTTCATTATTTTTAGTCTTTCCTCTTTCGTTTTACCCCCGGACAGTCCATCAATGGTGTCCATGAACCCATCCAGGTGCAGGGCCCCGGTAATAAAAACCCAGCCTAGAAGCACCAGCGCATTGACCAGAAGAGGTGAGAAGAGAATAGAGCTAATTTGATGGGTCAAAAAAAGGAATCCCCCAATAAAGAGTCCCACCACAGGGAAAAAAGCCATAGAGGAGGCAAAAAGCTCATCACTCTCCTCTATTTCTACTCTGAGAGGAAGAATGGTTAGGAAACGAAAGGCTGCTAGAAGGCTTTTCAATTTAATTTTTCTTCACGCGATACGCGGGTCTCTTCAAAAGTAGCCATCTCATTGAGAATTTTGACTCCGAGCTCCACCAGTTTCATGCCCAGGACTGCCCCTGTGCCTTCACCCAGTCGCATATTCAAGTCCAGCAGGGGAGTCTTACCCAGATGATTAAGAGCGCTTTGGTGTCCTTTCTCCTGGGATCTATGCGCGGCAATGAGGTAATCCTTCAGAGAGGGACAAAACTCACAGGCTATGAGAGCACCGGCGGTAGAGATGAAGCCATCAATGACTATGGGGATCTTGTGGGCGGCAGCCGCTAGAATACAACCCACCAATCCTCCGATCTCAAATCCTCCCACCTTACTCAGAATATCAAGCGGATCGTGAGGGTCGGGTTGATTGATCTTAAGAGCCTTCTCGATGACTTCTATCTTTCTCCTAAGTCTCTCATCATCTATCCCCGTTCCTCTACCAGTAACATCCTGAACTCTAGACCCGGTTATGCAGGCTACGATGGCACTGCTAGAGGTGGTATTAGCGATGCCCATATCTCCGGTACCGGCTATATCCACCCCACTGGTAGCTACTTCCTCCTCAAAAATCTCTATTCCCCCTCTAATTGACTGAAGAGCCTGTTTCCGGCTCATGGCTGAACCCTTCATCATATCCTGTGTTCCAGAGGCCACTTTCTTATTAATCAGATTTTTGCTGGACTTTATCTTGTGAGCTACTCCCATATCTATGACTAGAACTTTTGCCCCCACTCCCCTGGCTAGAACGTTTATGGCTGCTCCTCCCTGAAGAAAGTTATAAACCATCTGAACCGTGACTTCTTGAGGAAAAGCACTTACTCCCTGCCTGGCTACACCATGATCTCCCACCATGGTAAAGATAACTTTTCTATCCAGGGTGGGGTTTTCTCTGCCGGTGATGGCTATCACTGTTTTGGCTAATTCCTCCAATCTCCCCAGACTTCCCTTAGGTTTAGTGAGATTATCCAGCCGACGCTGCGTCTCTTTGAAGACTCTGGTATCAATGGGTTTTATCTTCTTTATAGCCTCGGTGATAATTCTCACAAAGCTCTCCTTTGTTTTATTTTCTTATAGGTTCCTCTTTATCCTCATGGGAATTCCTGATATCATAAGATAGACTTCCTGAGCTTGCTCAGCCATTATTTGGTTAGCTTGACCACAGATATCTCTGAAGCTTCTGCCCATTCTGGTAGGAGGTACCACTCCATAACCTACCTCATTAGAGACCACGATGAAAGTAGGCCGAAGACGAAGGACTTTGCCAGCTATCTCCCTCACCTGTTTGATGATGGTGTCTTCCTCTGTATTATGGAGAAGAAGGTTGGAGATGAGAAAACTCAAGCAGTCTATTACCACCAGCTCGCAGGAAGCATCAAGCTGGGAGAGAACGAGAGAGAGGTTCTTTTCTTCCTCCACCAATCTCCAATGGGCAGGACGATCATTTTGATGCCGTCGGATGCGCTCCCGCATCTCTTCATCCTTTGCCATAGCTGTAGCTACAAAGGTTACCTTGCTAGCCAACTGTTTAGCCAGTCTTACGGCAAATCTGCTTTTCCCGCTCCTGGCTCCTCCAGTAATAAAGATAAGTTTAGCCATTTTGTGGAAAGATTCTCCTTCTAATTCAACTTTCACAAAAAAAACCACTTCCTTTGTGATGCGCAAAGGGAAGAATGGCTAGAAAAGCAGATAGGTCTTCTGGCTTAGGGACAGCCTACTCCCTCCCTTCCCAGAACTTCATGTTCCAGTGGTTTGTGAGGTTTCGTTTCCCATTACAGCAGCGCCACTGCTTGGGACTTTCACCCAATTCCCTTCATCTGCTCATCTCATACCTAACCTACTTTTCAAATCGTCTTCTAATTTACGTTATCAAGACAGATTTGTCAAGAATCTCGGCTGGACATTCCCAAAAAATTTCATATAGTTTTTCCAGAAGTTCTGAATCAAAGAAGAATTGAGAAGATAACAAAGGGAAAAGGATTTTTGCGTGACAAAGCTTAAAATTTTAGATAGAATTTAGGGGAACTCCTGAAAAATACATCTTGACATTGAAGGCTTATTAGAAGAAAATCAGATAAAATAAAAAGGAAAGAAAGATGACAAAAGACTGGAAAAAAAGGCTGTTTTCCAGGGGAATTTTAGTGTTAGATGGAGCTTGGGGAACAGAAATGATAAAGCGAGGACTTGCGCCTGGTGAGTGTCCAGAGCTGTGGAATCTAGACCGCTCTGATGATATCCGGGCCATTGCCAGAGCTTATCGAGAAGCTGGAGCTGATATTATATTGACCAATACATTTGGCGGCAATTATTTTAAATTGAAAAAAGCCGGTGTTTCATCGAAAGTAAGAGAGATAAATAAAAAAGGTGTGGAGTTATCTGAGGAGATAGCGGAGGATTCCTTAGTATTTGCCTCCATTGGCCCCACTGGCGAATTCCTGAAGCCTTTAGGCGTGGCTACAGAGGATGAAATGATTTCTTGTTTTTCAGAGCAAGTTAAGGCTTTTGTAGAAGGAGGTGCTGATGGAGTAATTGTTGAGACAATGACAGATCTTAATGAGGCTAAGTGTGCTCTAAAAGCTGTTAGAGAGAATTCTACACTTCCAGTGGCAGTATCTATGACTTTTGAAAAAGGAGAAAGAGGATATGCTACAATAATGGGCATAACTCCAGGAAAAGCAGTGGTTGAATTAGAAAAGGCGGGAGCCGACATAGTAGGAGCAAATTGTGGCTCCGGAATCCAGAATATGGTTGAAATAGCCCATATTATACGTCCTGCTACTACCCTGCCTTTGTGGATAAAACCAAATGCAGGATCTCCTCAACTAGAAGAGGGAAAAACTGTCTATCGGGAAACTCCGGAAGAGATGGTAAGATTTATTCCTGACTTGATAAAAGCAGGAGTAAGTATGATTGGAGGATGTTGCGGAACTACCCCTGAGCATATCCGTTTAATTGCTAAAGAAGTCCCTAGTTACATTGATGTAGCTAAAAAATATCTGGAAACAGTGATTAAATTTTCTGGTTAATCTATTATTCGTTTCCGGATTAAGTTGCGTGACTTACTGTCATTGCGGGGAGAAAAAGCTATGTTCACAATTATTGGAGAACGCATTAATATGACGCAAAAAAAAATTAAAGAAAAGGTATGGGAAAGAGATGCTGATTTTATTGTGGTAGAAGCACGTAAACAGACTGAAGCAGGTGCCACTCATATAGACATTAATGCCGGTGGTTACCCATCAAAGGAAGTAGATGATATGAGATGGTTAACAGAGGTGGTATCTAAAGCAACAAAGCTTCCCCTTGTATTTGATTCAGCTAACTCCCTAGCACTGGAAGAGGGGCTTAAGCTTTGCAATAGACCAGGAACTATAATAAACTCTATAACCGGAGAAAAAAAGCGTATCGAAGATATCCTGCCTTTGGTAAAGAAATATAAAACAGGTGTAATTGCCTTAACCATGGATGATAACGGTATGCCTGAAGATTATGAGGGAAGGATGAAAATCACCAGGAATTTAGCAAAGATAATTCAAGAAGAAGGGATTTCTCTGGATAAAGTTTATTTCGATCATCTTGTCCGTCCCGCCTCAACCAATCCGGGACAGGCAAGATTTATCTTAGATGCTATTATGGCTACCAAAAGAGAATTCCCCGAAGCTCACATTGCTCTTGGATTATCAAATATTTCCTTCGGGCTTCCCTTACGGGATAACTTAAATAAAGTTTTTCTGGCTATGCTTATGGCAGCCGGATGTGATGGGATAATTATTGACCCCTGTGAGCGCGGAATGATGAATATTCTACTGTCAGCTCGAGCAGTCCTTGGATGGGATGAATACTGCATGGATTATATTTCTGCCTATCGCCAAGGGAGGTTGGGGTGAGATGATGCAGCTAGCTATACTTTGAAAAGGCAGGCATAAAATGGAAAATCATTCAAAAAAGGAAGAGGAAATATGAAAATACTGTTGATTTCACCTACCTGGAAAAAAGAGACAAAAATTAAGAGAATGGGCAGAGGTAGAATCTTTAAAGTTCCTCCTCATAATCTTCTTATTGTATCTGCCTTGACTCCTAAGGATGTAAAAGTGGAGATAATTGATGAGAATATTGAAGAGATAGATTTTGATAAGAAGGTTGACCTGGTAGGGATAACTACTATGACCGCCTCCAGTCCCCGTGCTTACGAAATAGCGGATACATTTAGAGAAAGAGGGGTCCCGGTGGTCTTTGGGGGGATACATGCGACAGTTTTACCCGAGGAAACAGCTCAGCATGCAGATGCAGTAGTAATAGGAGAGGCAGAAGGATTATGGGAGAAGTTAATTGAGGATTTTAAAAGGGGAGGAAAGCAAGCACTGGCTAATTTCTACCGAAATTCCCGGAGGCCGGATCCGGTGAAGATACCCATTCCCAGAAGAGAGCTCATTAAGGATAAAGGCTATCTTCTTAGTCGTTTCTTGCAATTGACCAGAGGCTGTCCTTTTGATTGTAGTTTTTGTTCGGTCTCTAAGTTTTTTGGCAAAAAATATCGCTTTCGTCCTGTAAAAAAAGTCATAGAAGAAATCAAAGGTATGGTAAGTAAACCCCTAAAAACGCGCTTTCTGGGATTTCTCGATGATAACATTGTCGGGAATATTGCCTACGCCCGGGAGCTGTTTAAGGCTTTGGTACCCTATAAGCTTTTATGGATAGGGCAATCTTCTATCAACATAGCCCGGCATGAAGACGTTCTCCAGCTAGCGGCAGCCAGCGGATGTAAAGGGCTATTCATTGGTTTTGAATCAATTTCTGAAGCCTCCCTGGTGGAAGCTGATAAATCTCAAAATAAGATAAAATTCTACGAGAAGGCTATTAAAAAAATCCACCAGTTTGGGATATCAATTGAAGGAGCGTTTATCTTTGGCTTTGATCACGATGATAAAAGTATCTTTAAAAAAACAGTTAAATTCATAGAAAAGATAAAAATAGATGCTATTCAATTCAGCATTCTCACTCCTTTACCAGGAACAAGATTGTATGAAAAATTAGAAAAAGAAAATAGAATTATAGATAGAAATTGGTCAAATTATGACCTGGCCCATGTGGTCTTTAAACCAAAATTAATGACTCCTCAAGAACTAAAACAAGGATTTGACTGGGCCTATCAGAGGATCTATCGTCTTTCTTCTATTTTTAAGAGACTGACCAGTTTATCCAGAGGAAGAAGGTGGAAATATTCACTTCCTGCCCTCACTTTAAACCTGGGCTATAGGAGGATCTTTAACGGAAAGGAAAAAAGGTAGTTCCCTAAATGAGGGAATCTATGTCCGAGCAAAACAGATCAATTTTTGGAATTAATAAAAATGTACTTTCACTGGGGTGGGTGAGTCTCTTTACCGACATAAGTAGCCAGATGATTTTCCCTTTAATACCCTTATTTTTGGCTAATGTCCTGGGAGCAGGAAAAGAGGTTATCGGTTTAATAGAAGGAACCGCTGAAAGTACGGCCAGCATACTGAAAGTATTTTCTGGCTGGATCTCTGACAAGCTTGGAAAGAGAAAAGGGTTGGTCTTTGTGGGTTATACATTCTCTACCTTGAGCAAAATTATATTTGGTTTTTCTACTATCTGGCAGCATGTTTTTATGGGTAGGTTCCTGGATCGCGTGGGAAAAGGGATAAGGACTTCTCCCCGGGATGCCCTCATTGCCGATGCAATCGATAGGAAAGGAAGGGGCAAGTATTTTGGCTTCCATCGGATGATGGACAGATTAGGAGCAATTATGGGAACTTTGTTAGCCTTTGTATTTCTTGCCCAATTTCATAATGACTTTCGCAAAGTGTTTTTAGTCTCAGTAATTCCTGCCGCTGTTGCTGTTTTAGTTATCATAGTCTTTGTAAAAGAGAAAAAGAAAATAGATGAAGGGATGAGGAAATCTCCCAGATTAAGTCTTAAATTAGTGGATCGACGGTTTAAGATATTCATTATAATCGCTGTTCTGTTCGCTTTGGGCAACTTTAGTTACGCTTTCTTAATCTTACGGGCACAAGATTTAGGAATACCCGCTCTCATAATACCTTTAGTCTGGCTCCTCTATAATATTACCTATGCTTTCTCCGCCATACCAGCAGGAGTTCTTTCCGATAGATACGGAAGAAGGAAAGTGCTCACCTTTGGGTATGCTCTTTTTGGAATAGTATGCTTGGGATTTATATTAGCCCTCAGTGCCACTTATGCCTGGGTACTTTTTGGTTTATACGGCGTGTTCGTTGCCGTGTTTGAATCGGTTTCCAGAGCATTTGCCTCTGATCTTGCTACCCAAAAAATAAGGGCGACAGCCCTGGGTGTTTATCACACATCGGTTGGGTTAGCTTCATTTCCGGCAAGTTTGATGGCCGGTATGCTCTGGCGTTTCCGGGGCTCAATGGCTACCTTTTCCTATGGAGCCACTCTGGCCTTCGCTTCCGCTTTACTTCTGCTCTTTTGCCTGAAAGAAAGAAAATAAAAAAATTTGGAACGTTCAATTTGACAAAAAATTTTGATATAGTATTATAAAATATCTGTTCTTTACTGTTCTGGTTGAATTATATAGGTGCCCTATGTGGGCTTAAAAGGGAAGAGGGTGAGAAACCCTCGCGGTTGCGCCGCTGTAGCCGGTAGCGAAATCCGCACGAGGCCACTGTCGCTTGAGGTAGTAATTTTGATGAGCCAGTGAGATGGGAAGGCGCGGAGAGTAGAAAAACTCAAGATTGAGGTCACCGGGAGCCAGAAGACCTGCCTATGTACGCGTACCCTCCTTCTTCGCATAAAAGGTAATGAGGGTTTTTTGTTGAATAATAGAACCCCAGCTTTCTTTATCGGGAAGGCTGGGGGTTTTTTATGGGAGGTGGTTTTATGAGTAATTAAAGAGTCACTTGGAAGGATGGAGTATGTAGGTTTGCGTTTCAGATACAGAGAATAAGAGAAAAGGAGAGAATCATGTCTTTACTTACCCGATTACTTATGATAACTTTGGGTTTAGTGCTTGTTACTTCTGGTTGGGCAGGGGCTGAGGAAAATAAAGAAGAAAGCATCTTAGAGCTAGAAAAAATAGTTATTACCGCTACCCGTACTCCCCATTTATTGAAGGATGTTCCGGTAAGCACCACGGTCATCACTGAAAAAGAGATCGAACAAACCGGTTCTTCCACGGTGGCTGAAACATTAGAAAATGTTGTGGGAATGAGAGTGACCGCTTACGGGGGTCCGGGTTCGCTTACTACAGCACATATTCGCGGTTCAGCAGCAGATCAAGTCTTAGTTCTAATGGATGGACGAGAATTGAATCCCGCCGCTTCCGGAACCGTAGATCTTGGTTTTCTTCCGGTACAAAACATTGAAAGGATCGAGGTAATTAGAGGTCCTTTTTCCTCTCTTTACGGAGCTAATGCCCTGAGTGGCGTGATCAACATCATTACCAAACCTGCACCTGAAAATAGGCAGACCCGGATCGGAGCTTCCTATGGCACCTATGAAACCAGTGAATACAGCCTTACCCATGGTGGAAAGCTAGGTAAGACTGGATACTTTCTTACAGCTAAGCTGGGAGATTCAGCCGGAGATAGAGAAAATAGTAGCTCCAACGAGACACATGCAACAGCCAAGCTCACTTACGAAGTTGATGATTCATCGGGGTTCTCTTTATTTGCTGGTTACTCTCATCGAGACAGCGGGGTTCCTGGTTCTACTACTTATCCCACTCCTAGTGCCCAAGAAGAGGACAAAAAGAACTTTTTGGATCTCTCCTACCACAAAGATTTAAAAGGGGGATCTCGTTTCCTTGCTAAAACGTTTATTGAAGAATACGAAATATGTTACAAAGACCCTGAAATCTGGGGCGGCCCAACGAAGGATACAACCGAAGATCTTGCCAGTGGTATGCAAATACAGTATAGTCTTCCCTGGGGAAAGCATCTTCCCACGGCGGGTTTGGAGCTAAAGCAGGATCGCGTCAAATTTACCACTATTGATGGAACTTCCGGAATTGGTGGCCCCCGGAAGATAGATATGGTTTCTCTTTATCTTCAGGATGAGATGAACCTTTCTCCCCGCTTAGTCCTTGTCCCGGGACTGAGGTACGATAACCCGTCTGCCTACGCTTCCCAGTCTAGTCCTCGAGTGAGCCTCCTTTACCTTTTGGGACACAATACCCGCCTTCGTGCTTCTTATGGTCAGGCTTTCAGGCCCCCTACGGTGAATGAACTTTACTGGTATGAGGATTGGGGGTGGGGAATGGGTCTATTTGGAAACGAAGATCTTAAACCAGAAAAATCCAGAGGTTATGAGTTGGGATTGGAGCATAAATTTAACCTGCCTCTGCTTGCCAGGATAAGTTGGTTTGATAGAAAAACTGACCAGTTGATCAACTGGGTGGAGATTTCGCCCTGGTACTGGCAGGCTACCAATGTAGACAAAGCTCATAATCAGGGTATAGAATCGGAGCTTAGATTCCAGTTGACCCCGAGGTTATCTCTCGGATTAAATTATCTCTATCAACAGGGTAAGGATGAGGGTGAGGAGTATAAAGGAAATTATCTGGCATATACACCGGAATACAAAATGGGCTTGAGCCTGGAATATGAGACAGATTTTGGATTAGGCATCTACATAGAGGCAGAGAAGATAAGTGAGCAATACACTAATAGAGAAAACACCCAGAAATTAAAGGGCTATAATCTCGTTGGCGTCAAGCTTTCTCAAAGGTTAACCAAGAAAGTTGAGGTCTTTGCCAGGGGGGAGAACCTACTGGATGAGTCATACCAGGTGTTCAGGGATTACCCCATGCCGGGTAGAAGAATCAATCTGGGGATGAAAATTGACTTCTAGAAAGAAAGTAAAAAGGGGGAAAGTGGGGGCTGACAAGGAAAACAGAGTGGGTAAATTGAAAGTGGAGACATTTTCTCTTCTCATTTCCATACTCATTCATTTGGGACTTCTTACAGCCCCTTTTTCTCCTTCTCCCCCAAAGTCTGCCAACTATGTCAAAAGTATAAAAGTAGACTATATTATCTCTTTGCCTAAAATAAATCATCACCTGAGGGAATCATTGGGAAAATCCATACTCTCTCCCTTAACCCTTGCATCCAGAAAAGAGAATAGGGAGCTACTCAAGCCATCTTCGATTCGCACGATAAAGCCCTCTATTTCTTCCAACCTGAGATCTCAGGAGAGGATCCTTTCTCCCGAAGAGGTATCCGACAACGGAAAAAGAGAGTTTCTATTCCTGTTTTCCTCACCAATAAAGGCGCCTGTGCCAATCCCAGAATCTAACCCTCTCAGAGAAGGAACACCCAAGATGGTGGGTAAAACCCCGGGAGTGAATCTTTTAATTGACGAAGCCAACATCCTTTCATCTTTCTCAGCCTTAACCGGGGCGGAAAAATCTCCTCTCCTCAGGAAAATTAAAGGAGGCCTTTATCTTGCAAGGGAGGAAAACTTGAGCCAAAAAAGACTGGCCGACCATACCCCAAGTTTAGCTACTGAGCCTGTAGGTTTAAACCAAACTCTACCGCTAAGGCAAAGAAAATTTCTACTTTTGCCTACCGAAAAGAACTGTTATCCTCATCAAATTTTGTCCTCTTCCTTAGATCCGATTGTGCAGCCAAGGATTCATGGTTATTCCCCCATCGTAGAAGAAAAGAAATTCTCACCTCTGACCACTGAGCCAGATTTTCACCGAGAAGAAATCAGGACCCTGAGAGAAGATACAGAGCTCCTTACTGAGGGTCTTCAGCTAAGAGAATATGCAGAAAAGATTCGAAAGTTAATTAATACCACCAAAAAATATCCGCCGGTTGCCAGGCAACGCGGATGGGAAGGAAGAATAAGGGTCAGATTCACGATTAATTCGGGCGGCGAAGTAATAAAGACTGAAGTTGTATCTTCCTGTAGTTACGAAGTGCTCAATCGCGCCGCAGAAAAACTGATAAAAGATACCTCACCTTTTTCTCCTTTTCCCTCTTCCTGGCAGAAAAATTCTCTCACTGTAGAACTACAAATTGTTTATCAGCTAGAGGATCTACTTTGATCAAGGAGGATAAAAATTGAAGAAAATAGCGGTGTTTTCATTTCTGATAGGCCTGGGGATAATCTTATGTTCCTCAGGATTGGCATATCCAGAACAAAACTCGGCACCGTACATTAAGCTCGGACTGGATTATTATCACCTGAAGGAGTACACCAAAGCTAAGCAAGCCTTCGAGCAGGCTGTTAAACTGGAGCCAGATAACTTTGAAGCCCACTATAACTTAGCTTTAACCGACCTCGAACTCAAGGAATACGAGGAAGCTACTGAGGAGCTTAAGGTCTGTCTAAAACTTAAACCAGCCTATCCAGGGATTCACTTGTTATTAGGAAACCTATTTTCCTATCGACAACTACCTGAAAAAGCTATAACTGAGTATGAGAAAGAAATAAGCATTAACCCTTCCGATGCTCTGGCCCGATACAATTTAGGCCAAATCCTTTACTGGCAGGGAGAATACGAAAAAGCGATGGAGAACTTTGAAAAAGCTATTGATCTTAACCCTGATTTAAAGAGAGTGTATACGAGTTTGGGAATAGGCTATTTTAAACTCCATCGTTGGGAAAAGGCTTTGGAAGCACTTCAGAAAGCGGTCAGCCAAAATCCTAAAGATGTAGATTCTCATCTTTACCTAGGAAGGGTCCATCTTGAACAGAAAAACTATGAGAAAGCAAAAGAAGAGTTTGAGATAGTGAAGGAGCTCGAACCCAAAAATAGTGATGCCCATGCCTATCTGGCTAACATTTATATGGAACAAGGAGAGTATCCTAAAGCAGAAGTGGAGCTAGAAAAAGCAGCACAAATAAAACCAGATGAACCTGTCTTCCATTATAATTTAGCTCACATCTACATACAGATGCAAAAGTACGGGCAAGCAATTGAAGAGTTTCAAGAGGTCTTAAAACTGAAACCTGTTTTTCAAGACACCTACTCTCGTCTGGGAAATATTTACTACAAGCAAGGTAAAAACGAGCAAGCTATTGAGTGTTATAAAAAGGAGACCCAATATCATCCAGACAATCCAGATGCCTATTTCAATTTAGGCCTTATCTACTTTGAAGAGAAAAAGTACGATCTTGCTGAACAAAACTTGAGGGAGGTAATAAAGATTAACCCACAGGATGCTCAGGCCCATGAGCTGCTAGGGGACCTGTATGCAGAGAAAGGGATGTATTTACAGGCAGCAGAGTACCATGAAAAAGCCGCCCAGTTGAAATCTCAGGGTTCTCAATCTCCAGAATAAGTTTTCCTGAATTCTACCATTTTTGCTCAAAGTTATTTTCCATAGCCTCTTCAAGAATTTCTAAATATCTTTGATAGCCCTCTTCATACAGCCTGATGTTTTCATCCCGGGGAATTACAAAAGTGGGTTTTTGCAGGCTGAGTTGAATCCCTCTTTCAAATAACCTGGCTGATACCTCTTCTACTGGCTCATCAAGCACTCCTGCTGCAGCAATGTAGGCAGCACCAACCGCGGCACCCTCAGTATGAGGATTGATAAGCTCCTTGCCGTAAACATCCGATCTTATCTGGCTAGCTTCTTCGCCTTTAGAACCGCCCCCGGTAATGGTAATTCTTTTCGGCTCAGCTATTTTCTGCTTTTGCATACCTCTTTGTAAGAGCTCAAAGCCATACTTCATAGCATAGGCTACTCCCTCCATTACCGCACGAATCAAATCTTCCTTTTTATCCTTAGTCGGATCATATCCCTTGAGGTAGAGTTTACCCTGAGGCGCATAGGGAACCCTTTGTCCATGGATAAAAGGAATAATGATTTTGCCATTGGATCCTGTCGGCGTATTTCTGGCAACTCTGTTAAGCATCTCGTAAGTGAACCTACCTTTTCCATAAACCTTCTCGGCGATATAATCTATGGCACTGGCCGCATCAATAATACAGTGTAAGGGCTGTCTTGGTCCCCAGGGATGATTAAATCTATCGTCAGGAAGAATGAAAGGGTGCAGGGTTCCATCCACGATGGGCTGTTTAACCCTGACGGAAAAGGTACCTGAGGTACCCACACTCTCTAGAAGATAGGCATTATTGCCTAGCATACTACACGGATTATCTCCTCCTCCACCGAAGATTCTGGTATCCACATCTAAGCCTGTCTTTTTAGCTATTCCCTCTGAAACAGTACCTACCTGAGAAGTAGAAGGAAGAATCTCCGGTACCCAGCGAGAATTTAATTTCATAACCTCCATTACTAATTCCGACAATGTGCCATCTAGCCTTAGATAGCCCGAGCCAGAAAGATCAGAAAGTTCTGTTGCCCACCTTTTTTCTCGGCTGATCTCTGTCTTTAGCCAGTCCTTGGGAAATAAAAGTTGTTCTGTCCTTTTATAAACCTGAGGCAGATGCCTGTAGATCCAGAGTACCTTTGGTCCTTGAAAACCAGGCATAGCATGCATACCAATCTCTTCAACATAAGCATCTGTTCTGGCAGTCTCTTTAGCTACACTTTCTTCTATATCCTTACATTCCTGAGCACTCCTTTGACAACACCATAAAATGGCTTCATACAAAGGTTGATTATCCTTATCCACTACCACTGCTCCGTGCTGCTGACCGGAAAAAGCAATCCCCTCAACTTCTTTACTTGCAATTCCTGCATTTTTTAATAGCCTTTTAGTTGCCTTTATAAATGCTCTTTTCCAGAGAATGGGATCTTGTTGAGCCCAGCTTGGCTTAACCCAGTTCACTTCATAAACCACACTAGCAGTTGCCTTAACCTCACCGGTTTCCATATCCAGAAGGACTGCTTTGTACCCAGATGAGCCCACATCACCGCCAATGACATATCTAGCCATCTTACGTCCTCTCTAATCCTTCCTCATCGCATTTTTATTTACAGTTTAGCTATCTGATTCTATAATAAAAGACGGTTAAGTTTTTTCCCTCTCTTTATTTTTCCTTACCCACCGGGCATATTCACGCATACCTTCCTCTACAGTATATTGGGGATAAAATCCAAGTTCCTCTTTGGCAAGAGAGATATTCAAAGTCTCTCCTCGAGGTAAGAGTTTGCCCGGCCCTATCTCTACCTGAGTGGGTTTATCACTGTACTTTTGAGCCAAACTTATCATCTGTGGAAAAGAAATCGGCTGCTCAGAAGAGATATTCACCGATTTGTGCTTGAGATTTTCAGCCTGGTAGAGAAGATAAGTTCCATAGGCAGCATCTTTAACGTAAGTAAATCCCAGTCTCTGATCAGCACCTTTCTCCAGCTTTAGATCAGGAAGACCCTCCAGAGGTCCTAAAAGGCTCTTAAACAGCTCAGTTTGCTGGGAAGGAAGCCTTCCCGGGCCAAAGAAAAAGTAAAGACGAGCACTCCGAAAATCAAGGCCATAGTGACGTTCATATTGCTGGCCAATGAGCTCTGCGGCTACCTTGCTGGCACCATATAGGTCGCCGGGATGAAGAGGATGGATAAGTTCAGAAGGGTTGTCTTTTACCTCTCCGTACACTGCTCCCGAGCTCACATATACAAATTTTTTAATCTTAAATAGCCTGGCTAGCTCGAGCATATTGACTGTCCCGGTCAGGTTTATCATAAGACCCTGGTGAGGGTTTCCCTCAAAAGAGGGATCGGCAGTTATCGCTACTGTGTGTATAATCCCCTCAATTTTATCATTATATCGGACAAATACTTCCACCAGTTTTGGAAAATCGAGCACACTTGCCCGAATAAATCTAATCTTATCTTTTACTTCCCTTAGATAATCAAGGTCTTTATCTACCACATCAAGGACTATAACCTCTTTTTCCTCCCTGGCAAATTGGTAGGTAAGCCAGGACCCCAATTGTCCATAACCTCCCGTAATAAGAACAGCCATTGACTGCCTCCTTTAAAGTTGTCAAGGAATGAGAAGTATCTTGCATCCCTGGCCGGAAATCGCCATATGGAAGGCCTTTTCGAAGTCCTTTAAGGAAAACTTATGAGTAACGATAGGACCTACATTGAGTTTCCCCGTGGAAAGAAGATTCTCGACTATCTCCCAGGTTCTCCATATTTCCCTTCCAAACAGTCCTATGACCCTGGCTTCCTTGAGAATAATCTGAGAAGATCCATCAATCTTTAAAAGCTCCTCAGGATGACCTATCATAAATAACTTCCCCCCAATCCTTAAGTAATTAAATGCTTTCTCTAAGGCTTTAGCATTACCTGAAGCCTCGATTATTACTCCTGCTCCATTTCCGTTGGTCAGGGATAAAACTCTATCTATGAGAGATTCTTTTTGTGGATTAACTAGATGGGTTGCTCCCATTCTCCTGGCTATGTTTAGCCTTTTCTCGTTAATATCGCTAGCGATAATTTTTTCGGCCCCATTTACCCTCGAAATTCCTACCGCAAATTGCCCGATAGGCCCACACCCTATAACTACTACAGAATCTCCCTCTACTTCTCCTTCGTATACAGCCCTCAAGGGGATCCCCATTGGTTCAAGAAGACATCCTTTCTCAAAAGGTAGATCATCAGGCAGCTTCCTGGTGGAGACCAGGGGTATTACACAGTATTCAGCAAAACAGCCGTTTACAGTGTGACCAAAAAGTTCCATATTCTGGCAGGTGTGGGGGCGGTTATGCCGACATTGCCAGCACTTTCCGCAAGGGATATGGGTTTCCGCCGCTACCTTATCTCCTGGTTTTACCGTCTTAACTTCTTTGCCTACTTTTACCACTACACCTGAGCACTCATGACCGGGGATAAAAGGTAAGGATTTCACCAGGCTCCTGATTTTGGGGGTCCATTTATATAATTTCAAATCTGAGCCACATATAGCAGCGGCTTTCACTTTAACCAGAATCTCCTTCTCTTTAGGCTCAGGTACAGGTATCTTCTCAAGATCAAAACCGACAGTCTCTTTCTTTTTTAAAATCGCCTTCAAACCATTTTCTCCTTTTGCTTAAATCTTCCCAAAGCAAGTTAAACTACCAAAGTTTGAATCTCTTAACCAAGCCTGGCCAGCATATCACCTCCATAGTCTATGAGTCCTGTCTTCACCTTTTTTCCATACTTTGCTAAGACCATCTCCCATGCCTCATTCAGGCTATCAGCGTGCCTGAAGCCAAGCCTTTCCTTTTGCTCTATAGACAGTCCCTCCGAAAGGCAGATAACTTCACAGCGAGCTCTAATCCGCGCATGGCAAAATAAGGTGGAGGCACAGACGAGATCCTGGATCTTGTTTTCTTTAATTAGCCGCTTTATCTCATCATATGGCCTATCTCCGTATTTTCCAAGCTCAGAGTGCGTGGGAGAGATACCATCGGGAAAGGAAGCTAGAAGGATAACCGTGCCCTTTTCTCTAAGGCCGTTTTGGGCATAGGAGAGAGCCTTGGCACCCTGCCAATAGTCTATATCAGCAGGATAGGCACTTGCTATAATCACATCAGCTAACTCAGGTATTTTGTGCTCATAAATTTTCCTGGCTACTTTTACTCCCTCTCTATGAGCCTTCACTGGGTTACCGGAAACTACCTTAACTATCTCTCCCTTGCCATTGAGTACCACATTAACAATGAAATTCAGTCCAGCAATTCTTGCCACCTCCTCCATCTCCAACCTGGCCTCGTTTTCCGAATTTCCTGCAACTTCAAAAAAGTCATTTCTTTCTACCGCCAGAAGATGAGTTTTCCCCGTGGTCTCCCAAGAACAAATTCCAGGCTGGACTATCTTAGCCCCTCCTCCATAGCCAGCAAGAGAATGAGGAACAATGCTACCCACCCCGATTAGATAATCAGCCTCATGGGCAATCTTATTAATGGAGATGGGTATCCCCCTGGGAGTTGAGCTCAGGTAGACAAGATTAGCCTCATCCTTCCACTCATGGTTTAAGATGGTTACTCTTGCCATGAGCCTTTTCCCAAAACAGTGATCTATCTCCTCTTTGCTCATATAACGATGGGTTCCCAGAGCAATCAGCACCGTGATATCTTTATCAGGTATGCCAACTTCATTTAATCTATCCAGGAGGGGGAGAAGAATCCTCTCTCGAGGTGTGGGCCGAGTAATATCATCTGCCGTGATAACTACCTTCGTCCATTTTTTTACGCGCTGAGATAGAGGAGCTGAGCCTATGGGATTTTCTAGTGAGTGCTTAATGGATTTTCGCTCATTCTCCAGTCCAGGAAGGTCCTCTGGCTTTATAGCATATATAAGATTTCCCAGGGGAATTTTTACCTCAATCTCCCCGTCTTTATACCTTAGAGTCAGTCTTTTCCTCATTTTTTTTCAATCATTCAAAAACTTTGGTTTCCAATAAGCTCACTAAGCCATAATAAGGGATTTTTCTAAAAGAGTCAATTTGACAGCTCCACCAAATTATACTAAACTTGAGTATCCAGATCGAGCTAATACAAAGGGAAAGCCCAAGGAGGTAAGCCAAAAATGCCTTTATATCGATACCAATGCTGCAGGTGCGGTGAAGAGTTCACCCGCTTGGTAAATCTGGGCAAGGAAAATGAACTTAAATGCACAAAATGCGGTAGCTCCCAACTGAAAAAACTTCTTCCTCGATTCATCAGCGGGAGAACCAAAGAAGGCCCACTGGCTGGAACGAGCAGCTGTGCCACCTGTCAAGTACCAAGCTGTACCTCCTGCAATAGATAAATGATCGAGAAAATCAGGCGAATCTTCAAAGAAGGTCGGGAGTAGTGATGCATGGATTTATGGGCTGAAAGATTCAGTGAGGAGACCGATGAGCTGGTGAAGGATTTTACCTCCTCTATTGACGTGGACAAGAAACTCTATCCCCACGATATAGCCGGAAGCATTGCTCATGTCAAAATGCTTTCCAAGGTGAGGATCATCGAGGAAAAGGAGGCTCAAAAGATCATCCTGGCCCTGGAAGAGATAAAAAAAGACCTAGATGAGGGAAAGCTTGACTTCACCGGAAAAGAAGACATTCATATGGCCATAGAGGAGGAGGTAATAAGAAGAGCCGGGGAGGCTGGCAAAAAGATTCACACGGCAAGATCCAGAAATGACCAGATAGCCCTGGATGAAAGACTTTTCTTGAGAGACGAAATAAGTGCAATCCTCCGCCTTATATCTAATTTCCAAAGGGTGATCCTCGAGTTTGCCGAAAAAAACAGGGAGGTTATCCTACCCGGCTATACGCACCTACAATATGCCCAGCCAGTTCTTTTCTCTCACCACCTTTTGGCATATTTTTGGATGCTAGAAAGGGATAAACTACGGCTAAAAGACTGCTATGCCCGAGTCAATGTCCTTCCCCTGGGGGTAGGGGCTCTGGCGGGAACGTCTTTGCCCATTGATAGAGCCTATGTGGCCAAGCTTTTAAATTTTCCCCTCATTACTGAGAACAGTATGGACACCGTGAGTGACCGTGATTATATTATTGAATTTCTATGTTGTATGGCTCTTTTAATGATGCATCTTTCCCGTCTCTCAGAGGATCTCATCCTCTGGTCATCTCCTGCCTTCTCCTTTGTTGAAATAAGTGATGCCTTTACCACAGGTTCCAGTCTCATGCCGCAGAAAAAGAATCCTGATGTGGCCGAACTCATCCGAGCAAAAACGGCCAGAGTTTATGGGGATCTTTTCTCTCTTCTCACCACCATGAAGGCTCTTCCTCTCTCCTATAATCGAGACCTCCAGGAAGATAAATCTTCTTTATTTGAGGCGATGAAGATTATCAAGCAATGTTTAAAAATTTACACCAAGCTAACGGGTAAGATAAAGCTAAACCATGAGAATATGAGAAAACAGGCCCAAAAGGGCTTTTTCGCTGCTACGGACCTGGCTGATTATCTGGTAGAGAAAGGTGTTCCTTTCAGAGAAGCTCACGGAATGGTGGGAAAATTGGTTAAGCACTGTTTAAAGGAAAATAAGAGTTTTGAGGATCTAACTTTGAAGGACTATCAAAAGATTTCTTCTCTTTTTGAGGCCGATGTTTTTCAAAGGATAAAGCTGGAAGAATCTGTTTTTAATAAAGAATCAACCGGGGGTACCGGAAAAAAGTCCCTGGCCAGACAGATAAAACTGGCCAGGGAGAAACTGGAGCAAGGAGAAAATCCCATTGCCAGCTAATAGAAAAAGCCATTTTCACTATAAGGCCAGGCAGCTTTTCTGCGAAGAGGTACCACTTGGCCAGGTGGCCGAGGAGGTAGGAACTCCCCTTTATCTTTACAGTTGTAATAGCCTAATCGATGGTTACAGGGAAGTCTGCCATGCCTTCAGCAAACTCTCTCCCTTAATTTGTTACTCCCTCAAGGCCAATGAAAATCTTACCCTTTGCCGAATTCTGGCCACCGAAGATGCGGGGGCAGACATTATCTCAGGAGGAGAGCTCTACAAAGCCCTTCAGGCTGGATTCCCTCCCCAAAAAATAGTTTTCGCTGGACCGGGAAAAAAAGAAGACGAGATAGAATACGCCCTAAGAGAGAACATCTTTATGTTTAACGTGGAGTCACAGGGAGAGTTAAGATTAATAGAAAAGCTCAGCCGCCAATTAAACCACACCGCCAGAATCTCTTTGCGCATAAACCCTGATGTGGATGCGAAAACTCACCGCTACATCACCACCGGTAAGAGGGAAAATAAGTTCGGTCTTGACTTTGATGAAGCAGAGAAAATATACCCCCGGATTAAAAAATCGCCCCTACTAGAGCCTGTAGGGATTCATTTTCATCTCGGCTCCCAGATAACCAGCCTTCAGCCTTATCTTAGGGCTCTGGAAAAGATCCTGGATTTTCTTGAACTTCTTAAAGAAAAGGGGCTGAACCTAAAATATGTGGATATGGGAGGGGGATTTGGCATTAGCTATGAGGAAGGAAAGCTCCCTCTAAATATTAAGGATTTAGCAGAAAAAATCTACCCACTGATCAAAAAGAGTGGGGCAAAATTAATCCTTGAGCCAGGAAGATTCCTGGTAGGACCGACGGGGGTCTTAATCACTCAAGTACTTTATAAAAAGAAGAGAGGACAAAAGAGATTTGTCATTGTAGATGCGGGGATGAACGATCTCATTAGACCATCCCTTTACGGAGCCTATCACCAGATAAAAAAACTAAAAGAACCTCAGGAGGCGGGTTCTCCTGAGGTGGTAGATGTAGTAGGTCCGGTCTGTGAGTCAGGAGATTTCTTTGCTCAGGAAAGACCTCTTCCCCAAATCAAGGAAGGAGAGTATCTGGCCATCATGGATACCGGAGCCTATTGCTTTAGCATGAGTCTTACTTACAATGCTCGACCCAGACCAGCAGAAGTGTTGGTAAAGAAGGATCGCTGGTGGATAATTCGAGCGCGAGAAATTTATGAAGACCTTGTTAAGGACGAGTCCATTCCTAAAGGCTTATTCTCCTCCTTTAGAGGTTCTCCCTTGAGTTCTAAATCTCGCTCAGCTCGCTTCCTGAGGGGAAAAAAAGTTCTTTCTGGTTCCATCCCTTTCACCAAGTTACAGGGAAGTGGCAATGACTTTATCGTCATTGATAACCGCTTCCAGCTTATCAAGAATAGACCCGAATTTGCCAGAACCATATGTCCCAGAAAGACCGGCATTGGAGCAGATGGAGTTCTCTTTCTGGAAAAATCTGAGCTAGCTGATTTTAAAATGCGTATCTTCAATCCCGACGGCAGCGAGCCGGGAATGTGTGGAAATGGAGCCCGATGCATAGCTAGATTTGCCCACCTTAAGAAAATTGTGGGGGAAAAATGTTCTTTTGAGACCTTATCAGGAAAGATTTTCTCCCAGGTAAAAAAGAATCGGGTCCGCATAAGAATGAAAGATCCTTCCAGGCCTCAGTTAAGCTTAGAGATAAACCTGGGGGATGGCTCCTACACGGGCCATTTTCTGGATACGGGAGTACCTCACTTTGTTCTCTTTGTCCGGGAGGTAGAAAAGATTGATCTTCCCAGCCTCGGCTCCCGAATAAGATACCATGGAAAGTTTCAGCCAGAGGGCACCAATGTTGACTTTGCAGAAATAAAGGATGAAACCGTGAGGATGAGAACCTACGAAAGAGGGGTGGAGGCAGAAACTCTAAGTTGCGGTACCGGAGCAGTAGCTACAGCTTTAGCAGCAAATCTAGTTTATGCACTTAATTCTCCGGTGAAGATAAGACCCCCGGGGGGAGATCTGAAAGTATATTTTCAAAAATCAGGCACCCATACTTTTACTCAAGTTTCCCTGGAAGGTAAGGCAGAAGTGGTATATGAGGGAAAATGGGAAGGGGAGGTTAGCTAATGTTCAAAGGATGTTATGTAGCTATAGTTACCCCTTTCAAAGGGGGGGAGGTCGATGAGGATAGTTTCCGCAAGCTCATCGGGTTTTGTCTAGAAAAAGGAGTGGATGGAATAGTCCCCTGTGGAACTACGGGAGAATCACCTACCTTGTCCTTTGATGAACACGAACGAGTGGTAGAGATAACTGTGAAAGAGGTCAATCATCGAGTTCCGGTAATTGCCGGGACTGGTTCCAACAGCACCCATGAGGCCGAAGAGTTAACTCAATTTGCCAAAGAAGCCGGTGCAGATGCCGCCCTGGTAATCACTCCCTATTACAATAAACCCACCCCTAAGGGTCTGGAAGCTCATTATCGGAAATTAGAGGCCATTGGCCTTCCTATTATCATCTATAATGTCCCTTCACGCACTGGAGTCAATATTGATGCAGCATTGGTGGCTAAATTAAGCAAGCTCACCTACATAGCAGGCATTAAAGAGGCGAGTGGTAATATGGACCAGGTATCAAGTATTGTGTCTTTATCCGACCCTAACTTTTCTGTCCTTTCCGGAAATGACTCTCATACTCTGCCCATCCTATCTCTTGGTGGAGTGGGAGTAATATCAGTGCTAGCGAATATTTTACCCGGAGAGATGTCGCAAATGGTGGAAGCTTACCTAAAGGGGAATATCAGTAAAGCAAAGGAGCTTCACTACAAGACATATCCCCTGTCCCGGGCTATGTTCATAGAGACCAATCCTCTTCCAGTAAAGACAGCCATGGCCCGCCTGGGGATGATTGAGCCAGAGTGGAGACTTCCTCTGAATGGGATGAAAAAGGAGAATGAGGAAAGGCTGGAGAAGGCTCTGGCTGACTATGGACTACTTTAATCTATGAAGAGTGTTTATCTTGATCCCTCCATTCCTTCTGCTTGCTGCGAGACCTCCCAGCCGCAGCGCCGAAAGATCACTCGTCAGTGGTGGAAGACCCAGATTCCTCACTACCGGCTGATAATCTCGAGGCTAACTATTGATGAAATAAAGGCCCTGGAAACTAAAGAAAAAAGAGAGGCCATCCTCTCCTTAATTAGTGATTTCCCTACCCTGGAGGTCCCTCCCTTGGCCGAGAAACTAGCTAGAAGGTATGTCGAGGAAAAGATCATCCCCCCCAATGCCTTCAACGATGCTCTACATCTAGCACTGGCAGTGGTAAACAAGGTGGATATATTTGTTAGCTGGGATTTTGCACATCTGGTCAAAACCCAGGTAGAAAGAAGAATAAATGCCTATAATCTGATTAGCGGTTATCCTCGCATAAGGATTACTACCCCCGAGAAGCTCATGAAACAAGAAGGAGGCTAAAGTGATAAAAAAATTTTCCCTTTCCACTCATTCCCGGACAGAGTTAATCGACATTAGTCCTCAAGTAGAGGGTATTGTAAAAGAGGCCCAGGTAGAAGAGGGGACCTGCCGGGTATTTGTTCCTCATACTACGGCCGGGATCCTTATCAATGAAGGAGCTGACCCCAGTGTGAGAAGAGATATACTAAATCAACTGGATAAGATCATCCCCTTGAGCGGTGATTATCAACACCGGGAAGGAAACTCACCCGCTCATATAAAGGCATCTTTAGTTGGCTCTTCTGAAACTATATTCGTCGAGAAAAGCCAATTAGTCCTGGGCACCTGGCAGTCCATCTACTTCTGTGAGTTCGATGGCCCCCGCCACCGCCAGGTAATAGTAAAGATTGAGTAGACCTTTTGCCTGAATGTGTCCAGTATCATTCTAGCCAAAAGAAATTTTCTTTAACCTTCCTTGACACTCGTTTTCTCTACGGGAAGCCGCGACATTTCTGCTCATAAAACTGGATGGAAACCGGATATTACCACAAAAGTATCACTTCAGCTTTCTGCGTTCTTGTAAATAGGTTTAGCAGCTTGAGAACCTACTGTTGCATCACCGACAATGCCACATTTCTTGAATACCTCTCCAATAGCATTGAGAAGTCGGTGTAATTTATCTTCTGTTGACGAGTAACCCATCAGTCCAATTCTCCAGGCCCTTCCACTGAATTTCCCTAGACCACCACCGATCTCTATATGGTAGCTTGATCTGATTTCTCCACGAAGTTTGCCATCTTCTAATCCATGAGGAAGGTGGACAGCGTGAAGCATAGGAAGTCTTTGGTCCTGTTTTCTCACAACATAGGTAAAGCCTAATGCTTCAAGCCCAGCCTGAAGGGCTGCAGCATTTCTGGTGTGACGCTGGAATCTGGCCTCAAGTCCTTCTTCTAGGACTAACCTGAGTCCTTCATGGAGGGCATAAATCATATTTATCGGGGCGGTATGATGATACTTTCTTTGATGTCCCTCACCCCAGTACTGTTCTATCACCCCTAAATCAAAATAGAAGCTTCTTACTTTTCTTGCTCGGACTTTCTCCATGGCCCTCTCATTTAACGTAATGGGAGAAAGTCCCGGCGGCACACTAAGGCATTTTTGAGTTCCACTATAGGCAGCATCAATTCCCCACTCGTCTATCTTTAATTCTGTTCCCCCTAAAGATGTTACCGTATCAACTAAAAATAGGGCACCATTTTGGTGAACAATCTCACTAATTTCTCTCATATGTTGCTGAAGAGCACCGGTAGATGTTTCTGCATGCACCAAGAAGAGCACCTGACAGCTATTTCTAGAAAAAAATTCTCTTATCTGGTCAGGTGTAACCACGGTTCCCCATTCTAGATCAATGGGTACAACTTCTCCGCCAAACCGAGATACCATATCTCCAATCCTTTCCCCAAAGAATCCGTTTCTCACAACTATTACTTTGTCTTGGGGTTCGATAAGATTAGCTACCAGGGTCTCCATACCAGAGGTTCCTGTACCAGAAATGGGAATGGTCATTCGATTTTTGGTTTGATACACCATTCTTAACATAGTCTGGGTTTCGTCCATTATTTTGATGAATTCTGAATCTAAGTGGCCCAGGGTAGTCATCGACATCGCTCTCAAAACCTCTCCCGGCACATCGCTCGGTCCAGCCCCATGTAAATGTATTTCTAAGCCGCGCTCATATGTTGGACTGACTTTCATCCCTCTTCCCCCTCGTTTTGTTTAGCCTGCTCTCATCTCATTGAGTCTGGTTACTTCGCTCTTTTTTCCATAAATGCCTGAGTCCTTGATTTAACCCAGCACTATCTCCATTCATCCCTCCCCTTTCTGCACATTCCGAAAAACTCTTCCTCTATCCGTAAAAATTCAGTGAAGTACGTTCCTTCCTGTCATTGCGAGGAGTCCCGAAAGTCTTCGGGACGACGTGGCAATCTCTGATGAAGGTTGAGATTGCTTCGCTTGCGCTCGCAATGGTGTGGTTCACTAAGTATTTGCCTCTATTCTAACAGATAAAGGGTGGGCTGTAAAGTGTGTCATTTGGTTAGGTCATCGTCAATTTGACAAGAGCGGGGTTTTTTATTATATTTATCGCCATAAACTGCGCGAATTTCGGAGCTTGGACAACTTGAAAAAATCCCCTAGGCTCCCGGGAAACCTGGAAGAGCTCTCCATAGCCAGATATACTTTCACCCTCGAGGCTAGGGAGACCTTAAATCTTCCCCCTTATAAGGGTTCTACCCTTCGGGGAGGATTTGGCTCTGTCTTCCGGAAAATTATCTGCATCAACAGAGCCAAGGATTGCTCTGACTGCCTGCTGAAGTATAAATGCATCTCCTCCTTTGTCTTTGAATCTCATTCTGCACTGGACTCTTCTCATCTAAGTAAATACCGAAGCATCCCCCGCCCTTTTGTGATCGAACCGCCTGCCGAAGAAAAACAGCTCTACCGACCAAAAGAAGTAGGAAAGTGAGACCCGATGAATAGGGGATTGAAATGTCTCCTTCCAGCTGGAGGCAGAGTGAAACAGAAAGTTGAAAAATCTTTATTGTGAGGTAAGCCTGCAAATTAAGATCAAAAGGGGGAGTAAGAAGATAGGATTGACATAGGGATATGGTCATACTAGGGTATGAAAATATCATTCCCAAGGAGAGCCTCATGATTAAGGTAGTGAAATTTGCCATAAGTATTCCTGAAGAGAATTTTAAGAAACTGGAGGCGCTCAGGCAGCAGGAGAGATTAACTCGTAGTAAAGCTGTTTTACAGGCGGTTAAACTATGGGAAGAGTCCAAAAGTATGAAAAAGCTTATCAGACAGTACGAGGAAGGCTATAAAAAAATTCCAGAGATCATAGATGAATCGATAGCCTGGGAAAAGGCTTCTTTAACAGCACTTACCAAAGAGGAATGGTGATGAAAAGAGGAGAAAGGGGAGGTGCGGTAATTGGCAAAATGTAGAGACTGTGTCCATTATGAGCCGGTGGATGAGAAAAAAGGTAAATGCTTCGGGGTGGAGATACCAGGGGACAGGAACCCCAAGGATTCTGAGAAGTGTGGTGGGAGATATTTTGAGGCCAGGAAATAAATGCCAGTCGTCTATATCGGGCTAGGTTCAAATAAGGGCGATAGGCTTAAGAATATAGAAATCGCCCTGGATCACCTTAAAGAGAAGATAGTAGTAGAAAAAATATCCTCTTTCTACCTTACCGAGCCGGTGGGCATGAAAGGGGGGTGGTTTGTAAACTGCGTTCTGGAAGGGAAAACAGAACGATCCCCGAAAAGACTGCTCGATACCTTACTTCAAATTGAGAAAAGGATGGGAAGAATCAGAGAAAAAAAGAAAACCTCCCGGGTGATAGACCTAGATCTTTTGCTTTACGAGGATGCAGTAGTTGACAAGGTTGACCTCATAGTTCCCCATCCTCATCTACACAAAAGAAGGTTCGTCCTTACACCACTGGTAGAAATCAATCCCCACCTTGTTCATCATGTGCTGGGAAAATCCTTGAAGGAGATCCTAAAGGAGCTTAAGGATTCATACCAGGTGGACAAAATCCTGGAGAATGAGTATGCAGGTCATTAAAAAGGGCCTGAATTAATTCTTTGGTTGGAGTTCTTGACAGAGGAGAGGGGCAAGGTATAATAATGATTAGTCGGGGGGAGTGTTTTAATTGTACAGTATGACCGGGTATGGGGAAGGAAGAGAAAGCAGCAAGGAAGCAGATCTCCATGTGGAGGTAAGCACAGTTAACCACCGGTTCCTAGAAATAGAAGTTAAATCTTCTGAGCCGATTCCTTTTGCCTGGGAGAAAAAAATTAGGCAGTTGGTCAGAGGAAAAATTAAGCGGGGGAAAGTAAATCTTAATGTTGAGGCTAAATGGAAACCCCTTTTCCTCTCTGAAGTAGTGATAAATCGGGAGCTTGTCACCTCGTACAAAAATGCCCTTTCCGGGCTTTGCCAGAACCTAGGGCTGAATGACAGAGTGACTCTCTCCCATCTTTTAGCACTTCCAGGTGTAATCTCACCCCCTAGAAAACCACAGATCAAGAAGAATTTAGAGACCATGCTAGAGAAAACCTTAACCAAGGCCCTAAATAACGTTCTCAAAATGAGGGGAAAGGAGGGAAAAGAGCATCTTCAAAGTATTCTTCGGTACCTGAAGAGAATCCGAAAAAGACTTTCCGACCTGGAAGAAGAGATCCCAACGGCTCGAAACCTCTATCAAAAGAAGATAAAGGAAAACCTGAAGAACCTTTTGGCATTAGGAGAAGATAGGGAAAAGGTCGCCCGTGAGCTATCTTTCCTTATCTCACGCGGTGACATCAGCGAGGAAAAGCTGAGATTTCAATCTCATTTAAGCGAGTTACAAACCACTTTGCAGCAGAAAGAGTCAGTGGGGAAAAAAATAAGATTTATACTACAGGAACTCCATAGAGAAATTAACACCATGGGAGCAAAAGCTAATTCTTTTATTATCTCTCGCCTTGTTGTCCAAATTAAAGAGGATTTAGAAAGAATCAGAGAGGAAGTTCAGAACATCGAATAGACTAACCAACCACTTATGAGTAAGAGGGAATTTAGAACTTAGCTAATCTAGGTAGGTCTTTGGTGCTTAACTCTAAATCCTCAAAAATCATTTTCTATGAATAAAAGGAGAAATTTGTTTAAAAAGAAGAGTTTAATTGTGGTTATTTCTGCTCCTTCAGGAGCGGGCAAAACTACCCTCTGCAAAAGACTTCTCCAAAACTCACCTTCATTTACTTGTTCGGTATCTTTCACTACTCGGCATCCTCGTAAGAATGAGATAGAAGGGGTAGATTATTACTTTGTCTCGCCCACAGAATTCCAAAAAATGATAGAGGACCGAAAATTCGTGGAATGGGCAAAGGTGCACGAGCAACTTTACGGAACCTCAGCTAATCTTTTAAATAAAGCCATAGAAGCGGAAAAGGATGTAGTGCTGGAGGTTGATGTTAAGGGCGGGACCCAAATCAAGAAAAACTATCCTCAGGTGGTGCTAATTTTTCTTCTTCCCCCCTCTTGGCAGGAGTTAGAAAGGCGATTAAAAAGCCGGCGTACCGAGGATTACGAGAGGGTTAAGGAAAGGATAATACAGGCAAAAAAAGAGATTGAGTATGCGCCTTATTATGATTATTTAATAATAAACGACGATATAAATAGAGCTTTGGATGACTTGACCGCCATAATCAGAGCGGAACGCTGTCGAATGAATAGAGTACCCGTACGAGAATTGAGAGATTTTGACCGATGATATCAAACTAAAAGGAGTTTTAACTGATTAAATTCTCTACTGATGATTTATTACGTAAAAGTGGGATAGAAGATAAATATGAACTTACCCGTTTGGCCATTCGAAGAGTCAGGCAACTTGTTAAAGAGAAAGATAAAATGGTCCTGGAGGACACTCACGAGAAACTGCCTACCCTCGTTTTAAAGGAGATTGCGGAGGGTAAACTAAAGCCGGAGAGTCTTGAGGAAGAGTCCCAGAAGGAAGAAACTCCCTCCTCCACCGAAAAATAGCTGTAAGTATTCAGCTATTCTCTGATAAAAGAAAGAATAATTACATCCCTATGTCTATTGTTTTATAAATAAATAGTAATAGTAGTAGTAATAGTAGTAGTAATAGTTGTGAGTTATGGGGATAAACGCGAAAACTATACTTCCACCTGTTCAGGATAAAAAGATAAACATGAGGATAATAACTAAACTTTTCTATCTTATTCACAATCACGGAACTTTTTAAGTTCTTATTAACTTCTATCCTCAAATATTACCCAGGATATTAAGAGGTTTTTAGTATGTTCTCTAATTCTTTTAGTTCATTACTTAAAACCTCATCTTTCTTAGCTTGTTCTACTATCTTTCTCCAGGCATACATGACCGTTGTGTGATCTTTGCCGCCAAACTTTGCTCCAATTTCTGGAAAAGAATCCTCGGTGAGCTCCCGGCACAGGTACATAGCTATTTGTCTGGGAAAAACAATAGATCTAATTCTCTTTTTCCCTTTAATTGTTGATTCTTTAATCTTATAGTATTTACTAACTGTTTTTTGGACCGACTCTACCGTAATCGGTCTGGGTTTTTCTTCAGGAAGAATACCTTTTAAGATTTCCTTAACTGAATTCATATCTATTTTTTCTTTAAATAGAGAAGAATGAGCAGTTATTCTTACCAGACAGCCCTCTAACTTACGAATGTTAGTTTTTATTCTCTCAGCAATAAAGGTAGCTACTTCATCAGGAAGCTCCATATTTTCGATTTCTGCTTTCTTTTTTAAAATAGCAATCCTCGTTTCCAGGTCTGGAGACTGAATATCAGCAATAAGGCCCCATTCAAAACGTGATTGAAGCCTTTTCTCTAAGGTAGGAATCTCTATAGGGGATCTATCACTTGAAAGAACTATCTGTTTGTGGGCTTCATGTAAGGCATTAAAAGTATGAAAAAACTCCTCCTGAGTTCTCTCTTTCCCGGCCAAGAAATGAATATCATCCACCAGTAGAACATCGGTATTTCTGTACTTTCTTCTAAAAACAGTTGTTTTATCGTCCCTAATGGCATTTATTAACTCATTGGTAAATTGTTCAGAAGATAGATAGGTAAAGGTTAACTCACTATTTTCCGTAATATAGTGACCGATAGCTTGCAAGAGATGAGTCTTTCCTAACCCTACCTTCCCATAGATAAACAAAGGGTTGTAAGCACGCGCAGGAGATTGAGCTACTGCCAGAGCCGCCGCATGGGCTAATCGGTTATTATTTCCTACCACAAAGCTATTGAAGTGAAATCTAGGGTTTAACCGGGAAACAGAACGTTTTTTCTTAAAGCTAACATTTTTTCTCTTTTTAATACTGTTGTATTTTGGAGGAAGAATAAAATCTACCTCCATTTCATGCCCGCTAATCTTGGTAATCTCTCTTTTTATTAGCCCACTATAGCGTCTATCTAACCATTTTTTAAAGAAATCATTGGGAACCATAATGGTCAGCTTTTCTGAGGTAGCTGAATATAATTGGGTGGGTTTAAACCAGGTCTTAAAGTTCTGTGGCTTGAGTTTTTTCTCTAGCTTGGATAGAAGCTGTTCCCAGACGCTTTTCTCTCGATCGATCATCGAAAAAACTCTTTTCACCGTCAGAAGTTAATCACAGAGTTATCCACAGGTGTGGATAACTAAAAACCCTTCAGAATTAAGAAAAAAGTTTTATCAAGGCACTCCCCTTCTTCATCCAAATCCCCACTCCAGGCCCATCTTGTGAGTTATGCACAAAAGAAAACACACAACTTCTTTTCTATTTTATAGGGGATATTTTAGATGTCAAGGTTGACAAAACTCAATAATTATGCTAGGTTAGCCATAAAATAAGCAATTGGTGGGTCATCACATGAAGAGACTATGGGCTCCCTGGCGAATTGAGTATATCCTGGGCGAAAAGGAGGGCAAATGCATATTTTGCGAAAAACCCAAGCAAGATAAGGATGAAGACAACCACATTCTCTTCAGGGGGAAAAGGTGTCTGGTGATGCTTAATGCCTATCCTTACAATAACGGTCACCTCATGATAGCTCCGTACCGTCACATTGACTCAGTTGAGAGTTTAGAGGATGATGAGGCAAAGGAAATAATGGAGATTCTCTCTCGCATGATAACTTTGCTTAAGAAGGTTTTACGCCCTGAGGGTTTTAATGTGGGGATGAATCTGGGAAGTGTAGCCGGGGCAGGTATAGTCGATCATTTACATCTCCACGTGGTTCCCCGTTGGAAAGGGGACACCAATTTCATGCCTCTTATTTCAAATACCAAGATAATCTCAGAGTCTTTGCGCAAGACCTATCGAAAATTAAAGGAGAATATGTAATTTTGATGGTTTAAGCACTGGATAAAAATGAAGCTAGAAGATCGGATAGCTAACTGGATTAGGGAAAAGGTCCAGGAGGCAGGGGCTGAGGGTGTGGTAGTTGGTCTGAGTGGAGGGGTAGATTCCTCGGTAGTTGCCTGTTTGGCCAAGATGGCCATGAAAGACAAAGTGCTGGGGCTGATTATACCCTGCCATAGTGAATCTTTGGATGAGCACTACGCTGGCTTGATGGCTAAAAAGTTGAATATGAGGACAGAACACATAGCTCTTGACCCTGTTTACGAAAGATTCCTCGGAATTCTCCCTTCCGCCGAGAAGCTAGCTTTGGCCAATTTGAAACCGAGACTGCGAATGACCACTCTATATTATTTTGCCAATAATTTGAATTATTTAGTGGCCGGGACAGGAAATAAAAGTGAAATCCTCATAGGTTATTTTACCAAATATGGGGATGGAGGATGTGATATCCTTCCTCTAGGAGATCTTTTGAAGACCCAGGTGAGGGAGCTGGCTGTAAGTTTGGGAATTCCGGATGAGATAATAAAAAGAACGCCAAGTGCTGGGTTGTGGAAAGAACAAACCGATGAAGGAGAAATAGGCCTGAGCTACTCGGATCTAGATAGAATTATTTTGGCCATAGAATCGGGTAAAACCGATACCCTTGCCCCCGGCATGGTAGCCAGGGTAAAGGAGTTAAAGAAAAGGTCCGAACATAAAAGGTCCCCGGTTCCTGTGTTTATAGAGGGGTCAGGTCTCAACATTTGACATTCAACAAAATAACCCCTTTGTTCTAGGGAAAAGTAAAATGCGACAATCCAAAGATTCGGCTAGGGTAAACAGAGAGTCTCCTTCTTATGTGGAAAAGATAGAGGCTCTTTCCAAGATAAGTAAGGCTATATCCTCAGATCTTTACCTTGAGGATATCTTAAGGCTAATTGTTGCCGTGACAGCTCAGGTAATGAATTCTAAAATCTGCTCTTTAATGTTGTTGGACGAAAAAGAGGAAAAACTAATTATCAGGGCTACTCAGAGTATCAGCGAAGAGTACAACAAGAAGCCTCCATTGAAGATGGGAGAGGGTATCGCTGGTAAGGTGGTGAAAGGGAGTAGGCCCATTGCTGTATTTGATGTTATGAAGAGGACAGAGTATAAGTATAAGGACATAGCCAAAAAAGAGGGTCTAAAATCACTGCTATGTGTTCCCTTGAGCGTTAAGGGCCGGACTATTGGAGTGATCAACTGCTATACCTCACGTCCCCATAAATTCTCTAAAATGGAGGTAGATGTTCTCACCACAGTGGCCAATCAGGCTGCCATTGCTATCGAGAATACAGAACTGATGGTAAAGACAAGGGTGATTCAAGAAGAGCTTGAAGCCCGCAAACTGGTGGAACGGGCCAAAGATATTTTGATGCAAAGGCTGGGGCTTTCTGGGGAGGAAGCATACCGAAGAATCCAGAAGCAGAGCATGAATACCCGTAAATCCATGCGTGAGGTTGCCGAGGCCATAATCTTAAGCAGAGAGATAGAGGACGGGTAAAGGGGCTAAGATTTCCGGAACATTCTTTTTTAACGGGAGTCACCGAAAACTTTCTTTCTTTAAACTTTCCTTTTTCACTGAATATACCTCCCTTCCATCGCCTCCTTTCCTTTAGCAGCCCTCCCAAAATGGATGATCTTATCCCATCAATATTTTGGCTCATCCGGTTATGAAGAAGTGAAAAGAGGGGGATTGACACTTGAGATTTTTATGTTATTATTAGGTTAAATAAACAAGACCTTTGTTTCATATATGAAATAATGGATAGGCAAAAACTAATTCCAGCGGTGGATAGGGTTCTCAGTATCATCGAATTTTTGGCAAATGAGCGGCGAGAGCTATCTTTTTCTGAGCTCAGCTCTTCTCTGAATATCCCGAAACCTTCGCTTTCACGATTGCTCTCTAATTTACAGCAAAGGGGCTATGTTAGCCACAATTCTGTAACTAGGAAATACCAACTGACTTTAAAGCTTTTGACCCTTGGCGACAGACTTCTAGACAGACTGGATTTACGAGAAAAGGCAAGAGTTTCAATGCAGAGGCTGATGGAGAAATCGAAAGAAACTGTTGAACTGGCTATTCTGGATGACAAAGAGATAGTTTATATCGACAAGCACGAAAGCTACGAGTCTGTAAGGCTGGTAGCCCATATCGGAAGCAGATACTCAACTTTGCATCCAACCGCTGTAGGAAAGGTTTTTCTGGCCTATATGTCTGAAGAAGACTTTGAATATATTATAAGAGAAGGAGGGTTAAAGAGGTTTACGGAAAATACCATCACCGATGCCGAGAGGTTAAAAGAAGAATTGAAAGAAATCCGAGCCAACGGATACGCTTTTGATGATCAGGAGGTAAGGCTCGGGGTCCGACGCATCGCCGCCCCCATATTTGATCATTCAAAAAAGATAGCAGGGGTTATTGGCATTGCTGGACCGACTTTCCGTATGAGACGAGGACGAAAAGAGGAATTAGCCAGGATGGTTAAACAAGCAGCCGAGGAGATATCAAATGAACTTGGCTGGCAAAGATCGTTTTAATAGAACAACGCTCTTCATTCAGACAAAGTAGAGACGGAGAGACCAATAATTTTAAACAAAGCTCTACGAGGAGAAAACAGGATGAACATAGTGCTCATAATCATCGATACCTTAAGACAGGATCATGTAGGCTGTTATGGAAATAAGTGGATTAAAACACCTTATCTTGACTCTTTAGCTGAAGAGTCGGTACTTTTCACCCATGCTTATCCAGAATCACTTCCTACTCTACAGGTCCGAAGAGTTCTACAGACAGGTTGCCGCATTTTTCCCTTCCTGGATCATAAGGCTTATAAGGGTAATCTTTTTATTGGTTCACCTGGCTGGGGACCGTTTGTTATGGTTCGTGATAAACGTTGGTGGTATAACGCTTATCTTTGGGGTGAAAGCCCCCTTCTTTATGATTTAGAGGCTGATCCCAAACTAGAAAAAAATATTGCCCAAGAGTATCCTCACATCTGCGAGCTGATGAAAGATCTGGCTATTGCTGATGCCGGTGGCAAGGTTCCAGAGTTCTTAAGGAAGTTAAAGGGTGAGCCCGGATGTACTCCACTTTTGGTAGAGTAGGGGCAGAAAACACCTTGTCGGGCAGCAAAAAGAAGAGGATTTTCCTGAAATTGAAATACAACCAACTTTTGCACGAAATAGCGGCAATGGCATTTTTGTTTGTGAAAATTCATCTTCTGGTGAATAATCTTTCTGACATTTTGACCTTGATATTGGTGCCTCCCGTAGTATAATATATGCGGGAGGTGATGTCATGGCATATCCATGCAAAGACTAAACTTGAGATCGTCAAACGAATCTGGAGAGAAGCAAAGGTGGCTCCTCTTTCCAGGAGGTTTGGTATTTCTCGGGATTCAATTCATCAATGGATTAATGAAGCTGAAGAAGATGCTCTTAAATCCCTTGTACCCTCTGCTCCAGGACCTAGAGTTGACCCTCCTCTTCGTTTAAAAGAGGGAAATAAACAGCTTGGTTCTTTGGTTCAAAAACTGCAAGATAAACTTAAACCCAGATTCGGCAAACTGAGCTGTTTTATGCCAAAAAATCATTTTTGGACTTTTTAGAGCTATGGTTTCATCCTAAGGTGTAAGTTAAGGTGGCAATTTTTACTCCTCATTCTCAAAAATTTACTTTTTGTCTAAGTTGAAGCAATTTTCGGCGTACCTTCCTTATCAAGGAAGGAAACTCATACTATCTTTTTAATGAGCCGAACAGTTAGACCACGTAATAAGGTTTACCTCGGGCTAGTTCTCTAAAGATATAACCTATAAGCTCCTTATAGGGATAAAACTTGGAGAACTTGATGAAGTACTGCTTTTTCTTTCTCTGAATAATAGCTGGTAGATTCAAAAGGTACATTCTGATCCACTTAATGCATCTAGACCTAAACTCCTCGGGCAGAAGAAATTTCTTGAACCAGTTTAGAATGTTATAGGCTAGGGCTACCAGGAGAACATAGACCTCATTTCCTTCTTTATTATGCACAGGGAGTTTATCCAGGTTAAAGCCTAACTTTTGCTCTTTGATTCTTGTCTCAACCGTGGCTCGGTTGTTGTAAAATCTATAACAGGATAACTTATCCAGCTCGATCTTTGAAATATTGGTCACATAGAAGCTGTATTCAACTGTATAAGGAGATTCAACGGGATTACCAAAGATGTCCTTCTCTTTTTCATCATAGTTGGGATTGGGCAAAAGGCTTTTTTTGATGATCATCCTCCGCCCATCTTTCCATGTTCCATAAGAATACTCTCTCTCAGTGAGGTAAAGACTCCTCTTTTCTATCTCTTCCCACTCGCTATCTGGCAAGGAAGCTGCTCTCTTTCTTAAAGGCTGAGTGTTTTTACTGGCGGCTACATATCTGATATCCTCCTTCTCCAAGTATTCGAAGGTATTCTCTCCAAAATAGCCTTTATCCAATCTCACGAAAACTACCTTGTAATTTGAGGGAAGAAGAGAAAGGGCATTCTGGAAGAATTCTTTAAAACCTTCTTTACTGTGAGATTTTCCACCATCTAATCTAAGATTTACACAGTCCCCATTGTTGGCAATAAAAGCGGTCTTTATCGAGTAGCTAGGTCTACCTCTTTTATTAGGATTATAACCGACCTCAGCTCCTTCTTGTTTACCATAGACTGTAGCCACCGTCGAGTCGATATCAAGACCGATCTCCACTACTTTATCGGTCTGATTAGCCTTGGCGAGGTTTTCTGAGATAACGTGGCGCATTCTTTCTACCTCTCTATTGGATGCCTTGGCAAGCTGTCCTCTAAGATTAGACTCCTCCGGGAGCTGATCCAAACCCAGAGCTTTGGTGAGGGCAGCATCATCCCTTATGGCGTTTAGATGGTAGAGATGGTGCTCTTGAGGAAAGAAAACTTCTTTAGGTGGTCCCTCAGTAGCCCGCCATACCTTTACCCTTCGCTGCAAGGTTCTAAGCTGTCCATCCTGGAAGGTGCCTGGGTTATTTCTCTGGAGGAACTCAAAGAGAGTCTTTGCTTCCAGTCCCGGATTGATCTCTAAATATTGACATACTTCAGACCAAATTTCCTCAAAAGGGTCTTTTCGGGTTCTCCAGGTGTGTTCTTTCCTCAACTGGCTTGGAAGTTTGCCTTGCTTTCGATACTTACGAGCTGTTTTCTCATCCATTCCTGCCTTTACGGCTGCTATAGCTAAACTCTTGTCTTTGTTGATGAACATCATTAATCTCCTCACTTGTTGGTCACTTACCATCCAGGTCTCCTTTTTTATCAGAGTCACCTGGATAGTATAGTCCCTTTTTCTCAAACGGGAATTTTAATTGTCGTTGACCGGGAAATATAATTGTCGTTCATCAGATTTATTAGAGGAAAAGTTACCTTGGTGAATATCCCTAAGTTTAATGCACCGTTTGATAAATTCTGGTACACACCTAAGCAACTATGAGAAAAATTTGCCGAGAAAGGTTGGAAAAAGATAGTAGCACATCAAACAAGGAATGTGCCTCACAGTGGTCATGAATGACTGATGAAAGGAGCCTGGTTTTCTGCCAATGGAGAACTGCCAGTGGAGAAGCTTCAAACAGGAATACTGGTGAGCTGCATAATTGGGCCAAAGCGGACCGGGGATTATATAGATGAAGCTATTGCTTTGTGCCACCAGAAATTACATCAAGCCAGATGTTTTAGAGATGATATACATATGGTTTCTATTGCCTTATGGGATATGAGGTATGCTGGGCCAAAAGAAGCTATCTTCCATGCTATTTTGAGGGAGAACTTAGGCTGCACTCATCACATGTTTGGTAGAGATCATGCTGGGGTAGGCAGTTTTTATGATCCTTATGATACTCACAGGATATTTGACCAGATTCCCGAGAGCAGCTTAAATATCAAACCGGTGCGTATCTTAGAGTGGTGGTATTGTCCAGTATGTGGAGAGGTGACTTACTCTGGGTTATGTGGACATAGCGAGGAAAGGCAGAAATTTAGCGGCACTATAATCAGGAGCATGGTGCAGGATATGGTAAAACCCACCAAACTTATCTTCAGGCCAGAGATATTTGATATGGTAACGGAATGTGCTGACAAGTACGGTTTTGGCTCTCCTTTTTGCACAGAGGAATATTTGGCCAAGAGACAGTCCGTGTTTGACCTCCCAGTGTTATAAATTTTGTAAACTTAAGGAGATTAGAAATGGCTGAAACATACCCCATTAGTATATGGATTAACGAAGGAAGATACAAGAAGTTACAGGAAGCTGGCCTATCCGATATGGCTAACGATGTATTGGCGGGAATGAAGGTACTCCAACTGCAATGCACAGGGGAGCAAAAGGATGAAATTTTAAAACTCTATCCAATGGCTAAATTTGACACTGCTACCACTAAAAGCATTGAGCTACTTCCGGCAGCAGTGAAGGATAAAATATTTGATCTGGTCATTAAGAGAAAGAGCTTAGATGTTATGGAAGAATTTTTGAAAAGTGTAAGATAATCAAGCTTCTGAAGTAGGAGCCTTAAGAGAAAAATTTAAACTACCTCATAATATATATACAACTGGTTGACTAAATTTATAGTTATATATATATTTAATTGGAAAAGAAGATGCCTTTAGATGAAAGATCTTTTGTGCCTTTATATTATCAGCTCACTGAGGAGTTAAGGGAGAATATCGAAAATGGAGAATGGCCTCCTCACTTTCTTATTCCTTCCGAAACAGAGCTTTGTAAAAAATACGGGGTAAGCAGAGGAACTGTCAGACAAGCTCTATCTCAACTGGTACAGGAAGATCTTTTATCCCGAAAGCAGGGAAAGGGAACCTTTGTAACTGAGCCTAAGATAACCCAGCAGTTAAACAGGTTCTACAGCTTCGCCCAGGACATGAGAGAAAAGGGTCTAAAACCCTCCTCAGAGGTTTTGGGAAATGAGAAAACCCTGCCCGATCCTTACATTAAAAATGTTCTGGGATTAAAAGAAAATGATATGGTTTACAAGATAATGAGGTTAAGACTTGCCGAGGAGAAACCTTTAATTCTGGAGACCTCCTATCTTGTGGAAGAGCTTTTTCCTAATTTAGATAAGGAGGATGTAGAAAAGGTTCCCCTTTATGATATTATCATAAAAAAATACAAGATAAACATAACCAGGGCAAAAGAAACTTTTGAGCCTATCCTTGTTGATGAATTTGAGTCTGAAAAACTTAAAATTGCCATTGGCTCCCCTGCCCTTCTGGTAAAAAGAATTACCTATACTGCTGGAATTCCCTTTGAGTTTAGGAAAAGTGTGGTAAGAGGTGATAAGTGCAGCTATTCAGTAGAACTTATTTAAAAATATTTGCAACTTTTTTTCGGATAGGTGTTTTTACCTTTGGCGGTGGATTTTCTATGATCCCCTTAATAAAAAGAGAAATTGTAGACAATCATCACTGGGTAAGTATGGAAGAGTTTATGGAGATAATAGCTGTTGGTCAGAGTGCTCCTGGAGCAATAGCAGCGAATACAGCTACATTTGTAGGATATAAGATAGCAAAATACAAGGGAGCCCTTACCGCCATTTTGGGAGTGTCTTTACCCTCATTTCTTACTATCTTGGCAATTGCTACCTTTTTACTGCGTTTTTTTAACACCCCTCTCCTTGCAGCCTTTTTTAAAGGGGCAGCAGGGGCGGTAGTTGCTCTTTTAGCTCAGGTATCTTTTGTTATTGGTAAGAAAACTCTCAGAGGAAAGCTGAGTTTTATCTTAACAGGTGTAGCTCTTGTTGGTCTTTTATGGCTAAGGCTGCATCCTCTACTTGTTATCCTCATTTGTGGTATTTTGGGACTCTGGCTGGGAGGCAGGACTAAAACCAGTTCCGGGATATCTTTAAACCTAAAAGACAAAGGAATGTAAAGAATGTTACTTAACCTGTTTTTAACCTTTCTTAAGATTGGGCTTTTTGCCTATGGGGGAGGCTACGCTATGATTCCCCTGATCCAACACGAGATGGTTACCTCTAACAGTTGGTTGGCAATGTGCGAGTTTTTGCAGATTATAACTGTTTCTGGGATGACTCCAGGTCCTATTGCCATTAATCTTGCAACTTTCACAGGTTATAAGCTGGCAGGCTTTTTAGGATCTCTGGTAAGCACCATCGGAGTTACACTCCCATCTTTTTGTATTGTTTTGATTTTAGCAAAGACATTTCTCTGGGTTCGAGAGAACCCAAAAATAAAAGGATTACTTGTCGGCCTTCGCTCAGCAGTTCTCGCCCTAATTATCTCAGCAGCGGTAAGCATTGGAAAGACGGCTTTTATAGATTTCAGGGTTATAGGCATAGCCTTAGCTTGTCTTGTGATTCTTTTATGGTTTGATCTTCATCCTGCTATTGTTATAGTTATCGGCGGTGGTGCTGGAATACTTCTTTTGCTGGGATAAAAAAGGGGCAGATTTATTTATTTCTATCGCAGCCTCTTTAAATTATAGAGTTCAGAAAAGAACATAGTTGACAAGCAAAATAATTTTGGTATTCTTTAAAACAATCTGGTAAAGCTGGCAGCACAAAGGTGTGTTGCTAAAGGACAAAGGTGTCTAGGTGAAAATAGGCACCTTTTTTTTATTTGTTGCTCTAACGGAGTTTCAAAAAACAAAGGATGAGAAAAATTTCACCTCTATCTCCTTAAAAAGGGGTAAAGTTTGTAAGATTTCGAAAAACTTAAATGCCCATTTAGTAAGGTTTAGACGAAATGGAGTGAAGCCTAAAAGAAAATATAGCTGAAAATAAGAGTTGGTAACGCTTTCGTGGTCTTGTAGAAGGCACAGACAACAAAGGGGGGTAAGCTGATGAATCTAAGACGACCAAATGCTAGTGCGGCGACGGGAACGTTCAATCGTTCCAGAAGTGTTGTCCCTATGTCTGGGATTTGCTCAGACTGCCATGACGGATGTAAAGGCGGCTGTGAGGCTTGGCTGGCCTCCTTCAGAGGACGAGAGGTTCTGTATCCAGGCCCCTTTGGGGAAATAACCGCCGGTGCGGATAAGAACTACCCGGTCGATTATTCCCATATAAATATTCAGGGTTATGCAGTTGGAGCAAAAGGTTTAGCGGAGGAGATTGAACCTGGCCCGGATACGGCTATTTTCCACAATGTGGATACTGAAACAGAGTATGGATGGCACAAAACGATCAAGATGCGCCTGCCCATCTTCACGGGCGCATTAGGTTCTACAGAGATAGCGCGAAGGAACTGGGAACATCTTGCAATAGGAGCGGCTATTTCAGGTATTACACTCGTATGTGGTGAAAACGTATGTGGGATAGATCCGGACCTTGAACTGGACGGTAAAGGTAAAGTTGCGAAGTCTCCGGAAATGGATCGCCGAATAGAGATTTACAAGCGGTTTCACGATGGATATGGTGAGATCCTTGTACAGATGAATGTAGAAGACACGAGGTTTGGCGTAGCAGAATATGTCTCGGAAAAACATAATCTTAATACCATCGAGCTAAAATGGGGACAGGGTGCCAAGTGTATAGGAGGGGAAATAAAAGTTGACGACATAGAAAGGGCGATCGAGCTTAAAAGAAGAGGATATATGGTTTTCCCTGATTCGGCTCTCCCTGAAGTTCAGAGGGCACACAAGGAAGGAGAAATTAAAGATTTTGAACGACACTCTCGGCTAGGTTTCGTAGATAAGGAGGCATTCCGGGAGGAAATAGATCGTCTGCGCAGACTCGGATTTAAGAGAATTACCCTCAAGACCGGGGCGTATTCGGCGGTAGAACTTGCCATGGCTCTACGTTATGGGGCAGAGGCGGAGTTAGACCTCATTACGATAGACGGTGCTCCTGGTGGCACAGGAATGAGCCCTTGGCCGATGATGAATGAGTGGGGTATTCCAACTTTTTACCTTGAGTCCCTTACCTGTCAATTCTGCGAAAAACTTACTAAGAGAGGGATAAGGGTTCCAGACGTAGCAATCGCTGGCGGATTTTCCACAGAAGATGGAGTATTCAAGGCAATTGCTATGGGTAGTCCATATGTAAAGGCAATTTGCATGGGAAGAGCCTTAATGATACCTGGTATGGTGGGTAAAAACATCCAGAAGTGGTTAGAGGAAGGCAACTTGCCTAAGACAGTTTCAAAATATGGAACAAGCATAGAAGAAATTTTCGTCTCTTATGAGGAGCTTAAGCAGAAGTATGGGGAGGAAATAAAGAACATACCTGGCGGTGCAATGAGTGTTTATACCTTCTGCCAAAAAATAAAAGTGGGCTTGCAGCAGTTAATGGCCGGGAGTAGAAATTTCAGGCTTTCAACAATTTCCCGAAAGGACCTTATGGCTCTGACTGAAGAGGCGGCAAAGATTTCTGGAATTCCGTATGTGATGAAGGCTTACAAGGAAGAGGCAGATAAAATCCTAGAAGAGTAGTAAAAAGCTTTACCTAAGAGCTTCTAGTGACCGAAAGACAACTGAGCACCCCAATTTTCAAGGTATCTCACAGTGTTCTTTACACGACTATGGAAGGAAGATTATTTCAACTATAGATGGAAGTTAGAGAAGGAAGGTATGAGAGAAACTAAGGAAGAATTAAAAAGGTTAAGAGAACTATCTGCTTTACATGAGATAAGTAAGTCTATGCAGACTTTAAACCTTGACGAGATCCTGCGTTTAATCTTAGACGGTGTTACCAAAGCGATAGGCTTTGATCGAACCAGGCTTTATCTTATCAATGGGGAAAAGATGAGGCTCGAGTGCAAGATGGCAGTAGGTATCGAGAAAGAAAAGATAGAAGGCATTGCATTGCCTTTGGATAAGGAAAATAGCATGTTGGCCCGCTCTGTAATTGAAAAGAAACCTTTTATTGTTGAAGATGCCCTAAACGATCCTCGTGTGAATAAACATTTAAAAAAGCTATTCGGTCTTAAGTCTTTTGCTGTGGTGCCGCTTATTGGCAGAGATAAGATCTTGGGGGCAATAACTGCTGATAACCTATTTAGCGATCGTGTCATCACTCCGGAGAAATTCGAATCTTTGATCACCTTTGCTAATCAAGCAGGACTTGCTCTGGAGAATGCAAAGATGTATGAGGAGCTGAAGTCCTTTAGCCGCCAATTAGAAGAAAGAGTTAAAGTCGCTACAGAAGATTTAAAGAGGACGCAAGATAAGCTCATTCAATCTGAAAAATTGGCAGCTTTAGGAAAGCTCACCGCCGGGATCGCCCATGAGATAAGGAACCCTCTGACAAGCATCAAAGTATTGATTCACTCTTTGGCGAAGAAGATAACGGATACCGAGACTAAAGAGAAGGATATTGAAGTCATAGAGGATGAGATAGAGAGGGTGAACCAGATTATCAACAGGTTCCTAGATTTCGCCCGTCCAAAAGAACCGGAGTTTTCGCCTGTGGATATAAATCAAACTTTGGAGGAGACCATCAATCTAGTCTCTGGCAAGGCAAAGGAGCAAAATGTCCTCTTAAAGAGGGAACTTTTCTCTTTGCCCCATATCCAGGCTGACGGGGAACAGATAAAGCAAGTATTTCTGAATCTTTTTTTGAATGCTGTCCAGGCAATGCCTGAAGGGGGAAAACTGAGAATTAAAACAGACCGCAAAGGTCAATGGGTACGGATAGAAATTCAAGATGAGGGCACAGGCATCCCTGAGAGAATAAGGGATAAATTATTCGAACCCTTTTTTACTACAAAAGAAGAAGGAATAGGTTTGGGTCTGTCAATTGTAAAAAGGATTGTAGATGACCATAAAGGTTCTATAAAGGTGAGAAACAGCCATCCTAAGGGAACTATCTTTACTATAAACTTACCCATTAATACCAAATAGGAAAAAGATATGGCGGATAAAATCTTAGTAGTCGATGACGAGAGAAGTATACGATATTCACTAAAGAGAATTTTTGAGGAAAGAGGATTTGAGGTTTTAGAGGCCAAAAATGGTAAAGAAGCAATAGAGGTAGTTCAAAAAGAACAGATCGATTTGACACTGATGGATATTAAGATGTCAGGGATTACCGGCCTTGAGGCTTTGAAAGAGATAAGAAACATCAATCCCAAACTTCTGGTGATTATCATGACCGCCTATGGGACTACCCAGACAGCGATAGAGGCGATGAAATTCGGTGCCTTCGATTATGTCCTGAAACCTTTCGATATTCCCCAGATGTGGCGATTAATAGAGAAGGGACTATGGGTTAATAAGCTAATGCAGGAAGCTGTCACCTATGAGCCAGAGAAACGCCAGATAGATGCGGAATGCATTATAGGTAATTCTCCCAAGATGCAGGAAGTCTATAAGTTGATTGGCCAAGTAGCCGAGAAGGATATCACTGTCCTCCTTAGAGGAGAGAGTGGAACAGGTAAAGAGCTGGTGGCAAGAGCAATATATCATCATAGTAAGCGCTCTGACAGAACTTTTTTACCCGTGAATTGTGCAGCCATCCCCGAGACGCTGCTTGAGAGCGAGCTGTTTGGGCATGAGAAAGGTGCCTTTACAGATGCTCAGACGCGTAGAATTGGTAAGTTTGAACAATGCAGTGGTGGGACTATATTTTTAGATGAGATAGGAGATATGTCATTCGCTACGCAGGCCAAGATTTTAAGGTTTTTACAGGATCAGGAGATTACCCGTTTAGGAAGTAATCAACCTATAAAAGTAAATGTGAGATTGATTGTGGCAACCAATAAAGATTTAGAGAAAGCGATCAGGGAAGGTGGATTTAGAGAAGATCTATATTATCGATTAAACGTAGTTACTATAAATCTACCTTTATTAAGAGAACGAGTAAAGGATATTCCTCAATTAGCCAGGTATTTTTTGAAAAAATTCAATAAAGAATTGGACAAAGATATTGTGGATATAAATCCTGCAGCAATAGAAAAACTCACCTCTTACAATTGGCCGGGCAATGTTCGGCAATTAGAAAATGTAATAAAAAGAGTCTGCATCCTCTGTAAGGGTGCCTATATTTTACCAGGTGAGCTGTCTCTTGATTTAAAGGAAGTCGCAAAGATAAAGATAGAGAAAAAGATAGACGAGAAAGGATTAGAAAGGCTTTTAGACGATCTTTATACTAAAATCTCTACTATTCCCAAAGAAGATAGAGAAGATATTATGCCCTTCATAGAAAAAGCTCTCATAATCCGCACCCTTAAAGAGACAAACGGTAATCAATCGCAAGCTGCTCAAATTTTGGGAATCAACCGCAATACTTTACGAAATAAAATAGAAAAGTACGGAATCAAAATAAGCAAACGAGTAGAAATTTAATCAACATGCTTAAAAATGAACAGGAGGGAGTTAGAAGTTAGTAAGTTGTTTTAGTCCTTTGGTTAATTAACGAGTCCCCGTTTATAAACCACTTGAGCAAATTGTGCTTGAGTGGTTTTTTATTTTTTAAGTCTTGGCAATGTAATTGCTTAAAGAGGGGGTGATAAGGAAAATGTTAGAGAAAAGGCTAAACAAATGAAGGGAGGAGATGAAAATGTTTATGAAGATATTAAAGTTTTTACCAAAACTAATGATACTCTCTATTGTACCGATGATATTGTTTCCATTGGTTGTTTTTGCTAACGAAGAGCTGGGAGAAGTAGTATATGCCAGCGAAGTAGGAGTTGATACCCTATGGGTCTTGATAGCGGCGTTTTTAGTATTTTTTATGCAGGCAGGTTTTGGTATGCTGGAGGCTGGACTTGTCCGAGCTAAGAATACATGTAGCATCCTGATGAAGAACTTTATGGACTACTGCATGGCTTCCCTTGGTTTCTTTATGTTCGGTTATGCGATTATGTTTGGTTCAGGAAATGCACTCTTTGGAACCAGAGGGTGGTTTCTTCTCAAAGCAGAATCAGGAGCAGGTCTTCCTCTTTATGCTTATTGGTTATTTCATGCTGTTTTCTGTGGAGCAGCAGCAACAATTGTTGCCGGGGGAGTGGCTGAGAGATTGAAATTTTCTGCCTACCTTATCTACTCTTTCCTTATCTCCGCCACTGTCTATCCAATTGTAGGACATTGGGTCTGGGGAGGAGGCTGGCTTGCAAAGTTAAATTTCGCTGATTTTGCTGGTTCAACTGTTGTTCATGCTGTTGGTGGTTGGGCAGCTTTTATTGGTACAGTTATTCTTGGTCCTAGAATTGGCAAATTTAACAAGGACGGTTCAGCAAATGCGATAGCAGGACATTCTATGGCGCTTGCCTCCCTTGGTACTTTAATCTTATGGTTTGCCTGGTTTGGTTTTAACCCTGGATCTACCCTTGGTGTTGGTGACGGAAGTCTGATTGCTCGTGTAGCTATAAATACAAATCTTGCGGCTGCCAGTGGTGCAATAACGGCTATGTTCTTTGCCTGGTATAAATTTGTAAAACCTGATCTTTCTATGACTATGAATGGAGCATTAGCAGGATTAGTTGCTATCACAGCACCTTGTGCCTTTGTCTCACCCCAAGCGGCTATTGTTATCGGAGCGGTAGGAGGAATTATTGTAGTGAGTGCAATTATATTCTTTGATAAGATTCACGTGGATGATCCAGTTGGTGCTGTCCCAGTTCATGGGATGAACGGAATCTGGGGAACTTTATCTGTAGGTATCTTTGGACAAAGAGCTTTAGGTCTTGCTCGTGAGGGATTACTATATGGTGGTGGATTCACTCAGCTGGGAGTGCAGGCCCTGGGTGTATTCACGGTTATCTTGTTTGTCATCGGTGCTATGTATATTATATTTAGGTTCATCGATAGTGTTATCGGATTAAGAGTTTCAAGAGACGAAGAGCTAAAAGGTTTAGATATTAGCCAGCATGGGATGGAATCCTACGGTGGATTCCAGATATTTACAACGGAATAATTTATAAATGGTTAATTAGAGGGAGGATTGAACAAATGAAACTGATTATCGCTATGATACAACCTTATAAACTTCCTGATGTGAAGCATGCCTTATTTGAAGCCGAGATCTATAAGATGACTGTTAGTAATGCCTTAGGTTGTGGCCAGCAGAAAGGATACACGGAAACATATCGGGGTGTTGTGGAGGAGGTAAATTTACTTAAAAAAGTAAGGTTAGAAATTGCCGTAAATGAAGACTTTGTTGAGCCAACAATTGACGCTATTATCAAAGGTGCAAAAACCGGCAATATTGGCGATGGCAAGATCCTTGTACTTGATTTGTTAGAATGTATACGAATAAGGACTGGAGAAAGAGGCGGGGAGGCGATTGGGTAGAATAATCTCCAAAAGTTGTTAATTTTCAGGCAGTATGCTTAAAAATTAACGAGCTATTGCTTAATATTTGTGCATTTTTGACTTTGGTTTAACAACATTAGTTTTACTTAAAACCGTTTGTAAGCATATACGGACTATAGAATTATGAAAAACAAGAGATATTTTAGTGCCATTGGCAATCAAATTGCTGACAGAGAAAAGTGGGAGGCAGAATATGCATAAGGATAAAGCCTGGCTTAAGAGAGTCATTAATGAGTGCAATAAAAAAGAAGGCTCCGCCGAAAGAAAGTCTAATTTAGAACTTTTTAAAGGGGTAGCTAATAGCTTGGTTAAAGATGCATTGAAGGTTTTGGAGGAGATTGAAGTCGAATGGGAGCTTGACCATAACTCTCAAGAACTGCGATAAGGATATTATCTCCTGCGGCATTATCTGGATTATTTAAGAGGGTTTTGTGAGGGCAAAGTTTAAAAAAAGGAGGCAGAAATATGGGCAACAAGACTAAAGAGGAAATCTTAAAACTGGTAAGGGAGAAAGATGTTAAATTTATAAGGTTATGGTTTACTGATATTTTAGGTCAGGTAAAGAGTTTTGCTATTACCGATGCGGAGTTAGGAAATGCATTAGAGAATGGTATGGGATTTGATGGTTCATCAATTACCGGGTATCAATCAATTGAAGAAAGTGATATGGTTGCACTTCCTGATCCCAATACATTTCAGATTCTTCCTTGGCGACCTAAGGAAAAGGCGGTTGCCAGAATGATATGCGAGATCTTAACCCCAGAGAGACAGCCTTATGAGGGAGATCCAAGGTATGTCTTAAAAAGGGCCTTAGAGCGGATGAAAAAAATGGGTTTTGACCACTATTATCTTGGCCCGGAGTTAGAATATTTTTATTTCAAGAATGACCAGTTGCCTGAAATTTTGGATAAGGGTGGTTATTTTGATTTAACCACTCTTGATGTAGCTTCTGATTTAAGGCGTGATACAATTTTTGCCTTAGAGGCCATGGGAATTCCCGTTGAGTACAGCCACCATGAGGTAGGTCCAAGCCAGCATGAGATTGATATGAGATACCAAGATGCGTTAGATATGGCAGATCATGTCATTACCTATCGAATTGTTGTTAAAGAGATAGCCCAGAAACACGGAGTGTACGCTACCTTTATGCCCAAACCTCTTTTCGGTGAGAATGGCAGTGGAATGCACACACATCAGTCGTTGTTTAAGGGTGATAAAAATACTTTCTTCTCTAAAGATGATAATTACCACCTGAGCGATGTGGCGAAAAAATTTATTGCCGGTCAACTGAGTCATGCAAAAGAGATGAGTGCTATATTTGCCCAGTGGGTAAACTCATATAAGAGGCTTGTTCCTGGATATGAGGCCCCGGTTTATATCGCCTGGTCACGCAGAAATAGATCTGCCTTGATTAGGGTACCAGAGTATCATCCGGGAAAAGAAAAAGCAACCAGAGCAGAATTTAGACCTCCCGACCCTGCTTGCAATCCATATCTAGCCTTTGCAGTAATGCTTCAGGCAGGTCTTGAAGGTATTGAGAAAGGCTATGAGTTACCCGGACCCATAGAGAAAAATTTATACAACCTGACTCCTCAAGAAAGAGAAAAAATGGGAGTTGAATCTCTTCCTGATAGTCTGGGAAAAGCAATTGCTGTACTGGAAAAAAGTGAACTTGTAAGGTGCGCCCTAGGTGAACATGTATTCAGTCGGTTTGTGACTTTGAAGAAAAAGGCCTGGGAAGACTATCGAATTCAACTTACAAAATATGAATTAGATAATTTACTTCCCATTCTTTAGTCCTGCACCAATTTTTGAGCTATGGATTTGATTTTTTTTGCCACACCGTGCTTAAAAATTAGGCAAACGATGATTAAGATTTTTCTAGTCGATAAAGAGAGAAAGATATATCAAATGATTATTCGTTCTCTTAAGGATGCTGGTTACTGCATAAGAAGAACAGAGGGGCAACGCCAAACAGATATAATAGAAGTGGAAGAAAAAGACCAAAGAGAAGATAAGAAACTTTCTTTTGAGCAGGCAGTTAAAGAACTTGAGGATTTCTTCATCAGCCACAACGAAAAGGAGCTTTATAAATTTATATTAGCGGCAGTAGAAAGGCCTCTGATTGAGAGTGTCTTAAATAGAACTGGGGGTAATCAACTTAAGGCAGCCGAGATTTTAGGAATAAATCGAAATACCCTGCGCGCTAAGATTAGGAAATTGGGAATTGAGATTACAAAATGGAAAAAATATTAAGAATAGCCCTGGCGCAGATCAATCCCACTGTAGGAGACTTAAGAGGAAATACAGAGAAAATTACAAGTTTCATCATACAGGCTCAAGAGCTTAAAGCCGACGTAATAACATTCCCCGAGCTTACAATATGTGGCTATCCGCCAGAGGACCTATTATTGAAGTTACATTTTGTAAGAGATAATCTGAAGGCCTTAGATTCGCTTGTAGAAAAGATTTTTGGTATTATAGCAGTTGTAGGATTTGTTGATATGAACAACAAGGGCAACTTACACAATGCTGCTGCCATAATTCATAATGGAAAATTAAAAGGGGTCTATCACAAGATAGAGCTTCCCAATTATGGTGTCTTTGATGAGAAGAGATATTTCCAACCAGGAGCCAATCCCTCTATATTCACGTTAGGCAGGATTGTATTCGGAGTTAATATCTGTGAAGATATCTGGAAAAGAGGAGGAGTAGCAAAATTTCAAGCAGATCAGGGTGCCCGACTCATTATAAATGTGTCTGCTTCTCCATATCATGCAGGAAAAGGAGATTTAAGAAAGAAGATGTTAATAGAGCGCGCAAAAGAGACAAAAGCTTATATCTGTTACAATAACTTAGTCGGCGGTCAAGATGAACTTGTCTTTGACGGTGGTAGCTTCATACTTGATCCAGGAGGAGAAGAGAAAGCAACTGGTAAACAGTTTGAAGAGGATTTGGTTGTGGCTGACTTATCAATAAGGGCTATGAGTAAATTAAAGACTAAGGCGAGATATAAAAATTGTATAAAATTAGATGAATTAAAAGATACTAAAAAGCCGGATTTACCGAAGAGAGAAAATAAGAAATTAGGTAGAATAAATGAAACCTATAATGCCTTAGTTTTAGGGACTCGTGACTATATGAGAAAGAACGACTTTGAAAAAGCCCTCATCGGCTTAAGCGGTGGGATAGATTCTTCTTTGACCGCGGCAGTTGCCTGTGATGCCATTGGAAAAGAAAATGTTATCGGAATCTCAATGCCATCTCGATATTCATCGCAAGGGACTCAATCCGATGCCAAAGTTTTAGCCGATAACCTGGGAATTAGACTCATTACAGTTCCGATAGACAGTATCTTTAAGATGTATTTAGTGGTACTTGAGAAAGAGTTCTTGGGTTTACACCGTGATGTGACTGAAGAGAACCTTCAAGCAAGAATAAGAGGAAATATCCTTATGGCTTTATCTAATAAATTTGGCTGGCTTGTGCTTACAACGGGAAATAAGAGTGAGACCTCTGTCGGATATTGCACCTTATACGGCGATATGGCTGGAGGTTTTGGAGTAATAAAGGATGTGCCTAAAACGCTTGTCTATGAACTCGCAAAGTTCAGGAACGAAAAAGAAAACAGGTGTTTAATCCCAGAGAGCATCTTCACCAGAGAACCGTCGGCAGAATTGAAAGTAGATCAGAAGGACCGCGACTCTCTTCCTCCTTATTCAGTTTTAGATGCGATTTTGAAAGAATATGTAGAAGAGGATAGCAGTTTCGTAAAAATTGTATTATCCACTAAATTCAATCCTGAAATCATTAAAAATATGATTCAGAAGGTGGATAGGAACGAGTACAAACGTCGGCAAGCACCTCCTGGGATTAGGATTACACCGAAGGCGTTTGGTAAAGATAGAAGGCTTCCCATTACTAACAGATATAGAGAGTTTTAAGATGAATTACTATTATGAAAAAGATATAGGTGGATGTGGCTTAGTTGGTATAATGAGTGAGCACGGTGAGAAGTTTAATGGAGAAGCTATAATGACCTCTATTGCCTGTATGAGGGAACGTACCAATGGTTTAGGTGGAGGATTTGCTGCTTACGGAATTTATCCTGATTTTTCTGACTACTATGCCTTTCATTTAATGTACGAAACAGATGAGGCCAAAAAGGCTACCGAGGATTATCTTAAAGAAAATTTTGTAATAGAGAAAGATGAGCTAATACCTACCCGCCAGATCAGTAAAATAAAATATTCACCCTGCCTTTGGCGATACTTTCTTATTCCCAAAAGAGAGAAAGGGGATCTCAACGAAGAGGATTTTGTGGTTAAATGTATAATGTTTATCAATTCTCAGATTAAAGATGCATTTGTTGCTTCCAGCGGAAAAAATATGGGTATCTTTAAAGGTGTAGGATTTGCTGAAGATATGGGAAGATTTTTCAGATTGGAAGAGTACGAAGGTTATCTCTGGACTGCCCATGGAAGGTTTCCCACCAATACGGCTGGCTGGTGGGGAGGAGCCCATCCTTTTGGCCTTCTGGATTGGTCGGTAATTCATAATGGGGAAATATCTAGTTATGGAATAAATAAAAGATACTTAGAGAATTTTGGCTATCATTGTACATTGTTCACAGACACAGAAGTCATGGCCTATCTATTCGACCTGTTGGCCAGGAAACATAAGCTTACGTTTGAAGTGATTGGCGATATCTTAGCTGCTCCGCTTTGGGATGAGATAGAAAGAGAGGACACCCACAGAAGGGAACTTCTCCAAGCACTTCGCTTGACTTATGGCTCTGCTCTAGTTAATGGACCGTTTGCTGTAATAGTAGCCAATAAGAATACTATGGTTGGATTGAACGATAGAATCAAACTAAGGCCATTAGTAGCAGCAACCAAAGCTAATTTTCTATATATAGCCTCTGAGGAGTCAGCCATCAGAGAGGTTTGTCCCAATCCAGATAAGGTATGGATGCCTAAGGCAGGAGAACCGACTATAGGAAGGTTAAAAGAATAATATGGCAAAAAGGCCTATCCCCACAGAATTTGTGGTAGAAAGAGATGATGATAAGTGTATTGCCTGTCAGGTATGCGTAAGGATGTGTTCTAATGACACTCATACTTACGATCCTGAAACTGATACAGTCTCCTCTAACCACACCAACTGTGTAGGATGCCATTTTTGTGAGACACTCTGTCCAACTCATGCGATTACAATAAGACGCAATTCTTCCAAGTTTAAGCTCAATGCTAACTGGACTACTCAGATCATTAAAAATATCACCAAGCAGGCTGAAACAGGTGGGGTGCTTTTAACCGGGATGGGCTGTGATAAACCCTATCCCATATATTGGGATCATATTGTGCTTAATGCTTCGCAAGTTACAAACCCATCGATAGACCCATTGCGAGAACCGATGGAGTTACGTACCTTTATAGGAAGGAAGCCAGATAAATTAGAAATAGATTATTCATCAAGTGTGTCAAGACTCAAGACTAAATTAAGCCCCCAGCTCAAATTAGAAACACCAATTCTATTTAGCGCCATGAGTTATGGTTCAATAAGCCTTAACGCCTGCAAGTCCTTAGCCAGGGCAGCAACTGAATTTGGCACTCTGTATAATACTGGAGAAGGGGGGCTGCATGAGGAACTTTACAAATATGCTCCCAATACTATTGTCCAAGTGGCCTCAGGTAGATTTGGAGTACATAAGGAATATTTAGAGAAGAGTGCAGCTGTTGAAATAAAAATTGGTCAAGGTGCAAAGCCGGGTATTGGTGGACACCTTCCCGGAGAAAAGGTGTCTGGTGAAATTAGCTCAACCCGGATGATACCTGAAGGCACCGATGCTTTATCTCCTGCACCTCACCATGACATTTATTCTATAGAAGATCTAAGGCAGCTCATCTATGCCTTGAAGGAAGCTATTCGATATAAAAAGCCCGTGGGGGTAAAGATTGCTGCTGTGCATAATGTTGCTCCTATTGCTTCTGGGATAGTGCGGGCAGGTGCAGATTTTGTAGCTATAGATGGCTTACGCGGTGGAACCGGAGCTGCCCCCACCGTAATTCGAGATAATGTCGGAATTCCCATTGAGTTGGCCATTGCCGCCGTTGATAGCCGCCTACGTCAAGAAGGAATTAGAAATCAAGCTTCTTTAATTGCCGGTGGAGGATTCAGAAATAGTTCAGATATCATCAAGGCAATTGCTTTAGGTGCAGATGCAGTCTATATCGCAACTGCAGCTTTAGTGGCCATGGGATGTAATCTTTGCCAAAAGTGCTATACCGGAAAATGTAATTGGGGTATAGCCACTCAAGATCCATATCTAACTAAAAGACTAAATCCAGATATTGGGACAAAAAGACTGGTAAACCTACTCAGGGCATGGAGTTTAGAGATAAAAGAGATGCTCGGAGGTGTGGGTATAAATGCAATTGAGAGTTTGAGGGGAAATAGGGAAGAGCTAAGAGGCGTAGGGCTTTCCGATACGGATTTAAAACTTTTGGGGATAAAACCAGCGGGAGAAGCTTGGTAGAAAGGGATAGGTAATGAAGAGGATAATAATTAGAGAAGAGTATTGTATAGGATGCAGGCTTTGCGAAATCCATTGCCTAGTGCAACATTCAAAGTCAAAGGACATCATTAAAGTCTATAAAGGAAAGGAGCCCAAGCCACTTCCCAGAGTTATAGTAGAGGAAAAGGGATACCAATCATTTGCCCTTCAATGCCGACATTGTGAAGATGCCCCTTGTTTAGAGGCATGTATAACTGGCGCAATGCACCGAGATAAGAAAACAGGTGCAGTGTTGTGTGATGAAGATAAATGTGTCGGCTGCTGGATGTGTATTATGGTCTGTCCCTTTGGGGTGATCTCAAGAAATGTGGAAGGTAGAAAGGTTGCTTCTAAGTGTGATTTGTGTATGGGTGAGGAAATACCTGTTTGTGTAAAGAATTGCCCCAATGAAGCCATCGTTTATGAGGACAAGGAATGAATTATGTAATTATTGGTAATTCTGCCAGCAGTATCGCTGCCATCAAGGCTATTCGAGAATGTGATAAGAAGAAGAGGATAACAATATTTTCCGATGAACCACATTCCAATTATTCTCGACCTTTAATATCTTATCTATTAGGGAAAAAGGTAGACCTTGATAGAATGGCTTATCGCGGAGAAGACTTTTATAGAGATAATAAGGTAGAGCTCTTCTTAAATAAGAAGGCAGCAAAATTAAATCCGAAGAAGAAATGGGTTATTTTATCTGATGGGCAAAAGATATGGTTCGATAAGTTACTCATAGCTACAGGGGGCAGACCTATTATTCCCAGGGTTAAAGGTTCGGATTTAGATGGAGTATTTACTTTTACTAAGTTGTCCGATGCCCAGAAAATAGAGACGTATATCGAGGCCGATAAGGTTAAAGAAGCTATTGTTATGGGAGGAGGACTAATCGGTTTAAAGGCAACTGAGGCTTTAATCGAACTAAAGATTAAAGTAACCATTGTGGAGCTAGCGGATAGAATTCTATCTGCCACCTTTGATCAAAAGGCCTCAGGTTTAATCGAGAGAGCTCTAGAAAAAATAGGTTGCAGACTACTCACTAATAATACAATAGTGGAGATAAAAAGCAAAAATAAGAAAATAAACGAAGTCATTTTAAAGGATAAGAAGATAATTCCCGCTAGTTTAGTCATTGTTGCCGTCGGCGTTAGGCCAAATATAAAGTTGGTGAAAAATACAGCTATTAAGACAAATAAGGGAATTTTAGTTGATAATTTTATGCAGACAAATATTAAAGATATCTATGCCGCGGGTGATTGCTGCGAGGCAAAAGACTTGCTTTTGGACATAAATCGACCTATTGCTATTTGGCCGATAGCCGTAAAACAAGGAAAAATTGCCGGCTATAATATGGCGGGAGTGAAAAAAGAATATCCGGGAAGCTTTGCCATGAATTCTGTGGAGTTATGTAAAATTCCCACAATTTCCGTGGGGGAAACCTGTCCCGAAGCCCAAGATTATCAAATCTTAGAGCATTTTGATGAAGATAAATCTATATATAAAAAAATTGTCTTGAAAAACAATAAGATAGTGGGTGCCATCTTTGTCGGTGATATAGAACGAGCAGGAATTTATACCGGCCTCATTAAAGACCAACTTGACACCACGAGCTTTAAAGAATATCTTTTAAAAGAAGAGTTTGGTTTGATCAGTTTACCTAAAGAGTATAGGAAACATCTGGTTACAGGAGCGGGGATTGAAGTATGAGAGTAAATGCGAAAGGAATACACTATAAAGAGCTAAACGAGAAAATCCGTGAAGCTCTCAATAATGGGGCCAAGGAGATCATTTTAGACAACGTTAATGGCCAGAGGTATATTGGAGATGGATTGGGAGGTAGCAATATTAAAATTATTATCAATGGTACACCCGGAAATGATTTAGCCGCCTTTATGGATGGACCTACCATTATTGTTAATTCCAATGCTCAAGATGGAATTGGTAATACTATGAATGCCGGCAAGATTATAGTTTATGGTGATGCAGGAGATATTGTCGGTCATTCTATGCGAGGAGGCAAAATTTATATTAAAGGAGAGGTAGGTTATCGGGTAGGAATCCATATGAAGGCATACAAAGACCTTTTTCCGGTAATAATAGTAGGGGGAACTTCTCGTGATTTTTTAGGCGAATATATGGCCGGGGGCTTGCTTGTTATATTAGGGATTAGGCATGATGACATTGAGAAAAAAGCTCACCCGCAAGGTATAGTGGGTGATTTTGTGGGAACAGGCATGCATGGAGGAAAGATTTTTATAAGAGGTGGGTTGGATACAAGAAAATTAGGTAAAGAGGTGAAAACTGCTGAGCCATCAGATGAAGATATAAATATTCTAAAAATCCACCTTAAGGATTTTTGCACGTATTTTGAGTTAGATCTAGAAAAGATTCTAAAGATACAATTCACAAAACTTTATCCTTACACCCACCGCCCCTACGGCAAGATTTATGTATACTGACTTCTTAAGAGCCGGTCTGATCCATGAAGAGAAAAAAAGGTCTATGATGTTGTTGCTATAGTGCATAACGGGCAGCCCATTAATGCCTACTCTAAAATATTCCCGCTTAATTACAGCCTGCTTGATGAGAGAAGATACTTTGATCCAGGGGGCGTGTAAGCTTTATGAATCCTGAAATAGTGGTGGTTGATTATGGTATGGGTAACCTCGGGAGTGTGGAGAGAGCTTTGAGGAAAGTGGGCTGTGAGGTGATAATTACGAGCACTCCCTCCTTAATCCAGAGAGCTGGAGGGCTTGTTTTGCCAGGAGTAGGGTCTTTCAGAGATTGTATGGTAAATTTAGAAAAATATGGGCTCACCGAACCCATTAAAAGATTTATCTTCTCTGGACGTCCCTTTCTCGGAATATGCCTGGGGATGCAGGTCCTTTTTACTGAAAGCGAGGAATTCGGACATACTCCTGGTCTTAACATCCTGAGAGGGAAAGTTGTACATTTCCCCAAAGTTTCAGGATTAAAAATTCCCCATATGGGGTGGAATAAAATAAGAATAAAAAAAAGTGTGCCCGTTCTAAAAGGGATTCCGGATGGTTCTTACTTATATTTTGTCCATTCTTACTATGTAATACCAGAAGATGAGAGCCTCATTGCCACTACAACTGAACATGGAACAGAATTTGCGTCCAGTATCTGGAAGGATAATATCTTTGCTTGCCAGTTTCACCCTGAAAAATCCCAGAACGTGGGATTAAATATATTGAGAAGATTTAAAGAGGTTACCAGAGATGCTGGCCAAGAGAATAATTCCCTGTCTTGATGTAATGGGAGGAAGGGTCGTCAAGGGAATAAACTTTGTTAGACTCCGAGATGCCGGAGACCCGGTAGAAAATGCCAGGATTTACCAAAAAGAAGGAGCTGATGAACTTGTCTTTCTGGATATAACTGCTTCTCCTGAGAAAAGAGATATAATCATCGATGTTGTAAAGCAAACATCCAAGGAAGTTTTTATGCCTCTTACCGTAGGAGGAGGGATAAGAAAATTGAACGATATCCGTCGTCTTCTAAAAGCCGGAGCAGACAAAGTTTCCATAAATACGGCCGCGGTAGAAGACCCTACTCTCGTTGAGAGAGCTTCCAGACAATTCGGCAGACAATGTATTGTTGTAGCTATTGATGCTAAGCGGAGGGTTTTTAGCCCCTCCTGGGAAGTGTACACCTACGGGGGTAGAGTTCCTACAGGGATCGATGCTGTAAAATGGGCTAAAAAAGTAGTAAAGCTGGGATCAGGAGAGATTCTTTTGACCAGTATGGATAGAGATGGTACCGAGGAAGGGTACGATATTGAGCTTACTAAGGCTATAACCTCTGTGGTTGATGTGCCGGTGATCGCTTCAGGAGGAGCCGGAACTCTCGAGCATCTCTATCAGGTTTTTCGAGAGGCAGGAGCTGATGCTGCTCTTGTCGCATCGATGTTTCATTATAAAAAATATACTATTGGAGAGGCTAAGGAGTATCTCGCAAAGAGGAAAATTGTAGTTAGGATATAAGAGGAGGAAAATGGTTGTCCAAAATGACCTCCCAATTGTCAGTTATTAGAAAAAGGAAAGCAAAAATTGCTCTTGAAGATGGCCGAGTTTTTACAGGTTTTTCCTTCGGAGCAGATGGAACTAGATTTGGGGAAGTAGTTTTTAATACCAGTATGGCTGGCTATCAAGAAATCTTAACCGACCCTTCCTATAAAGGTCAGATTGTAACTATGACTTATCCTCTCATTGGCAACTATGGTGTAAATCTTGAAGATATTGAGTCAAGAAAGCCATTTGTGGAAGGTTTTGTGGTTAAAGAATATAGCCGTATTGCCAGTAACTGGCGTGCACAAGAAAATTTGGACGAATATCTAAAGGAATATAATATTTTTGGGATAGAAGGCATAGATACGCGCGCACTTACACGACGTATCAGACTTCAGGGTGCAATGAAGGCGGTTATTTCCGATGAGGAATTGGATGAGAAACGCTTAATTGAAAAGGCAAGAGAATCACCCAGTCTGGTTGGCAGGGATTTGGTTAAGGAAGTTACATCCAATAGAATCCAGCACTGGAATAAAGAGGGCAAATATAAAGTAGTGGTTATTGATTGTGGAGTAAAATTTAACGTTTTAAGGAAATTAGCAGAGAATGATTGCAGGGTCACTATTGTGCCGTATTATACAGATACAAACAAGATTCTCGCGGAGAAGCCGGATGGTGTACTGCTATCTAACGGCCCCGGAGACCCCGCAGGCGTTGGCTATGTGGTAGAAACTGTAAAAGGATTAATAGGTGAACTACCTATATTTGGGATTTGTTTGGGACATCAGATATTAGGATTGGCTTTTGGAGGCAAGACCTATAAGCTTAAATTTGGCCATCATGGCGCAAATCATCCCGTCAAAGATTTGAAGACCAGCAAAATTTCTATTACAGTTCAGAACCACGGGTTTTGTGTAGATATAGAGTCTTTGAATAAAGAAGATATTGAAATAACCCACGTTAATCTTAATGACAATACCTTAGAAGGAATGAAGCATCGCAGGCTGCCTCTATTCTCAGTGCAATTTCATCCTGAGGCCTCCCCTGGTCCTCACGATACCGAGTACTTATTTAAGGAGTTCGTTGATTTAATGGGGAATAACAGATTAAAAAATGCCTAAAAGAGCTGATATAAAGAAGATTCTAATTATTGGTTCAGGGCCAATTATAATAAGCCAGGCCTGTGAGTTTGATTATTCAGGGACCCAAGCCTGCAAAGCCCTAAAGGAAGAAGGATTTGAGATTGTGCTTGTTAATTCAAATCCGGCTACTATAATGACTGATCCTGAGATGGCTGGTGCTACCTATATAGAGCCGATAATGCCCGAAGTCTTAGAAAAGATTATTAAAAAAGAAAAGCCGGATGCGCTTCTTCCCACATTGGGTGGGCAAACAGGCTTAAATACCGCTATTAAGCTCGCAGAAAGAGGCATCCTGGATAAATATAGGGTAAAGATGATAGGTGCTAATTATGATGTCATAAAGAAGGCTGAAGATAGGGAATATTTCAAGAGAGCGATGCAAAAAATAGGTTTGGATTTACCTAATAGTACTTTGGCCTATAATGTGCAGGAGGCAAAAGATGTTTTAAAGAAAATAGAGCTTCCGGTCATTATCAGGCCAAGCTTTACTCTCGGCGGAACAGGTGGCGGCATAGCCACAACAGAAGAAGAGTTTGAGAAAATAGCCGATTTGGGTCTCAAGAACAGTATGATTAGTGAAATTCTAATTGAGGAGTCTGTTGTTGGCTGGAAAGAGTATGAGCTTGAGGTTATGAGAGATTTAAAAGACAACGTAGTCATTGTCTGTTCAATAGAAAATTTTGACCCTATGGGTATTCATACAGGAGACTCAATAACAGTAGCTCCGGCGCAGACCTTAACTGATAAGGAATACCAAAAGATGAGAGATGCCGCTATTGCCATAATACGGGAGGTTGGAGTAGAGACGGGTGGCTCAAATATCCAGTTTGCCGTAAATCCAAAAAACGGCAGAATGGTTGTTATAGAGATGAACCCCAGGGTATCAAGAAGCTCTGCTCTAGCCAGTAAGGCTACAGGTTTTCCCATAGCAAAGTTTGCTGCTAAGCTGGCAGTAGGTTATACACTCGATGAAATAAGGAATGATATCACCAAAGAGACTCCAGCGTCGTTTGAGCCTACCATAGATTATTGTGTGGTTAAGATTCCTCGCTTTACATTTGAAAAATTTCCCGAAGCGGAAGATATTTTAGGGATTTCCATGAAGTCAGTAGGTGAGACAATGGCAATCGGCAGAACCTTTAAGGAAGCACTTCAGAAGGGACTGAGGGGTTTGGAGATTGGACACGGGGGTCTCGATAATAAAAAGGATTATAAAGAGGTTGCCGATAATAAGCTTATGCTAAGGCTGAAAGAGCCGAATGCCTCAAGGATATTTTACATAAAGTATGCCCTGCAGAAAGGGATGAGCGTTGAAGAGATTTCAGAGATTACCGGGATAGATCCCTGGTTCATAAGCAATATAAATGATATTGTAAAATTGGAAAACGAGATAAGACTTGGATGTTCGAAGAGGAAAGCCATTAAAAAGGAGCTATTAAGACAGGCCAAGGAATATGGTTTTAGCGACAGTCAGATTGCGGAACTTATTGGATTAGATGAATTATTTGTTAGGAACCACAGAAAAAAGTTCGGCATAGAAGCTACTTTTAAACTGGTAGATACCTGCGCCGCAGAGTTTGAAGCATATACGCCTTATTATTATTCAACTTATGAAGTAGAAGATGAAGCCAGAGTCTCTAAAAAGAAAAAAATAATGATATTAGGTAGCGGGCCTAACAGGATAGGTCAGGGTATAGAATTTGATTACTGTTGTTGCCACGCTGCATTTGCTCTTAAAGAACTGGGCTATGAGACCATTATGGTTAACTCTAACCCCGAGACAGTCTCAACCGATTATGATACCTCTGATAAGCTTTATTTTGAACCCCTAACCTTTGAAGATGTTATGAATATTGTGGACAAAGAAAAGCCCGATGGGGTAATTGTCCAATTTGGTGGTCAGACCCCTCTTAATTTAGCCAAGAAGTTAGAAGATGTAGGTGTACCGATAGTTGGTACATCTGTTAAGTCGATTGACAGAGCCGAAGACAGAAACAAGTTCGCAAAGCTGATAAGGAAACTAAAGATAAATCAGCCAGCCAACGGTTCTGCCACCTTAAAAGAAGAAGCAAAGAAAATTGCTAAAAAAATAGGATATCCTGTATTAGTAAGGCCTTCATACGTATTAGGCGGCAGAGCGATGAAGATAGTTTATGATGAGGCATCGCTGGATGAGTTTATCAAGGAGGCCCAAGATACTTCCCAAGAACACCCTATCTTAATAGACAAATTCTTAGAAGATGCTGTGGAGGTAGATGTTGATGCGGTTTCGGATGGAGAGCTAACAGTAATAGGTGGTATTATGGAGCATATAGAAGAAGCAGGTGTCCATTCAGGAGATTCGGCTTGTGTACTTCCACCTCATACTTTAAGCGATGAGGTAATTGATACCATAAGAGAATATACACAAGCACTATCAAAAGAACTAAAAGTTAAAGGTCTATTAAATATACAGTTTGCTATCAAGAATGATATGGTTTATGTTCTGGAGGTTAATCCCAGGGCATCAAGGACTGTCCCTTTTGTAAGCAAGGCAACAGGTGTTCCTCTGGCAAAAATAGCCGCCAAAGTTATGGTTGGTAAAAGATTATGCGAGCTCCGTGTTACAGAAGAAAAAATGGTAATTCATTTCTCGGTTAAGGAATCCGTACTCCCGTTTTCAAGATTTTCCGGAGTGGATATCATACTGGGTCCAGAAATGAAGTCTACGGGCGAGGCGATGGGTATAAGTTCATCTTTTGGCATTGCCTTTTATAAATCTCAAGTGGCAGCAGGATCTATTCTTCCCCGGAATGGAAAGATACTTATCAGCGTAAAAGATGAGGATAAAACCGATATAATATTTATTGCCAAAAAACTTTGCCATATGGGATTTGAGATAATTGCAACAAAGGGGACATCCAGAGTTCTTCGCTCTAATAATATCAAAGCAAGAACGGTTAGTAAGATTGGAGAAGGTGGCCCTGAAATACCAGAGCTTATCAGAAGGGGTGATATAAAACTTATTATAAATACTCCTTCCGGGCGAAGAGGACAATCTGATATGAGACCTATTAGAAGTTTAGCGGTTATGCACGGAGTACCTTGCATAACTACAATTCAAGGTGCTCAGGCGGCTGTGAACGGAATGGAATCTATGTTGAAAGGTGATTTTTCTGTTAAGTCGATACAGGAATATACAAGAATTGGAAGGCTAAGTTAGAAAAGATTTTGAAGGTGATATTTTTGCTTTAACACCTGATGCTTCTAATATTTCTGGTATTAGCTATGCGATGGAGGCTGATATACAGCGACGAAGGGGAAAGTCCCGAGGTAGGCTTGACAGGGACAAGATACCTGCTAAAGTAGCCTAGGAAGGTTAAATCTAATATCTTTTAACATGGAGAGGTGGATTATGCCTGCTAAGACGGAGGAAGAAGTTTTAAAACTGGTAAAGGAAGAAGATATAGGCTTCATCAAGCTGTGGTTTAATGATATTTTGGGGCAACTTAAAAGTTTTGCCATTCCTGTGGGGGAGTTAGAAAGAGCTTTCTCGGAGGGGATGGGGTTCGATGGGTCCTCTATAAAGGGCTTTGCCAGAATTGATGAAAGTGACATGCTTGCCAGGCCTGACCCTAATACCTTTGCCCTACTTCCCTGGATATCAAAGCAAAAAGTAGCTCGGATGTTTTGTGATATCATTCAGCCAGATGGTAGCCCTTATGAGGGTGATTCGAGGTACATATTGAAACGGAACCTGGAGTGTCTTAAAGAGAAAAGCTATACTTTTTATCTCGGACCGGAACTGGAATACTTTTATTTTAAAGACGAGAAACATCCGGAAACCTTGGATGAAGGTGGATATTTCGATTTTACTACTCTGGATGCCGGTAGTGAACTTCGGCGGGATACTATTTCCATCCTGGAGGCTATGGGCATAGGAGTGGAATACAGTCATCATGAAGTCGCACCTTCTCAGCATGAAATAGACCTAAGATATGCTGATGCCCTGACGATGGCAGATAATGTGATGACCTATAGAATAGTGGTTAAAGAAGTTGCTTTTAAATATGGTCTTTACGCTACCTTTATGCCCAAGCCTATATTTGGAGTAAATGGAAACGGCATGCACACCCATCAGTCACTTTTTAAGGATAACAGGAATCTGTTCTTCGATTCTAATGATAGATATCGTCTATCTAAGGTAGCTAAATCGTATATTGCTGGTTTATTAAAGCATGCTCGCGAAATAACTGCTGTTACCAATCAGTGGGTCAATTCCTATAAAAGGCTTGTTCCTGGCCATGAGGCACCGGTGTATGTTTCGTGGGCCCGCCGGAATAGATCCACTTTGGTAAGGGTACCCATGTACAAACCTGAGAAAGAGGAGGCTTCCAGGGTGGAGTTCCGCAGCCCTGACCCGGCCTGTAACCCATATCTTGCCTTCTCAGTGATGCTGGCGGCAGGTCTTGAGGGAGTAGAGAAAGAATACCCACTGCCGGAGCCAGTAGAACAAGATATTTACCGTATGAGCGAAGAAGAGAGGCGAGAGCTGGGAATAGACTCCCTTCCTGGAAGTCTAATCGAGGCTATCCAGTTAACTGAGAAAAGCAAACTGGTGCGGAAGACTTTGGGCGATCATGTCTTTAATAGCTTTATTGCCAGCAAAAAAGTGGAGTGGGACGATTACCGAAAATGTGTACATCCTTATGAAATAGAGCGGTTTCTTCCTATATTATGAATCGCTCTTATGGCACTACCTTCCCTCATTAAGGCTGACCTTTTTATCTCACTTTTTTAATGCACTCCTCCTTGCGAGTTTTGTCAATTAGAGATTTTTCCGGCCTAAGTGGTTCATTTTCGCCTTCCCCTCCTTCTTTTGCCAGATGAAAAAGATTAGCTATAATTTTGTTTTGCTGGCTTGAGAAAATAATTGGTGAGCTTGAGAGACTATGAGGAGGTTTTCTTGAAGGAACGCCAAAAAGTAAAAAGGTCCAAGCGGGAACTAACCGAGGGAAGTATAGCCAAAAACGTGTGGTATCTGGCTCTACCCATGATGGTGGCAATCCTTTTACAGAATACCTTTAATATTGTCGATATGATCTTTGTCGGTCGACTGGGTCCTGCTGCAATTGCTGCCGTTTCTATGAATGGAATCCTTCTGGGAGTAATCTGGACCCTGATAATGGGAGTCTCTCTGGGTACGGTGGCTATGGTAGCCAGATTCATTGGGGCCCGGAGGTTCGAGGAGGCAGATAATGTAGCCATGCAGTCACTTTTTATGGGTATCCTAGGTTCAATTCCTATAACCTTGGTAGGGTTCTTTTTAGCTGGACCTATTCTTCAATTGTTGGGAGCCAGGGGAGAGGTGCTTTCTTTAGGGATCTCTTATCTCAGGATAGTCTCTTTGGGCTCAATCACCATGTTCCTTCCTTTCATTATCGGCTCGACGCTCCGAGGAGCGGGGGATGTTTATACTCCCATGAAAATCCTTGGTTTTGCTACCATATTAAATATTATCCTCGATCCCCTTTTTATCTTTGGGTTTTGGGGATTTCCTCGCTGGGGAGTAGCCGGATCGGCTCTGGCTACAGTCTTATCTCAAGGAGTAGGAGCTTTAATTTTACTTTATATTTTGTTCCGTGGGCTCTCTGTGTTGCACCTCAGTCTGAAAAAAGCACGATTGAATCTGCAGATGATGTGGAGAATCTCCAAAATTGGCGTTTTCGGTTCTCTTCAAATGGTAATATGGAATGTATCCGATCTTGTCTTAATGCGGATTGTGGCTATCTATGGAACTTTTGCTGTAGCTGCCTATGGCATCGGGATGAGAGTAATCTTTGTGGTGATGATGCCTGGCTTTAGTCTGGCTCAATCTGCAGCTACTCTGGTAGGTCAGAATCTGGGAGCCGAAAAACTAGCCCGGGCGGAGAGAAGTGTCTGGGTAGCGGCTGGATTATATGAAATCATTATGGTTGGCTCAACTGCCATTTTAATTATATTTGCTCGGAATATTGTCAGTATCTTTAACCTGACCCCGGAAATTGTTAGAATTGGTGGTAGCTACATACGTTTTATTTCCTCAACTTTTTTCTTTATGGCTTTGTCCATAGTTCTGTCACGGGCTATGAATGGGGCAGGTGACACCTTATCTCCTATGGTCATCACCTCTATCTCAGTTTTTGCCCTGCGGATTCCCCTGGTATTATTTTTAGCCAAAAGTTGGGCTACTACCGGCATTTGGACAGGAATTGCCGTGTCCAATATAGCCCAGGGACTCATCACTGCCTTCTGGTTCACCCGCGGCCGGTGGAAACATAAGGCTATATAGCTAATGGATTTATGATTAAGTATCTGACAGTTGTTGCTCGTTCAGGCCAAAGTGGTGGCCTATCTCGTGGATAACTACCTTCCTCACGGTTTTCTTAAGCTCCTCCCGGTTAGTAGAAACTGATTCAATGGCCTTTTGGTAAAGGGTTATCTTATCCGGTAAGACAAAGCTATAATGGGGACCTCTTTTAGATAGAGGAACCCCCTGGTAAAGGCCCAAATAGGTGGAAAATCGGCTTCTTTTTTGAGGCAAACCTTTCTCCCTAGCCCAGTCCTCAATGACAATTTCAATGTTTTCCATTTTCTTTTTGAATTCTTTAGGTATATCTTCCAGGGCCTCATGAACTAAGAACTCAAAATCTTGTCTATCCATGCTGGATAATCCTTAGAATCTTTAGAGATTATGAAAAATCCCCTTCACTCACTAGTGATAGATAGTACATATTTGAATCCTGAGAGTCAAGTCTTCCCTTCTCTCCTTTATTTTACTTTTGACCTTTTTTTGCTAGGATAATACCCAAAAGATAAGGAGATTTTTTTGGTTTCAGCCTGTTCTAAAAAATATGGTGTTATTGTGGTGGGGGGTGGCCATGCTGGCATCGAAGCTAGCCTTGCCTCAGCAAGGCTAGGCTGCCAGACTCTCCTTTTATCCATGAATCTAGATACCATTGGGTTTATGTCCTGTAATCCTGCTGTTGGGGGTATAGGCAAGGGTCAGTTGGTTAAGGAGATAGACGCCTTAGGAGGAGAGATGGGTAAGGCCATCGACTCTACTGCTATTCAATTTCGTCGCCTCAATACCAAAAAGGGTCCGGCGGTTCAGTCCTCACGGGCTCAGGCTGACCGGCAAGCCTATCGCCTTTATATGAAGTGGGTTCTAGAAAGACAAGCCGGACTTGATATAAAGCAGGCCCTGGTTGATAGGATATTGGTGAAAGATGGATTGGTCCAGGGAGTTGAGACGCATCTTGGAGAAAAATTTAGTGGAAAATCGGTGATAATAACTCCGGGAACGTTCCTCAATGGTTTGATTCATATTGGCCTCATAAACTTTCCCGGGGGAAGGATGGGAGATTTTCCCTCGGTGGAGCTTTCTCAAAGTCTAAGGAATTTAGGGTTTCGCCTGGGAAGATTTAAGACAGGAACCTGCCCCCGTCTAGATGGAAAAACCATTGATTTTTCATGCCTTGATCCTCAAGAGGGGGATAAAAATCCTGTTCCATTTTCCTTCTCCACACCCAAGATAAACCAAAGTCAAGTTCCTTGCTATATTACCTATACCAACTCAAAAACTCATCGCATTATCAAGGGGGGACTGGATCGCTCACCCTTATATACCGGGGTAATTAAGGCAACGGGGGTAAGGTACTGCCCCTCCATTGAGGATAAGGTGATGAGGTTTCCTGATAAAGAAAGACATCAAATCTTCCTGGAGCCGGAAGGGCTGGAAACGAATGAGTATTATCCTAATGGTCTTGCTACTTCTCTCCCCCTCGACATTCAGCTTAAGATGCTCCGCACTATTAAAGGATTAGAAAAGGTTGAGATTACCCGCTCCGGATATGGGATTGAACATGATTATGTTGATCCTACCCACTTAAAGCCTACCCTGGAAACGAAGCTTATCAGGGGTCTTTTTCTAGCCGGCCAGATCAACGGGACGACCGGATACGAGGAAGCTGCCGCTCAGGGACTGGTGGCTGGAATTAACGCAGGCTTGATGCTTTTAGGAAAAGATCCTTTAATTTTGGATAGGGCCGAGGCATATATCGGGGTTTTGATTGATGATCTAATTATCAGGGGAACTAACGAACCTTACCGGATGTTTACCTCTCGGGCTGAGTATCGACTTCTTTTAAGAGAAGACAACGCTGATCTTCGACTGCGAGAAAAGGGATACCGAATAGGTTTAGTCGAAAAGGCTGAGTACAAAAAGGCAGAGGCTAAAGAAAAACGTGTTAAGGATGAGCTGAATAGACTCAGTTCCATTAGGATATCTCCTGGTAATGAGGTAAACAAAAAGATTGTCAGCCTGGGTAGCAGACCCATCAACCACATGGTTAGCTTAAAGGATCTTCTTCGGCGCCCTGAGATCTCCTACCAGGGTCTTGGTCTCTTTGATAAAGAAGTGAGTAAGATTGAAGATGGGGAAGCTCAGCAGGTTGAAATTCAAGTAATGTATGATGGATATATAAAAAGACAACTGCAACAGGTAAAAGATTTCAAGAGAATGGAAAAGTTAAAAATTCCTCTTGACTTTGATTATGGGGCCATTGGTGGCCTTTCTACCGAAGTGAAGGAGAAGTTATCCAAAATAAGACCACATTCTCTTGGTCAGGCCTCTCGCATCTCGGGAGTGACTCCCGCTGCTATCTCCATTTTAATGATTTATTTAAAAAATTGGGGAAAATGTAAAAATGGGTGATGAGGCCCGGAACTATTCCAGGCTAAAGGATTACAGTCTGGATTTGGGTGCCTCTTTATTTGGAGTTGCTAATGTAAAAGCTTTAAAGCATAGCTTTATTTTTCTCTCTCCTGAAACTGTTGATTCTTTACCATACGGGATCTCTCTTGCCGTTAGGCTTTCCGATAGAGTGATCGAGGATCTTGAGGATAGACCCACCAGACTATATCTCCATCATTATCGACAGATTAACTATTTTCTAGATCGGCTAGCTCTTAAGATTAGCTCCTTTATTCAAGAAGAAGGCTGGCAGGCTCTTCCTATACCTGCCTCCCAGGTTCTTGATTGGGAGAAGCAAAAAGGGCATCTTTCCCATAAAAAAGTTGCCCACGAAGCAGGATTGGGATGGATAGGAAGGTCTAATCTTTTGGTAAGCCCCGAGTATGGGGCAAGAATCAGGTTGGTTACTATCCTTACTGATTTTCCTTTGCAGTGTGACCAACCACAGGAAGGGAGCTGTGGATCATGCAGGGAGTGTCTTTCAGTCTGTCCTGCCGGGGCAATAAAAGAAAGCCAGAAGGATTTTGATCTTGGCGCTTGCTTTGAGCAAATTCGTTATTTCAGAAAAAGAGATAACATTGGCCATGATATCTGCGGACTCTGCGTCAAGGCCTGTCGGGGAAAGCTGGCCTACCTTTAAAGAATTTTTATAAGTAAAAACTTTTCTGCTTTTTCCTTGACATCACTCCTAAACTACTTTACACTTCTTTCTTGACAAACTCTTTCTTGTCGAATATTATTCTATATAGAGCAGAAGAGAATGAGAAATTTTAGGTCTATATCTATCAAGGAAAAGATTCTTATAGTGTGCCAGGTAATAGCTGGGGAAAAGATTCAAAGCGTAGCCAAAAAGCATGGGATAAGTAGGCCTTCTGTTTATACTTGGATGGGAGAAGCTTTAGATGTCCTGGAGCAAGCACTAAAACTGAGAAAACGGGGACCTAAGTTCAAGAAAGGTAAAGTGGATGCAAAAGATAAGACAATTGAAGAACAAAAAGAGAAGATAGCCGAGTTAGTCAATATCATCAGTGAGAAAGAAAAGCAAATTAAAAAATTAAAAGGGAAGCTAAATCTTCAGAAAAATAGCCTTACCCGTCCTTCAAAGTGTCCCCGCTGTGGGTTTGAGAAGATTTACAAAAATGGCACCTATAAGATAAGGCCAGAAAGATTATTTGAGCAGTTAAAAAAAGACAAAGAAATAGAGATAACAGTTCAGCAGTTCATCTGTCCTTACTGCAGAAGCTCTGTTTATACGCCAGAGAAAAAAAGAAAAATAATTCTTTCTTAATACCACCCTTCTCAAAAGGATTTACCCTCCCAAAAGGTATTTTCAAATCAAACAAACCTCTCGTAGTGTAAAACAATTACTAATTTTTAGGAGCACGTTCAAGATGGAATAGAGAATATCTCTTTTATTTCTCCTGAAAGCACCTTAAAGCCTAAGCTTACTTTCAATTTTTCTGGTCCCGACGGGTTGTTTTTTTTACTTAATGTTGACAAACCGTCCTGGAAGGATAAATTAAAACAAAGATCTAGGTTAAAAATTAAGAACTTTTGGTATGGGAAGACCTCATTCGTCAAAAAATATGAAATATAAATCATTAAGTGCAGGTGCACAAAAAGTTCAGGATACACTAAAGGCTCTTGGTTTTTCATACCAAGTAATGGAACTACCGCACAGCACTCGAAGTGCCGGTGAAGCAGCTAAAGCTATTGGATGTAGGGTTGGACAAATTGCTAAATCTCTTATCTTAAAAACTAAAAACAAACAAAGGCCCATCTTAGTTGTTGCCAGTGGTTCAAATCGTGTAAATGAGAAAAAGATAGGTGATCTCATTCATGAACCTATTGAGAAAGCAGATGCTGATTTTGTCCGCCAGAAAGCTGGTTTTTCAATCGGTGGTGTTCCACCGATTGCTCATCTTGCAAAGCTTAAGACATTCATCGATGAGGATCTTATGCAATATGAGAAAATCTGGGCTGCGGCTGGTAACCCAAATGCAGTCTTTAAACTCACCCCCTTAGATCTTGAAAAAATGACAGGTGGTCGTGTGATCTGTATTAAATAATTTAGATTCTGTTATAAAGTAAATAAAGCTCCTTTTGAAAAAGAATCAAGATCTACTTTTAAAATATAGATGATTTTCTTAAAAAATGATTCGCAAACTTTTATCTCAGGAGTTTAATTGTATACTGGAGATTATAAATGATGCTGCAGTAGCTTATAAAGGTGTAATCCCAGATGATAGATGGAAACAGCCTTACATGTCAGCTAAAGAGCTAAGAGAGGAAATTGACTCTGGCGTTGAATTTTTTGGATTGGAAGAGAAAGAAAGAATAGTTGGAGTAATGGGAGTCCAAGATGTTAAAGATGTTACATTATTAAGGCATGCCTATGTACTTACAAGCTGTCAGAGAAAAGGAGTGGGAGGCAAATTGCTCAAATATCTAATAAATTTAACTAAATCTTCGAAAATTTTGGTAGGAACTTGGAAGAATGCAACCTGGGCCATTAGGTTTTATGAAAAACATGGATTTAAGTTAACATCTTTTAGGGAAAAGGACAAACTTTTAAGAAAATATTGGAACATTCCTGAAAGACAAATAGAGACTTCCGTTGTATTAAGATTAACCAGGAGGTAGTGAATATGCATTTAAGGTAGTCTTTCTTGCCCATACGCCTGATGTAGAACCAAAAAGCACAGACGCATGATTGAGACATCCAAGTACAAACTCTTTGTAGTGCCGGTCAGGAACAACATCAATTAGTTGAGGGAAAAGCTTGCCAAGGCTATGATTTCTTACCTTCCCATCAAAAACTCTCAAAATAAGGGCATCTATGAGGCTAAAATAGGGTATTTTCTTCCTGCCGGAATGATTTAGCAAATCTTAGATCTGCATAATTTCCTATACAAAAGCATTGTTCATTGGTATTCCTAAGATCTTTAACTCTGATCAGGGTTCTCAATTCACCAGTTTAGCTTTTATTGAACCTTTAGAGAAAAAGAATATCCAAATTAGCATGGATGGAAAAGGAAGAGCTATGGACAATGTTTTTAATGAGAGACTCTGGCGTTCAGTAAAATATGAGGAGGTCTATCTTAATGATTATACCACAGTAAGTGAAGCCAAGCAGGGTATTGGTAACTATATCAACTTCTACAACCAGGAAAGACCACATCAATCACTGAGATATAAAACACCAGCTGAGGTGTATTTTAGCAGCAATAATCAAAAAAAGAGGCCTGACTGTGTCTTAAATATGGCAAATTAGTGTCTTGACAATGGGGTCCACCTTATTTCTAAGGTATCTGGGCTTATCTTTTTATCGCCTGCGCTACCCATAACCTTATCTCTCTTTTTAGAAAGAAGGTTTTATCAGGGACTGGGATAGAGGATCTGGGGATTCAGACCATAACGAACAAGCTCACCGATATTCCGGCTAAGTTTGAGAAAGAACAACAAAGAATGAAGATCTATTTCCCAGCTGGCCATGAGCTAGCTCGAAGATTTATTCAGGGGAAAGAGGATAATCATAAAGGCACCCTTTTCCCCTTAGAGAAAAAACTATATAATTAATTTCCTGCAAAAGTTGGTTGACAAGTACTGAGATTTGCCTAACTACGCCACTCTCCACTTTTGGTAGGTTTTATGTTAACGGATTAGTATTTTGCTGATGGCGAATTCTACCTTCTGGGTAGACCCCCTATTGTAATGTTCCTACCTCAGCAGTAAATTTGCCTCCAAAATAGATTCTTGCTGTTCTTCCAACATAGGTTGGTACTCACCATTTGCTCCTATCTTTGGGACGAATCACCCTATGGGGAATACCTTCGCGTGGTTTTGTCGTCCAGTTGGCAAATGTTTTTTCCCATCTCAAATAGTGTTGTGTTTTCTTATGAGTTGCTGCTGCCTCTTCAGATTCATAAGCCTCATAAAGTAGAAACCTTGTTGGATCGGTCGTTCATTGAAGTACATCAAATCTCATATTGCCGGGTTCTTCAATTGAGGCTTCATGATTTTCCGTGGTTGCCCTGATGAAATCGTTAATGTTCTCGGGCTTGACATAAACAGTGACAGCTGTGATTATCATTGATCCAAGCCTCCTTTCTTACTCTTGGCCAATTTTCTACCTAGATACAATTACTTTAAATCAATTGCACTAGCTTAAATCCTAGCTTCCTTTAGTTTCGCAATATCTTCTAGAGACATTGTTTCTGCCCTCTTTAACGTTAAGAAGAGTTTCGCAAACTCCTCTTCTTGGAGATAGGATTTGAGGAAGCTTTACATACCTTGTTACTCTTGCCCTGCGTCTCTCTTAACCTCCAGTCCTTAGGCCTAAGTACCTTTTTGGCAGCCCCCGAGTAGCGAGAGCGTCTTCTCACAGGATAATCTCGTCTAATAATCCCTTTATCCCTTAACTGGCTTGATAAAATTCTCTTGATAGAGGAGCTTTAGGTTTTCCCAGGTCGTATTATAGGCTGCCTTGCGTTGAGAAAGTGTCTATATGAGCCTCTATGTGCGTCTTTTTTGTTGTGAATCAGTATAAAACCTTATTTTAGCTATTTTTGCTTATTTCACCTTTTCTCTTAGGCCCTTCCCCGGTTTAAACTTAGGTACCTTTTTAGCTGGGATCTGGACAGTTTTTCTGGTTTGAGGATTTACTCCTCTTCTTGCTTTTCTTGTCATAACCTGAAAAGTGCCAACGCCGACTAGGGTGACTTTCTCACCCTTTTCAGTGTGTTGGTAATAGTATTAGTTATAGCATCTACTACATTCCCGGCATCCTTTTTGGTAATACCCACTTTACCGCTTACTTCCGCTACTAATCCTGCTTTGTTCATTTTTTGGTTTTCCTTTTGTCTACCCCTATTATTTGGCTGTATTTTGATATTTTTGCCGTGATCTTAATTTCTTCGTTTGCAGAAGACCTAACCTTTCTCTTTCGTGACAAACGAAGCCATTCTATATGCACTTTTGGTAAGAGATAACCTATCCAATGCCAGGATTATGACAGCAATACCAGTGAGAGAAAAAACAATTCCCAAAACTTTAGCAAAATTACCTAACATTTTCACTTGAGACACAGCAAAGCTTTTTGCAGGAATTGCAAAAACATACTTAGTAATGGCCAGGTGATCAACACAAAAGTATACGCCTATCCCAGCTGGTATAAGAATAGCTGCTATTGCAATGAGGAGCCAAAGCACAGCTACCTCAGCCTTATGCCATTTGAGCCGCTTTTTCGCAATCCTTTCTATGATTTTCTTAGCCATCTTTCGCCTCCCTCACGGGCTAGATTCCCTGAAGATAAAGAATATAGAAGCCTAGTCTATCTTAGCTGAAAAGTGGCTTGTGTCAAAAAGAGCGTCACAAAATTTAGCGAGGGTTGACTAATAACTCTCTTTTGTTAAATTAAATACTGGAGCAGAGACCTCGTAGAGAATAGCAGGTATTTGCGAATGAAAACCTGTGACGTATCTTGTCTTTTAAAGGCAGTTAGTCGTTCCGCTTTGAGGCTCTACTCCTTTTTTAATTACCTCGCAACTTGTCGTCTTCTGTATGAAGTCACCACATGGACTAAAAGCCCAAAATTTCAAATTCTCTATTTGCCTTTCTAATTTTTCATGTCTTCAGTAATTTGTATTTCTCGCGAAATCTAGCCTGATGCTAGGATCGAACAAAGAGGATCGAGATTGGGTCAACGGGCATTGTTGACATCGTAACCAAAAATAAGATAATTGAGAGTAATATGGGTGGAATAATCTGTTCATTCTCTACGATCACCGAGAAATCGCAAAATCCTATAGCCTCTTCTATTGTTAAGTTGAACTGTAGGCGTACTTACAATTAAGCAGAAGGAAAACTAGGAGGGTAAGATGAAGAAGCTTGCTATGTTTTTTCTGGGGGCTGCCACTGCAACTCTTTTCTTTTCTTCTTTGGCTGAAACTACTCAAATTAAGCTGACTTCCGGCGAACAGCTAACAGGGGAGATTCTCTCCATCGCGGAAGGCGAGATGGTCTTGAGCTGTCCCTGGGGGAAGGCTTCTATAGAATTAGATGCTCTAGAGGAAATTTACTTTACTCCTCAGAAAGAGAAAATCTCTGCTAGGGGTCTGCTTCTCAGAGATGGAACTAACCTTTTGGGAGCAGAGCTTTCAGAAAAAAAGAAAGATAAATTCATCTTTAGTCTTCCCTACGGAAAGCTTATCATTACGGATCCTCTCGAACTTTCCTATCTCAATCCCAAAGACTCGGGTGAGCTCGTCCTGCCTGATAATCTCAAGGCAAAGTCTGCCCAGATTGTCCTTCAATCAAGAGGAGATTTTCCCCGGGAGAAGATAGTCGGTGAGCTGGTCCGCTATGAGAAAGGATCATTCCGGGTAAAAAGCGACTATGGGTTGTTAGAGGTACCGGAAGCCGAGGTGAGAGGGATAAGCTTTACTGGCAAGGCTCCTTCGTTGGGCGAACCCGGTCTGAAGATATGGCAGGATCTTCCTCTCCAGGGAAAGCCTGCCTCCTTTACCGAGGGTGCCTGGAGAATAGAAGCTCCCTTTGGGGTCTTTCTCGTTGAAAGGTACGGCCTTATTCGGGAGATCATCTATCCTGCGAGCCAGCTTTCTGCCCCTGAGGAGGGGATGGTGCTCGTCACGCTCCAGGATGGGACAGAACTGTGGGGAAATATCCTTGCTTGGGAAGACAAGCAAGTAACCTTTTCTCCCAAATATGGAACCTTGTCCCTCTCCTCTCTCGAGATCCTTGAGATATCCTCACTTTCCGCGTCTCTTTTTCCCAATATTCCGCCTAACATACTCTCTCTTACCGCGCAACCAGAAACCCTGAAACCAGAAGAAATCTCTCTTGTTACCTGCCAAGCTCAGGATCCCGATGGGGAAGCCCTCTCCTATGAGTGGTCTGTCAGCCAAGGCTCTATCGAGGGTGAGGGGGCTCAGGTAAAATACAAGGCTCCCTCCTCTTCAGGGAACTACTCATTGGAGGTAACTCTCACCGATGAGCGGGGAGCCAAAGTGAAAGGATCCCTTACCATTATGGTTCAACCTGCCAATAGGCCCCCGGAGATAATAAGTTTGGCTGCCTATGCACGCACGCTGGAAGCGGGAAAAACCACTCTGGTCACCTGTGAGGCCGAGGATCCTGACGGGGATCGTCTTTCCTACGAGTGGTCTGTCAGTGCCGGTTCTATCGAAGGATCAGGCTCCCAGGTTAGATACAAAGGCCCTTCCTCACCAGGAGATCACCTCCTAGAGGTAATGGTCACCGATCAGAAAGGGCTTAAGGTCAAGAACAGAATCTGGGTGATTGTTGCCGAACCTAAAGACCACTGGCCTATGTTCGGTTATGATTTGGGACGATCAGGGACAACCCTTTCGGGAGGTCCCAAAGGAGAGGTAGCGCTTCTCTGGACGTACCGGACGGGAGATGATGTTTTCTCCTCCCCTGCGGTAGCCGAGGGAATTGTCTATGTGGGCTCCTACGATGACAGTCTTTACGCTCTCGATGCTAAATCAGGGAAGCTTCTCTGGAAATATGAGACCGAGAATGATATCTCCTCCTCCCCTGCGGTAGCCGAGGGAATTGTCTATGTGGGCTCCTACGATGACAGTCTTTACGCTCTCGATGCTAAATCAGGGAAGCTTCTCTGGAAATATGAGACCGAGAATGATATCTCCTCCTCCCCTGCGGTAGCCGAGGGAATTGTCTATGTGGGCTCCTACGATGACAGTCTTTACGCTCTCGATGCTAAATCAGGGAAGCTTCTCTGGAAGTATGAGACCGAGAATGATATTCGCTCCTCCCCTGCGGTAGCCGAGGGAATTGTCTATGTGGGCTCGGCTGACAACCACCTCTATGCCCTCGATGCTAAATCAGGGAAGCTTCTCTGGAAATATGAGACAGGAGATGATGTTTTCTCCTCCCCTGCGGTAGCCGAGGGAATTGTCTATGTGGGCTCGGCTGACAACCAC
>CAZIXA010000003.1:0-16356 GCA_964543295.1 uncultured Clostridia bacterium | reverse complement strand
TCTATGTGGGCTCGGCTGACAACCACCTCTATGCCCTCGATGCTAAATCAGGGAAACTTCTCTGGAAATACCGGACCCGCCATGATGTTTTCTCCTCCCCTGCGGTAGCCGAGGGAATTGTCTATGTCGGTTCGTATGACAATCGTGCCTATGCCATCGGAAGAAGAATCACCAGGAGGAAGTAGTTTCTCCTGAGGGTGAGGCACTTTTGTGGCCGCCGGCTTAAGATAAGACCATTGGTCAGTTCACAATCGATGTGATGCGGCACACCGAAGTAGCTATTGTGGAATCCCGCTCTCTTCTCTAATTAGGCTATAGCACTCCCACCTCACTTTTTTCCTTCCTAGGGCCTTTAGCAGTCTTTGCAACGGGCAGGTGAAACAGACCGCCTCATAGCTAACTGACTTGAGGTGTCCTTGCCAACCTCATCTTAAAACACCACATCATAGAGAACTGGGCTTATCTAATAGAAGGAGCTCAAGGCAAGAGAGAGGAAATTTACAAAGGAACAGAGGATTCTTTAAAAGATTCCGGAGTCTCGTCTATTGAGATGGAAAGAAGAGAACTGATGCCGGGAGTCTTAAGAGGGATCTTTGGTAGAAGAAGAGAGTTTCTGGTGGTAAAAGATAAGCACTTCAGATTAAAACCTTATCAACTCTTGGTGAATGCAAGAGATTACGGGAACAATCTCGATGTTGTCTGGTATCTTACCTACCGGCTTTCATTTATCCGATGGCGGTTAAGTGTAATCCCTTCTAGATTTTTAACAGTTAGAGTTATCTTTTAGACATTGAAGCGCTAACAAATCTTCTATACTTTCCCTGAAATGATTTGATACGATAGGCCCGCCATAATTGATTTACGATCCTTGACATCACTCCTGAAGTGCACTAGACTATAACCGGATAAAAAAGATGCTGGCCAAAGTCTTCTCTAGCGGGATTCAGGGAATAGATGCCTACGCGGTGGAAGTAGAAGTAGATCTTGCCCGAGGCCTTCTTCAGAAGGCTAAGTTCTTAGACCATGAGCTATCATTGAACCTTTCTCTTTGCTATATTCAATCTCCTTTTCTCTGAGATCACCTTTTACCTCAACTATATGCTGAAAGCACCTGTGGTCTACTGGAATACTCTCTAATCCATCTTCCGTCTCAACCAATATCTGAACCAAACTGCCTTGATTGATACACCTAATTATTCTTCCTTGCATTTTTTCACTTCTTCAACTTTCATTAGTACTCTTCTGCTATCATTAAGGTCAATATTAGGTTATATCCCTCCTGGCCACCATAATCATCTATTTTCCAAAAGAACTTCTGGTCATTGTGCTGAAATGCTCCAAAATCATGTTCACCCCAAGGATCATTGCCTTCCGTGAACTCACTGAAGTCCCTGATTTTCTTGAGAATTTCATTGACCTCTGTATCTCCCAGACTGGCAACGCCCTTTGTCAGAACAGCCAGGTTAGGGGGAGAAACACAGAGAATACTTCTACGAAGCAGGTCATTTCTTTGAGCTATTTCCTCTGATGACATTATTTTTCACCTCTTTTGCTTTTTCCGGGAACAACAACTTAGCTTCCGGATTTCTCTTTAGCTGTCCTAACGGGCAAAGTCTGTACTTCATTACTTCCTTCAAACTAACTACAAAACATACCGGCTCATCACATATCTTTTTCACACATCACCTCCAACAATTTTTATTTTTCAGGAAACTTAGGTTAATTTATAGGCAAGCAATGAAAGGTAAGATTATTTTTAAGGTGCTGTAATGTAGAATTATAAAGGATTTGAGAGATTTTTTCAAGGATGTGACAAGAAGGCGGTTTTTTGGTAAAATAGAAACATATGGAAGAAGAAATTAAAGTTATAAAACTTGTATTTGTAAACGCATTTTTAATTAAAGCAAAAGAAGGATTTATTTTAATCGATACGGGTTTATCGACACAGTGGGAAAAACTAGAAAATGAATTAACTTCTGCTGGTTGTTTGCCTGGAAAAATAAAACTTGTTATCCTAACGCATGGTGACCGTGACCACACAGGCAACTGCAAAAAAATTCAGGAAAAATATGGAGTTAAGATAGCTATGCACCAAGATGATTATTCAATTGTGGAGACCGGATTTTCTGGTAAAAGAAGAATAAAATCTTTTACCCAAAGGATTCTTTTTTTGATACCAACCTTGTTAAGAAAATTGCAGAAAAATAAGTTAAATATTAATAAATTTAAGCCAGACATATTTTTAAAAGATGGCCAAAACCTGAAAGAATATGGTTTCGATGCAAAAATTATTCATACTCCAGGACATACCAAGGGCTCAATTGCTATCTTAACCGACCAAGGTGATTTGTTTGTCGGAGATACCCTTGTGGATACTAAGAAACCCGAAACAGCAACTATTATTGAAAATCCAAATGAACTTAAACAGAGCATAGAAAAGCTTAAAAAATTAGATATAAAGATGGTTTATCCAGGTCACGGTAAACCCTTTTTAATGGAAAGTTTTCTAAAAAATAATAATTAGACAAACCTAAAAATTATCGTATTCTTAAAGTGAAGTACCCCGCCCTAAAGGGCGGGGTATTCTGCCTGAATTCTTATAAATTAGAAATCTGCCGCTCAGTATTCTATCTCTAATTTTTTTGGAGTAATTTAACCCACTAAACAGGTTCTAACATCGTCCAGGCGGGGGAGTCCATGACTTTTCGCCCGAGAGTCATTGCCAAAAAGAAATCCTTTGCCGATTGCCATCATCACAGCAATTTCGTTTTTTATTTCCGTATGCTAAAATAGGTTACCTCTGCTTGTCCTCTTCTGTATAAAAGTAAGACATTGACTCCTTTCCTCTAAACTAAAATCCTTATTTTATCTATATTTTAGATTATTAACTTATTTCTTACGTTTATCATCAATACAATTCTTATATTTTTATTAGATCTATTTCACAAATTGAGCACTGATAAATCTTTCCTAAATTTTTAGATACTTTTATTTTCTTTAACCTAAAGGGAAGTTTAGACCCAATAAAAAGTGGGTCAAATGGGTCTAAAATCTTCGAAGGCATCCTTTGAAATTACTTATTAGTGAGCTTTACAGAATTAGACCCACCTGCTATAATAAAAAATGAATTTTCAATGGAATTTTAGACCCATTTTCGAGGAAAAAATTGAGAATAGATGAAATTGATGAAGGGGTCCTTTTAGCTCTAAGAGATAGCCCGAAAAAACTTAAAGAGATAGGAGCATTAGTTAAAAGCCAAAGGATAGCTAAAAGAAGGATAGAAAAGCTTTTAAGATATGGACTGATTAAGCGGATAAGGCAGGGAGTTTATGCTCTTTCTTCTAAGGGTAAGGCTTACGTTAAAAAGCTCACCCCCACCATAGCAGTAACCCTTAACAATCCAAAGCTTGAGGCTTTAATTGATAAACTTCCCACCGAATCTCATAAAGCCATTTTTAGATTGACCCTTTCAGGTATTACCGCAAAACTTCTTTTGTTTAAATATTTCGATAATAACTGGCCAGCCTCAATTATACTAGGACCTACTAAAACTTTTAAAACAGGTTTAATCGAGGTTCTCTGCAAAATAACTAAAGGCTTAGATTTCACAAGAAACAATTATTATCTTTACCGGGGAACCCCGGGGGACATTGGTTTAAGAAGGTTTAGGGCAGAAGGAAAATCTAAATGGGATGTAAGTGCGTCCTATTTTTTTAATGAGAGGTTAGCCTCTTTTGATGAGTGGGATAAAGCCTCCCCTGAATTAAAGAAGATAGCTTTGTCTTTTGCTGATGGAAGGAGAGAATTTACGGTTGAAAATAAAAAGATAGTGAATCACGCTTATGCTGTAATAATTGGGAATACTACTCCAAGATGAGACAGAAAGTGAGTGTGGGATAAAAACAAAATCTTTATGTGGAGATGGTGCCTACGGTTCAGGGAAAATGCGAGAGAAGATGAACGAGAGAAGAACCGAGCTTATAGCAAAAGCTCCTGCACCAAAGGATACAGGTAAGATCAGCAAGGAAGAGTTTAAGGTAGACCTTGAAAAAGAAAAGGTCACATGCCCGGAAGGTAAAACCACCACCAAATGTCAAAAAAGTAAAACTTCAGGAGGAGAGGTTAAGAGAACCTTCATCTTCTCCAAGAAGGTGTGCAACGAGTGTCCCAGAAAACCCGAGTGCACCACAGCAAAGAATACCGGAAGAACTATCACCGTAGGTCCTCATGAGGAGTACCTAAGAGAGGCAAGGGCACGGCAAAAGACAGAGAAATTCAAAAAGATCTACAACACAAGGCGTCCACCTATAGAGGCAAAGATAGCAGAGCTCATCCGCCACGGCCTTCGCAAAACAAGATACATTGGAAAAAGGAAATCACGACTTCAAGCCTTATTCACCGCGGCAGCGGTAAACTTTAAGCTAATTTTCAAAGAACAGCAAGAAAAAAGCAAGAATCTTAATGTAAAAGAGACTATTTTAGTAGCTACCTGAGGACAAATAGGTGATTAGCCACCAATTTCTCAAAATTAAGGGCTAAATTTAGTAGTGTAAAGATGAATTTTTCCAAAATAGTCAAATTAGCGGTAAAATTTCTTAATTTCTTCTGAGAAAAATTGAATTTCTCTCAGATTATCCATATCTTTGGAGAGGCTTTTTCACCTCTCTCCTAGGGGCCTGTTTCCCCGATGTGAAAGTTCAGCGATGCACAGTTCACAAGCTCAGAAACATTGCTAATCACTGCCCTCGAGCTATTCAGGCCAGTGTCATGGTCGATGTGAAGAGAGTAATCTATGCTACCAGCAAAAGGCAAGCACTGGAGGAATTTGGAGCCTGGAAGAGACGCTATCAAGACCTTGCTCCTAAAGCTGTTAACTGTCTTGAGAAAGATCTAGATGAAACTCTCAGGTTCTTTGATTTTCCCTATAGAATGTGGGTCTCTCTTCGGACCACCAATATCATTGAGAGAGTCTTCAGAGAGTTTCGTCGCAGAACCAAGGTCATGGATACATTTCCTACAGAGGAGTCTTGTATCCGAATTATGTTCTCTTTAGTTCAAATGATTAATGAAGATTGGAAGACTAAGCCAATGAAGGACTTCAGATAATTTACACACTAATGTTGACACGACCCCAGTAAAGTCTATCTATTCCCGGCAAGCCGTGATATTTTTGTGCCGGACTTAGTCCTCTTCCTGGTAAATGCGGAACAGGTATCCAAGCTCATTACGCTGGCCCAGTTCTGGGATGGCAGGGCTCCCTCGTTCGAAATGAGAGGGTCGCTTTGCTGGGGTTCCATAACTTATCCCATAGTTTCAGGAAACTTCAACATCACCGCCGGGGATATCAGCGCCAGGATGGGATGAGAATATCTTGATCGCCTCAGTCCCGGTGGAGAAGATCCAGGGCATTGCCGATGCTATAGATAAGAGTACTGCTGGAACCGCTGAGTCATCCAGAGAGTTCAAGGAGATGACCGAAGGGATAAGATCAGGAAAACCAATAAGGCTCAGGGCATAAGTTGCTGGAAGCCAGCTTAGATGGGACCGGTGCCGACAAGCCATTATAGGCGAGACATTCCTGCCATTTACTGGTAAGGAATAGGCAATAACATGAAGTAAAAAAGGAGGCATCTCATGGCTAGAGGTAAAATTTATACTGAACTAACCGATGTTATTGCTCCAGAGCATTCGATGCTGATAGTTTGGGATATGCAAAATATGCTGGTTAACCGGGTATTCAATAAAGACGAGATTCTCAAATCAGTAGGAGCTCTGCTTCAGACAGCAAGAAAGATTCAAGTGCCAGTGGTCTATACAAAGATTACTCGGTTACCTCCCCGCTTTCAAGCGCCCGCAGCAGTAGCCCAGCAGATGAAACGAATGGGGATAAAGGATGTGAGGCAACTTCGCTCACCCCTTGGTGATGACCCCAAGCCGCGGGAAATCGCCGAGGTGATTGCTCCACTGCCAGAAGATATCGTGTTAAACAAGAACACGGCCAGCCTGTTTATAGGCACGAATTGTGACTATATCGCCAGGTATGGAGGCGTGGAAACGCTGATTTTTACGGGTATATCCACGGAGTGGGGGATCGAATCCTCTGCCAGAGAGGCATTGAACCGGGGTTATTATGTGGTTATAGTTAGCGACGGAGTATCATCAGCCAATAGGGAAGCACATGAGAGGTCGCTAACCAATTTAAGCAGCTTGTGCGAAGTGGTAACTCACAGCGAGATTCTTAAGATGGGGGGCTCTAAAATCGTATCATAATGCCAATCAAGCAGTTAAATAATGAAGATAGTGAGCCGATGCGCTCAAAGCAGCTAACCTGAGACCTCCGCTAATAAGTGCCGTGACTGTTGACACTATGCACGTTTGAGCACCAAAGCCACAAGGAAAAAACATCAAGATGGTAATTCGCAGGAGATTTAAGAAAAATGACAGGAGACTCGATAAACGCTGTCGGCCCCTTGGTCGGGCCTTATTATAAATGGACCGCCCTTTCGAACACAACGCTCGGCACGCTTATGGTTGCCCTCAACGGCTCGAGCATAATGCTGGCATTGCCGGTCATCTTCAGGGGCATTCATATTAACCCACTAGCCCCAGAAAGCTTCAACTACCTGCTCTGGTTGCTCATGGGCTACATGGTAATTGTGGCCGTGCTCGTAGTCACGTTTGGCCGCCTGGGAGACATATTTGGGCGTGTTCGCATGTACAACCTTGGTTTCGTCATCTTCACCATTGGCTCCGCGTTATGTGCTGTTACCTGGAGCAAGGGATCTACCGGGGCGCTTGAGTTAATCCTCTTCAGGGTGGTGCAGGCTATTGGCGGTGCCTTTCTGTTTGCCAACTCAGCAGCTATCTTGACAGATGCTTTTCCAGAAAATCAGCGCGGCATGGCACTCGGACTGAACCAGGTAGCCGGGATTGCTGGCTCCTTTCTGGGTATCCTCGTGGGTGGGCTTTTATCCGAAGTAGGATGGCGGTGGGTATTCCTCGTCAACGTGCCCATAGGCATTGCCGGAACCGTCTGGCCATACCTCTCACTCCGAGAGATAGGTATTCGGAAAAGAGAGCCTATCGACTGGTGGGGCAATCTTGCCTTTGCCGCCGGCCTGACCATGCTATTGGTAGGCATCACTTACGGTATTACCCCCAGCGGCACTTCCTCTATGAGCTGGACAACGCCATTCGTATTAGGGACGCTGGCAGGCGGAATTGTTCTCCTGGCGTTGTTCGCTTTTATCGAAGGGCATGTTCGGGCGCCCATGTTCCGGCTCAGCTTATTCCGCATCCGCGCTTTCGCTGCTGGCAATGTAGCCGCGTTCTTAGTGGCTGTAGCCCGGGGTGGTCTGATGTTTATGCTCATCATCTGGCTGCAGGGAATATGGTTGCCGCTGCACGGCTATAATTTTGAGGTCACGCCACTCTGGGCGGGGATCTACATGTTGCCCATGAGCGTTGGATTTCTGTTAGCTGGCCCGCTTTTCGGTTGGCTGTCTGACCGCTTTGGGGCGCGTTATTTTGCTACGGGTGGGATGATACTGGCAGCAGTCAGCTTTGCCCTGCTGATGCTTTTGCCGGTGGACTTCGCTTACTTGCTGTTCGCGTTGCTAATTCTGCTTAATGGCATTTGCATGGGAATGTTCGCCGCACCGAACACAGCGGCAATTATGAACAGCGTTCCGCCACAGCACCGCGGCGTAAGTTCCGGCATGAGGGCAACACTCAATAATATGGGGATGCCGCTCTCCATCGGCATTTTCTTCTCGCTTATGATTATCGGCATGACTGCCTCGGTACCAACGACTATGTATAGCGGCCTCACGCAACAGGGTGTGCCTGTTCAGGTGGCACGACAATTAGCCAGTGCGCCGCCGGTGGGCTACCTGTTCGCTGCTTTCCTGGGCTATAACCCGCTGGGAACGCTGATCCCTTCGGAAGTGCTCCATACCCTGTCGGTGGGGCAGGTGACGACCATAACCTCCAAATCCTTCTTCCCACAGCTTATCGCCGGGGCTTTTGATCATGGTCTTGCCGAGGTGCTGGTCTTCGCTACTGTAATGTGTCTTGTTGCCGGTACCGCCTCATGGCTTCGTGGTGGCAGGTATGTGTACCGTGAAAATGGTGAATGAGGAACAGCAACCAGGCAGAATACTGAAAAGAGCAATACAATACTCCACTGCGTGTATTTGTTTATATACTATCTCAAGGATGGGGTTAACTGGTAAAGAATCGAAAATGGGCGCAGATGTGAATTATTCGTGGCGTTATTCCATTCTGGCGGCGATAATGCTCGGCAGCATAATGGGGCCCATTGATGCCAGCATAGTCAATGTTACCCTCCCCACTATCACGCAATACTTCCACGCCTCGCTCTCTACAGCACAATGGGTACCGATGGTATATCTTATCATCATTAGCAGCCTACTCCTATTTTATGGCCGTTTAGGTGATATCCTGGGCTATAAAAGAATATATCTGCTGGGTCTGGCCGGCTTTGTTATCGCTTCTGCTCTGTGTGGCTTTTCGTATTTTCTTTCCACCATCCATTGGCTGATCACCTTTCGAGCTATCCAGGGGCTCGCTGCTGGAATGATGATGGCGGTGTCCTACGCCATTATCACTGCCTCTTTCCCACCTGCGGAGCGAGGCAAAGCCTTGGGTATTAATGCCATCAGCATCTCAGCTGGGTTAGCGATAGGCCCCTCGTTAGGCGGATTCATTACCTACTCGTTAGGCTGGCCTTTTGTCTTCCTGATCAATGTTCCCATCGGCATTACGGGTTTCCTCTGGGCTCGCCATATCCTCCCTGAATCAAAAGGACAGCGTGCCAAGATAGATATAGCTGGTGCGGTAACTTCTTTTGTCTTCTTGTTTTCTTTCCTTCTGTTTGTCAACTATTGGCAAGGTTCAGGCTTAGGTGTAGCTACCAGTATTATGCTATTGGTAGCAATTGTCACTACCATCAGTTTCCTGTGGATAGAAAGAAGGGTCAGTCCGCCGATGCTGAACCTGGGCCTTTTTCGCAACCTGACCTTCTCCTTTGCAAATATTAGTGCTCTCCTGAATTTTATGTCCCAATATGTGATGGTATTCCTGACTCCCTTCTACTTGCAGAGGCTGCTACACTACCCTCCCAATAATGTTGGCCTGACCATGACTGCCTTCCCCCTGGCAGTCATGGTAGTTGCGCCCTTCAGCGGCTCCCTTTCCGACCGCATCGGTACACGTACCCTGGCCTGTGGTGGCGCTGCCATGTGTGCCCTGGGTCTATTTTTTATGAGCCGGTTGCTACCTTCCGCTACTTCCCTAGATGTCGTCTGGAGGCTAATAGTATTTGGTCTGGGTACAGGGATATTTCAGTCTCCGAATAATAGTGCCGTAATGGGGAGCGTATCCAGGCCGCACTTGGGTATAGCCTCAGGGACACTGTCAATGGTACGCAACGTGGGCATGGTTTTCGGTATTGCTACTGGAGGAGCTGTGCTCTACGCTCTGGTTTCGCCCACTATCCTACAGCAGTTTTCACTTGCAGGTGGTGACGCTGCTGAATTTCTTTTCGGACTACGTTATGCCTATCTAGCAGGAGCAATCCTGACCGGGATAGCTGCCGTCACTTCTGTCGTTCGAGTTCGACAGGCCTATAATGAATCTTAATGCCTAAGTAAGATAAGGAGAGCATTTTATGACACTTGATGCGAAATCATTTGAAACACAGCGATGGCACTCTCCGGAATATGTTGAATCTTGGATGGCTAATCAGAATCGCGAAGAGAGACGGAGTTTCTTAAGGGAAAAACTAATCTCGATGCTTCCTTTTGAGCCTGACGCCTCAATCCGAGTACTGGATATAGGAGCTGGAGCTGGGGCGCTCAGTCTCGAAGTCTTATCCGCCTACCAAAAGGCTCATATCGTCTGCCAGGACTTTTCCGAGGTCATGCTTGGCCGCGCCCGGCAGCATCTGGCCGGATTCACAAACCGGGTGACCTTTGTTCGCAGTGACCTTTCTACACCAGAATGGGCAAAGGTTATTTCGGGGACGTTTGAGGCGGTAGTCTCTTCTTTAGTCATGCACACTGTTCCCGGCCGCGTCAGGGAGATTTATGGTGAGGTCTTTACTCTGGTCAAACCAGGTGGATGTTTCATGGTGGCCGATAACCTGGCTCCACCGGGGCCGATGCTGGAGAAGGTATACTCGAAGGTGCGACTCAAGTCCCGGCAGGCCAGGATTAAAGCCGAGATGGGAGCAGAAAAAAGTCTCGAAGAAGTGGAGCAGGAACTAAGAGAGAAGAGACGGAACCAGGGTAAGGACTTCCCGGACCGTGTTCGAAACCCGCTCAGAGGGACTCTCACTCTAGTGAACCATTTGGAATGGCTAAAGCAAGCCGGGTTTGATGAAGTGGACTGCCTCTGGAAGGATCTGAACCATGCTATCACCGCAGCGTACAAAGATAGTAACCGCACTCCTCCAGGCCTTTAAGTCCCTGCCCACTCCGGACTTCCGTACCCTCTGGTTCGGTATGCTGTTCAACGTGGCATCCATGCAGGTCAACATCGTGGCACGATCGTGGTTGGCTTATGACCTTTCAGGATCGGCGCTGGTGCTAGTAGATAGTTTCTTAAATACGGTAAATTATATCTTAAGGGGATCACCGGTATAGGTCCACTTGAATGGTTTGGCTTCTTTGTTGTACTGTTCGATGAACTTCATTACTGTTTTCACAAGATCTTCACGAGAGCTAAAGATACCACGCTTTAGGACTTTGCGTGAGAGTATACTGAACCATAACTCAATCTGATTGATCCGGGAGGCGTGAGTGGGAGTGAAGTGGAAGGTAACTCTTCCTTCTCTTTGCTCAAGCCACTTCTTGACCTCTTTATGCTTGTGAACACTTAGGTTATCGACAAGGAAAAGTTCTTTTCACCGGCTACTATACTCCCCTGTATGAGGGGAGCCTGGAAAAACATGGTCCTTACCGGTACCCTCTTTACCTGAAGCCCAGAGATTTGAAGGCGGCAGACCTAGAAAAGTTTGACCCCTCCCTTGACGGGGAGAAGATATTCTACCGGATCGATCTCTCACGGGGTGAAATTGTTCCATACTGGAGCAGAAAGGAAATTGTCCAGGGGAATGTCCTTAAGGGAAAGGGTCTTGAGTTGGTGTACCTGAAGAACAGAGTAGATAGGTTCTATCTTATGGTCCAGGGCTCAGGAAAAATCACCCTGGATAATAGGGAAACTTTTTGGGCAAGGTATGCGGCAAAAAACGGAAGACCCTACACGAGCTTGGGCAGGCTCCTGATAGAGGAAGGGAAGATACCAGAAGATAGGATCTCCTTGCACTCTATCAGGGAGTACTTCCAGGAGCATCCTCACCTTATGGATGAGTATCTTTTCCAGAACGAGGCTTTCGTGTTCTTTGCTAAAGCACAAGGAAAAGGAGCTGCTGTAGGGGCTGCAGGATGTCAGCTAATCCCTGATGTATCTATAGCGGTGGACAAAAGAATTTTCCCCCTAGGAACCTGTGCCTACATCCAGTACCCTGAACCTGAGATTGATAGCCAGGGAGTGCTGGTGGGCACAAAAAAGAGGTCCCGGTTTGTGTTCTGCCAGGACACAGGAGGAGTGATCAGAGGCCCGGGGAGGGCAGATATTTACTTTGGTGAGGGAGAAAAAGCCTTACAGAAAGCCGGCTACCTCAAGGATATAGGGAAGCTATACTTTCTGATAAAAAAGGGAAGCTAATCCCTTTTTGAAAAACACCAGAAAACGTTACTTCCAAAAAAGGAGAAGAAAATAGATAATAGATGTGCAGCGAGTCTTCTTAACAGTAACGTTCTGAATTTGTCCTCTTCTATATAAAACTAAGACATTAACGCTTTCCTCTAACCTAAAACCCGCATTTTATCAACATTCCTATTTACGAATTGAGGACACTTTGTCCTCTTTTCTACCAAGCTATGCCAAATTATTATTATACAAAAGAAGCAATTTTGTATAGTTTTTCTGCAAAAGACCCAGAGTTTTCCCGCCTTTTGCCCTTGCCAGAGGCCTAAGATCCTGCTAAAGTTATACAAAACTTAAAACTGTATAGGAGGAGATGATATGGTAGGAGGAGCCATTGCCTTAAGAAGGACGCAGCTCGCCAAGGCCTTAATAATTGTCCCTTACCTTACCCGCGAGGAAGTTACGCTGCTTTCTGATGAGGCAAGGAAAAGGAGGAAAGGAGAAAGGGATTCTCTTTTGATTTTGCTCCTTTTTCAGACGGGTCTTCGAATATCCGAGGCCTTGTCTTTAACTCCCTCTAATAACCCCGAAGGGGCGTAAAGTGCCACGGGCTCTGCCCGTGGGTATCTACGATTGAGCATTTTGAAGGGAAACCTACCCTGAGATTTACCGGGAAAGGAAGAAAGATGAGAGTGGTGGCCCTGCCGGAAAGGTTGTGCGACAAGATGAGCTCTTACGCTTACCAAAATGACATTAAGCAGAATGAGGAGTTTTTCCCTATCAACCGCCAGAGGGCCTGGCAGATCTTGAAAGAAGTATCTAACAAAGCGGGCATCACTAAAAGAGTGTATCCTCACCTTTTGAGGCACTCGGATGCCATCGAAAGGCTAAGACAAACCGGCCACCCCAAAGCCCTGCAGCACCACCTGGGCCACTCCTCGCCGGTAATGGTAATGAGATACCTTTCTACCCTGACCCAAGAGGATTCTTTGAGGATTCAGCAAGAGGTGGAGTTTGAGGAAAGCTAGGTAGGTAGAGAATCTTTGGGCCTCGGGGTGAGGCAGATAGATTAAGGACTCAAGGCACTCGTGTCTTGGAACGAACCACCAAAAATTAAAGAAAAGGAGAATAATATGCTGTTCTTGTTCAAAGGTGAACTGAAAGGTGCATTTCCGCTTCCACTTGAGCAGTGGATGGGACTGGTGCTAAAGCAGGCCGAAACCCTTGTAAGCTACAAGGAACAGGGGAAAATCTTGGCCGGAGGTCCAGCGGCAGATTCAAGGGCGGGCTATTTCATTTTCGAGGTAGACTCGATCGAGGAACTTCAGAGGTTAGTGAGACAGTTACCCCTGTTTCCCTTCGCTGACTCTGAGCTCATTCCCCTCATTACTCCTGAGCAGGCTCTGGAGTCCGCCAAACAGATGCAAGCATCGGTGAGAAAGGCAAAAAAGTAACCTCAAACAAACTACGCCTCACCCCCGACCCTATCTTGCTTAAGTAGCCTGCTCCTCGTAAATGGTTTCCACTATTAGTCTTTCGATCCAACCATCCACCAATCGATAAGTTGAGATAAATAAATCCAGAAATAAGCGGCAACAATCCTTGACGAGCGGGTGTATCTACTGTGTTTAACTTGTTAACACTAAGTATCAAAGGGAGTTATGGCTATGGGAAGAACAACTAAAACTATGAGTTTATCTGTACCTCCGGAGATGGCAGAGAAAATAAGAGAGCTGATGAAAAAGGAAGGAAGGACAAGGAGTGAACTGATAAGAGAAGCCTTAAGGCGATATGTTGAAGAGCAAGAATGGAAAGAGATTTACCGCTATGGGGAGATGAAAGCAAGAGAGAAAAGGATAACCGAAGACCAAGTGGAAGATATCATCGATAAGTATAGAGTGGAAAGGAGAAAAGCTCAGAAAAATTGAAAGGTTATGTTTTTATTGAAGACCAACCCAGGACAAAGACCTTACTATTGTTGAGCTCTTACGTTGTTTTGAGAAGGTGATTCTCGCCAGCCAATAGGAGAGGATGGATTCGGAAATAACTTTAAACTCCAGTTTTCTGAAAACTTAAGGAATGGTTTATGGACAAGTTTTTGATTACTAGAAATTTGAGAAATGAGATTAGAAAGATAACAGAGACTGGAAAAGTGTTAGAATAGGGTCACAAAAGCTTCTCTCGAGGGAGATTCTTATGAAAAGCTTCTTCGTGGGTTCTCAGTGCTAAGAAAAGAGGTAACCATAGGAAAATTACGAGAGGTAATAGAGATAGACTTTCAATCTCAGCCCGGGGAATGAGTTTTCTTTTTATAGGCTAGTGTTTCGCTTCATTAACTATGAGGTGGTAGTACATTTTCATCTTTAGCTTCTACGTGGTCCTTAAGCTGGCGTTTGACAGGAAGATAGTAAAACAAGTTTCCTGTCGAATCCTTTGAAAGAAGCGGTAATGAGGTTCCCGATAAGAATATTAGACTAACGAAGCCGATGTTCCTTCTTAGCCACGAAGAACACCGACACTGAACTAACTTCCACAGCAACTACAAATAAAATTAACCAGCTAAGAGACACATCATAAAGTAATCCCATAAGCACACTTCCACAAAACCAGGATGCGCCGTATACTGCATTAAAGATACCATAGGCACGGCCCCGCTGGATGATCGGCGTTAGGTCAGCAATCGCTGCTCGCATAATAGTCTCATGAATTCCCATGACCGCGCCCCAGAGGATAATACCTATCAGGGCAAGATTATAACTTTGTGAAAATCCAAAAAGCGGGATGGAGAAAGTTAGCAGAGGAATCGTTAAAAGTACTTTTAGTCCGATTCTGTCGTATATCCTGCCGATAATGAGAGCTACCAGAGCATCCACCCCCATTGCAATAGCGTAAAATACGGGAATCTGGACATTTGAAATAACTGATTGGATTTTAAAATGATAGGAAATTAGCGGAAAATTAACAAATCCAGCAACAGTTAAGAAGGTAAACAATGTATAAAAGTAGAAAACCCCGGGGAGTTTCCCTTTAGTCCCTTGCCTCAATGTTTTATGGGGAGTCTCTAGTTTCTCCGGTGAGGGAACTTTAATTTTTGCTACCAGCAGAATGACCAGAGTCAAAAGAGCGGGTATCCATAGAAGAGAAAACCCCTCGCTATAACCCCCTTTAAAGAGAAATACAGCAGAAAAAAGCAAGGGACCGATAAGAGCGCCCACCTGGTCTAGTGCTTCATGGATACCAAATCCCCAACCCCTTCCTACTTGCTCTGTGGCGTGGGAAAGTATTGCATCTCTTGCCGGAGTCCTGATTGCCTTCCCCATCCGTTCTGAAGCGATAAGGAAAGCTGCAAGTTGCCAGTAACCGGCGAATGCTAATAAGGGAACGCAGATGAGTAACCCATACCCGGTAATGGTTATAGGCCAGTAAGCCCTGGTACGATCTGCAAGATAACCGGATCCCAAACGCAGTGCGTAACCGATAAACTCACTAGCTCCTGCGACTAAGCCCACGATGCCGGCACTCGCACCCAAGAAAGCTAAATAGGGACCAGTGATACTTCTTGCCCCTTCATAGGTTATGTCTCCAAATAAACTAACAATCCCCAGAAGAACAATAAACTGAAAAGCTGCCTTTCTCCGGTTATTCATGATCATTATGGTGAGGTTGGTAGGGATCCTACGATTTTTGCTGTGATTGTGGTGAAAAGGTTATTTTCCTGCTATCTTATCCACTACCTTTTTCCAAGAGAGGGCTTCTTTACCGAAATCTTTATCTGAGAAGCGATAATCATGTTTCCGAATAAATTCTTCCAACTCAGGCAAATATTCTCTCAATGCATGCAACTGATATTCTTTAAAGGTATTCTTCTCCTCTCGTTCGGAGAGTCTTGAATAAACTACAAGAAAATGTGGCATACATAATCCGAAACTCTGCTTATATCTTGCTTGGAACTTCTTATTGAGAAAATTTCTCAGAAAGGTGTGAATATACTGCTCCTGTACCTCATCCACAACTTTGCAGATACAGCATTCTTCACCAGAAATGGAAAGCACCTGTCCTTTTTCCATTCTTTCAACAGCACTAGAACATATGTCCTGGTATATTATAGCCATACCTAAAGGTTTACCCATCTTTTTGACGAGCTGGGCATGTTTCGTACAGAATCCATACGATTTTCTTAATTTTTCTCTAACACCAGGATCATTAACCAGCTCATAGAAAAGAGTGTCTATATATTTGTATTCACGCTTTTGGATAAGCAAACAAAGAGGGCAAACCTTCTCCTTCATAGCATCCACTAGGTCAAAATATGTAACGTCGTAAAAATCTTTGTTCCCGCGATTTTTTTTTACGAAATTCTTGCCTTTCATTAAAAAACTCCTACTTAAGTGAAGTAGGAGTCATCATCTTGCGAAGCTGTAGGCTGTTTATGAGGTGAACCCCATCACCTATTTTCGGGTATTGTAACATGTTTAAAGATTTGGTCAAGGGCGGATCTTACAGAAGATTCCTGTCCTTTAACACCCATAAGCCATTCCATAAGTAGTTTTCAGAAAACTGGAGTTTTCAACTCCAGTTTCCGGAAAAAATTTGAAGTTCCTTGAAACATCAGTGGTGGGATAA
>CAZIXA010000002.1:0-186326 GCA_964543295.1 uncultured Clostridia bacterium | reverse complement strand
GACTCTCGCTTCGCTCGAGCAAGTCGAGCCTGCTCCCCTCTTTTTTCTGATATTTCGTCTGCCGAGGTTTACTTGAATAACCATTCAGAGAAATTATTGAAATTTCTGCACCCTAAAATACCTTGGAATTTTACAAATTCTTATTGGCACTTTGCTGGTTTTCAGTTCAATACCCCATAGCTTTTAAAAATCCTCTATCTATTCTCGAGCCAGAACCACTTTGACTCTGAACCATTTTCTCTATATATTTAGAAATTATATCTACCTCCAGGTTAAGCAAATTCCCTCTTTTTTTTAGACCGAGGGTGGTGTTGTTTAAAGTAAAAGGGATAAGGTGGACGGTAAAATTCGAAGCTCGACAATCAGCTACGGTCAAACTAACCCCATCTAAAGACACACGACCCTGATTGACTATATATTTTGCCAGACGTGGGAGAAATTCAATCTGCATTACGGTCTCCCCCACCCTTTTGTCTATTCTCGATATCCTGCCCACTCCATCCACATCCCCAGTTACTATATGTCCCCCTAAGAGAGATGATAGAGATGTCGCTCTTTCTAGGTTGACTTTATCTCCTTCTTTTATAAGAGATAAATTAGTTTTATTCAGGGTTTGAGCCATTATTTCGACAGAGAAGTTTTCCGGGTCTACCTCAGTGGCCGTTAAACAAACCCCGTCCACCGCTATACTGTGGGAAGGTTTGGTTCCCTGCAATACTTTCTTTGCTCTTATTCTCAACCCGCAAGGAGACCCAATCCATAATTTTTCTACTGTCCCCATCTCCTCTACTATTCCGGTAAATATGGCCCTCTCCCTCTAAGTATTCACTCAACCACGTCATTGTGAGTGGAGTCACTCGCTTGTCATTGCGAACGGAGTGAAGTAATCTCAATTAATAAAAGAGAAGGCCTTTCCAATCCCTGCTTTATTTCCTGCAGGAATTTTGCTCCCAGATACCCATCCATCACTCGATGATCGCAAGATAGAGTCATCTCCATCATAGGCCTTATCTCTATTCTATTATCTATGGCCACTGGCCTTTTTTTAATTTCTCCAGTAGCTAGAAGAGATGCCTGTGGAGGGTTGATTATGGCAACGAATGTCTTAATTCCAAACATTCCCAGATTAGAAAGAGTGAAGGCAGCTCCCTCTAATTCCTCTAGAGAAAGACGGTCTTCATTTGCCTTTTTAACCAACTCTTCTCTTTTCTTAGCTATTTGGAAAAGATTTTTTTTATCTACATCCTTAATCACCGGGACGATGAGCCCTTTGGGTGTAGCCACAGCTAGTCCTACATTAAACTCTGAGTGTGAAGTGATCCTGCCGGCCTCGAAAGTGGAATTTACCCGGTGAAATTTACTCAAAGCACGGCCACAAGACTTAATTAATAGATCCGTGTAGGAAACTCGAACTTTTTCTCTCTCCTTAAATTCTTTTAGTAAATCATCTCGCAGGGCTTGGGATTTCGAGAAGTCAACTTCTACAGTAAGATAAAAATGGGGAATTTCCCTTTTGCTCTTCTCCATTCGCTGGACCATGACTTTTTCTATCCGCGAAAGAGAAACTGCCTTTTCCGCCACAGCTTCTTTTTCCTCGGCTGATTTAATTACATCCTCCTTAAGCACTCTTCCTCCTGGACCACTTCCCTTTATAGTAGAAAGATCAATCCCATAGTCTCTGGCTAGCTTTTTGGCCAAGGGGGAGGCTTTGATAGGTGGCTGGATGGGCGGTTTTTCTGGGGCTTTTTTCCGAGCCGGCTTCTGGGGTGCCTCTCCCTCCTGAGAAATCTCCTCCTGCATACTATCGGCAATATAAGCAATGGTTTTGGTTACTGGTACAATCTCACCTGCAGGAGCAACGATTTTTCTCAAGAATCCAGAAGAAAGTACCTCTATCTCCATATTGGCCTTATCAGTGGCAATTTCCAATAGCGGTTCTCCTTCCTTAACTCTATCTCCCTCGCTTTTTAACCACTGGATAATCTCTCCCTCCTCCATGGTTTCTCCCAATTTGGGCATTATCACCTTACTGATCATAATCTGCCTCCTAACAACTGTTTGACGAAATTGGTAAGTAAATTCTAAGACAAAGAAGGAGAGTTGTCAAGAGACACCGCGGGAAAAAAGGGGACGTGATTATTTTTTGAGCTTGTCTTTCTTTATTATTCTCTCATCTTACACAGTTGTAAGCAGGACTCACTATTTTTGGTGATAAAAAATAATCACGTCCCCTTTTTTCTCACACAGTAGACTAGGAGATAGACCAGGGGAGTGTCAAGGAGAGCAATGCACAATTTAACGAAATACTGTCCTAGAATTAAAGGCAAAATGGGAGCAACTCCATAAAAAGCTAAAGAAATAAACAGAGAAGTATCTATAGCCTGAGAAACAAGGGTAGAGGCGTTATTACGCAGCCAGAGCCATCGTCCTCTGGTGGTCCGTCTCCAAAAATTAAAGGCCCAGACATCGTGATACTGGCTGATAAAATAAGCAACTATGCTGGCTATGGTTATTCTGATTGCTCCTGCCTTTATTCCTAAAATACGTGTAAATGCACCTTCTTCTTTCCAGAATGGAGCAGAGGGCAAGATTACGGCAAGCCACATTAGAAAAAGAACCACACCCAGTGTTAGAAGTCCGCCAATCACTACGGCTCTGGCATACCTTTTCCCCCAGATTTCTTCAATTGTATCGGTCATGGCAAAAGTTACCGCGTAGGCAACTACTCCCGCCGGGACATAGATCTCTCCCAGAGCAACAATTTTACTTGCCAATACCTCGGAAATCACCAGTGACCCGATGAAGATGCTACATAAAATGGTAAAAGCAAATTCTTTTGCCTGGAAAATCACTGAGTTTTTTTCCTGAAACACGGTGATCCTTTAGTTATTCTTATCTTTCGAAATCAAGACTTATCTGATGAACATTCTTTATAGGCCTGCCCAAAAATGCTCCTGTTAATTGAATAAATTTTCCTGGACGATCACTAACAAAGAAATCATTTCCCCAGTTATTGGTTGCCTGGAGGTTGTGTTCGCACAAAACTTTTTTCACTTCCCTGGCTACTTCTTGAGCAGAATCTATCAAAGCCACCTTATCCCCAACCACTTTTTGCAGGGTTTCTCTTAAAACAGGATAATGGGTGCAACCAAGGATCAAAGTATCTATCCCTTGACGTAATAACGGTTTTAAATAAATGGAGATGACCTCGCGGGTAATGCGATGATTAAACCACCCTTCCTCCACCAAAGGAACCAACAAAGGACAGCTTTTACAGAAAACTTTTATTTTTGGATCTAGAAAACTTATAATTTTGGGATAGGCGCCACTGCGGATAGTAGCCTCAGTCCCGATTACTCCAATAATTTTGTTGCGAGTAGCCTGGACCCCTTTCCTTGCTCCTGGTTCTAAAACTCCAATTATAGGAAGAGGACATTTAGCCCTGAGAACCTTCAAACTGAGGGCAGATACGGTGTTACAGGCTATAACTATTAACTTGACCTTTAAATTTAAGAGAAACCCCAGGGCTTGCGACGAGAACCGGCTCACCGTTCGCTTAGATTTTGTTCCGTAAGGGACTCTTGCCGTATCGCCCAGGTAGATTATCCCCTCCCCAGGAAGAAGCTTCATTATTTCCGAAACAACAGTAAGTCCTCCTACACCCGAGTCAAAGACAGCTATTCTTGCACTTTCTGATTCTGAACGGGAGTCCATCTTCTCAGGGTTCCTTTACAATATCGAGTCTCTTGCCCAAAGGGTTTCTAATATCAATGTGTCCGGCGAGAGTTTCCGCAGGTTTATCCTGGATTAAGATTTGTACCCGCGATTGGGAGGGAAAGTTAATAAGGAGGGTATTAACTATGGAGTATATAGTAAGTAGTTCCCCGCTAGATCCTCCAGGATGTTTCTCTTTTAAAGCCAAAGAAAAATTTACATAAAAACAGTCATCCTTCAGATAAACATCTTCCACCTCTGTTTGAAGAGGAATGGTTGGCTTAAGGGAGCTATCAAGTGGGCCTTTAATTAGTTCTTTCAATATTTCTTTAGCCTCCTGGCTAATGTAAGGTAAGGCTACCACTTTCCTTTCCTCAAGGATGAGATGTTCTGCTTGGGAATCAGAAAAGTACAGTTTCACCACCTTCATCTCTCGAGGAGGACGGGGCTGAATAACCCAATCTTTAATCCGATATCCCTTTTCTCTGAGCAATGGACCTACCAATACTCCCACCACAAAGACCCCTACAACAACGAGGATATAAACTAACACATATTTTCGCCTCTTTTTGCGTGAAACCAATTTAGCCTCTCGTTTACCTACTTAATCTCTCATTATAATTTTCAAGATAGTCTTTTATTCCCCTGTAGATGCCCCGAGCAATTTTTTTTCTAAATTCACCTTTTCTCAGTTTTTGCTCCTCCCAGGGATTGGAGATAAATCCTATCTCTACTAAAATAGCGGGCATGGCTGCTCCCCTTAGGACATAAAATCCGGCTGATTTTACCCCTCTATCCTCGAGATCTGCAGCCTGGCATAATTGCCCCTGCACAAAATGGGATAGTTTGTTGCTTTCGTCTCGATATCGATTCTGCACTAAATCCCAGAGAATGGCCTTAACTTCTTCTGAAACGTCGTCAGCTCCCAGAGGAGCATTTTCTCTGGCCGCCACTGCTACTGCCCCTTCTCCATATGCGTACTGGGAATTAAAAAAAGTCTCTATACCGCTTGCCTTTTGGTTAAAAGCTGCATTGGCATGTATGGATACAAAAAGATCCCCTCCCCATTGGTTAGCCAACTCCGTCCTCAGATCCAGAGGAATAAAATCATCATCCCTCCTGGTTAGATAAATGTCAATCCCTGCTTCCTCTTTTAAGAGATTAGCTACCTCCAAGGCCACGGCAAGGGTAACATCTTTCTCTTTTAAACCAGTGGGGCCAATTGCTCCCGGATCTTCCCCCCCGTGTCCAGGATCTAATATTACTTTATAAACTCTCCTCTCCTCCTCCGAAACCGACTCACGCGAATAGTAAGGAAATCCTTGTGGTTTTAATAGATCCGCTATTGGATCTTTCTTCGGACTTTTTACCTCGATAACTAGACGATGAGGATTCTTCAACGAAAAGATATCATAGGTAGACTTAAAATTCGTTAAATCCAGGACGACCCTGGTCACATGTTTGCTATCCTGCGAGAGACGAAGCCGCCTAATAAATCTATCTTTTATATCAATTTTTCGCTCAAAAGAAGTAAGTTTAACCGGATAAAGGTTAATCAGCAATCGAGGTGGACTGGTTAGATCCCTGACAATGTAACCAACTTCGCCAGATATCTCCAGAACTATCCGGGTATAGGTGAGATAGGAGTGAAAACCTACTTTCTCAACTCCATAATCTTGATAGGCCTTTGCGGAAGAAGCGAACAAGAGTAAAGAAGCAAGGAGGATTAATATTTTGCTGATCTTATTCATTCTGCTTCAACTTCTATGTGTCTTACTTCAATCTAGTGCTGTTTTAGCCAACCTTAGCCTTAACCATCTCCTTCTTTTTTTTGATGAAACCCAATTTTTCCCTAATTTTTTGCTCAATTTCGTTCCTAAGAGTAGCATTTTTTACATCCTTAAGAAACTCTCGGGCACTTTCCTTTCCCTGCCCCAATTGGGTATCTCCGTAAGAATACCAGCTTCCCGATTTTTTAAGAATGCCAAGATCTTCTCCAAGATCCAAAATGCTTCCCTCCTGAGAGACCCCCTCTCCAAAAAGCAGGTCAAACTCAGCCTTCCTGAAAGGTGGAGCGAGCTTGTTCTTAACCACAGTGACTTTGGTTCTGTTGCCTATCTGCACATCCCCCTTGGTCAAGGATGCTTTCCTTCGAATATCTATTCTTATGCTTGCATAAAACTTGAGAGCCCGACCTCCGGGAGTTACCTCTGGATTGCCAAACATTACTCCAATCTTCATCCTCAATTGATTGACAAAGATGGTACAGGTCTTAGAATTGCTTATCGCTCCGGTTAACTTACGAAGTGCTTGAGACATAAGCCTTGCCTGAAGGCCAACATGGGAATCACCCATATCCCCTTCCAGCTCGGCCCGGGGAACCAGAGCAGCCACTGAGTCTATGATAATCAAATCTATGGCATTACTGCGTACTAAAAGTTCAGCTATCTCCAGAGCCTCCTCTCCAGAGTCAGGCTGGGAGATGAGAAGGTTTTCCATATCCACCCCCAAATTTTTTGCATAGGTAGGATCTAAGGCGTGTTCCGCATCAATAAAAGCAACTACTCCATCCATTTTTTGAGCTTCAGCAACAGCATGCAAAGCCAGAGTAGTTTTACCACCCCCTTCAGGACCGAATATCTCCACTACTCTTCCCCGGGGAAGCCCTCCTATACCTAGAGCCGCATCCAGGGCAATATTCCCTGTGGGAATTACATCCACATCCATCCTGGCCGCTCTTTCCCCCAGGCGCATAAGTGATCCTTTACCAAATTGGCGCTCTATCTGCTGCCTGGCTATATCCAGAGCTTTCATCTTCTCTTCTCTCATATCTATCCTCCTTAATTTCCTTTTAGCCTGATTCGCTCTAAAACAGTATAAATTGGTCCACTGGGAGTGAGGTGACTCTCAATTACACTGATCTCCCTCACCTGCGTCTCTCCTGCCATCACCTCTTTTTCTCCTAAGATAAGGCCACTTAATTTCTGTGGTTCTACTAACGATTTCACCCTGCCGAGAGTTAGGTGAGGAGTCCACTTCTTCTTTTCTTTAGAAAACCCATCCTTTGCTAGATGGTTTTCCAGCTCGCTAGCTAGTCTTTGCAGATTAGTGCTCCCCTTATTCACTCCCAGCCATATAACTCTGGGAGAAGAAGAAGTGGGAAAAGCGCCCACTCCTTTGACTTCCATAAAGAAAGGAGAAAACTTTTGAGCTATTTTTTGTGCCACTTCAATTACCGCTCCCAGTCTCTCTTTTCTTACCTCCCCTAAAAACTTTAGAGTAAGGTGAATCAAAGGTGGATCCACCCATTTGATTTTATCTTCTGTTCGTCCAAGTTTACCTTGAATCTGAGCTATTGTGCTCCTGATGACTTCAGAAAGCTCTACAGCTATGAAGACCCTCATCTTTTTACTACCCTACCTTATCCTCATAACATGTCAAGTCAAGCGCAATTGACTATTGTATTCAATGGAAGTTGTGAGAGACGACTCGGAAGTTCCCTAGAATCGATAACTAGCAGCTAGAGAAAAAAGGGGGCCGTCCCAGTCGACACTGGTAGGAAGATTATCTAGATCCGCCAGTACCACAGCAAAAATCCTCATTTCTCCAGATATAGTCAACCCACCCTTAAATGTATGTCGAAATCCGCCTAGATACTGAAATCCTATAGGGTCGCTACTCTGCCTATCTGCCCATGATTCTTCGCTGACCAAAGTGGAACCAAAGTAGTATTTGGTAGTTCCAAAGAGTCTCACGTCAGTAGGAAAGCTCCCAATCCCACATCCCAGGTAAAGAGAGAAATTCTCTTCCAAGGAAACATCCCCGATGCCACTTATGAAAAAGGGGTTAACAGTTACTTTTCTCCCATGGTCAACTTGCTGACGATAGGGAGCAGAATCAACACTGTAAGAGTCCTGGGTAATTGCTTTGAAAGAGAAGTTTTCCACTCGGATCTTCCATCCCGAGGGAAATTCAAGTTCAACCTGCACTCCTGAGACCAACCCATCTCTGAGTTTCAAATTTGTTCCGTGGACATTGTTGTAATATTGTACCAATTGTTGATTGATTCTCCCAAAGCTGGGAAGGTAGTAACCAGTGAATACTCCTAGATTTAAACCAGCTTCACTGGAGACCGGAATAAGGAAAAGAAGGAAAAGCACAGTTTCTCCCATAACCAGAGAAAAGAATCTTTTCATATCCTTAAATGAATCCATGGTCCTTCACCTGTCCAGCAAGAACTGACAAATGTAATCAGGTCATTGTGAGAGATTTACCTTCAATCACCAGGGTGAACTCCCCCCTGGGTTCTTTCTCCTCAAAGATAGCCTCTACCTCACTTACCTTCCCTCTTATTATCTCCTCAAATTTTTTGGTGAGTTCCCTGGCTACCGCTATCTGGCGATCCCCAAGAATCTTTCGAATCTCTGGCAAAATCTTTCTTACCCTGTGAGGTGCTTCATAGATGACAATGGTTCTTTCCTCTTCTTTCAATCGGTTTAGCTTCTTCAACCACTCAACCTTCTTTCTTCCCAGAAATCCCTCAAAGACAAAACTCTGAGTGGAAAGACCTGAGACAACCAGGCCAAGAGCCAAGGCAGTGGGACCAGGGATGGGGATAATCTCGATTCCCCCCTTCACAGCTTCTTTTATCAAATAATAGCCAGGATCCGAGATTCCTGGCATTCCTGCTTTACTCACCAGAGCAATATCTTCTCCCGCCTTTAATTTTTTGATTAAATAGGGAATTTTTCGTAGCTGGTTATGCTCATAGAAGCTAGTTAAAGAAGTGTGAATATCATAATGGGACAAAAGCTTACGGGTGTGTCTGGTGTCTTCAGCGGCAATGAGACTCACCTTCTTTAAGAGCTCCAAGGCTCTTAAACTAATATCCTTCAAATTTCCGATAGGAGTTCCTACCGGATAAAGGATACCTTTTTTCATATTTACCTCCAGTATTTTTCTATTTTTGACGTCCAGGAAATAATTGCTACAATTTTGGCATCAACTTTAAAAAAATAATCCCGTCCCCATTTTTATTAAAGCGGAATGGTAATCGAAATTAACCTTTTTTTCAAGGAGCTTTCTCACATATGTTTTTTCTCGAAAAAACTTGAAAATCCTGTCTATCTGTTGGTCGCTGAGTTTACCCAGAATTTTTCTGGCCCAGAGTCCAGCCCTGAGTTCACCTCCCAGTTTAGACTTCCACAGATTTTCATATTTAACCAACTGCCTTGAGCTAAGATCTCCTTTATGGAAGGATTGTTTAAGAACATCAGCAGCTATTTCAGAACACAAAAGGCCATAGTAGATACCACCCCCCGTAGTGGTCTTTACCTGCCCCGCCGCTTCACCCACCGCTAAGACACGATCCCTAACACTTCCCTGGACTGGACCATGGGCTATACTTTTCTGTAAAATTTTCGGATTCGGGTCATTAATCCTGTCTTTAAACCTATGGTTAAGGAAATTATTAAGATAAAAAACTCCTCTTTTTCTTGTCAAAAGGCCTATGCGTGCCCTTTGATGATTAAGAGGCACGGCCCAGGCAAAAGATCCTGGGGAAACTTCACTACCCACATAGATCTCGGTACAGGAAAGATCTTTTACCTCTGTCTCCACCTGAACTCCCTGAAGAAAAGCCGGAGGTGACCTTAGTCCCAGGGTTTTATGAAGCTGGTACTTGATCCCTGTGGCCAGCACGAGTACCCTCGTCTGGACAGTTTGAGAAGAATCCTCGTTCCCAATCGCTACCTCAGCCAAATTCTCATTTATTTTGATCCGACGAACTTGCCTGCCCAAATGAACCTCCACTCCTTTTTCCCTGGCCCATTCTAAGATTTTGCGGTCGAATATGTGTCTATCCACCACATAGGCAAAAGTATCAGAACGGGTGTAATCAAAGGTAAGAAAAGAGGGTGAGAAAAAAATAATAGACTTTATCCCGCGGAGTATAGAGGCTTGCGGAAGGTTAAACTGCTTAAAGGCTTCAGTACCTACCACTCCGGTACAGATAACATCCTTACCAACTTCATCATCTTCCTCAAAGAGACATACCTCAAATCCCTGGTCAGCCAGCTGACACGCTGTATAGCCACCAATGGGTCCCCCTCCCACGACTATAACATCATACACTCTTCTTCATCGCCTTCCAAAACTTTCTATCACATTCCTTTAAGTCGAGCAAGGTGAAGCTCACTACTCCTCACATTCTTTTAGTAAGTATTATTTCTACGCTCATAAAAAATATCTTTAAATCCAGTCCTAGAGACCAGTTATTAATATAAGCCAAATCATACTTTAGCTTAGTCTCGGCTGAGGTATCATATCTACCATACAATTGAGCGGGTCCAGTAATTCCGGGATTAACGGCGAATCTCCGGGAGTAAGCCGGGATGATCCGCCTAAATTCTTCCACAAACTCCGGTCTTTCCGGTCTTGGCCCAACCAAGCTCATCTCTCCTTTTAGAATATTGAAGAACTGTGGCAGCTCGTCCAGGTGGGTCTTTCGCAGCCAACTCCCTACCCTGGTCACTCGCTCATCGTTTTCATTAGCGAGTACAGGACCAGTCTCGGCCTCGGCATTCTCGACCATGGTACGAAATTTGTACACCTCATAAATTCTTCCTTTCCTGCTTACTCTCTTTTGTCTGTATAGAACAGGTCCCGGGGATTCCAAACGTATGGCCAAAGAGATCAACAACATCAAAGGGGCACAAAGAAGAAGAATTAATAAAGAAAAGAAAAAATCTTCGGCCATTTTGATGGTCTTATCCCTACCTTTGAAGGACTCATTAGCTATCTTTATTAGAGGGATGTCACCTAAATGATGTATCTCCTGTTTTCCCATTACTACTTCGTATAATCCCGGAACCATCCAGACGTCCACCTCTTCTTCTTGACAGTAAAAAACAATGTCCAGAATCTTTTCCGAGGAAAACCCGGGGTTAGCAATAATTACCCGATCAGGCTTGCCTTTATTTAACGCAGTCTTTAATTTCTCTATAGTTTCTCGACCATCGAATTTGGAATCCTTCTTTCTCTTATCGACAGTGCTTTCAAGGTCGAGGATTTTAAACTGACGAGTAGAATGTTTTCCAGCTTCTGCAGTGAGATGTTGGCTTTCTTTCGATCCTATTATGAGAAATTTCTTGGCCGGCTTATTTTTTTTTCGGATATAGTGTACATAATTATGCCAGCTCGAAATCAGCAAAACATTAAACATCCAGGAGATGATAAATACGGTACGGGAAAAGGGAAGGGGACGAAGGTAAAAACTCAAGGCCACTATGGTGACAGAGCCTATGGTCACAGCTTTTAAAACCAGATAGAAAGTATCAAAAGAGGTTACTTCTCGATCCTCATAAAGTCCAGTAAAATAGAAGGTTAAAATTCTCACTATGGTGATCCAAAGGGCAATAGTCAAATAAGACTTAAAGTGCATAGGCGGAATCCTTCCACTAAAGCGCACCAAAAATGACAGAATAGTGGCGCCATTTACTAAAGCAATGTCCCCTAGGACCAACCACATCAACAGTTTATCCTTTTTATTCACCACATCTTTATTCACCATATCTTCCTTGCATTTCTCTTTCCGAGCTGGGGCCATAACAATACTAGTGTCAGTATTATAAAGCAAAAGTTTTTTGGCGTCAAACGTAGTCTTGGTCAGAAATATGAAGCCTTAAAAGTCCCATTCCCAGACCTATTACAACCCAGAACATCAATCCCACGGGAAAAAAGTCAAGGAAAGTCTCTACCGTTCCATGAACTAAAGCAGCCAGAATGCTCAGACTACAACCACCAATTATACCACCGGCAACAAGAAAAGAGTGTCTTCGTAAATATCTTATAGAGGTATAGAAAAAAATGACTATAACTAACAAAAGGGATGTCAGTCCTATTATGCCCAATTCACAGAGATAGTCAAAATAAAGACTGTGGGCAGTAAGGGTAGTTGATCGGCCGGGAGTTCCAGTCCAGAATTTTGGCCTGCCTGATTCGTCAACCATCTCAAAACTTGAGTTAAAAATCATATTTTTTGGAATAAATTCCAGATTTTCTTTCTCTTTTTTCAAAACAGGCATTGGCGACTCAATTAATTTAATCCCATCAAACCAAACGCTTCCTTCTCCCAGTCTTTTAGCTAGCTTTACTCTGATTTTTCTAGTGTCCTGAGGTACGTAAATTTGTGTCTTCTTTAATTCCCAGAAAGGCCCGGCATTAACAACTCCCCACTCTCTCGCTATAACCTTCTTCTCATCATTTATGCATTCCAGAGTAAGAAGGGCATTATCGGAAGAGACTATATTAGACCTTACATATGCACTCAAGGCATAATATCTTTCGGATTTAACTAGAACGTCCTGCCAGAGACAATTCCAGGCTACGGTGGCTTGCATAGACCTTGTTCCCTCATAAGAATTCCCAGGATCAATAATCCATTCCTTCTCAGGATTCTTTCTCCAGGATAGCAATTTATAGGTGCCTAATCCTGATCCAACCAGTGGATAGCTTTTGAATATGCGAGGTACTACCTCTCTCCAGGTGTAAATTCTACGGGTGGCACTGCCATACTCAGAGACGGTTTTAATTATCCACCCATAATTTAAGAAAATAAAAATAAAAAGACCCGCCACAACAATAAGAAAAACTTTCCAGTTCTTGATAAGAAGAATTACCATTATTACCAAAAAAACTGCCGCCATACCTCCTAAGGATCTGGTCAAAACTAAACAGGTAAGGCCTAGTATAGCAAGAATTACAGGTAGGATCTTCTTTTTTAGCTCTTTTTGAACGAGTAGTGAAACAAAAGAAAAAGGAAGAATAAGGTCCAAATATTTGGCAAACTTATTAGGATTGCCCAGAGTTGAGCCAAGACCTTCTTTTGAGTGCAGGCCAATAGTTATAAAGCCAATCCTATGTTCTAGCTCAAATCCAGTGCAATACTGGACAATGCCAAAGACGGTAACCACTGTGGCCGAAAGGAGAGCTACGGTTAATACTTTTTGGGCTCTATGCTCACTCCTGATGTTATCCGCTATAAGAAGACAGGTTAGAGGATAAAAAATGAAAAGTGCCAAAAAACCCAAACTCAAGATTTTATCTACAGAGAAAATTACCGAAAGAAGTACTGCGACAATCAGTCCTAATAGGGCAAATCCAAAGAAACGGGGTTTAAAGTCAAAAACCTTGCTTAAATTTCCTTTGCTAAACCAGAAGATTAAGGCCACTAAAAGACCCACATAGGCAACCGGGGATAAGAAAGGTAGAAAAAAGATGAAAAAGAAAATAGATTTATCAATTACCCGACCGAGCTTTTCTTCATCGCTCATTTCACACCCTTACGAAATGCTTGTACGAGACCTATAATTTTTATTTGAATAATGCTTGAAACGAAGACTAGCGCCGCATAACATCTTTCCACATCTTCTGATAAAAAAAACGGGTAGAAAATGAAAAAAATGAGCCCAATGCGGGCCCTGGGTCTTCCATCGATAAAATATCGAAGTGGGTATTCTTGTCCAGAATCTTGAAAAATTCAGGAAGAGTCTGCAATCGCCCGGGACTAAAGATAAAATGTAGAACATCTCCCAGTAACCATCGGCATCGAACTCCTACTTCATATTTGAAGACAGGCTTAATGTCACTCTCCCTAGCCATTTTGTAAAGCAGATAGGGAAAATCTACCCCCGAACAAATGGCTAGTTGAAGCGAACCCCAAAATTTCGAATTTACCTCCATCAGTTTTGGTTTTCCATCACGAGGGTCTATTTTAAACTCCACCATGGCCACCCCATACCACTTTAGAGCTCTCAATAATTTAAATGCTAGTTCCACAAGTTCTGGCTTAGAAACACTTTCCCTTAGAGTGCTGGGGCCACCTGAGGGGGGGAACTCTCTGATCCGTTGGTGCACAAAGACCGCCCTTGGTTCTGACTTTGCATTAAAGAGAGTTGAGACCCCGTAAGTAGCTCCCCCTGGAGGAATCAGCTCCTGAATAAGAGGATATGGATACTCATTATGGACCCGCCGATAGACAGAATATAAAACATTCCCAGACTCCATGTAAAATATACCTCGGGAACCTGAGCTCTTACGCGGCTTAATTACTGCAGGATAGCTTATGTGGTCAGCGAGAACCTCCACCTCTTTAAGGTCATTAACAAAGTAGGTTTTCGGACAAGGAATGCCGTGTTTAAGCGCAATTTTTATGGTATTCGCTTTATTACGAGCCTTCATGTAGGTTCCATACTCTACCACCGGCACGAGAGTGTAACGGGAAAGATCATCTCGGAAACGGGTAACTGCCATAAGACTATCGTCATCTGTGGCCAGGAGAACATCGTAGCTATTACTTTTCAAATAATCAATTAGCCACTCGATGAAAAGTTCCGGCTTTTTTTTAGGAGAGGGATAGACAACGCTTCGATTACAGTATTTGGAAAAGAAGGAAAGGGCAAAGGATGAACTATCGCCAGCAGTAACGCTGATCCCTCTTCTACCAAGGGATCTAATCACCGCTAACGATTTTCGCTGTTGGGCATCGGTCACAAATACCGCTTCCATTCTATCTTCTCCTGTGTACTGTGCCTACAATGAAGTAAGCTTCACTCATAGAATTCAAATGGATCTTAAACTCTTGCTAAATCGCCTCAGCCCTTTCCTTACCATTCTATTCATGATAACTCGGATAAGAAGAGAGGTTCGTTGCCCGCAAATTTTCGCTTTTTTTAGATTTTCTAAAAAATCATCTTTGGTCTCGAATTTTTCTACTTCGACGCAGGCATTGCCAAGTTCGAATCGACTGTGAGCATCGCTACCTGCGCCACAAAGCAGATTCTTGGAGAGAGCAAATTCCAGAGCTCTCCTATTAGATGCCCTGCAAAGACTGCGGGAATTAAATACCTCAAGAATATCGATTTCTCCAGTCAGCTCTGCCAACCTGGCTTTTCTAAATATCAATTTTCTTGAAGTCGCAAAAGGATGGGGAATATAGACAATTCCTCCCTGCTTTCTTATCTCGGAAATGGTTGCCTCAGGCGACAAATGCGGGGATATCTCAGCCTTTAGAAAAAGCCCGATTATCTCCCCTTCTGTACTCTCAATCTCTTCTCCAATAATTACTCTGAGGGATGAGGTCATTTTTTGTAGTTGACGAGCTCCTTTTGTGGTATCGTGGTCTGTTACTGCCAAACAGTTAATTCCTTTTGCCTTGCAGACTTTAACAATGGTTTTCAAAGAAAGGAACGCGTCTGTTGAAAACTCAGTGTGAACGTGCATATCCATTCTAAACACCCAACACCTCCCTCACCGTCGCAAATTTAAAGTCTCGACACAGAGACCGCAGTATACCTTCTGTTCGACGTAAATTCTGGTAATGCCTGAGCTTACTAAAAAATGAACCCTCAATGCGAGGCTGGTGTGGATCAAGCTCCCAGGGGTGTAGGTAAACTATTGCCGGCTTGCCTTCTCTGTTTATTCTTCGGATTCCCCACCTAGTCAAGCAATAGGGATAAAGTCTAAGATAGCCACCCCCCCCAAGGGGTAAATTCCTTCTCATAATCTGGACTGTGGACATAGGAAACTCCCAAAAATCCTCTGACACACGGTAGGGGTATCTAGGAGCATCGGGAATGCCATATAGGTCGTGGACTATAGGAAAAATGCTTGAGTCGTACTTTAGACCCTGTTGCTTTAGAATATCCAGCGCCCAGAGAGTCTCTTTTATTATGGAAAAAGAGGCGGCCCGAAAACCTAGTATTTTGTTTCCGGTAATTCGCTCAGTTATATCTAAAGATTTTTTAAGCTCAGAGAGAAATTCATCAGGTTTTTGTTCATAAACTAATCTGTGAGCGTAGCCATGACTGGCTATTTCATGTCCGGCAGCCCTTATGCGCCTGACAATCTCTGGATAATTCTCAGCTACCCATCCCAAGATAAAAAAAGTCGCTCTTACTCCTTCCTCGGCTAGGATAGTGAGGAGTTTATCTATGTTGCTGGCTAGTCTACTCTCGTACCTGCTCCAATCGTTGAATTTCACTGTGGATTTAAAGGCGGAAACCTGATAGTAATCTTCCACATCAACTGATAGGGCATTAATCATTAGTTCTACTCTTTTTTGAGAACACACCGTACTATGGCAAACAGTTCACCTATCATAGGAATTTTTGCTAGAAAAGGAGTCCAAAACAATTCTATTTCAAAGTCCGAGAAATTGATATAGTCTCGAAAAGCCCTAAGGGTAATTCTGTTTTGTCCACCACATTCCAGATCATTAATTCGTACAGGTAAAGGAACCTTCTCAAGGCCTGGAAATTGGAACAAGATGTATGGTTCATCGTTTGATAATTTTTTAAGAATGCGGATCAGGGTCCTTTCGGAAAATATGACTTGCTGCCAGGGTAGAGGAATCCAATCTGTCAAATGTGAGCCAAGAGGAGCATAATAGCAACCAAAGCTTATGAACAGTTTTCCACCTGGACGAAGAACTCGCTCAGCCTCTAGAAGGGTCTCTAACGGTTCAGAGATGTGTTCCATAACATCGGTCATAATAACGAGATCGAACGAGCTTTCATTGAAGGGTAATTTGTGAGAGCTAGCAGCAGAAAAAAAGACTTTGTGGTCAAGACTCCGTTTATGACAAAAGAGCCTTGCTCTCTTCAGTCTACTAAGATCACTATCAATACCAACAACGCTTAACGCCCCGTTCATTCCGTAATATGCGGTTCTCCCACCATCTCCACATCCAATATCGAGAATGTTGCTACCCTCAATAGGAAAAGGATAACCGAGTCTCATGAAATTAAGTATTATTGACCTGGTGGACTCAAAGAGTTCTTCCGAGTAATTGAGGTCCGAGCGGACACTACCGTCATCATTATAAACAAGTTTGGCTGTAGGAGTCCTCTTTTTAAATATCTTAAATAACGGAGTACCAATCAGAAAAAGGCAAATCTTCTCACCAAGGACTGACATTTTTCTATCTCCGGGATTGTAATCTAAATGGCATTTTGTGGACTAACACCTATGAGAAAAGATAGGTTAACCCAATATTTGCCTTAACTTCCAATAACAACACGCTGCTCTCCAAAAGCCTGCGTCTCGCTATGTTCGACTTCAAAGACACTCTTCAATTGCATTGACAAACCGTCCAGCTATGATATCCCAATTGTATCTTTGCGTTATAATTGGCTTGACTTTGCAAGTTTTCTCTAGTGCCTCTTTGTAATGTTCCAGAATCCATTCTATCTGACCTACTAGCTGCTCCGGAGTATCGGCGTAATAGAGAAAACCTTCGTCAATGTTGGTGACCTCCTCTAAAGTTGAGGTGATAACCGGTTTCCCCAGAGCCAGGTATTCAAACAGCTTCATAGAGCAAGCCGCATGGGAAATCCGAGTTCGCTTGAAAGAATTTAGGCAAACATCCATCCGGGAGATGTATTGCGGAACCTCTTCGTTGCCCACAAAACCTGTAAAATGGATGTTATTGAGCTTTTCGCATTCTTTTACCTTCCTCAAATACTCGTATTGGCGTCCGGCTCCCACCAATAAGAACTGCACTTTGGGTAGGCGTCTGGCAGCTTCAAAGATCATATCAAAGTCAATGAAATATTCGAAAGCACCGACAAATCCAATCGTTGCCTTCTCTTGAGGAATACTTCCGAGACCGGAATGGTCAGAATCTGGGAAAGAGAAAACACCCAAATCCACTCCATTTGGCAAAATGAGACTCTTGCCCTCTCCTACAAGTGCACCCACATGATCGTACAATATTTTGGACACACAGAAAATAATATCAGACCGCCTCAAAAGACCTTTTAGGAAAGCTCTGGCTATCAACTCAGTGATGGTATTATTCAAGAACTTCACTTCCGTCTTCAGCATAGATATATAGTCATCCGCATAATCAAAGATAATAATACAATTACGAATTTTGGATAAAGGATAGTGAGGCAGATTATAAAGCCATAGAACATCTATGGAAAATTCCCTTACCAGACGCTTTACCATTTGTGTGACAGCAAGACCATAATAGCCTTTTCTCAGAATTTTTCCCAATCTTGCATGGCTCCAGATTCTCCTATTAAGTTCTATTGTATGCAGTTTTATGTTCTGATGCAACTCGATATTCCTTTGCTGAAAAATGATCTCTTCGGATTCTAAAGGAGGAGCTTGAATAACATGAACTATACATCCGTTCCTTGCCAATCTTTCGGCTATCTGGTGAAACCTCGATCTACTTGGCTGATCCCATCTACCCAGGTAAGGCAATAATATTCTGAATTTCCTCACTTTGACCTCAATTTCTCCCTTAATATCTCGATGATCTTGTCTGCTGACGGACAACCCAGAGTAAGGCATCGATAACGCTGTTGCCGGTGACAAAGACCGTCATAACTTTCATATCTTTTTAACCAAAATTCCCTTTATGCTGGTCCGCCAGCAACAATGAAGACTTACACCGGTTGCTTCTTTCATCCAGGACTTCGATATACTCTTTCTCCAGTTTCTCAACGATCGATTCCCACCGGTACTCCTGTTCAACCAGTCTTTTACCCCCGTGAGCAAGTCTTCTCCTGAGATTTGTGTCTTTAAGTAGCTCAATCACCCATTCCGCAAAATCAGCTTCACTATCAGCTATTATTATGTTTTCTCCATGGGTGGCCATTATTCCTTCTGCTCCCACTGAGGTCGCTACCACAGGCCTCTCCATGGCCATCGCCTCCAGGATCTTCAATCTCATTCCTCCCCCTATTCTCAAGGGGACGATATATACCGAACACTTTGCTACGTAAGGACGGACATCTTTCACAAATCCCGTCACTATGATATTTTGATCCTTTTCACTTAACTTCCTTATCTTCTGTGGTGGCCTGCGCCCGACGACATAGGATTTTATCTGAGGAAATGTTTTCTTCATTCTGGGCCAGATCCGGTTATAAAACCAGAACATTCCATCCACATTAGGAAGCCATTTCAGATCACCTACAAAGATTAAACTTCCGGGCTCTTCTTTTATTTTCAAGGGATGAAAGTAAGAAGTATCCACTCCAGCCGGGGTTAGGCAGGTCTTCACCTTCGGATTCATCCTTTCAATCCTCTCTTTGTCTTCCCTGGTTATCATGAGGCATCTATCGAAGATCTCACAAACTTTAGCTTCATACCTATAGACCTTCCTCCACTGCAGATAGGCGTATAACATTATCAGAGGATTGCTCTCGTTTTGATAGTATCTTTCCATTATCGTTGCCTGAACATTTTGTTCTCTCAAGACAACGGGCAGTTCAAATTCGTGTTTAATAAACTCACCATAGTAGGCCAGGTGCAGGGATTCGATATGGATTATGTCGAATTTTTCTTTTGAGAGAATTTGTCTTAAAGCATCCTTAACTTTGCTGCTGTGATACTTTGAAATAGTATAGGGGATACCAAAAAACAAATTGACAAATAATCCCCACAGGTTAGTTTCTGTGCGGTGGTAAACGATCCTGGGATCACACCATTTCTTCAGTGCCTGCACATTCCTCCCGATACCCTCTTTCTGAGGACTTACGATAGACAATAAAACGATTTTGTGTCCTCGCAGTGATAAATATCTGATCAGATTAAAGATTGCGATCTTCCCTCCCTCCACCGGGGGATAGGGAAATTGTCCACTCAACTGCAAAATCCTCATTCTCGTTCTCCAAATAAGATCTACTTTTTACTTTCAGCCGAGGAAATGGACCGATTTAAAAGAGCCAGTATCCCTATTAAAAGGCCAATAAGAACACTGTTACTCTTTCCCATAAATATTGGACAGGTGATGGCCATAAATAAGAATCCGACCAATATGGAGAAAATTGCCGCACAATATGCTTTAACAAAAGGAGCCCTAGTTTTCTTCCATATCTGTCTCGCCTTCTTCAATATCTGGAAAATCATCAGCAGGAAAAGAAAAAGACCAACTAGTCCCAGAGTATAAAGAAGGTATAAATACAAATTATGGGAATACTTTATAGTAATCCGACCTACCCCCCCCTCTTCAACCCAGCTCCAGGGATTAACTGAATAGAAAGTAAAACCACTGCCTATTCCATGTCCAAAAAAAGGTCTTTTCCAGGATAAGCTCCACAAAGTCTTCCATTCTGCCAAACGGTCGAGAAGCGACAAGTCAAATTGCAGAGTGAGAGACGATAAGAGACGGCTACTGATTCTCTCAAATAGATAGATTAGGCCCTCTCGTTGAAAAAAAAAAGCTCCCATCAAAATGACTCCTAAAAGTAGAACGAGAGAAAACAACACTTTGGCTATCCCACCTCGTAGAGGTTTAAAGCCGATTAAGAGCACAAGGAAACCAATCCCAAAGCCTAGCCAAACGCTGCGAGTAAGGCTCAAAACTAGAAGAACCAAAAAGAAAAGGGCAAGAGCTCCAAACAGGAATCTCATTCTCCTTATTTTGCTATTGATGCAAAGACACAGGGCTAGAGTTGACCCCGGAAATGCAAAAAATTCCGCATACGCTCCTTTCCTTAACAGTCCGAGATTGCTCTCGGCCATGGCCTGCGGGAAGTGGTGGTAATACCAGAGCAAATGTTGAGAGCCTTTAACAATGCCGATAAAAAAGAAAAGCCCGAGTAATATTTTGACCCAACTTTCCTTCTTCTCGCTAACACACCAAACCACCCAGAAAATCAGAAAATAACCAGCAAAATCCACATATTTTCGTAGCCACCAGATAAGCTTTTCTCCCTCTCTCAAAGTTACCAATAGAGATATTGCACCCCATAAGAGAAAGAACAGAGCTAGCCAGAGAAAACCCTCTTCCTTTAAGGGTAAAAGTAGTTTCCTTTTCTCAAAAAGAACCCTTGCCAGAGCTCCACTAAAACCAGCAGCAAAAAGAACGCCCCAATAAATCTCCAGAGGAGTTATTTGGGGAGTATTAAATAGGCTGGGGGAAAGAAAAAATCCTATCAGAATTAGAAGGCCCCATAAAGGTTTATAGAAAGAAAGTGCCAGTAGTAGAAGACCCAGAGAAAAAGCCAGGACTTCTATGCTGCCCGAACGAATAGAAAGCCAGCTCAACGAGCCGCCTATAAGGATACCTATGAAAATAGAAATAGGAATAATAAATTTTTCATTTTCTGCTGTTAGAGCTTCTTCATTCATCCACGATTCCGTTCTTATCTATAATATTCCCCGGCCTTTTTTCCCTGTAAGAAAGTCCCTTATTCCTAACAATGTTCCTTTTGCCACCTGCTTTTTGTCCGAAATTCCCCACATCAAGAGACGAACTGGCCTGGTAAAAAAAAAGAACAGCCCAAAGACTATCCTGTATCTTAAGCCCTGGAGCGTTTCGAAGCCGAAAAACAATCTATTGCGAGTTATATAATAGGAATTAACCAGGGAAGATTCTCCTCCTTTTCCCGCTGCTACTTTATGCCAGATTTTTGCCTCCAAATTGATCTTCATTTTCCAACCCCGCTTTAGTGTTTGATAGCAAAAATCAGTATCTTCCAGGCAAAGAAAATAATCCTCACGCAATAATCCTATATTTTGCAACAGCTCTTTTCGGATTAGCATTAAGCAACCAGTTATGAAAGTGGCCCCTATCACCCCCTTTGAGTCTTTAGAATTATCCTTAGCCGATCCGTCCTCAACCTTCCCATAACGCTGATGATAGCTGAAAGCTTTCCACAGGCTTAATTTACCACCACCATACCAGATTCTCTTAGGATCGTGGTAATAGTAGATTTTCCCACCTACTATTCCTATTTCTTTATCTTCCTCCTGTACCTCTATCATCCTGGTCAAGAAATCAGGACTAGCTATGGTGTCGTTATTTAAGAGTAATACATATCTAAAATCCTCTTTCTCCAAGACATATTTTATTCCCACATTAGTTCCCCCGGCAAAGCCGAGATTATTCTCGATCCGGATAATAATCAGTTTACCATGGGAGGATGATCCTTTTAATTCCTTCTCCCTGCCGTCACCTCCGGCTTCGGCAGTCTTGCGGTCATACTCAATATATCGAACCGGCTTTAGATTGGCATCAAATTTGACAAACCTGGTATTTACGGGAATCTCTCCTTTTGCCCATCTCTTGAGCTTCTCCACCAGACCATCGGTAGAGCCATTATCTACCATGATTACCTCATAGTTGGGATAATCAAGCTTTTGTAGAGACTCCAAACACTCCGCTGTATCCCACCAGTGGTTCCAACCGACGATGATCACGGCTACTTTGGGCAAATCTGTCACAGCACTCACCTTAAATGTCCTTTCTCCTTTAAATATTGCTCCAGAGCTTCTCTCCAGTTAATGAGGTTATCCAGGTCAAGTTTTCCCAAATTTGTATTTTCCAGCACTGAATAATGGGGCCTCTTAGCTTTCGCACCGAACTCTTCACTGGTAGTAGCAGAGAGGTCTGGATGTAGTCCTACCAGCTCAAAAATAACCCGGGCAAACTCACACCAGGAGCATTGACCATTGTTGGTAACATGGTAAAGGCCGTATTCTCCAGTTTCAATAAGCTGAGCGATCTTCTTCGCTAGCTCTTTAGTGTAAGTAGGTGTTAAAATCTGGTCCTTTACCACCTTAATTGGTCTTCCTTCTTTGGCCAGACGGATCATAAGCTCCACAAAATTCCCCCCCTTGCCGGATGCCCCAGCTACCCCGTAAAGCCCCGAGGTCCGGATGATGAAATACCTCTGGCAAATTTGACGGACAAAATACTCTCCGGCCAGTTTAGAAACCCCATAGACATTCAGGGGATTGGGTAGATCTTCTTCTCTGTAAGGGCTTTCCTTCTCACCCCCAAAAACATAATCGGTGCTGAGATGTACCAGCACGCTTCCCAGATCCTGGCAAATCTCAGCCAGGTTCCTGACCGCATAGGTATTGACCTTAAAAGTCTCCTCTAAGTGATCCTCGCACAGATCTACTCTGTGGTAAGCGCTGGTATTTATAATTACCTGCGGTTTATATTCCTCGAGGATCTTTCTTGTCCCCTGATCATCACAGACTTCTATCTCTTTGTGGGTTAAGGCAATAACTTGATGATGGCGCAGGGCCATTACTGAATCAGTTCCCAATTGTCCCTTAGCTCCAATAATAAGAATCTTCATTGCCTATTCCTTTGATTCATTTAGTCTGAGCTAGTGGTGGTCTTGGGGGTCTCAAAGACAGAGCCGGTTACTTTAATGACTTTATCTGCCTCTTCTAGAAGCTTCATCCAGCGAATATTGTAGTACTTGGGGTTGTCGAAATCTGCGTAAGCATTATTTCTGATTTTCACGACCATATCTTTAACTGACTCCTCCACGCAGATCACCGGTTCTATTTCGAGAATCTTCCTTAGTTTCTTACCCGAGACCCGGTAGCTCCTTACCCCTTTGTATCGGTAATCAGCTTTAATCTCTGCCTTAATACCTGCCTCTCGTAAAGCCTTCCTCACCCTAAAGGCAAGTTCGGATACCCTGAAATTTTTATAGACCACATTAAATATCTGACCCTTTACTTTATCCTCTTCAGCTCCCAAAACCGCAACATAAACCCTGGCTACATCCCTTACCTCCACTAGAGGTCTCCACATTTCGCCTCCATAAAAGATGGTTAGGTAACCCTTATACAGAGCATCTTTAACAAGGGTATTCACTACCAGGTCATACCTCATGCGAGGAGAAAAACCATAGATAGTTCCCTTCCTCAAGATCACCGGGCAAAACTCATCGTCCATTAATCCCAACAGGGCTCTCTCTGCTTGATATTTGGAACTCGAATAAGCAGCCTTGGGATTCACCGGAGCATCTTCATCCAGGAGAACATCTCTTTCTTCCTCGCCGACCCCAAAGTCATAGATTGAGCAAGAGGAAGCCAGGATATATCTTCTCACTCCATTTTCTTTAGAGAGCCGGGCTGAAGTCTCCGCAGCCTTGGTATTCATCTCGAAGTTAGCCTTCGGATTATATTCGGCAGTAGGATCATTGGAAAGTCCTCCCAGATTTATTACCACCTCAACATCCTCCAAAACCGAAGGAGGAATTTCTCTCATATCACCTGATATCAACTCTACTCTCTCTCTTACCTTTCTCAATCCTTCATCCCCATAATAAAGTCGATCAAAGACCCTTACAGCGTAGCCTTTCTCTAGAAGCTCCTCCACCAGAACGGATCCTACGTAGCCTGCCCCCCCAATTACCAGCACTTTCATAGTTCCACTCCCCCTCCCATCATCGTCCCTTAACTTCCCAGACATCTCCAAAGGAATCCGAGGGAATCCTCACCTCATCGGGTTCCTCTCGATTATAGACCTCGCTCGCCGTACTTATCATTTGAGTATCACCTTCGAGAGCCATCCAGCCATGAAAAACCTGAGGAGGTACTACCAGAAGACTGGGATTTCTGGCTGAAATAATAAATATATTCATCTCCCGGTAAGTCCTACTTTTTTGCCGGTCATCCACCAAGACAAACTTAGCCGAGCCATGGCTAATGAAAAAATAATCCCAAAGCAGCTTATGTTTATGGAAAGCTCTAATGGTCCCCGGTACAAAATCCCCCACCAGATATACCTGACCAAATTTGTGAAGATAGGGGTCCACCGCTCGGACAATCTCGATGAGATATCCCCGATCATCCACATGTGCCACCAGAGGAATCAACTGCACATTCTTAATAGTCGCCTGGTTAAACCCTCTTCTTACTACTTCCTTTTCCATAATTTAGCCCCTTTCCGGTTATCTGTAAATATTCACTGAATCCCGTCCGAGACTTTTTACCCACCCTTCACTTTTTAACTAAGATTATATCAATAATTCTTTCCTAAGGCAAGAAATATTTTTAATTTTTCCACTTACGCACCTTTTTCTTTTGTGATATTATTTTAAAAAAGAGGTTAGCAACGATAGAACAATATATCTTGAGAAGTCGCAAGTTTAGCGAGGCTGAGATAAAGCTAATAGTAAATATTCAGTGAAGGACGCTCTATGTTGTTGACTGCGAGTAGCCGCACCCTTTAGAGTGCGCATAAACGCAGGCTAAAGCCTGCGGCTACCGGCGATTACCGAGATTACTTCGCTCGCGATGACGGGGTTCACTGAGTATTTACGATATACATCCCCTGACAAAAAATGGGTGGCTAAGACGAATGTTAAATGTTGAGACCTGACCCCTCTTTTTATTACGGCTATAACTTTTGACATTACCGGTTATCTTTCCCTGGCTGAATCGAACTCATGCAGAGGAACTACGAAAACTTTCTTTCTGGCCCACCCTTTAGCCTTCTTCATAATTACCGAGTCATCTGATAGATTTTCTACTATCTCCGAAGTTAGAATAACTGCATCAAAAGCTCCTTGGCTAAATCTCATCTTTTCAATATCCTCGGTTGACACATACTGATGCAAAATTTCCCTTCTTTCAATCCCCTCTGAGGTAAAGGTTTCGCTTTTAATTAAATACGGTACTGATCGAAATTTGATGAGAAAATCCTTCCCCCAATGGAGAAATAGGATTTTTTCACAACCTCCCAGTTTTTTTTCCAGATATTCAGAATGGTCAGGTAGAGTTGGATATATCTTTCTATAGAGTGGCCTTAAAATTCTCTGAAGGAATAAGGGGAGAATGCATCTACCCCACCAGAGATTTCCACAAGAGGTAAAGACACGAGGAGAGCTTACTCGATGCTTACTCCACACCTTTCGGTGGGCCCTTGAAAGACCCCCCGGATCCAGGGCAGGCAAGACATTCAGAGAGTCATGATGAATAAAGGCCGGGATTACATAAGGCTTCAGTCCATGTTCCTTTACCGTCAAGGAGTAATCCACTCCATAAGCATGCCAGCCTGGGAGTCTCTCATCGAATTTAAACCTATCAAAGATCACTCTGGGGATTATCAAGAGACATTCATCCAGGGTCTGTACCTCTTCCGCCTCAGTAACCGGGCTACCCCACAGACAACCTCTATCCTTTATAAACCCCAGCATTTTGCCCTCCTGACTCACTCCAGAACATCCGGCCACTCCTAGAGAGGGGACATTCTCTAAGATCTTCTCCACATCCTCCAGCCAGAACCTGCTGCATAGCACCACATCGTGATGAACAAACATCAGGTACTTACCTTTCGCTTTTCTGGCACTATAATTTAGTCCCTTGGAGGCTGACTTGAATTGTCCCCCGGTATTATCTACCGTAATTAGCTCAAACTTAGCCGATTGGTTAGCCAGACTCTTCAATAGATGTTTCTTGAGGCTTTCTTGATTATTATAGACACACGCTACGGAGATCATTTTGCCCCCGTCCCCACATTCTTCTTTTATTGAGATAAAACCGATCGATAAACAACATCTATCTTTTGAGCATTAGTGATGAAATTATACCGTTGACAAACTCTTTCTCTTCCCTTTTCCGCCAATTTTTTCCTCAAATCATCATTGAGGCAAAGCTCCCTCATCTTTAGGTACAGGTCATAAAAATCGCCCGGATTGCATAATAGACCGGCATCACCAACTACCTCTGGAATAGAGCCACTGCGGGTAGAAACAACCGCACAACCGGAGGCCATACCCTCCACCAGTACCATGCCCAGTTGTTCCTGCCACCATTTAGTAGAAACGCTGGGAAGAACAAGTATATCGGTGGTATTGTAGACCTGCTCCATCTTTTCGTAGGGATAGAATCCATAAAAAAAGGTATCTTTTCCCAGACCGAGTCGGTGTACCAGTTCTAGTAATCTACTTTTTTTTTCTCCTTTTCCAAACAATGCCAATTTTAACTTCCTACCCAGAGATTTTATCCTTGGATCTGAGATTAGCTTTTTGAAGGCGTAGAGGAGAAATTCGACCCCTTTAGAATAGGCCAGTCTCCCGGAAAATGAGATGACCAGATCTTCATTGTTTAGACCAAGATAACCCAGTAGTTTCTCGTTTTTTCCCCGGGGTTTAAAGCGATCAACGTCGATCCCAACCGGAGCTACCGTTATTCTATGGGGAGCAACCCCCTCCAGAAGCAGGGTTTCCCTCGCTCTCTTGGACATGGCAATGAAATGATCAGCACTTTTCAATACCGTATATTTAAGGTGTCTGGCCAGTCCATTTTGCTCGAATAGAAAGGGGATATTTCCCCATTGGGTGACCACCAGCCTAGAGCGGTACTTATCCTTCGCTTTTGCTGCCTGATAGGAGTAGTAATACCAGGGGTCTGCAGTGTGGATGAGATCGAACTCCTCCAGCTCGTTCACTAAACCAAAGACCAGTTGCCTGACCCCGATTAACCCCTCCAGAACAAATCTTACGTGGGTTCGCATCTTCTGGGGGATTAAATACCGTATAAAATCCTCACTGCCTAATAGTCTCCTGTTGGACAAATTAATACTATTGATCTGGTGCTGGGGAAAAAGAGAAGAAAAGGTTTTTATCTCAAGATTTGACAACTGATTAAGCTTTTCATAGGTCTGCATTTCATATTTATTCAAGTTTGCTCCTCTTAGTATGGCTACTTTCCCTCCAGGCATTTTCCTACCAGGCTCCAGCTATTGTTCTATTTTATCTTTTGGCCAGGATCTGTTCCTTCAACCGGGCCATTTCTCCTAGGGTTACGCCCTTTAGTAATATAATAAGGACTGAATAGGTAAGAATACCCATGGATATTGATAAGCCCGGATTCAGATTTCTAGCATAATATACCACGAGGCCCATAAGAGCTGCAGCAACCAGAGGCTTCAGGGAATAACTCATAATTTGCATCCTGCTCACCACCTGGAAATAAGAGAGCAAATAAGCTGAAAAAACAAACTCACTGATAACTGTGGCCACCGCCGCTCCCTTAAGGCTAAAATAGGGGATTAAAATTATGTTTAAACCAACATTGGTAAGAGCTCCCAGCGCTACCCCCCACATAAATCTTTTCTCCAAATCGCAGGCAAGAAAGGAGTGCTCGTAGATACACCTTATGCAGATTATCACCACACTCCAGATCAATATCTGAAAACTAATTATCCCCTGGTTAAACTTTTCCCCATAAAAAAAACCCATAATTGGCCTGGCCAGTATAGTTCCCCCAATTCCTATCGGTAAGGCCACTGTGCTCAAGAGCCTGGTTGTCGAGAGGATTAGAGTCTTTAATTTTTCCTGGGATTCCTTATAATATCTTGACATGAGGGGAAATACTGCATTTACAAAAATGGGAATAAATCCCCAGATGAGCAATATTAGCTTATAGGCCGCACTATACCATCCCACCGCCTTATCCCCTTTGATAAACCCCAGCATCACCACATCAAAATTATAATATATCTGGATCATTATCGCTGCAGCACCCATGGGTAGAGCCCGCCGCATCAAGCCCTTCCAGAAAGAGAAATTAAATTTCAATCTCAGTTTACCGAATCGCCTGGCAAAGACAAAAATAAGGAATCCGGTTCCCACGAGACTACCAGCCAACCACAAATAAGGAATGAGCAATAGCTCTTTGGAACTTCGAACCAAAAGAAATATCAGAACTCCATAGAGAAGTTTATCTAATACTCTGGCTATTCCGATAAACTGCATCTTTTCTATACCTTGAAAGAGCCACTCTGTCAATAAAGCAGAGGAAAATAGGGTCAGGCCGTAAACGTAGATTAAATATTTTACTTCATAGGACTGGTGAATAAAAGTGACGAAAGCCAAAAGTGAACAAAAAGAAAATAGTGCCAGGGTCAATCTTAAAGTAACTATGCTGCTGGCGTATTTATCGATATTATCCTTATCCCGGGCAACTTCCCGTACTCCCAGAACGGTCAACCCCAGATTAACCGGTAACAAAAAATAGGCAACCACTGCTTGAGCAAAGCCTATCTTGCCAAAGTTGGCCGGGGCTAGAATCCTGGCTAGATATACAATAACGAGAAAGGTAATACCCCGAAGAATCACTTCGGCGAAGGAAACAGAGAAAAAATTTCTTACCACTCTTCTTATCGTACCCATTGATTAACTTTTCTCTTTCCCTATCTCTTCAAAACTACTCTTATAAGCGATATTATCAAGATTAGATACAGGGAAAAATAAAAAATGAAAAATGGCTTGTCGTCTAAAATTGCCCTTAGTATCCTTATCCTCAGGTATGAAGGTAGTTGTCTCATTTGAAGGTCATCAACCCAGAGGTTTCCCTTCCCCAATCTTTTGACTAGAGCTATTTTGACTGCAGTGGTGTCTGGCGGAGGGTAAACCGAAATTTCCCTTTCCTGCCAAGGGGAAGAGACAACCATAGCATACTCCTCCCTCTTAATGACTCTACCCTTGCTGTCCAAACACGCAAGTTGAATAACTGCATTCCTATCATCAGCCCCTTCAGCCATAATATCCGATCTTAGGTGGGCCTTCAGGATTAAGAAACTATTGGGCCTGGCGGGGAGCTGTTGCCAGAGCTGCTGCCAGGCTTCAGTCCCCTGCATGCAATTCTTTCCCCGATAGGGCTCCCTGGTATCGAGAGACCATCCAGGCATAGTACCCCAAAACTCAGGATTGCCTGAGGGACCAAGAATCTCAAAATCTGGATTGAGAAGCAAATTGTTCGAAAGAGGTCTCAGTTCAATCCCATCAAACCAAACACTTCCCTCTCCCAATCTCTTGCCCAGCTTAACCCGTATCTTTTTCGTTTTAGCCGGAGCCAAGATCACTCGTCCGTATAGTCTCCAGGAAGTGAGAGCATAAATCGCACCAAAGCTTTCTTTGATGATCTCACCCTTCTTATCCAGGAAGTCCAGCCACAGGAAAGTATTTTGGTAATCGGTTTTCTTCTCCACCCTAATATCTGATTTGACATAGGCGGTGAAGGAATAATACTGTTCCGGCCTAGCTGAAATTTCCTGTGAGAGCCAGCTCCAGGCTTCACTGGCCCGCATGCAATTTCTTCCTTGATAGGGCTCTTCGGTATCGACAGACCAGCCCCCTCCTCTACTCCAGAAATTTGGTTTATCTGGCCCCTCCAGAACTTCAAAATCGGGATTAAGAAGAAGATTTTCTGATTGATTCTCTCTTGCCTGTGCATCTCCCAGGATATTACAGACCAACGGTACGAGTATCGCTGCGGTGAGCACTACCAAAATGATTTTCTTTTCTTTCATCGCGATACCCCTTTTTTGACCGAGAAAAATTCTCTTAAGATTAAGAACGTCATCCACAGGGAAATTCCAGAAAACACACTGCGAAAAACGCTGATGAATTTATCGGCCGGGTAATATTGATTTATGATTTTAAAGGGACTCTTTAGACTGGTAAAATAGGAATAATCGAGTGGAGCAAAGAGATAGCCAGCAAAATGTCTTTCCCATTGAAAAGTGTAAACGACGAAACATACAATCTGAGCTATGAATAATCTGGTAAATTTTTTATCTTCCACAACTTGCAGGGTTAAAAAGGGAATTAACCACATAAAATAGTGGGCATGGAAAAAGCAGGTAGCAAAAAATATCAACATAAGAGCAAGAAGAGTCTTCCACAAATTCCTAAAGGAATAATTGGTGTTCAAGCAGGTAAATAATAATAGAAACGTATAGGCCACTACAAAGACGAATACGTTATCGTAAAGATGTTGGAGGTAAAATCTCATCCCGAAAAAGTTCTCACCGAAAGGAAGTGGAGCTAAGGATTCCACTTCGCCGGGTCGGCCCAGTAATCTGGCCAAAATTGTCATCAATCCCAAAGGAAGAAGTCCCCAAAATACTAGTTTTAGGCGCTCCCCCAGCCTCTTTCCTAGAATAACTATATAAAAAGGCAGTAAAATCAAAGGATACCATCGGGCAATGGTACTTATTCCCAGAAAAAAAAGCGATCTTCCCGGTAAATTATTTCTGGCAGAATATAGACTTAACAAAATGAAAAATACTGGGATAGACTCATATCTAGCGGCAAAGTAGGTGGCAAATATCACAATGGGATTCACTATCCAGAATATGAAGGCAACTCGTCCCTTTTTGATATCTTGAAAAATGCGAAGGAGTAAGAAGGCACATCCAAGATCAAAGATTAAGTAAGGGATTTTGAAAAGAAAAAGGGTCCTAAAGACATTAGGATGAGTAACAAAGACAGTGAACATATCCCAGCCAGAGCTTGCACCCATTTCGGGATTATATAGTATGCTGTCAAAGTAGGGCATGAGCGGTTTAAAAATCCACAAAAAGAAAGCGTGAATGTAGTGCACAAACATCTGCCCCCCACCCATCCAGAGCACCTTATGATAGGCAATAAAGGAGGAGCGCCAATAAACGCCTAAAAGATCCGGATAGTAGACGGTGAAAGGCATAATGGTAACTCTGATCAGAAGTCCAATCAAGAGCCACTTGAGTATGCTTGCCCGTATTGATGGCTCCTTCCTGTAGCTATAGGGAATTACCTTTGAGAATAGTTTCTTTATAATTTCGATTATTTTGTTCAGGATATTCATCTGCCCAGCTTCACCAACCCAGGATTACTCATAGCACATTTTAAAAACCTGGAAACCATGTTCATCATAAAGAACCTGGAGATGTTTCTCTTTAAGATCTTCTAGCCAAGCCGGCTTCCACAGCTTCCGATTAATCACGAGATGAGTGATCCCGGCTTTTCTAAATTCTGCCAATAGTCCGGCGGTATCTCTTAATGAGGAAGGATTAAGGCGACTGCCCTTTTTCAGAATTATCGTGACATAGCGCCGCTCACAATAAAAAGTCCGAGGATCGTTCACAATAAACAACTTAGAATCAATGGGCAAGCGCCCGTTGATGTAGTCAAAAACCCGGTAGGTTTCCTCATTTTTCCAAATATATTCTTTTTGCGATTTCAATCCCACAAAAACGGACAGTCTTTGAAAAACCTGATTCAAACCATCAGGAGCCAAATAAAAAATCTGGAAAATAAAGGTAAAGATAAGTAAGGCAAAAAGAGCATCTCTAAGGAGTCTATGGAGATTCGAAACTTCATTCACTACACAAGCCACCATGACGCTAAGCAAGGGAAAAACTGGAAGAAGTCCCCGTTTATAGGGAAATGACCAGCCCCAGAAAAAAAGATATCCCGCCGAGTAGTATAAGAAAAACTTTATCAGGCCGCTTTTTCTGAACCTGCGGAAAAGAAGAAACGGCAGGAAAGACAAAAAAAGCAATCCTACCGCACCGCGACCATGAAACCTTCGGCTATGCATGGTAATCTCCCAGGGTAGAAAAAGATGAGGTGCCAGAGAGGAGAATTTTGCTCCCAGAGTTCCTTGAGTCCCGGAGGCAGCAAAGGCCCCTCTCCACCACTCTCCTCTAAGAAGATGATACAAATGAGAAAAAACCAAATCCCCGGAGATAATGAAGCCTCTCAGATACCAGAAACAGCCAACCAGTCCAGTCAGAACAGCAAATAACAGGGTATTTTGGGCTACCGCCCTCAATTTTTGTTTCTCCGAGAGCAAGCTATTAATGAGAACCGCTAAAAATAAGAGAGCTACCCACAAAAAGCCGGTATACTTTGAACCCAAACAGAGTCCGCTAACTATTGCCGATACAATGAGCCAGCTTCTTTTATGGGAAGTAATCCAGTTGACGAGAGCGTAAATGGCAAAAAAGGCATAAAAGGTAAATCCTAAATCAATAAAAGCGGTGGGGGATATCCAGCTCACAATGGGTACTAGGTAAAAAATGGCCGCAGAGAATAGACCAATTCGGGAGGAAAAGTACCTTCTCCCCAGAGCATAAATTCCCACTGCGGTGAGAAGGCCAAAAGAAAAGTGAATAAGCTTGGCCAGAATAGCATCCTTAACCAGCAGCGACGCTGCGTAGAGAATCCCCACATTAAATGGAATATTGCGGGTACCGAAATTGACATAGGGGATATCGGCTAGGTGATGAAGACGAGTCCATTCTTTAGCCATAGGAAGATATGCACCCAAACCATCCCAATCGAAAGGAAGTACCGAGGCTCCGGCGAGGTTAAATACCGCCTGAATCAGCACAACCAGGACTAACAGAATTTCCCCAGAAGGTATTCCTGAACTGACTAGATTTTTCAATCTAGCCCTTATTTGATGGATAATATTCCTGATCTCAGGATAAATGATCAGGTATATTCCCAACAATGAGAGGTTTACCGCCCACCTGTTAAAGAGTCCTATTAGACCAAGGCCAATGAATAAATAAGTAAAAACCGCCAGACCTATGACCAGACCAAATAAAAGAGATTCCAAAAAAGAACCAGTTTCAAACCCGACCCACCTAAAGATTCTTTTCCCCAGAGCGGCAGCGATTAAAAGAAAGAGCGCCAGGAGAAAAAGTCTAAAGAATACTTCCCCCAGACTTTTCCAGAGAATAGTCTGTCCCCAGAAGACATTATCCCGCCAGAGGCGAAGATAAGTAACATAGACAAAAACTGTCCACCCGGCCAACACAAACCATTTAGCTCTTTTCAGGTACATCCTTATCATAAAGCTAGCATTCCAAAAAATCGTCTAGAGGGTATAAAAATTTCTCAAAGGCTATTTTCTGCTCCGATTATCGCCCTTTTTTTCTACCCGAGATGGGCTTCTCCACCAAGCTCTCAAGGATTGCCTGTCTCTGCGCCAGCTTCTTAATCTGCTCGGTGAGGGTTGAGATTTTTACTGAAAAATAGAGGTTAATGAGGATCAAGAAAAAAGCACCAAAGAAAAAAAGAGTTGAGGTTGGTAAAGCAGCCCCTATTAGATGAGTTATAAACACCAAAAGATTGTGCCAGACAGCCAGGATAAAGATCACCACTCCCGTCAACATCCAGAGCCAGGAATACTCCTCCCGGAGTTTCCTTCTGCGAACTAATTCAAAAATAAGGATGATAAGTCCCACGCTTAGCAAAATAACAACGACCTTCTGCCGAAGAAGCATTTTTCACTTCCCCCTTTCCCTGGATGGTTTTTCTCGTAACAAGGTAACTATGACCGAGAGAAGCACCTTGAAGCCGTAATAGATAAATCTAGCGCCGCCGATTAAAGACTTACCACTGGTATCCTTGTGCATAATCACCGGTGCCTCTCTCATACGAAAACCAGCAAAGTGTGTCAGAGTTATTACATCTGCATCCTGATAATCAGAAGGATAGTCACTGTTAGCCAGAAAATCTAGAACCTTGCGATTGAGGACTCTAAACCCAGAGGTAGAGTCAGTAATCTTCTGTTTAACTATTAGAGAAGTTAGGACTGAGAAAAAGCTCATCCCTATCTTTCTTATCCAGTGGGGCTCGTATCCTTCATCTCCTAGAAAACGGGAGCCAATCACCAGATCACAAGACTCATTTTCCAAAACGTTCAATAAATCTCTGATAGATCCAGGATCGTGTTGTCCATCCCCATCCAATTGAACAACCAATTCATAAGAATACCTCAGAGCATACTTATAACCCGTCTGAGTAGCAGCACCGGGGCCAAGATTGACACAATGGGAAAGAACTCTAGCTCCTAGCTCTCGGCCAACTTTGGCCGTCCCATCGCTAGAACCATCGTCAATAACTACCACATCAACACCGGGAATGTTCTCTTGAACTTTTTTAATTACTCCGCCAATATTCTTCTCCTCATTATAAGCCGGAATGATAACCAAAACTCTAGACTTGTCCATAAGTTCCGTTTCCTGAGGAGTATATTAACAGAATTATAGAGAGAGTCAAATTCCTTGTTGTTCGGAGGGAATTTCTATGGGTTAGAAAGAGAGGTAATCAGTGGTAAGATATAACACCGAATCATAGCAAATACTGATGGATCTCAAGGAACTCACTTATAGTACAGGGCTAATCACTCTTTCTTATTTTGTTGACTCAGCTAATTCTTCAACTATTGTCCAGAAATGTACCTCATATTCCTTTCCATTAGCCAACACTTCAACTGAGATTTTCTTCCTTTGGTAACGATATTCAGACTTTACTACCTTGCGTATGAAGGTTATCTTTCCCTGATCATTGGTAATGGTTTGTTCTTCTTCTATTATGTCATATCCTGTTTGACCTAAAGAGACGATTTTTGTAATTTTATCCTCCTTGCTTTGAGGAGAAGTAGAAATTTGTTCTGCAGTTTCCTCCTTTTTTTCCTCGCTCTTCACATCATATTTTTGGGTATAACTAAAGTGGAAACTATCTTTCGAATTCGGATCAATTCTTAACAGAACAGACGATCCTGGAGCTCCGTCATATGAAAAGCTGATTGGAAGTACGATCTTACCATCCTCAGTTTCAAAGATCGGAACTGACTTCTCAGTCTTTACTCCAGGCCAGGTAACACCAGCTATATTATCCAGCTTAAAATGGGCAGTATATAACTTGGTTTTGCTATCCACAAAAGCTATGCTTGACTCACCCGCAGTAAACTTTATATCTATTGTCTTTTCCTCCTGTGGTAATAGAGTGAAGGTCCCCTCTCTAATCGTTTCATCATCAAGTTTGACGGCATAGTGGTAAGAGGATTTATCACCTTCGTGTGAGACTACAGTGAAGGCAAAACTTTCCTCTTCCCCCACTCTTATTTTATCCGGTAATTGTTCCTGGTTCTCAAAATAAAGCTCGGAAAAGTTTTCATTCACAGGCGCATATCTAAAGATAAGAAATCCAACGATAGCGACTCCTGTTATACACATAGCTATTATTATATAGACAGTAGTTCTTTTTCCATTCATCATCCCCTCCCTCACCAGTTGATGAAAGGATTATATCAGTTTTGAGCCTTTCCGTCAACGAAACTTATGAAAAACCTTTAACTTGTTTTGTTTCCTCCTTTTGCTATACTGGCTAAAGATCAAGTGGCTAACTCAAGCAAATTATTTCATAAAACGTAGGTTGCAACATATGAATCTGGAACGACAAGTGCCAAAAGACGTTATAGGTGTGATATTTTTTGTAGTAATATCGGTGTTTTTTATAGTAGTTCCACCACTAAATGCCACGCCACTGCGAATAATAGTAGGCTTCCCTCTGGTATTATTTCTGCCGGGATATTCTCTTATTTGTGCCCTATTCCCAAAAAAAGATGAAATGGACGGAATAGAAAGAATTGCTCTCAGTATAGGATTGAGTATAGCAGTGGTGGTAATTATCGGTCTCATGTTAAATTACACTCCCTGGGGAATTAGATTGAGTCCGATCTTGTTGGCGATATCTTCCTTCACATTGATATTAGCCGCTGTAACTGCCGCAAGAAGAGCGAGATCAGGCAGAGAGGAGGAACCTGATTGGTGAAATATCTTTCCCCAATGAAAGTAGCATTTGTCACCTTTGAATATCCACCGTTTATTCAAGGTGGTGCCGGAGTTGTTGCGGAAAAATTGACAAAAGGGTTAGCAAAATTGAGTCACAAGGTGCACATTATCGCACCGCGCATCACTGGCAGCGAAGAATACGAAATTAATGATGGCGTTTTTGTCCACAGAATCAATTTTATCAATAAACCACTTTTAAGTGCACCTTCTTACTGGATAAGTCTAAGGAAAAGATTTGGAGTGATTGAGAAGGAAATTGGTAGCTTTGATATCGTGCATGGGAATAATGTAAGTGATTTTAGCCTGACTAAAAAATTAACGAAAGCGCCTCGGGTTCTAATCATTCACCATTTAGCACATAATACTTTAGGCACTGTAAAACCTACATATTTTAATAGAATAAAGAATTTAGGCGAAGAAATAGGTATAGTTCCCTGTATTGAAAAAATATGTATTAAACGAGCAGATAAAATCATCGCAGTTAGTAACTACACTAAGAAAGAATTGATTTTAGCATATAATGTTCCAGCGGCAAAAATAGAGGTAATATATAATGGAATGGAACAAAAAAGCTTTGATTTCAATGAAGAAGAAAAAAAAGAAATTAGAGACAAATTTGGTATTCATAAAAAGCCGACCGTTATGTTTGTGGGACGACTTGAGCAAAGGAAAGGACTATCACTTCTCTTAGGGGCGTTTAAGCAAGTACTAACTAATATAGATGCCAACTTAGTTGTAGTAGGCTCGGGAGACCAAAGGCCTTATAAAGAGCTTGCTTGTTCTTTAGGTATTATGAATAGGGTTATTTTTACTGGTTATGTGGATGAATTGAGCCTAAGAAAATTGTATTCTATTTGTGATGTTTATGTCTCATCTTCAAGACTGGAAGGTTTCGGTTTGACCATCGTAGAGGCGATGGCTGCTGGAAAGCCTGTCGTAGTAACAAAAGTAGGAGGAATACCTGAAATTGTGAACAGTGGAGAAAATGGAATATTGGTTGAAATAGACGATTTAGATAGCTTGGCAAACGGAGTGTGCACATATTTAGGCGATGGAAAATTAGCCAAGAATGTGGGAGAAAGAAACGCAAAATATGTAAGAGGAAGATTTAGTTGGGAAAAAAGTGCAAAAGAAATGGAAAGAGTGTATAGGCAATTAATATTAAAAAAATAGAGACTGTGAGCTTTACGTAGGCGGTATATGAAAACAAACGAGACGTTAATAACTATAGCGCCTGTTACATATTTATTGTTGATTTTCGTAGGAAGTTACTTTAAGTTTTTTCCAACAATTATCAATTCAGAAGTTACTAATTTTGTTATAGTTGGCTCAACTTTCCTTCTAATTTCCTTGTTGGTCTATGGAATATTCTTAATAAAAAATCCCATAGACACTTACCTCATTTTACCTCAGGCATTAATTTTCATTGTCATCGCCCGGGTAATACCACATTTAAGGCTCTCATATCCACCTTTACATGACCCATACTATTATCTTGTTACCACCTTAAATATTATCCAACACGGAACACTACAGCCGATTATGAAATCGTGGTATTCTCAAATAGATATGCAGCTGCATTATCCAACGCTACACATATTAACATCGAGCTTGACTAAAGTAACAGGCATAGATCCAATGCTATTCGCTCGTTTTCTAAATCCTGCGCTGGGTTCGCTGTTTTTCTTAGGGGTCTACCTCGTGGCAAAGGAAATCACAAAAAATATCAGGATTTCCCTATTAGCAGCTCTCTTTTCATCTTTGATTGATGTTCTAATATTCTACCAGTCTGAATACCATCCTCAGGGTTTAGCTTTTACAGTTTTTATATTCTCACTTTATGCATTTATAAAGTTTGATAAGAATCACAGTCTAGCTCGTTTATTATTACTTGGAATGTTTATGATGCTCCTATTGCTTACTCATCATTTTACATCAATATTTTTAGCACTAATACTCATACTCTATCTTGTGCTGCTTGTTGCCTATAATTTAGCATTTAAAGAAAAGACAAAAATATCTACCATTATAAACATTTACAAAACTGACGTATTAGCGATCGGTAGTTATTTGGTATTGGTTTTAGCTTATAATCTCGTCTATTATAAACAAGTGGCAAGAACTTTTTATACTATGGCCGCGAGATTATTCACGTATTCGCCAATTCCTGTAGTCGTAAGTATACTTTTTTGTATACTCTTAATCGGTGGTATAATACCAGTCAGGCGAAAAAAAGCATTCCTAAGAAATCTTTTGACAGATCGCTCAGTTATCACCGTCATTATAACAATTGCAACAGTATCTATCTTATATCTATATTATAGAAATATTACCAGCTCCCTCCATTCTTTAGCTGTATACAAGGTATTTCTCTTTATGCTTGCATTTATTTATATCATAAGATACGGTCTATGGATTGAGGAGACTAACCTAACTCGCTCTATGATGTTATTTCTCTCCATTATATTAAGTGGTATTCTCGGCTTTTATTACATTAATAGATTTCCAGTAGACCGCGTTATCGGGTTTTCAGCTCCCTTCGCATCTATATTTGCCTCTATGATTCTCTATAGATTTAGTAATAAAAAGAAAATTAACAAGATCTTAGTATCAAAAAGTAGTAAGACACTATTGACAACCCTAATTGCTTCGGTGCTCTTCACTACCTCATTTTTCAACTCACAGATACCCGCTTTTTTCTTTAAAGGCTCCGGCATAGACACAAGTTACTGGTATTCTAATAAATTGCCATCGATGGAGAAATATAAAGTTGCAGGTGAATGGCTCGGCAAGCATACTTCATCTAAGGCGAGATACGCAGTAGAATTTGATACGAGAACAATTCCATTTTTTTATGGAAAACGCTCAACGAGTACTATTACTTATGAGCCTACATCTTATTCGGATGATTACATTTTGGTAAATCCAAGTAAATTGTATAACTATAAAGGGTCTATAAAACCAAGATTTGATCAAGACTTAAATCTAGTGTATTTTAACGGAGAACTTAAACTATACTCTAAATCCCACCCTTAGACAGAGATAGTAAGCGCCTCTTGGAAGACTCCAAGCGACTCCCCATCTATGATAGTGAGATGTAAAATTTCCTTATTGATTGATTCACTATTATTGTTTTACGGCTGTAATAGCGATGTATCTATTTCTTAATTACCGCATTAACATTGCCTCTCTTAACGCCTAACATGGCCAGCACTTTTACTAAGGAAGGTAATTTATTCATCTTAAAAAAACGCATTAATAGACCCAACCCTGGCCAGCTAGCACTATACCATAATTTCTCAATAGTAAAACCGGCATCCTCTGCTAAGTGGGTCAAGCTCTTTTTGTTAAAAGGCCTAATATGCGTATAATCATCCCAAAAAGTTTTGCTTCTCACATCAGGAACTGAAACATAAACCTTCCCTGCCTCTTTCAAAACTCTATAAAATTCTAACATTGCTTTTAAAGGATTTAACAAATGCTCAAGCACGTCTTTCGCGATTATTCCATCAAAAGCACTGTCCTTAAATGGAAGCCTTTCCGTACTACCTAATACTAGTTCTTCACTTTTTGCTGCTTCCTTTAATCCAACCAAATCTATATCCAAACCGACGATAGTAACTTCTTGATTATATTCTTTTAGAACTTTCCCAACCCATCCACTGCCGCAGCCAATATCCAAAACTAACTTAGAATCCCTGTTCAAGAAAGGCTCTATTACGTCCATAAATCCAATTTCTGTTTTATGCCATTGATAATATTTTTGTTTCATAAGCATCACGTAATCCTTATAACTTTAACATTGCCTGCACTAAAGACTTCTTTGCCTAATATGTTGTATTCATTTTTTATTGCGATAACTACCCAATTTACACCGTATTTTTTAATCAATTCATCAATTTTACCTTCTTTTACTTGTTTAACTAACCTTTGATTGAAATCCAAACCTTTTGCAAATCCGCCACTACTTTGCAATACTACACAATCAGTGGAATATGCAGCATTATAAGTGGTATCTAAAGGTAGGCATAAGAGCACATCTTTCTTTTGTTGATGGGATTTAATATAATTAAATCCTTTAATCATCTCTGGAGATGTGATATTTCCAAGTTCCGGCATTTTTTCTATTCGGTATATTTTATATATGGAAAAAATCAAAGATAGTCCTATAAATATGAATAATATAATGTAATTTTGTGAATTCACTAATGATAAGACAGCCACTATAGAAAATGCAGGTATTGCGTTTCTCATATGTCTAATTCCTTCACCAAGTATATAGATAAAAGACAACACAGTTAGCGATAATCCCCAAATTATAAAGAATCCAATTGAAGCATTATTATAATGCAAAAAGAATATGGGTAGAATCGCGAAGATTGGCATATTAAATAAAAGAATTAGTGGATTGGGGAACAGGCCAGGCATTTCCTTTCGGGAGGCACTGTTTAATAACTTCCTACCAAAAACTTTTAGAAAATTGATATGGCCTGAAATCACGCGAAGATAATAACCTTTAGTGAAAGTCGCAGCTAACAAAAATGCTAAAGTTATGATCCATAAAGGAGCAAATGAACGAAATGCTATAGAAAGGGCAAGAATAACAAAAATTAAACTCTGAGTTGTTAATCTGTGAGTTAACAAAACAAGTGTAGCAAAAATAATTGAACTAATAAATGTTGCAACAGATCCATATAAAAGATAGCGGAATAAAGATAATACAGAGATTACCATAAGCCAGTTGGCAAAACTTCTGGGAGTAAATGAAAATGAGTCATCGATTGTCATGGGAGTAAATAGATAAAGAGCAGTTACTATAATTGTGATTTTTAAGCTAAATACATATGAACAAAAGAAGAAAATAGTTGCACCACATCCCATGTCCGAAATAGGTCCTAAATACTGAGCTACCGAATGATATTTCTTGGGAAAAAATGAAAGTAGTACGTGTAATAGTGGTGGATAATTATATTCTTCAGGTACAATAAATCGATTAATAACTTTTGGTAAACTCTTATTTTTTCTAATTTCCTGGGCAACTATAAAATGATAAAATGAATCCTTTCCCACCCATTTGTATTTTAAAAGAAGGTAGCTTCGGAGAAAGAATGCTGTTATAAAGATCAGCAGAATCACAACTAAAATAGCATATTCTGGCATATTTTCGCTTATCCTTCCTTTTCTAACGCTAAGAGAATTCCATCATATACTGCTTTCCAAAAGATTTTTAACGATTTTAGATCTTTATGTAAAAATAATAAAGAACCTGTCATTAAGGTGAAATCTTTTATAAAAAAATTTAAAAAAAATAAGAGAAATTGTAATCTAGTCGAGTTCTTTTTCATAAATAAAAATCTGTTTTTAGTCATATAATATATCTGTAACTCACTAACCTTGTTTACGGATGCAGAAACCTTATGCAAAACTTTATTTTTTGTCGGGACGTATTTGACTTTATATCCGTTTTTCTTCGCTTTAGCAAAGTAGTCATTTTCTTCATAATAGAGAAAATAAGCAGGATCGAGTAGTCCAACAATATTTACCAAACTACTTTTTATTAAAAAAACACAGCCAGATATTGAATAGTCTTCTATTGGAATATTTATTTTTTTATATTTCCATTCGAATTGTAATTTATCGGGTTTATTGAACAAATAAATACTTGGTCCAACAATCCCAATTTTCTCATCACCGCCAGCAACTTCAACTAATTCACTCAAAAACCTAGATTCAACAACAGTATCATTGTTAAGAAGTAAAATGTAATCAGGATCTAAAGCTCTCAAAGCATATCTCATTCCTATGTTGTTTCCCTCGGCAAATCCGTAATTTCTTTCGTTTCTGATAATAATCATTTTTCTATCAGAAGGTAAATCCTGAATTTCTTTTCTTTCCCCAGTCTCTACCGCTTCTCTATCACATTCTATGTACCTTATAGGTTTATTCATTGGATTATACTCAAAGAATTTTGATTTAACTTTCACTTTCCCTTTGGCCCATTCCTTTATCTTCTCAATAGATTCATCTTCCGATCCATTATCTACAACGATTACATCATAATTTGAGTAAGTTATCTGATATAAAGATTCCAAACACTCTATTGTATCTTTCCACCCATTCCAATTTAGAATAATAATTGAAACTTCAGGCCACTTTTTCACAGTATTAATTCTTCCCCCACTTGACATACTCAACTGTTCGCGTGTGCAAACGGAATCCTTTGGGAAAAAAGAACTGTTCTTGCTGTTTCCATTTGCTCTTACCCATCTTATTGAATACATACATTAAGACTAATTCCCTCACACCTATTTTTCCGGTAAGCAAAAGCCTAGGCAAAGATAATTACCGCTATTCTCGCCTTCCACACTTAACTCTGCCTAAGATATTCATTCTCTCCTTTCTGTGGCGTGATTGATTCTTTCATTTTTGCTGCTGTTCTGTACAGTACCGGGTTAAACAATGACAGAAAAGCCATCACCAAGAGCTTAATACTAAAGGGATACGCTCTGAGAGCCTCTAGAATATATGCCCTTCCACGTTCTGTCTCTCCCTGCAAATAATAAGAATGCCCAATATCGGAACAATATCTTATCAGTAACTTCCGATTCTTCTTAATATCCTCAAAATGCCTTTTAAAAATGAATTCCAGAGCAGCTACTGCTGTTTCGTTGTTATAAGAGACGTTCCCACAACCGTAATAGACATTTACTAAAGATTCCTTAATATACTTAAAGTGATAATACTTTGAAATTCTAAGCCACATTTCCCAATCTACAAAGTTACGCAGCCTTTCATTAAACATTCCTACTCTCTCAAAACATTCTTTTCTAATAAGCGTGGCTGGAGTTCCTATAAAATTCATTTTGAGGAGGCTATCATAGATAATATCCTCCTTTGGAGATATTGCAGAAAAGGGACAGTAAATCTTCTTATCGCCCTGTATCTTCCAGAAGCCTGTATAGACGACTCCCACTTTGGGTGAGGCGTTTTGAAAAGTCTCCATTTGCTTCTCCAGCTTCTCCGGCAACCACTCGTCATCACTATCTTGAGACGCTATGTATTTACCTCTAGCGGCTTTGATTCCCGCGTTCCTAGCTGCAGCTTCTCCTTTATTTTCCCCATGCCCAATATATCTGATCCTAGGATCCCCAAAACTCCTCACAATTTCTTCAGTATTGTCAGTTGAGCCATCATCAACGACGATGATCTCGAAGTCCTGATAGGTCTGGTTTAACACGCTCTGGATAGCTCTCTTTAGCAACCTAGCCCGATTGTAAGTAGGTATCACCACACTAACCTTTGGCATAAAACTCACCCTTAGTCATAGAATGTAACTCCATCTATGTTCGTGACGCTATGTTTCCTAAGCATGTCCCTGTGTATCCCAGGAGTCAACAATGATAAAAAAAGGTGAATGTAGCTAGCTACCTGAAAGGCTTTACGTTTAATAGAATTCAACATGTATTTCCGGCCGTTTGCCACATCTCCCATAAGAAAATGCAGCGTTCCAAGTCGTTTTAAGTGCATGCTAAGAATCGAAGGCCTCTTGGAAAGATTATACATATGTTTTGCTACTATCTTCTTTCTCGCTACAATTCTTGCGTTCAAGTCGGCCGACATTTGACCTGCGTGAACATGATGTTTCGCTAAGATATCTGGAACAAAATCAAAGTCGTAATGCTTGGAGAGTCTTATCCACATATCCCAATCCTCGCTACTTGGCAATGTTTCGTCAAAAAAACCAGCCTTCTGAAAACAATTCTTTCTGATCAAAGGTGTGGGACTTCCTAGGATACAGCGTTCAAGGAGATGAACGTACACATTCCCTCGCAAGCTTGGGATAACTCTTGATACAGTTTTCCCACTATTCTCTGAAATATAACAGAACCCGCTGTAGACAACCCCAACATTATCCGACAACCTCCTGAATTTATCAATTTGTTTTTCTAGCTTCTTTGGTAACCACTCGTCATCGTCATCTAAGAGACCTATGTATTTCCCTTTCGCGACTCTTATCCCGGTATTCCTAGCAGCTGGCAGACCTCTATTTTCCCTGTGCCGAATGTATCTAATCCTTTCATCATTAAAGCTCTTCACGACCACCTCAGTGTTATCTGTTGAGCTATCGTCAACGACAGTGATTTCAAAGTCTTGATAGGTTTGATTTAAGATACTCTGAACGGCTCGGCCTACCAATTGCGCTCTATTATACGTCGGAATAATGGCGCTTACAGTTGGGTCATTTTTTCTTTTTACCATAATGTTAGTCTCTCATCGTTCATCAATTGTTTTCACTAAGAACTCCTTCACATCCGTTTTTATCCGTCTTACACTACAGATATAGATTCAACACAATGTTCGATTGTCGTTCCCTTAACCTAAACCAATTTCCTTAAAGACTTTCCTAAATCGTTTTTGCCAGGAATGATCGTTCTTCGCCCGCAGATGTCCAGCCCCCCGGATTTCTTCACGCTCCCTGTCATGCGACAAGTAGTATTTGATCTTGTCAGCCAAATCCGGTTTATCATAATAGCACACTATCTCCTTGCCGATGTCAAAGAACTCTTTCAGTTCCTCCATGTACTCCACCATATAAAAACCGCCGCTCATAGGCACCTCGAAATCCCGCAGCCGTACCTGTAAAATACGCCTTTCGGTTTCATGAGTGTTGCCACATGTGGAAAACCCTATGTTGATTTTAGAGCGGCTGTACATCCGAATCATCTCTTCGTCGCTTAAGACGCCCCCTAATACAGATGCGGGCAGCGTTACCCGCTGCGAGCATCCTTTAGTCATCTTTTCGGAAGAGGCTGTAACCAGATTTATCAGCCGTCGCCCCACCGCCTGCCAGCCTGCAGGCGTCAAGAGCGCCTTACCAACGCGGGCGGCTCGGCGTAGAGGATCAAGTCTATTGGCTGCCACTCCCTCCGTCGAAAAATCCTGCCAGCCCCATCCCCACACCCGTACGTCAATACCCTGATCCAGCAGGTACTTGATGTACGCCGGACGGTCTCCATATGCCTGCCCGACAAAGGTGACATCAAATTCAACAGGTAAATCATACGGTTTGTATATGTTAGGGTTAGCCGCCTCCTGACAGTAAATAGGATGAACTCCCATTGCCTTGTAGTCATCAAGTCTAAATCTTTCCGGCACCAAGCACCAGTCGTAATGGGGAGAGATTTCTGAAACTAAGTGTAACTGGTACGACGCGTTACAATACCAGTTGACGGTCTTTATCCCCATGGACCTGATTTCGTCGATTGCTTCGGGCAGCACACAGGCATCGTAGAAATAACTGAAAAACAAATCAATGGGTCTTTCCGAATGAGCTACCCTAATTTGGCACAGTAATTCCTTAGTCACCCTGGATCTGTTTTTATGAATAAAAGCTTTTTGTCTGGGATCTTGGGGATTGAGATTCTGGAAGGTTTTCCTCAAATCGTATTGAAACTCCACCACATCATGCCCTAAATCCACGAGGGGCTGGTACAGATTATTGCGCCACAGATTAGACTGGAATGCGGCGTTTGGGGTGGTGTCAGAGGCGTAGAAGATTCTCATGATTGTCCTTATTACTTTTTACTCACAAATACCATTCCCGGCAACCCTAAAAGTTGCCATTGTACTTGAGATATATTGAACTTTTGTTCTTGCAAAAGCTCTTGAACTAACTGCCATGGTCCTATGTTGTAACTTGATGGTATCTGATAAAATACATCATGTACCAATATTCCAGATCCCGATGATAGCTTGTCCCATATGGTAAGATCTCGTTTAATGGCTTCGCGTGAATGTTCTCCATCAACATAAACCAGTACAGAGTTGGGTTCCAAAGAATCTTCAAGTAGCTTATTAGCAATTTCTGCTCCATCTCCAACAATCTGCTTTACTTCTGTATTAGAAAGATATCTGCCTCGAGCAGCCCCAGGAAATTCTGGATGATCGGGATTCATTGAGTCTATTGTATAAATTTGGCAATTTAAGCCTAAAGCTTCTTTAACTTCCCAGAAGAGCCTTGCAGATTTTCCAACATGCGTCCCCCACTCAATGATAATTTTTGGCTGAACAAATGCTACAGCGGCTGCCATTAGCATCTGCTCGTTCAATGGATAAGGACGAATCCCAATTTTGGGGATTACTCTATCTAACAAAATTTCACTCAAAATCCAACAATTGGCTTCGAATACGGATCCCTCTTTTAAAATAGTTTTCACATTATATTTTTTATGGGGCTTATAATTGATAAATCTTAGGACTCTTTGAAATATTCCCCTCATATTTCATCCTTCCTTACCTAAGAGCTTTATATATAAGTTTTCGTATTGTTTTGTGATTTTTTCCCAAGTAAACGATGTTTTCCATTTTTCATACCCATCACTTACTAGTTCTTGCCTCTTTTGAGAGTCGTAGAAAAGCCGTTGAAAAACATCGACGGATGCATTTACATTCGCCTTAACATATCCATTTGCAAACTTCAATGTTGGCAACAATTCACCACCATTTGACCATTCAATAATCTCTTTTGCGTTGCCAGCATCTGTCGTTAAAAAAGGGGTTTTTGAAGCCATAGCTTCAAACAAAGCAATAGGAGAACACTCTATGTTAGATGGGAAAAGAAAAAGGTCTGCTTCATGATATGCAACTACGGTTTCTTTTCTCGACAAGGACATTACTAGAATCTTTTTGTCTAACAGTCTTGAAAACGGATTCCAACGGTAGAGTTTTTCTTTCCGAAGACACCTTCTAGTACAGCCACCATTAGAATTGTTGGCCACTATCAAAAAAGTGGCATGTTTTATTTTTGCCTTCTTAAAAATCCGAATCGCTTCTTTATGTCCTTTGATGCCTGTATGAGAGCCTACATGTAAAATTAGGAAATGGTCTGGTGGGATTTCGAGTTGTGTTCTTATATCAATATCTGGTTTTTGACCAAATTCATCCTCTCCCGCGCCATTGGGGATGAACACATCATTAGCAGCCCTGCACTCCCGAGCAAAGTTGATATCCCTATAATCATTTGATAGATAAACACAAGCATCGTACTGTTTGAGCCAGGTTTTCATTTGTTCAAAATAATCTCCATACTCTGGTAAATATAGCCCGGAAAAACCGCAAGGCACAAAAACTTTTTTGGCGGAGATTCCATTCAATATTGGTAACATCAGGTCGGTAGCCCATTGCTGTGCGGCATAATTCATTATCACATCAAAACGGGATTCAAGAATAAACTTTTGGTAGCGTTCGACTTTACCCGAAAACCCCTTAACAGCGTTTCCAGAGATCTTAAATTCTTCAATCTTGACACCATTCAAAACTGAAAAATTCCGATCAGGTAATCGCATTGTTGCGACTGTGACGTCATGCCCCAATCGGAACAACCGTTCCGAGATTTGCCGCACGACCTCCTGGGCGCCGCCGACTGATGGGTAGTAGAATTCAACGGTGTGTAGGATTTTCATTTTATGACAACACGCAAAGCCTCAGCCATCATTTTCCTAGTAAGCTGTGAAAAAGAAGATATGTAACCAGTTTTATGGTTCTGGGTAGTTTTCTAGGAGATGGACAAGTCATAAAGCTCCTCATGTGTAGCTCCATGGATTTTCTTTTGTTCCCAACACTCCCATATTGGTGCCCTAGCAATGAATAATATTCCGAAATCTTAGATCTTATCATACTATCGTACTTATAATCAAAAAAATGGTTTATTGTTTTGTATATCTGGATAATTCCCTCAACATTCTCGCTCCACTTAATTACATTTCCATGTGCAGCAGATGCAGCACCCCCTTCATGGATCCTATATACTCCCATTTTTTCATTGATATATCCAATCTTACCGTATTGGGCGTTTAGAATGTGTAAAGGCCAGTCACCGAACTTGAGAGTGTAAAACCAATCAGGAAATTCTCCAAATAAGTTATTTCGAAACATCGCTGTGAGGGCAGGAATAAAGTTACCACATATTATATCATCTAGATTTGAAACCTCTTTCTGGTCATCAGGACAGAGCAATGTTGAGGGTCTTTCACCATTTTCCCATACAGAGACTGCATTATGGAAACATATCGCAAAATCAGAATTCTCATCCAAGAAATCCACCTGCTTTTGCAATTTGTGAGGCGAAGTCCAGTAGTCATCACCCTCTAACAGACCCACATACTGTCCCGTGCACGATTGGAGCGTGTCGACAAAGTTATATTGCATTCCTAAATTCTTTTCTCTCGCTAGAACACGGATTTTGTCGGGATGCCTTTGTTGATATATTCTAACTATTTCGCCCGTTTTATCCAACGAACAATCCTCACCAATCACAATTTCATAATCAAAATCTACTTCCTGTATCAGGACACTTTCTATCGCTTGCGCGATAAATTTCTCATGGTTATAAGTTATCATCGCAACGCTGACCTTCATCTAGACAACCTCTTTGCCAGGCCGTTTTTGCATCCTTGATAGTCTTGGCCTAATTTCAGCCTCATGTTCCACAGCAAATCGAACAATCTGACAAACCTTGCCGATCTCATCCGTCCCAACTGCTGTACCTGTAGGTAAAGACAACACACGCTTCAGAAGCTTCTCTGTTTCGGGTAAGAGAAGCCCAGCATGGGGAAAATAGGAACGGTAAGGTTCCATCTGATGACAGCCAGGATAGAAATAGCGTCTAGCCAGAACGTTTTCAGCATGTAGAATTTCGACCAACTGGTCTCGGCTAACCTGTGTAACTGCCTCATCAATCTCCAGAATGATATATTGGTAGTTGCGCTTCTCAGTTTCGTCGTAAGTTAGAAGTTGAATGCCTGGTATGTCTTCCAGTTCGCGCTCATATTCTTTATAGTTGCGATAGTTGACGGCAATGAATTCCTCTACACTCTCGAGCCCCGTCAATCCCATAGCAGCAGACACTTCGCTCATTTTGCCATTGGTGCCAATGTAGATCACATTATCATACCCAGCAAAACCAAAGTTCTTCATAAGGTGAATCCTGGCTGCCAACTCATCGTCATTAGTGACGACTGCACCACCCTCGAAGGTGTTGAAGAACTTGGTAGCATGGAAACTAAACACCTCAGTATCGCCAAAATTACCGATCATGCGTCCTTTGTATGAGCATCCAAATCCATGGGCAGCATCGAACAAGAGTCTCAAATCGTGGTCGCGCGCAACCTCGCTTAATGCGTCTACATCGCACGGCCTCCCCCACAGGTGCACGCCGATGATTCCGCTGGTGCGCGGAGTGATCATTTCCTCCACTCGGCACGGATCTATGTTATGAGTGCTTGGATTAATATCACAAAAGATGGGCGTAATCTCTTGCCATTGAAGCGCGTGAGCCGTAGCGATGAAGGTAAAGGCCGGCACAATGACCTCCCCTGTTAGGCCAATTGCCCTGATGGCAATCTCCAGAGCTACTGTCCCATTGCACATCGCGATGCAGTGCTTGACCCCCAACAGGTCAGCGATCCGCTGTTCAAACTCTTGCACGAAGGGACCATTGTTCGTCAGCCATCTTCTATCCAAGAGATCGTTGATGCGCTCAATCAACCGCTGACGATCCCCGATATTAGGACGCCCAACGTGAAGCTTTTCATTAAAGGCAGGGGCGCCACCAAACGCAGCAAGATCCTGTATGTGTACTTTCATCTGTGTAGCTCCTGCTGTTCTCTTTTGAGTTTCGGGATGTAGTTTCCATCTGGATCATAGACTTCGTTACGCAATTGGGTTTCAAGTTCGAGAATGCGCTCCTTTGAGCGAGACTTGATTGCTTTCGCGGGCGACCCAACGTAGACCGTCCACGGCGCGCAATCCTTCTTGACGAGCGAGTTCGCTCCGACGACTGTTCCTTCTCCTATTGTTACCCCAGGCAGAATAATTGCCTCTGCTCCAACAATTGCGTGCTTCCTGATATACACAAAGGAGCGAATTGGCATACGGTAGGGGAACGGAACTCCCGAACCTGTTAGACACCCGCCAGAATAGTCCTCGTTACCTGTAAAAACCCGCACCCCACTTGACAAAGTAGTGAAATCTTCCATGATGAACTCGCCGCCGCCGGTGATGGATGTAAAAGAGGCAATATGCACAAAGCTACCAATGACAGTCCTTTTACCACCCATGAGGAAGACGAAATCATCTATGATGACTGAATCACCAATGGAGATGACTTCTGGCGATACTGTCTTTGCCATAGGCCAGATAATTACATCCTGCCCCACGCTGGCAAGCCCTAAAGCATACGCCTGATTCGTCATATCCACCGACCCCCTCGCAGACAACCTGTGTATATGGTCACTGCCGTAAATGTTTTGGTTACGTGATTATCGTTTCTCCACAACATACAACACTGAACGAGGGTGAATACCGTGTTTCTCAAAGACATCAGCACCGAAATAATCAATTCCTAGTTGATTTACCTTAAATCCTGCATCTTCCAGTCTACCTACAAAACCCTGTTTTGAGTACATTCTAAGGTGGTCACCCTGTCCAAAATGTTTCCATCTATCAGCCTCACTCTTAATAGAGGTATCTTCATAAACATCTGATAAAGTGAGTAAGATAGGAACCATTGCAATTCCCCAACCTCCAGGTTTGAAGTATCCTATATAATTCTGCCATTGCTTTTCTATCATCTTCTACGTGTTCTAATATATGTGAACAAAGAAATATATCCACAGAATTATCTCGATATGGTGGTTCCATAAGATCAGCTTTCACATCTACGTTATCTGCAAGTAAATCACTGCTCCAATAAACTAAGAATGGGTACTTCTTGATAGCTTTGGACACTACGCATGGAGCAAAATCAATGAATGTATATTTTCTTGTAGTATCTATCTTTTCAAATTTTTGCTTAAAGTATAACGCGTACAATCTATCCCTATCCGATGCACCGCAGATAACCAATTTTTTCTGCATAAAAATCCATACAGTGTGTCTAAATCTGGACCCAATCCTCAGGTAGCAAATCTCTGGTATCCCGGTTCATATTGCGATACCAACGCCTTGGCGCAATCACAATTTTCTCCTGGAAAGGGCTTAACCAGGCCCCCCACCAACTAAAAGTACTATTGGCGATAATGTGATACCTGCAATGACTCATTAGCCGCAGGTCCTCATACTCCCGTTCAAAACCATTATGAGACACATAAGCGATCGGAACCCTCAGGATTAAATTCTTCTGCGCCCATTCGATATCATCTGAAAATACGAAGACATGCGGATTACTAAGCCGACCGACGATTAAAGTCAACGCTTGATAATAATATTCAAGCTCGCAGGCACCAAAAGCCTGGTTTGTTCGTGGATCATTCACATAGTCGCCACGGCGCACATGCAAGCCAATAGAGTCAACTTCGCAGATTCGCTTATACACTTCTTTATTTGCAGCATCCCAAGGGTCTTTCACGGTCAACTCACCCCTGATAGTTTCTGCAATATCGATAAAATATTTTTCCGATCCCCAATACCCCGACAGATAAACATCGCGCGGCGCTTTGAAAATAAGTGGGTCAAAATAGAAATACTGTTCTTTGACGACGCGGCGTTTGTAATATGGTCGCAAGCGCTGAAAATACCGAAATAACCTCGCCTTATTACCACTTAAGCTCTCGCCTTTCAGGTGCGCAACTTCTTCAGGCTGTGCTAACGCTGCCACAATGTTAAAGTGAGACAGGCAATATCGACGCTTTGACTGCCGGCTGAACCATGAAATATCCAATTTTAGGGGTACCCCCTTGTAAATCGCCATAGAACGGCCTGTCGCATATTGAAATAACTGATTGCCAAGGCCACCCATAATCTTTACTACGATCATTTATCTATCTCACAACCCTGATATTCCAATCCAACCTTGGACGGATGTAACCTGACCACTTTCCAAAATAGCCCACATTGCTTGTTGCCTCGTGAACTTCAAACCTTATTATGTCTTCATGATGAAACAATATCCTTGGCCCAATTTTAGTAAAGTTGATTTGAACAGAATAGATACCGGTGTTTAAGAGATTCGGTGGGATTTTACATGTCACTTCGTAGAGACCTCGATCATACATGGATGATTCACTTGGCGACTCAAATACTATCTCTCCTAGTGTTGTTCTAAGGATAAGGTTCAAAAACATACCCATAGGTTTCATGTTACAAAAAAGGATTTCTATGAACACAGGATCGTCAACTGTTATTACCGGTTTCTCAGACCTAACTCGAATTCGTTTCAATTTAATATATGCATTTTGTGGAGCATTAAAATCATTCCATGCTATCTCATCCTCAATTTTCTTCCTATTGCTCAGGTAACTATCAATCACATAATTAGGCTCCCCACACTCAATAATAACTCCTTCGTTTAGCAAAAAAGATTCTGTACACAACGATCTTACAGCCGCCATATTATGGCTCACGAACAACACCGTGCGCCCCTCGCTGGCCACATCGCCCATCTTTCCCAGGCATTTCTTCTGGAAGGCTGCATCCCCAACTGCCAAAACCTCGTCCACCAACAATATTTCTGGCTCAAGATGAGCAGCTACAGCAAAACCCAGGCGAACCAGCATGCCGCTGGAGTAACGCTTGACCGGGGTATCGATGAATTTCTCTATCTCGGAAAAATCAACTATCTCGTCAAACTTCCGGTCAATCTCCTTTTTAGTCATCCCCAAGATAGCACCGCTTAAGTATACATTTTCCCGGCCGGTGAGTTCGGGATGGAATCCGGTTCCAACCTCCAAAAGGCTTCCCAGACGGCCCTTTATCATTGCCCGGCCTTTCGTGGGTTCTGTTATCCGGGAAAGCAATTTCAGAAGGGTGCTTTTCCCTGCGCCGTTTCTCCCAATGATACCGACAACCTCGCCCTGCTTTACCTCGAAGGAGACATCTTTGAGAGCCCAGATAAAATCAGCTGATGGCTGATGGCTCATGGCTGATAGCTCATGGCTATTGGCTGTTGGATTACTGGCTACTGCTCGCTGTTTGACTCTTGCTCGTAAACGACGGAAAGGAGCATGCATAGCATCAGTTAAAACATCTCGTAGAGTTCTGTACTGGTACGCTCCTCCAACGTACTGGCCGAGGCGATAACGCTTACTCAGACCCTCTACTTTTATGACTGCATTAGGCATATCTTACTCCTAAACGATGTCGGCAAAGTATCTTTCTGTTTTTCGGAAATACATTAGTCCGCAGAGGAATATAACTACTGCTATTCCCATCGAAATTCCGAGGTTACTCCATTCAAATGATTTCCCTAAAATTGCTGAACGATAAGCATCTACAATCCCGGCCATTGGGTTCAGCAGAATGAGCCAACGCCAGTTCTCGGGAATAATTCTGATCGGATAAACAACAGGTGTTAAGAACATCCAGATCTGGACAAAAAATGGAACAATATACGCGAAATCCCGATAGGCAACATTCAGAGCACTTATAAGCATACCCACTCCTAAGGCGGTGAATATCGTCGCCAGAACTAATGGCAGAACCATAAATGTTGAGAGCGTGGGGACGACATTGTAGTAAAGCATTAAGATGATCAATATTATAAACGATATGGCAAAATCTACAAGACAAGCTCCAACAGATGCGATGGGTATAATAAGTCTTGGGAAATAGACCTTTGTAATGAGGTTTGTGCTGGCAACAATGCTTTCGCCACTTCGACTAACAGAACTGGCAAAAAATTGCCAGGGAAGAAGCCCTGCATATAGAAAGATGGGATAGGGAAACCCTTCTGAATCCATCTTAGCCAGGGTTCCAAAGATAATGCTGAAGACTACCATCTTCAAGAAAGGTTGAATAATTGCCCAGAGAAATCCAATTACGGTCTGTTTGTATCGGACTTTCACATCCCGCCAGGTGAGAAAGTAGAGTAATTCACGATATTGCCATAAATCTCTCAGCTTAAGGGATAGCCAGCCACGAATTGGCTCAATGATGATCGTGGGTACCGCTTCAGCCTGGCCTAACCTCTCAGCATTAGCTAAAGTCTGATTTTCTTGTCTTAAATCCCGCATTTTGCACATTCAACCGCTTCTTTTTAATTCGTTGTAAATCTCGCTGAAGATAGATAGGTAGACTTTTCTTAGGGGATTATCCGGCTCATATGTAGTAATTATTTCACTCATTCATCCTTTTCCCCATCTGGTCATTCGCTCATCTATTTTTCTAAAATTTTCTCAATAGTCTTTGTTATCTTTTTGATTTTTTCCTCTTTTGGCGTTAGCCGCGAAGGTAAATATAGTCCTTCTTTGGCTATCCTTTCAGTTACGGGATAGATTAACTTTTCCTTATATTTAATCTCTTCGTATGCTTTGTTATCTATTGCTATTTGTCCTTAGCCTCTGTTTTTTACCTTGGTCTATATTTTTTCTATACCACTCTATCGTTTTCCTTAAACCTTCTTCAAGTGGTGTTTTTGCTTTGAAGCCGAACTCCTTCTCTGCCTTTGTTGTATCTAAACATCGTCTTGGCTGACCATCAGGCTTAGATTTATCCCAGATGATTCTCCCTTTAAAACCGGTTAACTTAGCGATTAACTTAGCTAACTCTCTGATTGAAATTTCAAATGCTGCACCAATATTTACAGGCTCAGACTTATTATATCTCTCGGTAGCGAGGATTATAGCTTTAGCTGCATCTTCCACATAGAGAAATTCTCTGGAAGGCTTTCCTGTACCCCATACTACTATTTCATCCTTACCTTCTTTTATAGCATCAAAACATTTCTTTATCAATGCTGGAATAACATGCGAAGATTTGGGATTAAAATTATCTTGGGGACCGTATAGATTTACTGGCATCAAGAATATAGAGTTAAACCCGTACTGCTTCCTATATGCTTGCGATTGAACTAAAAGCATTTTCTTGGCTAACCCATAAGGAGCGTTAGTCTCCTCAGGATAGCCGTTCCATAAATCTTCTTCTTTAAAAGGCACAGGAGTAAATTTGGGATAGCAACAAATAGTACCGAGAGCAACGAATTTCTCTATTCCGAATTGTCTTCCTTGCTCCATCATCTGGGTACCCATCATTATGTTATCGTAAAAGAACTTACCGGGATTGGCGCGATTGGCACCGATTCCGCCAACAACTGCTGCTAAATGAATTACAATGTCTGGTTTGGCATCTCGATAAAGCCTCTTTATTGCTTCTATATCTACTAAATTATATTCTTCTATTAAAGGAATAAAAATGTTTTCACAGCCCTGCTGTCTCAGTTTTTTTACAAGATGAGAACCCAAGAATCCAGCTCCACCTGTCACTAAAACTCTCTTTTTCCCCAAAAATCCCATTAATCTACCTTCCACCATCTATGGGCAATTTTTTCTTTTAGGATTTTATCACCCTCGCCTGGTGGAGTTAATCCTGCCTTTCGAATATCTGCATCCACCATTATTTTTACCAATTCTTTAAATCTTATTTTGGGTTGCCAGTCCAGATTTTTTTTCGCCTTGGTTGAATCAGCAATGAGTTTCTGTACCTCGGTAGGCCTAAAGTATCGGGGATCAATCTTTACATATTTTTCCCAATCAAGATCTACATAAGAGAGGGCCTCTTTTACAAATCCCTTTACCGAATGAGACTCAGCTGTACCGATGACAAAATCTTCAGGCTTATTGTTTTGAAGCATTTTATACATAAACTCCACATATTCAGGAGCAAATCCCCAATCTCTCCTAGACTCAAGATTGCCCAAATAAAGATAGTCTTGTTTTTTAGCAAGGATGGCGGCGACAGCTCTGGTGATCTTACGGGAGACAAAGGTTTCTCCACGGCGGGCACTTTCGTGATTAAAGAGGATCCCATTACAGGCAAAAGGATTATAACCCTGGCGATAATTTACCACCATCCAATAGGCATAGACTTTACTACAGGCATAAGGGCTGCGAGGCTTAAAAGGTGTGTTTTCATTTTGGGGTGATTTGGACTCACCAAACATCTCGCTACTGGATGCTTGGTAAAATCTTACCTGGTTTCCGCTTCTTCTTATTGTCTCCAGTATTCGAGTAGTTCCCAAAGCAGTAACATTACCCGTGTATTCGGGAATACCAAAACTCACTCGCACCTGACTCTGTGCACCTAAATGGTAAATTTCATCAGGTTTTATATTATAGATGATATTGGAAATCTGTTCTGAATCGGAAAGATCCCCATAATGAAGAAAAAGTCGTGTTCCACGTTTATGGGGATCCACATAAATATGATCAATACGAGAGGTATTAAAAGTGCTAGCCCGCCTTATGATCCCATGGACTTTGTATCCCCTATTCAGGAGAAATTCAGCTAAATGTGACCCGGTAAAGCCTGAAGTACCTGCAATCAAGGCTTTCACGAGATTAAACCTCTATCTTTTTTGCGTTCTCTCAGCCCAGATAATTGAATACTATTTTCTAACTTTTCCAAATCTGCATCAATCATCATCTTAGTTAACTCTTCGAAACTTACTTCAGGTTTCCAGCCCAGCTTCTCTCTAGCTTTGGAAGAATCACCTAACAACAATCTTACCTCAGCGGGTCTCACAAAATCTGGATCAACCACTACACAATCTTGCCAGTTCAAATCCACATAATCAAAGGCAATCTTAATTAAGTCTTTTACCGAATGAGTTTTCTCAGTAGCTATTACATAATCATCAGGCTCATCCCGTTGAAGCATTAACCACATTGCCTTTACATAATCTCCGGCAAACCCCCAATCCCTCTTGGCATCTAAGTTGCCTATTCTTAATTGTTTCTGTAAACCTAATTTAATCTTAGCAGCAGCGTTTGTAACCTTTCTCGTCACAAACTCCAATCCCCTTCTCGGCGACTCATGATTAAAGCCTATCCCAGAGCAGCAAAACATATTATAACTTTCCCTGTAGTTTACTGTAATCCAATGTCCATAAACCTTTGCTACGCCGTAAGGGCTTCTCGGGTAAAAGGGAGTTTTCTCTGTTTGTGGAACTTCTCGTGCTTTACCAAACATCTCGCTGCTGGATGCTTGATAAAACCTAATTTTTGGGTTCACCAACCTGATCGCTTCCAGCATCCTTGCTACACCGAGGGCGGTTGCCTCTCCCGTAAAGACAGGCTGCTTCCAGGAGGCGGGTACAAAAGATTGAGAGGCTAGGTTATATACCTCATCCGGATTAGCTTCTTTAACTGCGTTAATCAAGGAATTCTGGTCTAACAAATCCCCGGAAATCAATTCAATTTGGTCCTGAATGTGCTCTATCCTCTGGAAATTCAAAGTACTGGTTCTCCTAATTAGCCCAAAAACTTTGTATCCCTTACTTAGTAGGAACTCAGCTAAATATGATCCGTCTTGGCCTGTTATTCCCGTTATCAATGCTCTTTTTTGCGCCATTTTTACCATCCTTTCTCTGGACTTACAAGATTTATTATCCTGCACTTCATAATTTATCTCTAAACATAAGGACAGTAGCGACTATTTCTAAAACTTGCTCAATAATCTCATATGCTATTAGCCTGGGAGGAAATTCTTCAGTACTCTTTCAGCAAATTTATGAATTTCCTTCACGCTTTGTAATCGCTTAAGATACAATTCGGCCGTCTTCTTTTCCTTCTTACCTATTCCCTTTGCCTTTTTTACCAGATTCTCAGTCGTGTCTATCGTCTCCAGAATCATATCCATTCTTCTCTTTGCTGTGGCAACAATTCCATTTTTTATTAACTTCTCTAAATTAAGTTCTGCTTCGTAGAAGTCCCTCCTACTTCCTTTAACCCAGACTTTTCTCACCACTCCTAATTTTTCCAGTTCCCGGATGTTTACGCTGGCATTTCCTTTGCTTATCTTAAGTCTTTCTGCCATATCATCGAGACAGAGCGGTTCATTACTTAAGAAAAGCATAGCGTACAGTTGTCCTATGACCCTACTCAGACCCATAGTTGATGCCAGATGGCCAGCACCCTCAATGAAGTTGTCACGAGCTTTAGCTAGATTCTCATCCATAAGAAGTTTCCTCGGTTTATTTAGAATATTCTAAATATACAGATTATATTATATATGGATCAAACTTTCTGTCAAGTCTCCGCAAAGGGAGAGAAACGTTCTTGTTCCTAATGTCCTCGGGCCTTATGACCACGGAGTTAAATAACTGATGATAATACCTATCTCTCTCATAGGCATTCTTGATGATTTTCTGCAGCTTCCTTTATTGTAGCTGTTCAAGTTCCTGCTTCGTCGACCACTATTTTCTACAGAGCTCAACAGATGGTACATGAGATCAAAACTCATTTGACTTTCCGGTATGGTTCATAGTGATAATTTCTACAGCCCAAGATTCTCCAGTAGGAGACGATAGTTCCATTGTTAGTGCCTAAGATTCTTTCGTAAGCTCTTGTTGACTGATGTGTTTTTAAATCCACCAGAAAGAAGCATCTCTTGTATCCTTGAGCCTTCAAGTATCTTAAAACTTTACTTATTACCGTCGGGAAAACATTTTTGCCTCTGAATTCCGGCGCAGTATAGCTGTGATAAAGGTACGCTTCTTTTTCTCTTAGGATAATTTTTTTATTTAATAAGGGCACCCATTTATCTTTAAAACTGATCCAGGTCTGATGGACGATTTGATTCCCAATCTGGGCAGTGAAAAAAATATCCCCTCGCAAAAGCCTATCGCGAAAAATCCTCACCGACCACTGGGGTAATAATTGCGTTAATCTAGGCACATCATTGAGCGTTCCAATTTCTATATAGACTCCTCGGCTCGGATGAATAGGTCCAGTGATTTCCCATAAGTCTTTCTCAAAGAGAACAGCTTCCTGGTGTTTAACCAATAGTTCCGCTATCGAAAACAAAATCTTTTTCAAATAGGCACCAAATCCGTTAACCTTGATATAATAGGCAGATTTAGTAAAAAGGTCACTGAGAAAAAATAAACCTATTTTATCCAGCTTGTTCAGCATCGGAAGAATCTCCCTCATCTCTTAGTTCCCTTCACCGCAAGACAGTATCCAGTTAAATATTTGAGAAAAGAATTACCTTTTCCGATAGCTTCACTCAGTTCAATTATTTTCTGACATATGTTTGCAAGAATTTTGCTATTCCCCCTTCGATAAATCTCATTTATTATCGTAGGTAGGAGAGGAGGAACATGAATTATTGCGGTAGAATCCTCTACGGTGAAACCTGTGCTCGTCATCAATTGCTTGATCTTCCGTAAAGAATACGTTCCTTCAGCATAAAAAAAGGGATATTTTCTGAAGAGCTTCATAAGTTTAAACATCAGATAAACCAACAAATTGGTTGCATTATGTAATGTCAAAATAATCAACCCGTTTGGCTTAAGCACCCGGTAAAGTTCCTTCAAGGAAACATCTATTTCAGGAAAATGATCCAAGGTGGAAGTGGAAATGATTAGGTCAAACTTATTGTCTTTGAAAGCAAGCCTTCTTACATCAGATACACAAAGATTTAGATGGACCCTCCGTTGGCGTGCTTTTTGGCTGGCCATCTTTGCCACCCGAGGGGAAATATCTATTCCCGTACCTTGCCATTTTTTTAGTAAATCAAACAACAGGGGATCAGGCTCAAGCGCCTCTTCCCATAAGTCGTTTTTCAGTATAGCAGCATCTTGATTGGTTTTAGCCCATTGATCGATGAGCCTAAGTACCTCATTTTGCTTGTGTTGGAAGAATGGATTTCTCACATAGTGTGAGTTCGTCTTTTCAGCAATACTGTCCCAGTATTCAGCTCCCAGCTTCATTTAATTGTCACCTTCTTCCGTTTCAGTCCTTTAACTAGTCTGAGTAAACTTCAATGCATATATGGTCTTATGTTATTTGTCAATTATATCGGTAGACTTGTTAATTAAGAATTAAAAGTGGACTGTTTTTTTGTAGAAGCTTGATTCATCAAGCCCACTTTGGTAGTAGATTCGATAAATCGGAACCCTTGCAATTTTTGGACATTCAGAGTCCTCACAAAGAAAAGAAAGATGACTTGTTTGAGTCTTTAGTTTGGATAAATCTTAAATTTAATCTGGTGAGTTTAATGGTACTTTTGTTCATACACCCTTTTATACACGGAAAGAGTCTCTCTGGCTGTCTTTTCCCAAGAAAATTGGCTAGCCCGCTTGAGGCCTTTTTTGACGAGGCTAACTCTTAATTTTTCCTCACTCAGCACTCTGTGCATAGCTTCGGCAATTTCGTCAACACTGTATGGATCAACCAGAAGGGCTGCATCACCAGCAACCTCAGCCATAGCACCGTAGTTGGAGGTAATTACCGGAACTCCGTAGGACATAGCCTCAAGTAGAGGAAAGCCAAAACCTTCGGTTAAGGAGGGGAAGGCAAAAAGACTGGCCTTAGCGTAAGTTAATTTAAGAACATCGTCAGGGACATAGCCTTTAAAGATGACTTTATCTTCCAAAGCCAATTCTTTGACGGTCTTCATAAAGGAAGGGTATTCCCAGGCTCTCATTCCACAAAGAACTAACAGATGCTTGATACCTTGGTAGGTTTTTATCAGTTTATTATAAGCATATACTAATCGAGTTAAGTTTTTATGGCTGTACATCCTACCTACCCACAAGATGTAAGGAGTTTCACTTTCTTTTTTTCCCTGGAGAGGAGTTGTCCATCTTTCATCTTTGATTTTGAGATTAGGCTGTTCGCTTCCATGGTAGATGACAGTAATTTTTTCTCTCCTGATACCCAGGAATTTAACAAGATCCTCTTTAGCGCTGTGGGAAACAGTAATGATAAGCTGTGCCCGTCTGGCAGAAATCCTGTAAGTGATACTCCAATAAAGGCGAAAAATCAAAGGGGTCAGCTTTGGAAATATGAAGGGTATGACGTCATGAAGAGTAAGAACCAAAGGACAGAAAAGTAAAAAGGGTGAGACACTAGCTGCGGAGTGGAAAACATCTATCTTATTTTTCCAAACCAAAACAGGAAGAACTGTTTGCTCGTATAATGTCCTTAAGGGCAGGGCTTTAAGAGGCAAGTTACAGATTATTTGCCGAAAATTCCTTTTTTTCACCTGAAATAATTTCTGGTTCCAGGGGGCGACAAACAAAAAGTACTCACTCTCCTCGTCTATACGAGCTAGATTTTCTATTAATTTTCTTAAATAGGTCTGCGTTCCACCAATTTCAGAAGGAATTACCGCTAAAGCATTTATGCCTATTCTCAAATTCTGACCCTCACAAAAATAAGAAAATTACAAGTAACACCTTTTATTCTTTCAGTGCTAATTCCCTTACACTAATTTTGAATTTTTTAAACCAATCATAAATCTCGTTACTAGAGACTCTCCGCAATCTAGCTAAATCTCGTCTTTTTTTCCACATTCTGGGCAGGCCTTTCAGAGCAGAAAAATATGCTTTGAGCAAAGTCGAAAAAAGTCCCCATTCGGAAAACTGTTCCCTGAATTTCCCTGCTGCCCCTTTACCGGTCAGGGTCCCATAAAACTGCAGCAGTGTTCGCAATGCCGTATAGTAAGGATTACATAGTAATACAGAGAGAGGGAAATATTTTATCGCAATCCATAATCGATTTCGCTCAGCGAGAAATGCTTTAAAAAGAGCATAAGGAGAGGTCGAGCCAGAATACTTATGATATACCGCCGCCCTAGGAACATACATACACTTCCAACCCGCCAATCTTCCCCTTATGCCAATGTCTGTATCATCGCTGTATGCAAAAAAATCCTTATCAAATTCTCCTATCTCATTCAACATTTTCTTTCTGTAAAGACCAGCACATCCACTTGGTAAAAAAACTTCTTCCGTATTATCATATTGCCCTTGGTCATATTCTAATCTTCCTCGTCCTCTACTCAGTCCATCCTTGTATATCAGATGCCCTACATTATCAATTATTTTAGGATTATCAAGAGAAAGGATCTTCGAAGCACACATTCCAATTTTATCATCACTCTCCGCAACCTTTATTAATTCTTCTGCCCATAAAGGGTCACCTTTGGTGTCATTATTTAACAACAAGATATATTTTCCAGAGGAATTTTTTATACCTATATTATTACCCTCAGCAAATCCCAGGTTAGCCTTATTTTTGATTAGTTTAACAAAATTACCAAACTTATCTTTAATATAGTCTATGGAACCATCGGTGGAGCCATTGTCAACCAAAATAACTTCAAAGTTTTTATATGTTTGTTTCTTTAGGGAAATTAAGCACTCCTTAAGATATCGTTTTCCATTCCAATTTAAGATGATTATGGAAGCTAAAGGTTCTCCAGATTGGAAAGACATTCTAAAACCGACTCCCAAATCCTCTCTAAAAGACATCTGAAAGCTTGATGTTCAATCCGGCAAATAACGAAGATTCCAAGGCCTCCAGCTTTTCATAGACACCGGAGGACTCAAATCCTGCCCTGCCCAGAGTCATTACTTCAATGGTTTTTACCTTGGGATCCACAATCCAGTACTCTTTCACTCCCTTCCAGCGGCCGTATTCTACTGCATCTAAAAATTACGGTTCCACCGTCTGTGTAGGGTTTTCCTGGATCCACGCACTGAATATAGGCATGTTCCCTATCCTCAGGCTTTGACAGTCCTAATTTCACGGGATCTACTCCTTCCTCCAACATAAGCACATAATGCAACAAAGACGAACGACAATTTCCAGCAAGTTATACTTCCAGCTAAATTTCGTTCAGGTTACTTATTATTTCTATAATTCTCTTGCCGGCTTTTCCGTCTCCAAAAGGGTTAATCCAGCTATTTTCTTTATTGACCATTAACTTTACAGATTGCAAAATTTTATCCGAATTGTCACCACTCAGGGTATTAGAGCCGACCTCAAGAGTTTCAGGCCTCTCTGTTGTGTCTCTTAGCGTAACACAGGCTACACCAAGAATACAAGATTCTTCCTGGACTCCACCGGAATCGGTCAAGACTAACTTAGCATTGCTTTCCAGTTGCAAAAAACTTAAAAAATCGAAAGGCGCCATTAATTTCACATAATTTGCCTTGATATTGAACTCTGCCATTCTTCTTTTCGAGCGGGGATGAATGGGATAAATTACGGGAAGAGAAAACTCATCTCCCAGTTGGTCTAAGCTCTTTAGAATCCTTTTAAATCGCTCTTTATCATCCACATTTTCCGGCCGGTGAAGAGTCACCAGAAAATAATTTTTGGGCTCCAGGCCTAATTTGTCGAGGATATTTAGCTTCTTATTGGCAATTTTCAAGTTCTGGTAAACAGCATCGACAATGGTATTTCCGGTAACAAAGATTTTATCTTCTGAGGTTCCTTCTCTTAATAAAATTTCCCTGGCTTTTTCTGTCGGAGCAAAAAGATAATCAGAAATATGATCAGTTAAAATTCTATTGATTTCCTCGGGCATTCTCCTATCATAGCTTCGCAGGCCAGCCTCTACATGACCAACTTTTATATGCAACTTAGAGGCAGCAAGAGCTCCGGCAAGGACGGTGTTCGTATCTCCCTCAACTAAAACGGTGTCCGGCTTCTCTAGCAACTTCGACAGTTTTGTCGGTAGACCCGTCATTTATTACCAGAACCTGGACAGAATCGATTCCCTGGATCTTGCGAGGGATCTCTTCTATCACACTACCTATGGTTTTCTCCTCGTTATAGGCGGGAATCATGACTACTAGTCGCATAGTCGGTTAGTCTCCAGTCGGTTAGTCGGCTAGTCAGCTTGTCATTGCCATAAGGTCTTGATTAATTCACTCTTCCGCAGGCCTTCATCCCTAGTTATGATTCTACAGTCATTAATAATCGCTACAGATGCTATTATCCTGTCATGCATCTCAGGAATGTCCCTTAATCTGGGCAATAGTTCTATTTGGCCACGATCCAGGTTAACAATACGAAAATTCTCATTTTTGTCTAATGCCTCAAGAACGGATGCTAAAGAAATGGTTGCTTTCTTCTTTTCAAATAAAAATTCTAGTTCCGCAAGGACGATGACAGATATAAGCCCCTGTGCTTTACCAGATTCAATTTCTTTTAGAATTCTGAGTACTTCAGGCTTAAGTTTCTGAGAACCTGCTAAATACCAGACCAGAACATGCGTGTCTATCAAGTATCTCTGATTAGAGTTCATCAATCTTCTTGGCAAATTCTCTATTCCATATCTTTTTTACGTTTAATAGGTCTTCTTCAGTTAGGTACCTTAGTTGAGGAAACATTCCATAAAGAGAAGCTGTCTTTTTTTTATCCTCCTTTACTTTTTCGCTGTTTTCCACCTCTTCTCTCAACTGCTTAAGCTTCTTTTCTAAGTAATCTAACCTTTCAATTAACTTGCCTTTGCTTATCATTTACCCCCTCCCATCCAGGATTAGTCGGCTAGTCTCCAGTCAGTTAGTCGGCTGACTAGCAGACTATTTTTTCTCTTCCTCTAATAATAGCACAGAAAGAAAGTAAATCAAGAGACAGGTGGTAATGGCAAGTACAAGGGCAAAAATACCAAGGTAGCCAAATATTGAGCCGATTATTCCGGCCCCTATTATGCCAAACCTTAAAGCTAGCTCCTTATCAGTTTTTGCTGAGATTATAAGTAAAGTGGTCAGAATACCAAGAATTATGGCAAAGAGAACTACCACAGCCTTAAAAACTCCCAAATCATGCCAGATTCTTCCCAGAGGACGGGTTATGGAGAAAAAGAAAACAACGGAAAGAAAAACTATTATTAGTCCAGAAAGAAACCAGAAAGGAATTCTTAAAAAGAGTTTGCCGTCCCGATATTCCATAAAGCTTAGGTAAATCTCAAACTGGTTTTGACTTTTTTTAAAAAAAGACGATTTTCTCCTTAAGGCTCTCATCCTCGATTTAATAACCTCTTTGATCCTTTTTCTCCTAACAGAGACATACCCTAACAACATCAGGCTAAAAATTCCGGCTCCAACAGTATCGGCAAAAAGCATATAAGCAAGTTTGGTCAAAAACCTAAAGTTCAGGTTCTTTTCGCTGGTTTTGGCTTCTAGAACAAGATATCCCCCTTCTTTATGAATGAGAGGTAAAATTAATATTGGAAAAGAGCACTTTGTCTGCCTGATTTATTCTTATTTTCAGGTTTTTCTCCTCATTAACTTCGGGAAGGAGGAATGACACTTTGTAAAGGCCGTGACCGCCAGGTCTGGGGATGGAAAACAAAGCTTCAAAATTTTTATTTTCCGGATTTACCAAGTAAACCTTCTGCCCCTCCTTTTTAATGGGGGTAAATCCGGAGGAAAATGAAACAATCTCGGTATCACCCAAATCCAAAGAAAAGTTTTCACCTACCCTAGAGCTGAAGGATCCTCGTCCATATCAGTATCCAGACTCTTCACCTATCCTCGCCGGGGAATAGGTGATGGTTATATCATCTGCCCATATTTGCTGAGAGGCAGAGAAAAGAAAAAAGGGGAATAAAACAAATGCTAACCCCCTCATTTAATCACCCTCACCGGTACATAATCCTTATAGGAGCGAAAGCCGTACCGTCTTTTTACTACGATAAAGTCTGAAAAGGGATAACCTGGCCGGTTTAGTTTTATGGTAACCAGCTCTTTAGCCCCGGGGACAAGGTGAATACGTCTTTTGCTAATATTCATATCCAGATATGAAGGAGCCATAAAATTAAGGGTCTGATCTACCTCTCCTTTATTTTCTATTAGCAGGGAAGCGGTGCCTTTTCCTGTAAAATCCAAAACCTCTGGACTATAGATTAACTCATCGTTTCTTTTTACAAAGGTAAGCCAATCAAAAATGTTCAGGACAAAGGAAAGATTATCCCCCTTTTTGATATTTTCATTTAAGAAGACGTCCTTATCCCCCAAAAAGGCTACTCTACCTTTACCGTATTTTATGCCGGCAAAAAAAGTGAAATCATCCTTCTTTAGCGGCTCTCTCGGCCTCTCTCATCGACTGGGCCACCATTTGGCTTCGATTTTTTCAGTGTGAAGAAAAATATCAGGTTTTTCATGGAGATCCAAGGGGATGGCAGAAAAAAGGCTGACTCGGCCAAAATCAAGATCCAGGGCTAGATAGTTCCCTAAGGAGTAATTTCCCAAAAACTCTACTTCAAACTCTCTTGAAAGGTCATTCATATATCCGGCTGAATGAGGATAATCGCAAATCAAAAATAATTTTCCACCGAGCGCCACGAATCTTTTTATTATATCCATCTCCTCTCTTTTAAACTTTCTAAAGGGATATCTAAATAAAGACAGAGTCTAAGAGCGTAGAGTTGGCTGGAGGAGGGAAAAAATGATAACCAGCCAGCGTGGTAATAAAAAAGAAAATTAAAGCTACACTAAAAAAGATGGAGAAAGAAAAAGAAACCAAAGGTCTTTCCTCATTCCCTATTCGCACAACCAAAGATTTAAAGAAATAAAAAATAGTTACCAGCAAGCCTGTTGAGCCGGTCAGGGCCACAATAGGAAAGGCATAGTAGGTGTAAGGAATCACCTCTTTGATCTTGAACAATTTAAAGCTGATTAACGAATCACGGGGCAACGAAGCGGCTGTAATAGATGACTGCTCTTCCTGTAAGGGCGGCGAGAAATAATCCACCGAACACCTTCCTCTTACTCAATTCTCTACCCAGTGTCAAGTATGAGCCGTAAGCCATGACAAATACGGCCATCTTGGTAAAAGCTGTTAAGGAAAGCTTAAATAGCTAAAATAAAGATAAACCGAAGAAGAGGAGAACTACTAATGACTGTCTTTTCAGGAGACTCAGAAAGAAAAAAAGAACCAGGAGAATAAAGAGTCCTCCCATGATCTCTTTGTACAGACTTCCAAAAAGAAGCTGGGTTGGTGAAAGAGCCAGGAAAAGAGCGGAAAAAAGGGCAGCTCTTTGATTAGTAAGTAATCTGGCCCGAGCATACACCGCCACTATGCATAAAGAACTTATCAAAGACATAACTACCTTAGGTATAAGGAGGGGGCTGAGGGAAAACAATTTCAAAATCTTTGTCAGGCTACCCAACCAGAGCCCGGTAAACTCAACCGTATCCTGGTAAAAATGACCGCTGATGGAGAATCCCTGCCTGAGCAGTTGAAAAAAGGGAAGCTCCGATGTCTGGAGTGCTTGCAGCAGATATTGGGGAGTATCGTATCCCAAGGGAACGGCTGGCAGCCCAAAGGCAAGAAATCTGAGAAAAAAACCCACCAGGAATACGAAAAACAGCCACAGGGATGCATTTCTCACTTTGAATTTCGGTCGGTTGGCCTCATCCAGAGTGATAAGCCCATAGCTAGATTCCCTCGTCCCTCCAATCTTTAGCTTCCGGCCAAAGAAGATAAAAGTAACTCCTCCCGCTACCAGGGCCACTACCAAACTCAGGATAAGGCTGCCATAAGGCAAGCGGTCCACGGTGATGGTGGTCAAATAGATACCCAAAATGAGAACGACAGCAAGAAAGAGCCTTAAGGTGAGATTAACCAGATTAAAATAGGAGAATTTTTTTTCTCTCGCTTCTGAGATAGAGAAATAGATAAGAAATGAGGAAAGAACCAACATGCTCAAGGCATGAAAGCTAATGAAATACCGGTTCACCCCACTCATGTTCCTTACTCTATAGAGGAGGTAGAGGAGGAGGACATTAATAGATAGGACGAAAATGATAAGAGGACCTGAGTTCCGATTCTTATCAATTAAAGGAATATATCCCTTCGTTTTATTTTCCTAGAAGGAATCTTAAGGGGTTTACTTTGAATTTCCAGCTGCCGGAGATGACAGATACGAGTAGAACAAAAGAGCCAATTATCTGCAGTGCTAGAAAGAAAAAAAACTCCAGGAGGCTAACCTTCCATCCACGATAGAGGAGCTCAATTAAGGCTAATATAGGCAGACCAAAGAAAAAAAATATGTTTTTTCTCGGCGATATGATATGCTGGCAGGTAAGAAACAAAATCTGCACCCTCAATCAAGTCTAAATCTAATTCGCTGCCTATTTTGTAAGCTTGGCTCATAAAACTTAATCTTTCTTTGACCCTTCCTGCATGACAGTGTTCTTTTGGTTTGCCGCACCTAATTACTTTTATTCCGTCAAATGCTTGTTCTTTCGGAGCCCCTGGCTCCGAGGAAGCAATAATGACCACACTGTGCCTTTTTGCAAGCTCTCTTGCAATATGGAAACATCGAGTCTCTATCCCCCCTCTTGATTCGCAGTTTTCGCTCCGGGGAAAATATTCTGTGACAATACCTATTTTCATTTTTGTGCAAAAGCTAACCGTCAAACTCTCTCTATGAAATTAAGAAAATCCGCCAGTTTTACGACTTTGTATACCGGGCAGCTTCCTTTTATTTGGTGAACGACAATTTCCAGCAAGTTATACTTCCAGCTAAATTTCGTTCAGGTTACTTATTATTTCTATAATTCTCTTGCCGGCTTTTCCGTCTCCAAAAGGGTTAATCCAGCTATTTTCTTTATTGACCATTAACTTTACAGATTGCAAAATTTTATCCGAATTGTCACCACTCAGGGTATTAGAGCCGACCTCAAGAGTTTCAGGCCTCTCTGTTGTGTCTCTTAGCGTAACACAGGCTACACCAAGAATACAAGATTCTTCCTGGACTCCACCGGAATCGGTCAAGACTAACTTAGCATTGCTTTCCAGTTGCAAAAAACTTAAAAAATCGAAAGGCGCCATTAATTTCACATAATTTGCCTTGATATTGAACTCTGCCATTCTTCTTTTCGAGCGGGGATGAATGGGATAAATTACGGGAAGAGAAAACTCATCTCCCAGTTGGTCTAAGCTCTTTAGAATCCTTTTAAATCGCTCTTTATCATCCACATTTTCCGGCCGGTGAAGAGTCACCAGAAAATAATTTTTGGGCTCCAGGCCTAATTTGTCGAGGATATTTAGCTTCTTATTGGCAATTTTCAAGTTCTGGTAAACAGCATCGACAATGGTATTTCCGGTAACAAAGATTTTATCTTCTGAGGTTCCTTCTCTTAATAAAATTTCCCTGGCTTTTTCTGTCGGAGCAAAAAGATAATCAGAAATATGATCAGTTAAAATTCTATTGATTTCCTCGGGCATTCTCCTATCATAGCTTCGCAGGCCAGCCTCTACATGACCAACTTTTATATGCAACTTAGAGGCAGCAAGAGCTCCGGCAAGGACGGTGTTCGTATCTCCCTCAACTAAAACGGTGTCCGGCTTTTCTTTTAATAAAATCTTTTCTATGCCGATGAGCATTCTTCCTGTTTCTTCTGCGTGAGATCCCGAGCCAACATCCAAATTGTATTTTGCCCGGGGTAGCTCAAGTTGTTGGAAGAAAACTTTATCCATATTGTAGGAATAATGCTGGCCAGTGTGTAATATAAAGTAACTTAAGCCTCCGTTTTCGCATTCTCTTATTACGGAGGACATTTTGATTATCTCAGGACGGGTGCCAAGAATAATTGAGAGCTTCATTTTTTATCTATCATCCTTTGTTAAACTCTCTCGGTGAAATTAAGAAAATCCACCAATTTTAGGAAAAAGAACGATGCCATTCTTTGTCATTTCATTAATCGTCTTTTTCATTTTTTCGTATTCGCTGTCCGGATATACATGAGGCTCAAGACGAGAAACACCAAGGGTTTTTTTAACAGTAGAATACGCATCTTTTCTTTCCTTGCCTCTGTAAACTACTAAAAGATCGGCATCGCTGGCTACAGTATAATTTCCTTTGGCATAGGAGCCGAAAAGAGCGACCGATTGAAGTGGTAATTTTTTATTTAAATCTTCTAATTTTTCCTGAACGGCCTGAATAAGCTCTTCTCTATTAAATTTTGGATAGAAGATCCGAACAGAACCTGGTAATTTCCTCAGCATATTGAATAAGCCTTTCCCCTTCTTCTTTAGTATATCTTCGTCTTGGAGAGCCTGTAGGATGGGCATTTGGGTATCTCGTGGGAATATAAGCTTTATCCAGTTCTAAGGCTCGATTCATAAATTCCTCTGAAATTCGATGCTTTTTAGATAACTCAACTAATAAATCGGCCACAGAATGACCCCACGCTTCTGCCCCCATCTTCTGGAAGACTGCCTTAACAGCCTTTTCCGCAGCCTGCTGAGCTGAAAAACAGGCCCAGTTATAATACTTCCCTTTTAAGTCACTTTTAGCGTGCTCTAAGTCACCTTCCGCCTCATCCATCCAATCTTTACTTCTTTCCATTCCTCACCCTTTCAAAACGAAGTCCTAAGTCCGAAGATTTTAACTTTCTTATCCAAGTAGGTCTTTTATAAGCTGTTCCACATCGTCATAGTCTTTAAACCTACCAGCGGTAACATCTTCCTTTGCTCTTTCTATGCTATCCTGAGTTTCTAGACTTTTGTAAAACGCAAAACTGATTTTCATATCCATATATTCTTGATAGACCTCATAAGGTAGCACGACTTCTACAGGCTTTCCTTTAGCATCACTGATAAACAGCCTCTAATCGCAGTTTTAATCAGAAGGCCGGGCTTGTGGTGAAACTTTGATCCTCCGGTACACATGTGCCAAGGGTGCTCCGGCCGCTTTGACCACATATACTTCTTCGAACTCATGGGGGTTCGGATTAGAAAATCCAGTCCCATACCATTCTAAGAAGGTATTAGTGACAACATAATCAGCCTCTTGCACAAAGGGAGACTCTTCTTTCCAGTCAAAATCGATATCAGAGTCTCCCCTGGTGATTTTTAAATCTTTGAAGTCTATCCCATTATAGTACTGCCCTCTTAGACCGGGACGCCTAGTACCATCAGCATCATAAAAGAGATACTCGGAGGAAATAATAGATTTAGAAAAATGGCCGGAGCTCCAAAGAAGTTTGATAGTTGCCAAACCGGGACCTTCGTAAAATTCAAGTTTAAGCTCATGGTCTCCGGCGACTAAATGAACATCCCCCCGATTTTCAGTAGCCGCGTGAATGGTCCAGTTATTAATGATGAGCTTTCCATCAATCCAGAGTCTTACCCCGTCGTCACTAATGGTGTAAAAAGTATAATTATCGTCGAAGGGTACTTTCAACTTACCTTCCCATCTGATGGAGAAATTATCAATATAACTTCCGTAATCCTTGAGAGAAGGATTGAGAGGTGGTATTTCGTGAGAAGGTCTTACTTTGAACGAGACGTAACTACCTGGAGGAGCATTTTTATTGACATATTCCACTGCCTCCTTGATTCCCTCTCCCCACCATCCAATCTCAAACCAACGGTGTCTATATACATTCTTGGGACCACCCACAATTTTGTTATAATAGTCAAGATAATATGGATGAATAACAAGGCAGGTTACCACCAGATAACCAACCACCATTGTGGAGATAAGACCTTCAGCGGCTCTTTTAAACCTCCTCAGGGGCAAGGCATCAGCGATATGGAAAAAACCAATGGCAGAGATAAGTGATAGGGGAGGATAAATCGGATAGATATATCTAATACCATCTGCCCTCAGACCCCCAAAAGACCAGAGAAATGGCACCAATAGCCACAAAGCCAGGCTAAATAAATAAAAAGTCCTGTTTTTGAGGGTTTTGTGGACAAAGGCTCCTAAAAGAATGAGGATCAGGGCCGGCGTGGTAGCTAAAAAATAAACCAGGTAATAATAAACCGGCAGCCGGCGTAGCTGGCCCAGGAAATATTCGCGTATCCAGATGTCATAATTTTGGTAAGTCATGGCACTATTCATCAACTGCCAGAAAGGACTCCTCCACAGCCAGGGCCACACTGCCACCAAGGTTAAGAGAGCAATCAGGGGGAAAAAAATCACCGCCAGAGGCATGGTGACCTCTTTTTTCCTCAAAAGCTCTGTCTTTTTAGCTAGCAAAAACATGAGGAAAACCAGGATGAATAATAAAAGAGCCGTAAATTTAGTAGCCAGGGTAACTCCGCAAACTATGCCGGAAAGAAGGTATTTAAGCTGATTTCCTGTTTTTATACCCCGGAGAAACAAATACACGGTGAGGCTGAAAAATAACGCAAGCGGAGACTCAATTGCGGCAATCTTACCATGAGCAACAAACGGAGGAAGGAAGGCAAGAATTAAGGCGGCCAAGACCCCTACCCTTTTTTCAAAGAATTCCTTGCCTGCAAGATAAACGATAATACAGGTAAGGGCTGCCATTATGGCACTGAGGACTCTGGAAGCCGTATAATCCTGCCCTTTAACAAAGAGAAGATTGGCAGCTCCATAAATATATTTGGCTACCGGGGGAACTTCGGCATTTTCAGCCCAGATTTTCGGATCGAAGTTACGGTGCAGGAGACTCCACACATAATGTTTTCCGGCTCGAAAATATACTTGCTCATCCCAGGTACCGCCGGTCGCATTCAGGTCCCAGAGACGAAAGGACAAAGCTATGAGAAATAAAGCAATTACTAATAATATGTTCTGCCTTATCTTCTTTTGAACCAACCAGTTTTCCATTTCTCAAGTTTCCCATCAAAATCTAAATCTGCTACTCCAGGACCTTCCTGATAACGTAACCCTTCTCACTCTTGCCTCTGGTGCTAACTATCATTTCACCTATTAGCCCGGTGGAGATGATCTGAAAACCAATTAACATCAATAGAACTCCCAGCAACAGCAAGGGCCTGGTTCCAATTCCCTGCCTGAGAACAAACTTTAAGGTGGCCAGATAAACATTTATAATAAGTCCTATTAAGAGAAGAAACACCCCCACCGCACCAAATAGATGAAGAGGCTTCTTCATATACTTGGTCAGGAACATCACCGTGAATAAATCGGTCAATCCCCGAAGAAGTCGTTCCACACCATACTTAGATTTACCATGGGTTCGGGGACGATGCCTTACCTTAATCTCACCAACCTTAAAACCCTTCCAATGAGCAAGAGCCGGAATATATCGGTGCAGCTCACCGTAGAGGTCGAGACCCTCGATTACTTCTTTGCGATAGGCTTTAAATCCGCAGTTAAAATCGTGGACTTTAACCCCGGTTAAGGTAGTAGTGAGAGAATTAAACAACCTGGAGGGAAAAGTCCTCGAGAACGGATCCTGTCTCTTGAATCTCCATCCAGAAACTAAATCATGACCTTCATTCAGTTTCTTGAGAAGATTGGGGATCTCTCGGGGATCATCTTGAAGATCAGCGTCCATGGTAATAATTATCTTTCCCTGCGCACAGGTAAATCCTGCTGAAAGTGCTGCTGCCTTACCAAAATTCCTTCTGAACTGAATAACTTTTACATTATGGTCCTGACTATGTAATTTTTCCATTATCAAAAAAGAACTGTCTGTACTGCCATCGTCTACCAGGATTATCTCATAAGCTTTACCAAGGCTCTCCAACACCGACTTTAGTTGACTATAGAGAGAGTTAAGGTTTTCTCCCTCATTGTATACCGGGATAACCACTGAAAGCTCTCTTTCGTTCTCATTCACGATTCTTCTCATTTAATGGCTATGATTACCTTCTTTCGAAAATCCAATTTTTTGCTTGATGAGATACAGTGGCCTTTGCTGGACCTCGACATAGATTCTCCCCACATATTCTCCAATTATGCCGACCACGACCAGTTGTACTCCACCTAGAAAAATAACCGCAGCCATTAGCGTAGTCCAACCCGGTACTACTCTGCCGAAGACCAATCCTAGTATAATTATGATCGCGCCATATAAAAAACCTACCAGGGACACCGCCAGACCGAGGTGAACTACCAGCTGGAGGGGAAAGCGAGAAAAGGAGGTGATCCCATCAAAGGCGAGCCTGACCGATCGCCATAAGGTATACTTCCTTTCTCCTGCATATCGCTCATCCCGGGCATATCTGATCCTGGTTTGCCTGAAACCAACCCAACTGGCTAATCCCCTGAGATACCTGTTCCTCTCAGGCATGGTCTTTAAAATATCTACCACTCTTCGGCTCATCAACCGAAAATCACCCGCATCTACGGGGATATCAACATCCGACATTCTCTGGAAAAGTCTGTAGAAGACAAAGGCAATAGCTTTTTTCAAAATCGGATCTTTCCTGCTTTCCCGAATTGCATAAACTATATCACAGCCTTCTCTCCACTTTTCCACCAACTGGGGAATAACCTCAGGGGGGTCTTGGAGATCAGCATCCATCACGATTACTGCACTACCTGAGGCATAATCAATCCCAGCCGTAATGGCTGTCTGGTGGCCAAAGTTTCTGAAAAAACTGATAACTTTAACTCTCTCATTGACCTTCCGAAATTTTCTCATTATTTCCAAAGAATTATCCGTGCTACCGTCATCCACGAAGATAATTTCGTAGTCCTGGCAGAGATTCTCCAAAACCTTGGACAAACGACGATGAAGTAACTCTAAATTCTCTTCTTCGTTAAAAACGGGAACCACTACCGAGCAAACCTCCTTATCTTTAGTCAAATTAGTCCCTCCCATGTCTCAAATTAGCCTCATCAGCTAATAACTGGATCGGAAAAAAAATGATATTCGATCAACGGTTGATAGAAAAAACCTGTCTTTCCTTCAAGTTGAACTAACCTCATTCATCCTCCAGGGTGATAGTCTCCCAGATACTCATATCTACTTTCTTTGTCCTCACTAGGGAGCCGATTCTCTCCAAAAACTCCGCTTACCTACTTTCCCTTTTGCAAATCCAATTTTCTGCCTGATGAGATAAAGCGGCCTTTGCTGAACCACTACATAGATTTTTCCTACATACAATCCAATTACTCCAAATAATATCAGTTGTACTCCACCTAGAAAAAGAACTTCGTCCAGTAGAGTGGCCCATCCGGATGGTGTCTTGCTAAAAAACAGTGCATCTATGACTATCTTAGCAGCATACAAAAAGCTCCCTAGGGATACCCCCAACCCGAAGTGAATTGCCAGTTGGAGTGGGAAATGAGAAAAGGAGGTGATTCCATCAAAAGCAAGCCTGAACAACTTCCATAGGGTATATTTACTTTCCCCTCTATATCGCTTATCTCGGGCATACCTGATCCTGGTTTGCCTGAAACCAACCCAACTGGCTAATCCCCTGAGATACCTGTTCCTCTCAGGCATGGTCTTTAAAATATCTACCACTCTTCGGCTCATCAACCGAAAATCACCCGCATCTACGGGGATATCAACATCCGACATTCTCTGGAAAAGTCTGTAGAAGACAAAGGCAATAGCTTTTTTCAAAATCGGATCTTTCCTGCTTTCCCGAATTGCATAAACTATATCACAGCCTTCTCTCCACTTTTCCACCAACTGGGGAATAACCTCAGGGGGGTCTTGGAGATCAGCATCCATCACGATTACTGCACTACCTGAGGCATAATCAATCCCAGCCGTAATGGCTGTCTGGTGGCCAAAGTTTCTGAAAAAACTGATAACTTTAACTCTCTCATTGACCTTCCGAAATTTTCTCATTATTTCCAAAGAATTATCCGTGCTACCGTCATCCACGAAGATAATTTCGTAGTCCTGGCAGAGATTCTCCAAAACCTTGGACAAACGACGATGAAGTAACTCTAAATTCTCTTCTTCGTTAAAAACGGGAACCACTACCGAGCAAACCTCCTTATCTTTAGTCAAATTGGCTCCTCCCCATAACATATTTGAGGGGGAAAATAGGGCTTCGCCGATTCCTCCGGAATGCCCCCCTCAACGGCCCGATCGGCAAAGCTGACTCTCGCATCGTTCGAGCAAGTCGGGCCTGCTCCCCCTTTTTTCGCCACCCCACTTGATAGCAATCCAAAGAAGTTTTTGAAATTCCCATGTCTCAAATTAGCCTCATCAGCTAATAGCTGGCTCGGGAAAAAAATGATATTCGATCAACGACTGATTTAGCACTTTTGAGCACCGCTTTAAAGTCATTCCATCTGTGTATTTTGAGAGCGGTCTTCAGGACATAACCAGGCCGAAAATAAAATTCCCGGTAAGCTCTAACTCGAGCCCTCTCTACATCCTTCCTCGATAACTCGGGAGTTTCAATAAGGGAATTACAGGCAGAAAAATCCTCCCAACGGCTATACTTAAGCCAGCCTTCTCTCTGGCAAATCTCATAGAGGTCTGTGCCTGGATGAGGAATAACCACAGCAAACTGAGCGCTGTCCGGCCTTAATTTTTTGGCAAATTTTATAGTTTCCCTTATAGTCCGGGGAGTTTCTCCCGGAATCCCAAATAAGAAAAATGCCTGGGTTTTTATGCCCACCTTCCGACATAAATCAAAAGCACGCCTAATCTTAGCTAAGGTGGTTCCCTTCTTCATAATATCGAGTATCTTTTGGGAACCCGACTCCACTCCAAACCTTATGTAATGGCAGCCTGCTTCTTTCATAGCCCTAAGAACTTCTTCATCCATGCTGTCCACTCGACACTGAGGTATCCATTTAACCTTGATGCCTTTTTGATTGATCAGTCGACAAATTCTTAATATTCGTGCTCGATTCAGAGCCAGGGAATCGTCATCAAAATAGATCTCATCAATGTGATAATCTCTTGTTAGCTGCTCCACCTCAGCTACCACGTCTTCCGCACTTCTAGCCCTGAATCGGCTGCCGTACAAGGTTCTCGGCCACAGACAATAGGTGCAGCGATGGGGACACCCTCGGGAGCTAACCATAGTGGTACAGCGTTTACCGGTAAAAGTACCCTGTCTATAGTTATCGCCCTTTACAATATGCCTGGCCGGAAAGGGTAGCTCATCAAGGTCTTGGATCAAGGGACGATCTTCATTTACCTGGATTCCTTCCTTATTTCTATAGGTAATCCCTTTTACTTCATCAAGTTTATCTCCATTTGAAAGAGCCACTGCCACATCTTTAACTGTCAAATCAAACTCTCCTCTACAAATGGCATCAATCTGGGGATTTTCCTTCATAATCTGACTATGGAAGAAAGTGGGGTGAGAGCCGACCAAGACTATGAAAACATCGCTCATCCTCTCTTTTAGACTCTTAGCCGTCAAAAGATCATATTGAATTGAAGGAGTTGAGCATTCAATAACCACCATATTGGGATTAATTTTTGCTGCGGCATCAGCAAAATCCGGTATGGACATCTCCTCTACTACTGCGTCGATAAACTCCACCTCGATCCCTGCCTTCTCCAAAACCGCTACCACATAAGCCAAATAGATAGGATATTCTATAAACTTGTCGCTTCTCTTGTGCGGCCATCTCACATCTGACCTGGCTCCATATCCTGATCCTGGCCAGGGAGGATTGGTAACCAGAACTTTCATAATCAACACCTCCGGTAATTTTCAAGGAGTACTATTTACCACCAGTACTTACTCTATATCTTTTCTATCCAAGAAGATAAGACTTCATAGTAAAATCTACCTATTTGGTTTGCCTTTATTAATCGGACCAGGATTCGTTCCAAAATGGGGATTGAAGATATGACCAAGCCAACACCTCCCCAGAACATGCCCATTTTCCCGTAGGCAATAGTTTTTCTCTCTAAGGAATGGCCAAACTTCCATGCTTTTCTTCTTTCTTTCGCAGAAAAATCAGCCGTTTCAAAAATTGGCCTGCCTTCACAATAAGAGGCTCGATTAAGATAAACCTCTTCCGGATAAAGTAAGACTGCATTATCCCTTACCCATTCCAAAAGCTCTGTCCCCGGGTAGGGAACCAGATTCCAAAAGCTCGCCTGATCAAATGACATACGTCTGGCAAAATCAACACTTTCCATAAACCGTTCATAGGTCTCAGTAGGATGACCCACAATGAAAAAACCCACTACCTCTATTCCCACCTGCTTAATTATTTTTACAGTCTCTTCAACTTGCTCAATTTTGGTCCCCTTTTTTATTTTCCGGAGGACATCGTTATCGGCAGACTCGACACCCAATGCAATCCGGAAGCACCCGGATTCCCTCATTTTTTCTAGCAGTTTTCTGTCAAGTTTATCTGCCCGGACCCCGTTCGGTAAAGACCATCTAATAGCCAAGTTTTTACTGACCAGGAGCTCACAAATTCTCTTCGCTCTGTTCATATCACAGGTAAAATTGTCATCTTGAAACTCGAAACTTTTCCATCCTTGTTCATACCAGTGTTTTATTTCGGCCACCAAATTTTCTGGACTTCGAGGTCTGAATTTCCCTCCCGTAGAAAGTCTAACCGAACAGAAAATGCAGCGCCGTGGACATCCTCTGGAGGTAATGATAGATAGGGTTTTGTCCTTATAACAAAAATACTTTTCTAACGGAAACTCCTCATAGGCGGGAAAAGGAAGAGCGTCCAGGTTATCAATAAAGGGCCTATCGTTATTCTCTACCACGCCGTGCTCAGATCTCCAAATTAGTCCTTCAATGTTACTGTAATCAGGATGCGGTTCTCCTACGGCCTTACATAACTCAAGTAAAGTCTTCTCTCCCTCTCCTTTTATGGCAAAATCTGCCTCGCTTTTCCTCAGCGCTGCATCTCTAATGGCTGAGATATGAGGACCACCAAGAACAACCTGGTACTTCCCCTGATTCTTAATCTTATGGATCAAGTCATAAACTCTTTTATAGTGAAGACTAAATACCGTTATACCTATTAGTTGCGGACGAAAAATATCAAGAGTTGGAAAAAGCTGTCTAGTATGGTCTCTCAAGCACATATCCAATATTTTCACTTCAATTCTATTCTTCTTCAAAATCGCCGCTAGGTAAGCTATCCCAGTATGAGGCTGAATAGGGCCGGGATACCTCCAAGAGTAAGTCCCAGGCACTATCAATAAGACTCTCATTCCTGTATCCTCTTCACGAAATTCTCGCAAACCTTTACATAATGATTGGTCAATTTCTGCCATTCGAATTTCTCTTTGACCACCTCCACCCCCTTTTGTCCCATTTTCTTTCTCATATCTTTGCTTTCAATGAGAAGCATTATCTTCTGGGCAAGATCCTTAAAGTTACCTGGTTGCCAGAAAAAACCTGTCTTTCCGTCCTCAACCACCTCTTCAAGCGCTGACAGTTGAGGAGCAACAACGGGAACACCGCAAGCCCAATACTCGAATTCCTTAAGGGTTACCCTGCCCCGGGCCGACAAGCTGTCCGGAAGAATGACAAGTCCAATGTCGCTAGCTGAGATGTAGTGAGCTACTTCTTCTTGCTTGACCCATCCTGAAAAATAGAAATACTCGGCTAAATTCTCCTCAACAACTTTTTGTTTGAGCTTGGGCAGGGCTGTTCCATCCCCTATTATCCAAAACATTGTCTGGCGGTGTTTCTTCAACACCTCCTTGGCTGCATCTAAAATAATCTGGGGATTGTCCTGAGGATCGATTACTCCTTGAAATATAACAATATCTTCGGCATCCTTGCCAAATTTATTCCTCAGTTCACTCTCATATGTCCGTTTAAAAATCTTCGTGTCCACTCCATCACAAATCACCTCAATATTTTCTAACTTTGCGCCATAGGTCAAAAGAATATCCCTCATGGAATTGCTAACGGTAACTATTTTGTCCGATTCTCTAATGGTATTTCTTTCCAGACGCTTTCCCTCAAGTTGAACTAACCTCATCCATCCCCCAGGGTAATAGTCTCCCAGATACTCAAATAGTAGATCGGTCAGATCCAAAACCACAAGGCAGTCTTTTTGGAACCGTTTTGCCAAAAGCGCAGCAAACCCAGCGATAGTGTTATGAGAGATAATCAGATCGGGTTTTATTTTTCTGGCATATTTTACCACTCGCCATATATTCAGGGGATGAGCATACAGATACTTTACCATTTTTTTTGAACTTAAGCGACTCACCTTCAAAAGAGGCCCCAGACCAACACACCCCATCTGCTCAATGGCATTCTCTTTTCTCACCCCAATAGACGAGGCGACATAAACTTCGTGTTCTTTCCTGACCAGAGCCTTTATTATATTTGATATTCTTGGGGTCCCTCCACCAGTTACGGGAACCAACTCTTCAAAGATTGTTACCAGTACCTTCACCTGCGTTATCCTTCTAACTTCTATCTGAGACTCCCGAAGATCCTATTCGACTTAGTGGTTCCTTCAACCACCTCTTGAAATCAAAAAAACCCCGAGTACAATCACGGCCACGCCCATGATCTTAACGGGAGTAATCGTCTCTTTAAGTAAAAAATGGGAGACGAATAATATCAGGACATAGTTGAGCGCAACGAATGGGAAGGCAATGCTAAGCTCCAGCTTTGAGAGCACATACAGCCAAACCAGCATACTCAGGGCAAAACTAACAATTCCGGCTATGACAAAGGGATTCAAAAGGATTCTGGCATATTGTTGTACTATGGTAGAAATATTAAGGGAAAATCTACCAATGCGTAACATTCCCATCTTCAACAGTAGTTGCCCGACAACAGCAAAACAAACAGAAACGAAGATGGCAAGAATATCGAATATCCTCATAACTTTTTCTTCTCAGCGGCCATTATGAATATTCCTTAGATTATCGACTCTCCAGTGACCCAGGATTTCCTCTCTTTTCAGGTCAAAGGTCATCTTCCCATATTCAATCACCGTTGACAAAATTTTGATCTTACTTTTGCCCGTTTTATGGTTATAGTGTAATACCAGGGGCACCTCAACTACCAAAGGCTTTAGGCAATTTAGTTTCAAAAGTAGCTCTGCCATTACCCCAAATCCTCGTGATTTGACTAATGGATGGTGAACTTTTAGTGCCTTCTTAAGTAGACTAACCCGATATACTCGGTAACCACTGGTGTAATCCTTTACCTTGACCCCAGGGAAAATCACTCTTAACAGGATTTTCACCGCTCTGCTGAGTAGCTTGCGATACGTAGGGACACCTATCTCCCCACTTTTCTTAACGAAACGAGAACCAATCACCATATCTACCCCGTTGTCGACTTTCTGGACCATTTGTTTTATCATCTGGGGATCATGGGTGTTATCGGCATCCATAGTTACTAATATATCATTGCTTTTGAAGTGAGAACAAGTATACAAAATACCCGTTTCCATAGCCTTCCCCAGCCCCAGGTTAACTCGATGATTTAGTAAAGTGATCGGTTGCCGTTGAGCGCATTTAGTAACGATTTCTTTTGTTCCATTGGTGCTCCCATCATTTACCACTATAACCTGATATTCGTTATAGTTAAGCACTTCTCCTATTCTACCAAGTAGCTCTTCAATACCAGATGCCTCATTGTAAGCTGGCAATAGTATTATGATCATACCTTCAATTCCATCTCGAACATATTGAGAGGGGAAATAGGGCTTCGCCGATTCCTTCGGAATTCCCCCCTCGACGGCTCGATCGGCAAAGCCGACTCTCGCTTCGCTCGAGCAAGTCGAGCCTGCTCCCCTCTTTTTTCTGATATCTCGTCTGCCGAGGTTTACTTGATAACAATTCAGAGAAATTATTCAAATTCCCATACCTTAAAATTTCCTCCGTGAGTTCGACGGATTCCCTGCCTTTCTCTTTAATTATAAGGTTCTTGAAGAGGTTGTTGAACTGCCTTTCTTTCTACATATGAATAGAATATCAGATAGCGGGATACCTTTATCTACTTTCTTTGTCCTCACCAAAAAGCCGATTCTCTGCAAAAGCTCCTGGAATTCATGGCGGCCACGAAAAAACTGCCGCTCACCAACGTTCAGGATCTTGTCGTTGATGACGGCAAACCAATATTTCCAGAGCGGTCTATTATCCACTTCTTCGATAATGAGAAGCCCCCCGGGGGGCAGTTTTTGATAACAACGAACCAGTAGTTCTTCCTGGGCTTGGTAATCAATATGATGCAGAAAGTCGCTCATTACTACAGTACTGTACTCTCCTGATTGCAAATCAAGTGCATTCATAAGCTTGAATTGGACTTTCTTTCGATTATCGGTAGTTTTTTGGGCTACCCTAATTCTTCCCACTGAAAGGTCTATCCCGGTGACATCTCTTTTGCTCGACCTTAAGACTAAAAAATTAGCCAGTAGGCCATATCCACAACCTATGTCAATAATTGTTCCTTCCTCAGGGACATGTTTCTCTATCTCCTCAAACGGACACAAACGCCAACGCAGAGGTGCATATGATGCTGCTTTAACTCCCAGGTTAGAATAAAGGCCGAACAACTCAGACGGAATCTTGCTTAACATAATTGGAGGTCTCATTCAATTTTGTAGAGTATTGTTTTTCGATCTTTATATCTTACTTTGTGAACCAGCTTTAATCCTGGATGCTTTTGGTCTTCTTTCAGCAAGAAGGCAAACTGAGGTCTGGTTTTCGGAATTGTCCATTGGTCTATTACCAAATAATCAACTTTTTTAGACCTTGCATAGGTAATTAATCCCGGGTATTCACCATAGTAGAGGGGCTCGTGCTTCGCTCCCCCGTAGAAAGACACCCCCAGTTTCCTGGACATTACAATCTTATTTTCAATATCATCTATGTTTTCTTTCATCCATTGGCCCATTATTTTGTATTCATAAGGAGCGTAATTCACTTTCTTCCCTATTAGAACCCCTGAATAATAGCTCATACCTGCTAAAAGTATCACTACCGGGGAACATACAAAAAACTTAGTAAGAGTTCTGTTCCCAGAGGTAAGACTCTCTCTGGGCCGGTTTTGAATGATGGTTGTTATTCGTGCGAGTCCAATTAAGAAAAAGGGAATATAAGGATAGAAATAGCGCCAATCAATGGCGAAGAAAAAATAGATGAGAGAAGAAGAAACTATGATAAGTAGATAAATATGCTTTGCCGCTATATGTCGGGCCCGAATAAATTTAATGAATGCAAAGCCGATAAATAATGTTAAGAGGATTAGCCCACCTCTCAATACCCAACGTGGGATTCTTAACAGCTGAGCCTGTTTATCCTGACCAGACCATATGCTCACTATATTGCGTTCCCATCTTGCCAGTAGCTTATGGCGATTAGATATGACAAAATTCAGCAACCCACCTTGGTTCAACCATTTTAACTGCGCTGCTTCTGGATTCGAGGCCAGCTCAAAATTGACTTTCTCCCAATCACCTCCATAGTAGCCAATGAAGGTATAAGGGCCTCTTCCACTAAGTGTCCATCTGCCTGTGTGACGATGCAAGAAATGCCAAAAAGGAAATGAAACTAACACAAAGACTGTTATGAGAACAGTGGTTTTTAATATAATTGTCTTTATTGTGAATGAGGATAAGCCAATATTGAGTTTAAACAAAAGTAGGTAGAGAAGAAGAAAGATAACTAGAAACATAATAGCTTCTGCACGGGTCAGATAACATAAAGCTAACATTAGACCGGTGAGTGCAGACCAAAATAGATATTTACTTCGTAGAGCCCTCCATCCGATAGCTACCATCGCCGACAACAGTAGTGTATACAACGAGGCAACACGAACCTCAGTGGAGCCGAATATTAGAGGAGGACAGACAGCAACAAAGATAGCAGACCATATCCCCGTTTCTCTTGTATACATCTCTTTTGCTAAGTAAAAAACGGGTATAACCAGCAAACTTCCGGCAATGACAGACACTATCTGACCGGAAAATTCCAGATTATGGGTAAAGAGCCATGAAATTCCAATTAATACAGGATAGAAAGGAGGGTTAACTAACTGAGGATGACCCTGAAAGGAATAACCCAGCCCCCAAAAGAGGTTTTTGCCACTAATAGCATAGCCAACACCATCTACCCCACCGTCTATCCCAATAAAATGGTAAAAATGCAAAGATATCAGCCTAATGGTAAGTGCCACCAGGGTTAAGAAACCAACCAGTATGAAATCCTCATTTTTGAGCAATCGGGACGACTTGCTTCTCGCATTTACAGATATTAACTCTTTTTTGCCACACATAACAATGATACACCGTATAGAAAATTATATTCTTTTAAGAATCGGTTTTCAAGAAAGAATACGGTTTTCAAAATATCATTTATACCTGAATGATGCAGTTTGAGATCAGATCGAAGTTTATACCTGCCATTTATCATTTTGGTCACCCGTTGACTCATTCTGGCTAGAAGAACGAATGGGAACAAGAATGTGTTAAAATAAGTTAGCTTTTTGACAGCGAATTCCGCTTTTTCAACTTTATTCTTTAACTCCTTAGCAGTATATCTTCTCTTATGATGGTTTATTTCGTCGTGAGCTCCCCAAAGGAAATTATAGGCAGGTACGGTAACTACCAAAATTCCATTTTGTTTGGTAATTTGGTAATATTCCGATAAGGCAGCGCAATCATCAGTAATATGCTCAATAACATCCAGGGCAACAACCACGTCAAACGTGTAATCTTCAAAGAAAAGGCCTTGTTTGTCAATTTTATACACGTTCCTGCAGCCGCGCAATTTACAGAACTTGACTGCCTCTTCAGATATATCTACACCGGTAGCATGGCCATATTTTTCCAATTTCCTTAAAGTAGCACCTGTACCACAACCCACATCGAGTATTCTTAACTGGCTTCCATTTGGTAAATACTTATTTAACATAGAGAAGACAATCTTGCGACGACCAAGAAACCACCAGTGCTTTTCTTCGAGGTTGTAAAAATCCTGATACATACTGATGTCCATAGTGATTTTCCCGTATTTGTTCCTCTCGATGGAGGGCTACCATTTCAGCAATAATTTTGCCGCATAAAAATACCGCTTAAAATCATCAAAGGATCGTATGTTATTAGCTAAATTCCAAATTGGCCGCGGCCGAAAATAGAATGTCCTGGTAGCTCTTTGTTGCTTGGCTTTTAACTCTTTGGGATTTCTTCCCTTAGGCACAAAGACCGGCTCTGCCTCACTGAATCCGATGCCTGGAATTAACCTGGACCACGTATCGTCCGCGACCAAGTCTCTGTCCTTAGCCATTTCATACAATTCTGTGCCTGGATAGGGAGTAATAATATTAAACTTAGCAAAATCGAGACTTAATTTCTTAGCAAAATGTACGGTCTGTAGCGTTTCCTCCTCTGTCTCTGTTGGAATTCCCAGCAAAAAAGTGCCCCGGACTTTGATTTCTGCTTCCCTCATCATTCTGACCCCTTCCTCCACTTTTTCTAACTTAAGATGCTTTTTAAGAATATTCATCAACCGCTGAGACCCTGTTTCAATACCGACACAGATACATTTGCAGCCTGCGGCTCTCATCTTTTTCAGGAGAGGCTTATCAACCCCATCTGCTCTGAGTGCACACACCCAGTCCACTCTTCGGTGGTAGCCCTCCTTAATAAGTATATCACATATTCGCTCTGTCCTCTTTCTGTCGACAACAAAGTTATCATCGGCTATGCCGATATTTCTAATGCCATATTGGTTTACCAGGACGTCGATTTCTTCAACAACCTTTTCTGGACTTCTCACTCGATATTTATGTCCTGAGATTCGCCTGGAAGCGCAAAATATACATTTGTATGGACATCCTCTGGAGGTAAGCATAATAGTCCAGGGGAATCGGTAGTAAATATCTGCTTGAGGGTGATATTCCCTGATAGGGACGAGATGTCTTGAAGGAAGGGGCAGCGAATCAAGATCCGTGTTTAAAGGCCTATCTGCAGTAGCGACAATATTTCCGTTATCCTGATACGTTATCCCCAGAATTAAATTTAGATTAGTGCCGCTTTCAATCGCTTTTACCAACTCAAAAAGTGTGATTTCACCCTCACCTCTAACTACTATATCAACATTCTCATCAGCTATTGTCTCGTCAGGAAGTACACTCGGATGAGGACCCCCCATAATGACTGTTATTTGACGGGAAGCGCTTTTTACCGTCTTGGCAATTCTATGAGCAAGATATACTAATGGTGTATGGCAACTTATGCCCACAATGTTTGGGTTGAATTGTTTAATATGCCTTATTAAACTCTCCTCACTCAAGTCATTTACTTGCCCATCCAGTACTTTTACGGGAATGTTTTTACCCTCTAAATACGCGGACAGATATAGTAAGTTTAAGGGAATCATCGAGGGGGTAGTTGCGCTTGCTTTTCCAAACATTTTTGCATAATCTATTTGTGGACTAATTAAAAGTACTTTGGAATTGGACATACTGAATATCCTCCGTTCTGGACTGTAGTTCAGTTTTCCTAAAACGCTAAATGTAGCTTATAACAACCAAGAAATCTCGTCAAGGATATATCGAGATTTTTCCATGAATACATTTTACAAAAAATTTAAAACTTCACAGTAATCGCTACGCATACTAGTTCAGTCACTGTTTTCCAAACCCGAGCTAAAAGTGCGATAAGAATAGCTATGGGTACAGGAAGATACAGACTAAGCAAGACTGTTAGCACACCTTCCAGTACTCCTATGCCAGAGGGTGTCAAAAATTGAGATACTCCAGCTATCGAAAAGATGCCAATCGTCACTGGCAACCATGAAACAGGAAAAGACTGTACTGAAATAATCAAAAAGTAATAGGTAATCCCTGATAAAGTCCATAAACCACACCATAAGAGCAAGATTAATAATATATCTCTGTATTTTGTGTTTAACTCTATCGGTTTTTGTTTTAATCTGGTCAACACAAAATTGAGTAGCTTAGTCATTATGGCCGGGTGCAGAAGAACCAAACCAATGGGAATCAGGGGGAAAAAAAAGTAAAGTTTGTTCATAAAATCGCTGGTTTTCGTCCAGAATGGAAGAGAGACGAGAAACATTAATATTCCGGTTATTACCTGTATCAAGGGTTGGATAACCACGCTTGCTGATGTCTTAGCAAGGGAAATACCTTCTTTTGTACATAGATAAATCTTTCCGGCTATAGTCCATACTTTACCAGGCACATATTTAGCCAAATCAGTAATGAAAAAAATCTTAAGGGCTCTTTTGTATCCTAGCCTGCCCCCCAGCACTCTCAGTATCAAGTTCCATCCAAGAGCTATCAAGAAAGCACCTACTATGGAAAGGACCAACGAGGATGCCAGGAAGTAGTAGTTTATATTCCAGTCATACTCGACAATCTTGTTCCAGTTGACGTATAAGTTTCTTGCCAAAAAATAGAAAATTACAGCAATCAAGAGACCCTGAAGAATCCACTTTATAACTCTTTTTCTTACTTGCAACATTTCTCTCATTCAGTGTTTACCATCTTTAATAATTTACTACGATTTACTCTCTTTTTCCGATAACCTTTGCCGGTACACCCACGGCGATACTGTAACTGGGTATATCTTTGCTCACTACTGCACCTGCTCCCACTACTGCTCCATCACCAACTGTGACTCCTCCTAAAACTATGGTTGACGAGCTTAACCATACATCTCGGCCAATGGTTGTCTTTTTCAAACATGCTCCTTGAAGACGTATTAATTTGGATACGTCTTTATATTTGTGGCTTCCAGCCATTACTCTTACATGATCAGCCAAAAGCGAATCCCTACCAATTTCAACCCCACCGGATCCATAAATAAAACTACCTGCACCTATGCTGACACTCTCATTGATGATAGTTTTACCTATCCCAGCTAAGATTATAGTGTCACGCGATATATGCACGTCATCACCAATCCTTATCTCGCTATCAAGATACTCAACATCTATGTCACAGTTTTTTCCTATGAATACTCGATCCCCAAGAAAAATCTTCTGGGGTATTCTAAGACGAACACCTTCTTCAATAAAGCAATTTGAACCCATCTTTCCCAGAAACGAGCGATAAACAACGGTCCTGAGTACCGAACCCAAGGCGGTGGGCAGATTAGCAAAGAGGGCAAAGATGAGCTCCTGACAAAGGAAGGGACCGAAAGATCGTTGACCGGTTACTCGCTCAATATACTTATGGAAATTTTCACGTGTGCCAGCTTCAGAAATTACCATCCTTTGATCTACGTTTATATCTATTTCTGCCATACCTTACCCTTCCTAATGGTAAAATAATAGAAACTTCAAGTATTTGATTAGCTCTTTCCCGGTCGCTATTTCTAGAAAACAACTGCTGGTGCAGTTGGCGCACTTTGTTCTTAAAAGATCTTTCCGGTAGAGAACATTCTTAGGATCATAATAGATACTACTGCAACTTTTGTCACGGCAGTTTCCAATCTTATCCCAGAGAATGCAGTAATAAAGATCCCCGTAGATGTCAAAGACAAATCCGTCAAACCAGAAGATACAGGGAGCCGTTCTTGCTTTATTGTTCTTAATTACTTCTAGCATGTCACTGTAAAAATAGGCTGACAAGTTGAAAAGCGATTTCTCCGCTGCTAGTTTTTGGAGAAAACTCAGAAAATAATCCATGTCCTCGTCTTCGATCCGCAATTGCTTCTCTACACCTTCGTTCGAATAGTAGTTTTCGGAAAACTCAGCAATTATGAAGTTGACATAGACATTATGTCGACTGCACCAATCAATAAGATTTTCCAGATCGGGTAGATTTTTTTTGGTTATGGTACAGTTAACGTTTAACCTCATCCTATTATGATGAAGTTGTTGAAGTTCCTGAACTTTCAAAATAGTTTGGCTAGTCCTCTCAAAAGCTCTCGGAACATTTCTTATCTCATCATGAACCTCACCAATGCCATCCAGGGAGATTCCCACCAGGAAATCAATGTCTTTCTCACGGCAAATTTCTGATATTTTTGCAGAAGAAGTAACTACACTACTTACATTAAGGGCATTTGTGGTAAGGGTAATCTTTCTTAATTCTGGCATCTTCCTTACGAGCAATCGGACAATCTGACTCAGGTCTTTCCGTAAGGTTGGTTCTCCGCCGGTGATGTTAACATTTTGGATTTTTCTAAATAAATTATCTGAGAAGGCCACTTCCAGCTCTTTTAAACTCATCTCTGGTTTTCGATCCTTTTTCCATATATTGCACATGAGACATCGTGAATTACATCGATAGGTTACGGGAAATATGAGCGTTCTGGGAGGTAGAATCCTGCTGAAATGAACCTTTATCTGGTAATCATAAAAACCAGTTATGGCAAGAGGTAGATATTTCCAGATAAGCTCTCTACTCAATCTTTTGACCACCAATAGTCCTCCCTGACTGCCTTTTCCACAAATTTCTAGAGGAATTTATTTATCAAGCTATAATATTTATGAAGATAAGCCTCTGGTGAATAATATTTCTGGTATGCATTCGAGGCGTTAGCTGCTAACTCATTTCTCAGATCTCGATTATCTTCAATGAGGTCCAGAGCATCAACCAATTCGTCTACCTCCCCATAGATAATCCCTGCTTTATTGCCATCAACAACTTCCATTAAACCTCCATTGCCAGTAGTTACAACAGGAATACCATGAGACATCGCCTCTATAACCACCAAGGTAATAATCTCAGGCCAAAGAGAAGGTATGATTAAAGCCAGAGCATTCCTGTACAGAGATGCGAGCTTCTGGTGTGGAAGCTGGCCGAGGAATATTATATTAGGGTTATTTCTGGCCTGTTGCTTGAGAGTCTGGCAATACGTGCCCTCACCAGCGACCAATAGCCTACTTTTTCTCATCTTCTTAGTATAAGCTTCTATTAAGACCTGTACCCCTTTATTAGGCTCTAAACGTCCCACATACAAAAAATAAGGAATAAGATTTTTTAGATCTAATGTAGTGTTTTCTTCCTTCAGCGTATCATTTTCTCGAGGAGGAAAAACAAAATGGGGTATCCAGTCCAGGCGGTTTTTAATACCCTCCTCTACATGCTTAGATTTGAGAAACTGGCTGGGTGCGATAAGTACATCCACATTTTTGAGCATCTTATCCCTCAGGTTTAAGTACCTCCAGAGTTGAGGTGGCAACTTCCCATAAAAGATCAAGCATTTCAAGCACTCTTTACTCTGGCAAATTTCACGATTAAATTTCCATAGGTAGTGAGTAGGGCAGATTAACCAGTACGTGTGAAGGGTAAAGAGTTTTATGGCATCTCCAAAGCTTAACACGGCTGGCCCACCAAGCAGCGAAATATTATGGTAATGAATAACATCAAAACCTTTAGTAAAGATTCTTCTAATTTTATTACCTACCAAAACAGGATAGCCAGTTAGATAAGTAATGGTGGGTGCTATTCGGCCTACGCCACTTTTTATCCCGTGAACTTTTAGATTTATATGCTTTTCATACCTGCCTTTTTGCTTGGTCTGTCTCTTAGTAAAATAGGAATCGATACAGTGAATAACCTCCACCTGGTGACCCTGCTGAGCAAGCAAATTTGATAGATGATATACGTGAATTCCACAGCCTCCCGTATGATATGGAGGATAAAAGGTCGTAATCATACATATTCGCAACTTCTTCATGGATGTGGTCAAGCCAAAAAGTGCTTCTCTTCCAAGCACTAATATCTCATTTATGGGCTATAATAACTGTATTCTTTGAAAAGTCAAATCCTACATTTGCAAGCATACCGCACTATTCCTTCAAGAGCTCGGATCATATTTATGAGGTAAAGTGAAGGACGTTCCATGTTGTTGATTGCAAAGAATAGAGCGGGTAGCCGCACCCTTTAGGATGCGCATAAACACAGGCTAAGGTTTTACGCAGGCTGAAGCCTGCGGCTACCGGCGACTACCGAGTTTGCTTCGTTCGCAGCCAGTAGAGTAGGGTATCCGGTATACCATCAGTTACTGTTCAGCTTGGCTGGAATTTTGCCGCTTGATATTACTTTGCGGTGGGGGAGTGTGGCCACCAGAATTGTCGGTGAGAAATTTACATAATTTATCTGTCCGTGTTAAATATTCATTATACACCGAGGCAGACAAATATGGTCTTGCAGCATACAAGGAGTAATACATCTCATCCATGGCTCTCTTAGCTCTAGGATCAAGCTCTGGATTGGTAGTCATATGATGAGGCCAAGTACCAAATATAGCTTGCGTATTATCTGTACCAGTATAATCCATCTTATAAACCTGGTAGAGAAAAGCTTCATAGGTGTTAACCAGATAATGAGCGATATGCGGTGCTGCTTTCGGACCGTACTTATCTTTAGCCCAAGCATAAAGAACTTCATTCTCAACACCCTGATTAGTATCCCAGGCAAGACTGCCAAATGCATATAATGAAGACAAATTGATTTCATCATTAACACAAAATGCATCGACGCTGTCGTGACCCTTCCCAAGCCATATAGTTACTCCCTTAACACCATTATTTTTATGTCGGACGAACCTGTCCTTAAAATAATTTGCCCGATTTTGTGGAAGCGGGTCCACCATTTGGGGCCATAGCTCTACTCCTTCCCCTCTTCCTCCGTGTATCTGCTCATCGTAAAGTTTGAATTCGACAATTTTCTCTCCTTTAACTGAATTGTTCAGTATTGGATTCAACTGGGGATTTCCTGGATTCCAGGGTGCCTGTTCAGAACCATAATCAGAGTAAGCTCTAACCTGAAAATCTGAGAAAGGAAGATCATTCAGTACCGTTTTCCATTTATTCCATTGGTTCTCTATAGTATGAGGATGAAATCTATAGTCAACTAAACATCGTAAGACTACCTCTTTACCATATTCACCCTTAACAATATCGTACGTCTTCTGCAGAAATGGTGGATATTGATATGCATCGTAAATCTCCCAACTTGAAGCACAAAGACCAGTTATATAATTATTAGTTCTATCTGGATCCAACTGATCTCTAATAGTGGCTGTCCAACCCTCAACAGTGTCGTTGGGCGGTTCGTAATACAAATCACCATCATTAAACTCTAATCCATATCTACGTAAATATTCCTTGTCAGACAATGATGGCATAATGTCCCTATATATTTTCCACTCCTGAATTGCATTAAAACGGTATGGATACCTCACCATTATTTTAAAAGTTTCTTCCATAAATATACTAGTATTTAACCACTCGTTTATATGAACTTTTCTAATCTTAAAATCTGGTTCCTCATAAAGACTGGCTGCTTCCAACACTATCTTATTCCCGGAAAACTTCATCAAATGCATCAAATGGTATACACCATATACTACTCCCCGACCATAAGTTTTACTACTAATGTGTATCTTACCACTGTTCGGGATATCAATGGCGTAACCATCGCATTTTGGCAATGATTTACTTCCCACGAAACTCGATATTTCGCTGCTCGTTGCAGGCATACCGATACTGATGATCTGCTTACTCCCGGTATATGTATCGGTGACTATACCTGGCGTTATACTGGTCTTGCTGGTTATATAATTCTTTAGGTCGGTAGCAGCGGTTGATTCCGGAAGTGTGGCACTACTGCCTTTCATTATCACCAGATTAGAAGGATCAACCTGCCATTTCCCCCTGTCTGCTGCTGGTGATTGCCTAAAACCCCTGATATCGATTATCTTAATTGTCGGACTAGGTCGGGTAAAGCTGGGTCTAAATTCTTTTAAAAGCTTTCCCTGTTTAAATAGAGTACGGTAGAACCTCACATTATGAGGGTATCTCTTTGGATCGCTGAAGTAACGCCCATATCTGTCATCGCTTACCAGTAAAAAATCAAATCCTGTCCCAACGTAGTACTGTAAATCCTTATCGCTAAGGGTGAACTTTTCCGTAATCTGGAATAAATTTCGGTCTAAATGTAGACCGGTACATCCCTCTTGTCCGATTTTACTCCCTTTGGGTAAATTTTGTTCAACCCACTCCTTAGCATAAGCCCGGGTATCTTTTTGTGTAAGTTGATAATCCTGGTGAATAGCTGATACTGTGGAAGGAGATGTTATAAGCAAAACACTGATAACCAAAATTAAATTTGTGTGTCTAGTCAGACCCCTCCTGTCCAAAACATAGCTAGCAGCTTTGACGATAAACACGCCCGCAAAAATAGCTGAGAGGGGAAAGATTGGCATTGTCCAATGAAAAGCCCTTCCCAAAAATCCGGCTATGGATAAGGAATATATTAAGAAGAATACTAACAATATATAAGCTTTTCTCTTTTTTTTCCAAATTATGTAGAGTGCCCCACAAATTGCGGCCACATTGACCAAAAGCCCCACATACGGGTTCCAGTCCCCTCTTCGTAGGAAACCGACAGCACCATTTATGTATATGTGAGCATCGGCCTCATAGATGTACGGAAGACCAAAACTCATCCCATAAGCTCTGAGAAAAAAGGCAAACTCAAGAATAATTATAAGAAGCCAGTACTTTTCAACTTTCTTCAGCCACACAGTATCTCGCACCTCTACATTGGCATTACGTAGCTAGCTTGTTAAAAAATAGATCGTCTGACCAACCGACCTCAAGTAGCCGAGAGGGTTGAGATGCAACACGCGACCCCGGGAAGAATTGGAAGTTATTATGTGGAAGGCTTCTCGGGGATTCTTTGGATTATCGGCTTATCAAAAATATATCAACTGATATGGCTGACGCAAGGTGTTTAGACTGCTAATCCTTTTTCCTCCAATTCTCTTCTCGATTTTTCAAATTGATCCCTAGCCTTCTCACCTCGTACCCAACCAACGAACTCAGAAATACCCTTTTCGAATTTCACTTTGGGCTGGAAACCAAGTTGGTCCCGAATTTTAGAAATATCAGCATAGCAGTGCCTGATATCCCCTTCTCTATATTTTCTCACTATATTCATATCCACTGATGAGTTAAGGCTTTTGATAAGAGCCTCGGCGATACTCAAAACTGTTAAAGGCCGACCTGTACCCACATTAAAAACCTCGTAATCTGCATCATTGCTCTCCATAGCCAGAAGGTTAGCCTGAACGATGTCACTGACATGGGTAAAATCCCGGGACTGTAAACCGTCTTCAAAGATACAGGGTGGGTGGTTATTTAAAATACGGGAAGAAAATATGGCTGCTACCCCGGTATAAGGATTGGACAGTGCTTGTCTGGGGCCATAAACATTGAAGTATCTCAAGGCCACGGTGGGAATACAGTAGGCTCTTCCGATGGTTAAGCACATCTCCTCTTGGTCCCTCTTGGAAATGGAATAAATAGAAGTGGGATAGAGTGGCTTCTCTTCATCCGTAGGTAAACTTTGTACTTCCTGGTTACAGAAAGGACACCTCATTTCCCACTCTCCTTCTTTGAGTTGTGATAACGACCTCAATTTGGGATAAACTACTCCGCAATCAACACAGCTATATTTTCCCTCACCATATACCGACATTGAAGAAGCGATAATTAGCTTTTCCACCTGATGGTTTTCGTTGGCCAGGATATCAAGTAAGTTCGACGTGCCCAAAATGTTAACCTCGGTATATTTATTAATTTCATACATAGACTGCCCCACTCCCACTGCAGCAGCCTGATGAAAAACGATCTCTCTACCCTTCAAAGCTTTTTTAAACTCGTCCCTATTTCGGACATCTCCCTTAATAAATTCACATTCTTTATTTAAATATTCCGGTATTTTCTGGCCGTCTCCATGTACCTGAGGCTCCAAGTTATCGAAAACCATGACTTCATAGCCCAGCTCAATTAATTTATCGACGAGGTAGGAGCCAATAAATCCCGCTCCTCCCGTTACCAATATCTTTTTTTCCATCTTCCCTTATCCTCCCCCAGATTAATTAATCTCTCAGGGCTTTCTGATTATCATGAATTTTCCAGTATCCCTTCCTTCCGGATTATTGGCTACAAAAAGGTAAATTCCAGCAACTACAGGTTTTCCTTCTTCATTTTTACCATCCCAGTAAATTTTATATTCTCCGCTAATCTCATATAAACTTTTGACTAGTTCTCCGCTCACAGTGTAGATTTTAATCGTAGCATGAGGAACCCCGGAACCCCAGAAGGTAAGCCGAGAACACCCGGGATTAAAGGGATTAGGATAGACTTTGACGCAAGTAGGAGTAACACTTACATCTACGGTTTTTGTCCCCCCATTGGAGATGACCGTTACAGTCCCGCTGTACTCCTTCCATCGCTCTGCATCCATGATACCTGTGTCCACAGTAACTGAGATAGTATTATCATTCTCTGTAAGGCTCGTTGGATCTACCGTTATCCAGTCTCTATCATCGCTGATCGTTCCGCTCAACTTTCCTGTACCAGTGTTATAGGCACGAAAGGTCATGGTCTTAGTTTGAGGCACTTTCACTTCACCGAAAGCCAAGGAAGCAGGATCAACTTCCAAAACAGGTATTTCTTCACTAATATCCGGACCATCAACCACATTAATAGGATCTCCGGTGGCTTGGCTCCCATGAACATCCTCAGCTTCAAAACAGTAGCCATAATCAGTTCCCAGAATCAGTTCAGTTTTGGTGTAAGTGTAAAGTTTACCGTCGCTGTAAGTGGTATCCCCGGAATCGACCTCATCCATAGTAAAGGGACTGCCCGAGATTTCCGAGCCTCCCTTGAGGATGTGAACCTTGGGAAAACCTGAAGCAGGAGGATCATTATCCTCATCACTATATTTCACCCGATAGATAAAATTAGTACTGGATGTCCCTGTTTCTGGATCAAGTCCATCAGAGGTATAGTTTGGCTCGCCAGTCCAGGAAAGACTGGGCGGTGCACCGGGAATAAGCTCCAGCATTAACCGACCATACCCATAGATATTATCTTTACCCGGTGTCCCCATATCAACAGCCCAATTCTCCAGAGTCAATTTAAGTTGATCAGCGGTATAGGCAGGATATCTGGAAAGAAGCAGGGAGGCGGCTCCGGCCACATGGGGAGCAGCATAGGATGTACCATAACCTCTGCCAACAGTCCCTCCAGCATAGCGGCTCACTCCATCGGGGCCGCTTATGTCGGGCTTAATTCTTCCGTCATTGGTAGGACCCTGAGAACTGTAGCTTTCCTGAGGTCCCGTCTCCCAATTGGCCTGATCGATAGCACCTGCGCTCATGACACCAGCGGCATCTGCCGGAGGCCAAAGACTGTGAGCAGGAGTATAATATTGCAAGTCACAGTTAAAAGTAAAGAGTTTCAGCTCCTCGTTCCCGGTAGCACTGAACTTATGAATCATTATGTTATAGGTACCGGAGTGCGAAGGTGTATAGACGATTTTCTCAGTAGGTGGCTGAGTCCCGGTTTGGGCATTGGTGGAGGAGGCAACCAGGTTAAAATCAGAGTCATATAAATAAAGATCGTAGTCTTGCTTGGTAGTGGGCCAGGCATCCCAGGTTAGGAAGATGGTGATGTCGTCTCCAAGAACCTGAATAGGATTGGTTTCGTCTCCAGGAGCAAATTCATGCCAACTATCGCTATCAACATCAGTGAAAAAATCCTGATAATGCTCTCTTGCTGCATTTCCCGCTGCGTTGACCCAGAGAATATTATGAGATTGGGCATCATTAGCAATGTCACAGATCAGGCCGGTTCCATCAGTAAAGTTGGTATTAGGCCAACCCCAGCAGTGGTTGATTATATCCTCTCCTTCCGTAATGCAGTAATCCTTAGCGTTTTCCAGGTCGACTTCATCAGCTATCTTGATGAAAGAAAGCTGGGCTTGGGGAGCCATATCATACACAATCTGCGCAACTTTGGTTCCATGATTCGAACCTGTGGTTAGACCGGTTCCCGTAAAATCTTTGGTTATAATATTAGAAGGCAGTTCTCCAGCATTTTGCACCATCTCCAATTCATTAAATCCTAAATCTATGACCGCTACCTTAGTGTTCTGACCTTCGTATCCTGCGCTGTGGTAGTCGACCGCATTGGTGAGAGCTACTCCTTCGCTGGTCACCGAACCCGGCAGAGGAGTAAGAGACAAGCGAATGTAAGAGACACCAGCTACATTCTCGGCAATCTCAACCAGCTTTGATATTGGAATCCTCGCTCTGATCAGATGCCGGGAAATCGCCTCTACGTTGGCTCCGTATAAACTCAAACTTCCTTCATCGATGGCTGAGGCATCCCTCCCTGCTGGGGGAACTAAGATAACGGTAACTTGATCATCCTGGAAGGGAATTTTTCTTTGATAGGCAAATTCCCGAGCCACTGCCCGACCCTGGGAGTATTTATCCGTTAGCATCCCCAGGACGCTCTCCATTTTAGGATGATACTTCTTTTCCTTTGTTAGCCCACTTAAATCCTTGGCCAACAGGGTTCCTCCTGGCCAAACAATGAACCAGACGCTAACCATCATCAAAGCCTTTGCGCACTGCAGCTTTTTCCTCATAGCTGATTTCCATCGTGATCTTTCCTTATTTCCCGCTGCTTCATCTCACTTTTTCTCTTTTCCTCATCCCAACCGTTTGTAAGTATTCAAAAAAGAAGGCCAGGATTATTGCCGCTACAAAACCTACCACCCCTCCGATAATTGCATTTAATTTTTTCTTGGGTCTGATAGGCGCATCAGGCTTTATTGGCTTATCTCTCACTTTTGTGTTCTCCGATATCGCCCTCATATGTTCTAGATATACTATCTTATCTCGCAAGTCCTGAACATCCTTCTGATTTTCTGCAATAAGTGCTTTTTGTTCTTCAATAGATCTCTTGTTTTCTTCAATGGAAAGCTCAACGTCTTTTAGTTCCCGATGAAAACTTGCTATCCTTTCCTCCTGATCTCGTAAAGTAGATCGCAAAAAAAGCACTTCCAGAGGACTAATATTTTTCAAGCCTAGTTTGGAAAGATCCTGTCTCGTTTCAGCAATGGCTTTTTCGGCCACTTTTATTTGCTGATCAACCACTTTCCGATATTCATTCTGGAGTTTGATCTTGTCATCTATTATGGCTATCTGCCTATTAATAGTTCCTATCGCTAGGTTAATTATTTTTATCTTCTCCTGAGAATTAGCTATCTCCTGGTCAAGGTTTTCTATTGAGGTCTGATACTCCTGGAGATGCTGCTTTATGAGGGAGTCTGACAAAGTATTCAGAATATCCACTGTTAACTGGGGGTCCCGATCTTCAAAGGTTATTTTAATGAGGCGGGCCTGCAATCTTGAACCTATATACTTGCCAAGAATTGGTTCCACATCCAGCCTGGCCCTTATTCCCCCTAAGGTAGTATGTAGATTAAATTTTTCCTTAGTCTTGCTGAGCATTTCATCACTTTCGAGAACCTCGCTAACTGACTCAATATCTTCAATTGGCTCAATCTGCTCCTGGCCTGTTCCCCTATATCTGGGAACTCTTCCTACTTCAAGGATGCCTGAAGATTGATATATTTTGGGTAAAACAAAACTTATCACCCCGGAAGTAATTGCACAAACTACTGTTATTAGGATTATGAGCAGCTTCCACTTCCAGATTACGCCCAGATAATCGATTAACTCGGTATTTTCCTGCACCATTACCGATCTCCTTTCCTCAGATTCCGCTGACTCTTTCTCTTACTTGTAAGTTGATAAGTCACACGTTTTGAAATAGCTTTCTTAAGGCCGTTGTCTATATCTCGCCTTTGATTGCCTACCCCTCTTTTAACCTCCAATCATAGGGTATCTTATTTTCATAAGGGTCCAGCCGGTACTCATCAGGATGTTTATAATCATAAGGCTGGGTGGGGATGTTTATCACAATAGCTTCTTCCTGACCTATGCACTTAAAGCCGTGATAGACCATTTTGGGTATTTGGATGAGTTTAAAACTGTGTTCCCCCAAGAAAAACTCGTTTACCTCGCCATTAGTCGGCGAATCCTTCCGTCCATCGTAGAGAACAACCTTCATCATTCCCTTTATTACAGCCATATTATCGGTCTGGAGTTTATGGTAATGCCAGGCCTTTACTACTCCCGGGTAAGCAGTGGTCATATATACCTGGCCAAATCTTTCAAACCCCTCATCATCAGCTCTTAATATTTCCATCACCCGGCCCCTTTCATCGGGAATGGACTTAAGCTCTTTTAACCTAACCCCTTCAATCATAAGCCTTTCCTTTCCTGTAGATATTCTTTTAGGGCTCTACTTCGAAAGATACACCAAAAGTCTACCACCAACATCCCGCTGATCCCGGTAATAAGAATTTTCATATGGTTTCCCGCTCAATATATTGCTTTCTATAGTATTCTCGATAGTCCCTGTCTTTTTCTTTTATTTTCCGCCACCAGTCCTTATTGTTCATATACCAGTCAACAGTCCTTTTCATGGCTTCTTCGAAGTAATAGCTCGTTTTCCAGCCCAGCTTTTTTATTTTGGTAGAGTTAAGCGCATACCGCCGATCATGGCCTGGCCTATCTTGAACTAACTTGATCAAGTCTTCGGGCTTGCCCAGCAGTTTCAAAATCATCCTCGTTATCTCAATATTGGCTTGTTCATTATCTGCGCCAATATTATATATCTCACCCCGCCTGCCTTTATGAAGCACCAGGTCAATAGCAAAACAATTATCAATAACATATAGCCAATCCCTGACATTCATCCCATCTCCATATAAGGGAAGATGCATATTATCGATAGCATTAGTAATAAATAAAGGAATTAGTTTTTCCGGATGCTGATAGGGCCCAAAATTATTGCTACTACGGGTAATTATCACTGGGAGATCATAGGTCACATAATAGGATTTTACTAATAGATCAGCAGCCGCCTTACTTGCTGCATAGGGACTGGACGGATTTAAAGGATCTGTCTCTTTGAATGAGCCTTTCTCAATGCTTCCGTATGCCTCATCGGTGCCAATTTGAATGAATCTATTTTTTTTGTATCTTCTGGCGGCCTCGAGGAGAACATAGGTACCATAGACATCAGTGGTAACGAAGCTACCCGCTTCCAGTATGGAACGGTCCACGTGGCTTTGGGCGGCAAAATTCACTACCACATCCGCATCAGGCATTATTCGTTCTACTAATTGAGAATCGCAGATATCTCCCTGAATGAAGAGAAGCCGATCGGCTAAAAGCTTTCTTTCAATGAATCTAGCCTTCACTCCAGACCACAAACTTTCAATCGGATGATGAGCATATGAGGTTTTATAATCTTTTCTTAAATATAAATTGTCTGGATTCAGAAACTCCTTTAAATTATCAAGATCCCCGGCATAGGTGAGTTTGTCAAGAACGACAATTTCATAGTCAGGATATTTTTTGAGTGTGTGTCTTACAAAATTACTCCCGATAAAGCCAGCTCCACCGGTAACAAGCAGTCTCAACCTATTGCTCCTCTTGTCTAAATTGTCCCCACTTCACTACTGTCGCCCAGCATAAATCGATAAGCCTGGGGCTTGGCGGTTGACTTACTGATAACTACATTTTTTCCGATGAGGCTGTCTTCTATGCGTGATTTCAAGCCAGTAATTTTACATTCCTCCATAACAATACTGTGTTCTATCTCGGATTCTTCAATTAAAGTATTATAATAGACAGAGGTAAAAGGACCAATGTAGGACTTTATTAACCTACACCCTCTACCGATTATGGCTGGCCCTCGGATTACACTCTTAATTACCTGGACTCCAGAATCTATCTTTACCCTTCCATAAATCCTGGAATCTTCACTCACTTCTCCTTTTATCTCTGTTTTAACATCGTCCAGCATTATCCTGTTAGCCTCCAGTAAATCCTCACGTTTGCCGGTATCTTTCCACCAGCCGTTAATGATATGAGAATGAACTAGATAACCATGCTCAATTAGGTACTGTATAGCATCGGTAATTTCTAGCTCATTCCTCCAGGATGGCTTGATATTGTCTACTGCCTCAAACACATGGTGATCAAACATATACACGCCTACTAAAGCCAGGTCACTCTTTGGCTCTTTAGGCTTTTCCACTAACCTCACCACTTTATCACCTTTAAGCTCTGCTACCCCAAATTGCCGGGGATTATTGACATGAGCGAGAAGAATCTGGGAATTAGGTTTTTTTTCTCGGAATTCTTTTACTAAAGAGTTTATTCCCTGTTTTACTATGTTATCTCCCAGGTACATCACAAAGGGCTCATCCTGCAAGAAATCTCTCGATTCCTTTACCGCATGAGCTAAACCTAAGGGAGACGGTTGTCGAATGTAGGTAACCTTAATCCCCCACTTTTCCCCTCCTCCCACTGCTTCCTTTATCTCCTCATGAGTATCTCCGGTGACAACTCCTACATCACTAATACCTGCTTCTTTAATTGCCTCAATTCCATAAAAAAGTATGGGTTTGTTGGCCACAGGAATAAGCTGTTTGGCTGCGGTATGGGTAATGGGCCGAAGACGAGTACCTGCTCCTCCACTTAAGATCAAAGCCTTCATTTTACTCACCCCAAGTTAGTCCTAAGTCCTAGGTCAAAAACGCAAAAAATCAAGTCTGCAATCCACAATTCTAAGATCCTAACGAAGACTTTCTAGACGAGTTATACGTTTCTCAATGTCAGCGAATTTGTCCTCTAGAGCTACGATGCGGTGGTCCAGCTCAGCGTAGGAAAACTTTATGGCTGATAGGATCTCTCGATGTTCCTCTGCATTCTCTCTACGAAGATCGTCTATTCTCTGGTTCAGCATAGCATGTTCTTCCGCATTCTCTTTACGGAGATCATCTATTCTCCTGTTGAGGAGAGCATGTTCTTCCGCATTCTCTTTACGGAGATCATCTATTCTCCTGTTGAGGATAGCATGCTCTTGTGCATTTTCTTTTCGAAGCTCATCTATATCTTCTCGAAGATCGCCTATTGTTTTGTTCAGAAGGACATGTCCTTCTGCTATTAGCTTAATCTCATCTTTTAAGCTTTCCGCTACCACATCGAAGTGCCGTTTTATTTCCTCTACTGCTCTATCTTCCACCTTGACCCTCTTTCAGCCCCGATACAGCGCAAATTCCCGTCCTCTCTTAAAGTAGATCATTAACCTCTTATTCTAAATCCTTTGCCTCGTCTATCAGCATGACCGGAATACCATCCCTGATGGGATAGTATTTTTTACACTTGCTGCAGATAATTTTATTACCCTCAAGTTTGACCCCGCTTTTACAGATAGGACAGGCCAGAATTTTAAGTAACTCCTTATCAAGCATCGAAATTTCCCCCGTTTTTGAAACGTAATCCAAACCAGCTAGGTCTCTTTTTCAAACCAGGCTAAAGTTTCCTTCAATCCCTCTCTTAACTCGACTTTTGGCTGCCATTTCAAATATTTCCTTGCTCTGGATATATCCGGTCGCCTTACCCTGGGATCATTCTCTGGCAGAGGTTTATAGGTTATCTTGCTCTGGCTGCGAGTGATTTCAAGCACCGATCTAGCAAAATCCAGGATGCTCATCTCATGAGGACTGCCCAGGTTCACCGGCTCATTTATCTCTGAGACCATCAGCTTATATATCCCTTCTACCAGATCTGAAACGTAACAAAAACTCCTTGTCTGAGAGCCATCTCCAAAGACAGTGAGAGGTTCTCCTTTTAGGGCCTGATTAATAAAAGTAGGAACAACCCTTCCGTCATCCTTCCTCATCCTGGGTCCATACGAATTAAATATGCGAGCGATCTTTGTATGCATCTTATGATAGCGATGATAGGCCATAGTCAAAGCCTCAGCAAACCTCTTGGCTTCATCGTACATTCCTCTTGGACCCAGGGAGTTAACATTTCCCCAGTAGTCCTCTTTTTGAGGATTTACCTGAGGATCCCCATAAACCTCAGAAGTCGAAGCAAGCAAAAATTTTGCTTTTTTCTCTCTGGCCAGGCCCAGAGCTTTGTGCGTTCCTAAAGAACCCACCTTCAAAGTTTGAATAGGATACTTTTGATAATCAACAGGGCTGGCTGGGGAAGCAAAATGAAGGATATAGTCTATTTTCCCCTTAAGATAAAGATATTCGGTCACATCCTGCTTGATGAATTGGAAATGCTCATTTCCAGCTAGATGAACGATATTGACGACCTTTCCAGTAATAAGATTATCCAGAGCTATCACCTCATGACCTTTAGCCAGCAAATAGTCACATAAATGTGAACCAAGAAAACCTGCTCCCCCGGTTATTAATATTCTCATCTTCCCATTGCCTTATACACAAAACCCAGTTTTTTCATCTTGGCTGGATCGAAGATATTTCTCCCATCTACGATGATGGGATTGGCCAGTAAACCCTTTATTTTTGCCAGGTCAAGACCTCGAAATTCACTCCATTCAGTAACGATGACTAAGGCATTGCTTCCCTCGGCCACCAGATAGGGATTTTTACCGTACTCTACATCCTTTAAAATCATTTTAGCCTTGTCCATGGCTACTGGGTCATAGACTTTTACTTTTGCTTTCTCTTTTTGCAATAGATTTATCACTTCAATTGAGGGAGCAAATCTCATATCATCGGTGTCTGGCTTAAAGGCAAGACCAAGAATACCAATAGTTTTATCTTTTAACACCCATAAAGCCTCCTCTATTTTCTCCACCAGTCTTCTTGGTCTATCTTTGTTTATTCTCTCTACCTCTTTGAGAAGAGCAAAATCATAATTAAACTTTCCCGCTATCTGGATAAACGCCTGCAGATCCTTGGGAAAACAGAAACCTCCAAAACCTACTCCAGCTTTAAGAAAGGCCGGGACAATGCGAGGATCATATCCCATTCCCTGAGCTACCTTCTCTACGTCAGCTCCTACTCTCTCGCAGATATCAGCCACTGCATTTATGAAGGATATCTTGGCAGCCAGAAAAGAGTTGGAGGCATGCTTTATTAGCTCTGCACTTTGAAGGTCGGTTATAAGCAGGGGAATGTGATTGACCAGAGAAGATTTTAAAGAGGAGTCAAAACTACGTTTGATAATAGGGGAGTAAAGTTCCTTTAGGATGTTGGCTGCTCTTTCATTCTCCACCCCGATGACAATTCTATCCGGATTAAGAAAATCGTGTATAGCGCTTCCCTCCCGCAAAAACTCAGGATTTGAGGCAACGTCAAAATCCTGATGAGAATCATGCAGGTTAAACAGACGTTTTATCCACTGTCCGGTTTGTACTGGAACAGTGCTCTTTTCCACCACCAACTTATAATCCTTCATATTTCGGGCAATCTGACTACAGACTTTCTCCACCGAAGATAGATCTGCCTCTCCATTTTCCTTAGGAGGTGTTCCCACCGCAATGAAGATCACGCTGGATTTCGATACACCTTCCTCAATGGAGGTAGAAAAGAAAAGCTGCTCTTCATTAACGTTTTTTTTAACTAGTTCCCCGAGGTGAGGCTCGTAGATAGGCATTTTTCCTTTTTTCAGAGTAGCAATTTTTTCCTTATCGTTATCCACACAGATTACCTGATTGCCTATCTCTGCAAAACATGCTCCAGTAACTAATCCTACATGCCCAATACCAATGATAGAAATGTTCATAGAGACCCTCTCAAGAACATCTCGGGGTTCTTCCTCAAAATTAAGGTTTATTCCGGTGCCATTCGATAAATCTTCTAATACCCTCTTCTATTCCTATCCTGGGATTATAACCCAATACCTTCCTCGATTTAGTGAGATCAGCAAAAGTGATGGGAAGATCGCCTGGCTGGTCAGGAAGATGTCCTATTCTGGCTTTCTTTCCCAGACCCGACTCAATTAATGCCACGAGTTCTCTCAACTCGATTGGTTGTGATCTGCCTAGATTGAATACCTCATAGTCGAATTTTTTGTGCAGTACTCTCATAATTCCATCAATAATGTCCGAAATATAGGTATAATCCCTTTTTGAATGCCCATTACCAAAAATAGTTATTTCCCCGCCTTCATCGATCAGCCTGGTAAATTTATGTATGGCCATCTCCGGTCTCTGTCGGGGACCATAAACAGTGAACAGTCTCAAGCAAGTGGTGGGAATACTGTAGAGATGATGATAGGTATGGCAAATGAGCTCTCCAGCCTGCTTGGTAGCTGCATAAAAGGAGGTAGGTTTGTTAAGGTTCTCATCTTCCACAAAGGGAGTGCTGGCGGTGCCATAGACCGAAGAAGAGGAAGCAAAAATAAAATTTTCCACGGGATAATCCTTGCATATTTCTAACAAATTCAAGGTGCCCTTGATGTTTACTTCCTCATACAAAAGAGGATTCCTTAAAGAGGGTCTAACTCCAGCCCTGGCCGCTAAATGGATAACTTGAGCAATTTTATCGGATTGAAAAACTCTTCTTAACTCTTGCGGATCCCGCAGGTCCACTTCCCTTAACTCAAAATTCCTGTTACCCAAATATTCTTTGATATTGCTTCTCTTTATTTTGGGATCATAGTAATCATCAAAATTATCAATAGCTATTACCTCCTCATCCTCTTTTAATAGCCTTCCCACCAGATGTGATCCGATAAAACCTGCTCCCCCGGTTATCAGGTAGCTTGCCACGTCCTTTCTCCTGAGGTCAATGGCCAAATTGAATATTATGAAAAAAATTTTTAATCTCTTTTACCACAAACTCAATCTGCGCTTCGCGTAGCTCTGGATATATCGGTAGGGAGAGAACTTCTTTAGAGACTCTTTCCGCTATCGGGAGATCAAGATCATCGTAGCCGAGATCCCTATAAACCTTCTGAAGATGCAGGGGAAGAGGATAATAAATCTTGGTTTCAATCCCTTTTTTCTTCAAGTAATCCTTTAACCTGTCTCTTTTGGGTATCCGAATAGTGTAAACACAGAAACTATGTCTGGCATAGGGAGCCTGAAAGGGAATTCTCACCGGAACTGTAGAAGAAGAGAACAGCTTATTATAAAGAGATGCATTTTGACGACGCATCCTTGTCCATTCATCTACCCATCTTAGCTTCACTCTAAGAATTGCCGCTTGCAGTTCATCCAACCGACTATTATATCCCAGTAGAGAATGACCACAGTTTGAGTCTAGACCATGAACTCTGAGCATTTTTATCCTTCTAGCTACCTCATGGTCATTGGTCAGAACCATTCCTCCATCACCGTATCCTCCCAGATTCTTGGTCGGAAAGAAACTAAGACACCCTACATCTCCCATGGAGCCCAACTTTTTTGGGTGGCCAGCCCATCCACGATACTCTGTTCCAAAGGCCTGAGCAACGTCTTCGATTACTTTCAAACTGTGTTCTTTTGCTGTGTGCATTATCTTGCGCATATCTACGGCCTGCCCATAAAGATGAACCGGAATTATGGCTTTGGTCCTATGGGTTAGGGCCTTTTCTATCTTGGCGGGATCCAGATTAAAACTTTTTTCCTCAATATCAACGAAGGTGGGTCTGGCACCTACCTGAGTAATCACCTCAGCAGTGGCAATAAAAGTAAAAGGAGTAACTATCACCTCATCTCCTTCACCCACTCCCAAGCTCAATAAGCTCAGCCTTAAGGCATCTGTGCCCGAGGCAACTCCTATGGCATACTTAACTTCGCAATAGTCAGCAATTTCCTCTTCCAGGGCTTTCACATTTTGACCCAGGATATAATGTCCACTTTCCAAAACCTCTTCTACCACTCTATTAACTTCTCCTTCGATTGTCTTGTACTGAGATTTCAAATCGAGCAAGGGAATCTTCACTGCTTTCTCCTCTGCGGGACAAATCCTTCCCCTTTTTAACTTCCGCGGTTTGACCCCTAAAGCATAACTATCCATTTAGCCCAAACTATAACAACTTTTCCAAAGAAAGTCAAGAAACAAAGACCGTGCTGAGTCTGAGCGTCCTTGGTTGAGAGCACTCAAAAGGGTCAGGTCTTGATTTTTGAATCTTTGCTGCTTGGGCTATCCTTGCAGCGACCCTGCCCATCTGTAGTTTTCAGACCATGCGCACCAAAACCATTCACATCGGAGTTTCTACCAGGAAAAGGGGACGTGATTATTTTTTACGAAATTCCGGCTCACAATTTTCTTTGCAGTTTGCCTGCTACCTCATAGACGACTTAATATATCTCAAAAAATAATCACGTCCCCCTTTCCCATATTTTAAAGGCGAGCAAAAATTATGGCCGCCAAGAAATACAGGAAAAGGGCCATTATCACCACTAAATTAAATCCCGCGGAAGTGGCCAGGATAGTGGCCAGGACTGGGCTGATCACAGAAGCACAGCCATTTACCCCCCAGGCCCAAGGCACAAGGAAGGACTTTTTGACAGAAACTCTGCTAAGCCCCAGAGGGAAGGGCATTCCCATAAAAAAAGCTAAAGGGGAAAGAAAGAGAAGGGAAAGCACTATCTTTATGGTGTCCGATAAAGAGATGAACCTTCGAAAAATGCTGTCTAAGAACCCCAAATAGATAAGACAGATAATTATTATTGCTCCCACAGCAGAGGCTACACTACCTGCTCGACCTATTCTGATTCGTCCACTTAGATAACTTCCCCATCCGGAGAAAAAAAGAAAACCTGATATTACCACCGCCACCGCATAAATAGGATAAGATAAAAAAAGGGTGAATTTTTGGATAAAAGAGATCTCCACAAACATGTATCCTAAGCCCAGAAAAAGAAAATAGACCAAAATAGGTAGCCTGTGCCTCGATACCGTGGTGGAGCTTTTGAGCCCGAACAAGGGAAGGATAATCAAAACTATACTCACCACTACTGCTTGAAACAAAGTGGCCATCAAAACTATATATCCCCATTCTATAAAAGGAATCCATTGACTCCCCATGGTTTTAAGAAGGTAGGGTAGAGACTTCCACCTAAAAAAGTGAAAGAAATAGGGAGAATTATCAGTAGCCGGCCTTATATAGAATAGATAATTTTGATAAAACTTTTCCCTTTCTGGGGAAAGAATTTTTCTACTTGCATCATAATAATAGGCTTCGGGTAAAGTGTTGTAGCGATTGGCCTCCCCTGATTTTACGCCTGGATACCAGATAAGATCAAATAGCCTGATGCGAGAAAATTTCTTGGCTGCCATTATCTGGGAGGAAGAGAAAAAAGATCGTTTGACGAGCAAAGTGGAGGTAGCCCAGCTTCTTATAAAGACGAGATGAGAGGAAGGATCTTTTATCCCCAGATCTTCTAGAGCCTCTACTGCCGTAGCAAATATCTTAATTCCATCCCGTGGAGGCATCTTCAACCATCTGGTAATGGAGAGAATGCCCTCAGGGGTAAGGTGCCTTATGTACTCCTTTACAGCTTCGAGAGTATAAAGATAGGTTTCCGATAAGGCGTAAACGCCGGCTGAGGAAGCACTAAAGGAATCCAAAAGGGCAATCTGAATTAGATCATATTTTTTCTCGCTGGACTGAATAAAACCACGTCCCTCAGCTACTACCGGCCTCACCTGGGGAAGGGAATAAAGGTGATTGGAGAAATCGCTGTGTTCAGTCTGCACCAGACTTATCACCTGGGGGTTAATCTCCAAAGCCTCAATCGACGAGGCTTGATGATAGAGGGCGGTGAGAACCTCTGAGCCCCCTCCAGCTCCTAAAACCAGTACTTTGGGTAGGCGAAGAAGATGGTAGGGCAAACTTGAGGTGGTATAATCTAGAAATCTTAGATTGGAGAGCCTACCCCCAAAATCAGTAATAGCAGACATAGAGTCGGCATCTATAAAAATACCCAATTGGGGAGGAATCGTGCCTTCAAAATTGAGGCTAAGGCCAGGGGCATGCCTTATAGCTGGACTACTGACAACGTCAATAAGGCCTAGAGGAGATGAGACCTCGTTTAAAACTTTTGCCTGGGGAAGATTTAAGGTGGTACTTAAGCCTTTGTATTGAGAAATCATAAGTTTCGGGGGAAAGAGAAAAAAAAGAAAGATCAGGGCAAAGGAAGCGAAAACAAGGCCGATTAAAATCCTTCTGGCCAGATAAGATGAGGAAATTAGAGCGGCCAGGAAGGCAATTGAAGTTATGAGCACCAGTACCCGAAGAGGAGTAAAAACATAGAGAAAAAGAACTGCTCCTAAAGCGCCCCCTCCTGATCCCAAAAGATTATAGAAGTAAACTCTACTGATCTTCTGGGGAAATTCAGCAAACATTAGTCCAACGCAACTTGCTCCTAAGAAAAAGGGGACGAAAAGAACCAGATAATATTCCAATAGATAAAGATACTGGCGCCGATACCAGACGATGAGAAAAGGGTCAAAGGGAATTCGTTGAGAAAGGAGAAAACAAAGGAAAAGGGAAATGGAGAAGGAAAAGGAGAGGATAGTAAAAGAAGGATAAAAATATTTTTTTAATTTATTCTGAAACAGGGAGATAAAGGTTCCGCTACCACCAAAACCGAGGAGGGCAATACTAATGATCATATAAGCAAAGTGCGACCAGCTCGTTATGGAAAAGATCCTCATCAAAAGGATTTCGTAGGAAAGGATGGAGAAGGAAATCAGGAATATAGAAAAAAAGAGCGCCACTCTAGTGCTTTCCCAACAGGGGAACAAATCTTACCGGAAGGACACTTCTAGCGGTAATTTTACCGTTCTTCTTTTTCACCAGCATCAAGTTTTGAGTCCAGAAAACACTACCTACCGGTATGCACATTGTTCCTCCGTCTTTTAACTGCTCAATCAAGGGAGGAGGAATATGAGTGGCAGCACAGGTAACAATGATTGCATCAAAGGGAGCTTCCTCCGGCCAGCCATAATATCCATCAGCCACCTTAACCTTTACGTTGTGGTAACCCAAATCTCTTAATCTTTTCCCGGCCATTGTTCCCAGTTCTTCAAATATTTCTATAGTGTAAACCTCCTCAACAATTCCGGAAAGAATAGCCGCCTGGTAACCAGAGCCAGTGCCCACCTCTAAGACCTTATCTTTTTCACCAACGCCCAAAAACTGCGTCATCAGAGCCACGATGTAAGGCTGAGAAATGGTCTGCCCGAAGCCGATAGGTAAAGGTCTATCTTCATAGGCAGAGTTTATAAGATCTTCTGAGACGAATTTGTGGCGAGGAACAGTCCTCATGGCCCAAAGGACTTTTTCATCCTTGACTCCTCTAGCCTCAATCTGATCTGCCACCATTTTCTCTCTTTGCAGCCTGTACACATCTTCTTTGCTTTTTTCTGCCGAGAAAATAGTAACTCTCGAAAGGGACATAACTAAACCTACCATTATTGCATAGATTAAATATTTCTTCATTTCTTCCGCCTTTTCATCCTGACCAAATAGAGAATTTAAACTCGATTTTGACTCCAGGAAAGAATGCTTGTTCTCAAAATCTCAGATGCTTGAGTGGCGTCTCCTTCTTCTATTATCTTTTCTATCCTCCGATAATCAATCCTATTCAGAAGCTCATAGAGACCCTTGATCCAGGCGATGCTTTCTTCCACTGCTCTAAGGCCATCTTCCCGATAGGGGAATATATCCAGGGTATGCCATCCTTTATAGCCAGTCCTTTTCAACCAGTATAGTAGCTCAAGGTACTGCAGAAGATGAACCGAGCCAACCATCATATCGTCATCCCAGGTGGCATAATTGTCATTGAAGTGAAGGTAAAAGAGCTTCTTGCTTCTGGAAAGAAGAGCAATGGATTCAGCCGGATTCTCTCCGGCGGCCAGGGCATGGCCCACATCCACCAGAACTCCGACATTGTCCCTATTGACCTCTTTAGCCAAGAGAAGAGCTTTACCCGCTGTTCCTACGAAAATGTGCGTTCTCGGCTCTTTGATTTTGTACTCAAGGCAGACCTTTACCTCAGGTCGATAATCGGCACATTCTCTAGTTGCTCCTACTAACCTATCCCAGGCTTCCATATAATTAGCCTGGAATAAATAGTCGTATCCATCCTGACCAAACCAAAGCTCAATCGCATCACAATCGAGTTCAATGGCCCAATCCATGGAGGCCTTCACATCTCTTATTGCCTCTTCCCGTGTTTTTTCATCTCTGGAGGTGAATCCCCCTTTTCCCCACTTACCTCTAGCCCACATATCAGGCGTCACCATACAGACCTTAAGACCGACGTCCTCCACCACCTTTTTTATTTCTCTAATGTTATTATCGCTTAGGTGCCAGGTCCCTACCAATTCTATTCCCGATAAGCTTTTAACCTTACCAGCCCTTTTAATCATCTCTACGGGGGTTCTTTTTACACCACTGTAGCCTGATAATACGAATCTATCTGCACAGTCACCAAATGGTGGTAAACAGGAGCCAAACAAAATATCTTTTTCCATCTTAACCTCCTTATCCACCCATAACTTCTCTAACTGCCCTTATTACATGGGCCTCGCCTGGCACCCAATAGTTTTCCATCCATCCCTGGAGTAAAGGGAACCGGCGTGTCCGGAGCACCTACCCTTTTATCTATTTTACCCCTATCCCTTGGAGGAACTGATAAACACAGAGGGGAAGGTCACTGCTGTAGCCTCCTTCCAGGACAGCAAAGCAAGGTCTACCCAAATCTTTTATAGATCTGCCAATATTATAATAGGTTTTGACCTCCAGTTCCAGATTGAGAAGCCTATCTTCCTTGTATCCATCAAACCCAGCCGAGACCCCGATTAAGGCGGGATCAAATTTTTTAACCTTTTCCAGACCCTGCGAGAAAACCTGAAGATATCTTTCCTCTCCCGTCCCGGGTAAGAGAGGATAGTTAAGACAATTCTTTTGAGAAGCTGTGCCGGTTCCGGGATAGGCAGGATATTGATGTAAGGAAAGATAAACAACTCGAAGGTCACCCAGGAAAATATCCTCGGTTCCATTTCCATGATGCCCATCAAAATCGAGAATAGCCACTCTCTCAACCTTCTCTAGAGCCTTGATCACCGCTATGGCCATATTGTTAAAGTAACAGAACCCACCGAGATAGTCTTTTCCGGCATGATGGCCTGGAGGCCTTAATAAGGAAAAACTTGGCTCTTCCTCCATAGCTTTTTTCATCGCTTCAACAGCCCCACCTGCCGAGAGAATAGCGTGTTCATAGACGCCATTAATATTGGGAGTATCCGCATCAAAAAACCGATTTTCTTTTACTTTCTTCAGAAAAGATCTGGTGTGAACTAACAGAAGATCCCCCTCGCTGCAGACTTGAGCCTGCTGAAAAGAAAATCCCTTTTCCTTTAGATAATCGTAGGTAATCTTTACTCTTTCCGGTGATTCTGGATGACCCTGGGCCCGGTATTCCAAGCACTTTTCAGAAAAAAATATCATTTTCTTCTCTTGTAAAAAAAGGGGACGTGATTATTTTTTTATCTTAGGTCTTCCTATTGGTCTCAATATAATCTTCCTGCCCAAAATCTTCTCAATCTTTTCTGAGAATTTTTGACTCCCTGTTATTCCTCCCCTGTTGGCCATTTCTCTGATTAACTTCCATTCACTTTCCAGAACTGTCTCCTGGAAGAATTTTCTATACCTTTTCTGCCTGACTAATGCCTCCTCTGCCAATGCTTCATACCACACATCGTAATCTAAAATCTTGCTGTTCTCTCCGTGGGCTCGGAATCTGTAACTACTCCAGGGGTATTCTTCTAACTCCTTAGCCATCCCTGCCCGCAAAGGATTCATCTCGATGTAACGCAGACAGGCTAAAAAATATCTTTCGCCTCCCACCGGAGAGCTTCTAAATCGGCCCTCCCAAAGTACTCCTGTCCTCTGATAAATCCTATTAACATAGCCGGTATATTTTGCAGCAAGAAGTTTTATGAATTGATGAAGATTCTCTCTTTTCTTTGGCTCTAACAAAAGATGGACATGATTGCTCATTAACACATAGGCATAGACTTTATTAGGATGCTTTTCTTTGGCTTCTTTCATTGCTTCAAGAAAGAATTTATAATCATTCTCACCAAAAAATATGGCCTGTCTGTTATTCCCCCGGTGAATTATGTGATAGGGTATGTTGGCAATAACAACACGAGCCTGTCTAGGCATTTAATTCTCCTTTCTATTTCATCTTACTAATAAAATCCAAGAAGTCAAGAAAATTAATCACGTCCCCTTTTTTTATCCCCTTTTTTTAACTTGACAATCGCTCTCCTTCTTATTAAGATGCCTGGGAGGATGAAGCCACTGGAAAAAATGAAGAAAAGATATGAGCCTCAAGAAATAGAAAAAAAATGGGCAGATTTCTGGGAAAGAAATAACTATTTTTCTCCCCATCCGGGTAAAAAGAAAACCGCCTTCTCCATGGTAATGCCTCCTCCTAATATCACTGGCGCCCTACATATGGGTCATGCTTTCAACAACACTCTGCAAGATATTGTGGCTCGCTTCAAGAGAATGCAGGGATACGAGGTGCTATGGGTTCCAGGCATTGACCACGCCGGCATTGCTACCCAGAATGTGGTGGAAAAAAGTCTGGCTGAAGAAGGACTAAGTAGACAAATATTAGGCAGAGAAAAATTCCTACAGCGGGTTTGGCAATGGAAAGAAAAATATGGAGAAAGAATTTTCTCCCAGCTTAGAAAATTAGGTGTCTCCTGCAGTTGGCAGGATAAATCCTTCACCATGGATAAATCCCATTGCCAAGCGGTAGAGGAGGTATTCGTTCGCCTCTATAAAGAAGGATATATTTATAGGGGTGATTATATCATTAACTGGTGTCCTCGCTGCGAGACAGCCCTCTCAGACATCGAGGTGGAATATGAAGAAAAGCAAGGAAAACTCTACTATATAAGATATCCCTTTAAAAATAAACTAGATGCAAAAAAGATTCATCTAGTCGTTGCCACCACCAGGCCCGAGACTATGCTAGGAGATACTGCTGTGGCAGCCAATCCGAAAGATGAAAGATATAAAAATCTTAAAGGGAGGAAACTTAGCCTTCCTCTTTTAGGCCGTGAGCTCCCTCTCGTCTATGACGAATATGTTGACCCTAAGTTTGGCACCGGCATTCTTAAGGTTACCCCTGCTCATGATCCCAATGACTTTCTCATCGGTAAAAGACATAATCTTCCTGTTATTAACGTTTTAAATAAAGACGGTACCATAAATAAAAATGGAGACTCTTACCAGGGCTTAGATAGATTCGAGTGTCGCAGAAAAATTCTAGAGGACCTCAAGAGAAGAGGATGCCTGGAAAAAATCGAGGACTACCCTTACAGAATTGGCCACTGCTATCGCTGCAGGACAGAAGTTGAACCTTATCTTTCTCCTCAATGGTTCGTAAAGATGGAAAAATTGGCCAGGGAGGCAGTGAAAGCAGTTAAGGAAAAAAAGATTGAATTCATCCCTTCCTTTTGGAAAAAGGGCTACTTTCAGTGGCTGGAAAACATTCATGACTGGTGCGTATCTCGTCAGATTTGGTGGGGACACCGACTTCCAGTCTGGCACTGCCAGAGCTGTGGAAAGATGATAGTAGCCACAAGAAAGCCAACCCAATGTGATGGTTGTAGCTCAAGAGACTTGGAACAAGACCCGGATGTCCTTGATACCTGGTTTTCCTCTAGTCTCTGGCCATTTTCTACTCTAGGCTGGCCCGAAAAGAAAGAGAAGCTGAAGAAATTCTATCCTACTTCCCTTCTCTGTACAGCCTGGGACATTTTATTTTTCTGGGTCTCTCGTATGGTAATGATGGGCCTTAAATTTACTCATCAGATCCCCTTTCGCCAGGTTTACATCCATCCTCTAATCGGCGATGAGAAAGGAGAAAAAATGAGTAAATCTAAGGGAAATGTGGTGGACCCTTTGCGGATGATGGAAAAATATGGAACCGATGCCTTTAGATTCTCCCTGGTAGCCCCAAAGACAGATTCTCCTTATCTTCGCTTCTCTGAAAATAGACTGCGAGGGTACCGAAACTTCGCCAATAAGATCTGGAATGCCTCCAGATTTACCTTGATGAATCTTACCGATTTTAGGCCGGGAGGAACAGTAGATGATCTTAAATCGCCAGAGCTTTGCGATAGATGGATTTTGGGGCGTTTCTTTTCTCTGGTTAACCGCGTGACCAAGCATTTAGACCATTATAGATTTTCCGAGGCGGCGAACTCTATTTATCAGTTTCTCTGGGGAGAATTCTGCGATTGGTATATAGAGCTGGTAAAGTCCCGTTTACTGGGAGAGGAAGGGGAATCTTCCCGCTACACAGCCCAGTGGATCCTCCATTATGTCCTGGAGGGAACCTTGAAACTGCTCCATCCTTTTATGCCTTTTATCACTGGGGAGATTTATCAGCGTCTTTCCACTCACGAGGAGAGCATCACTATATCCAACTGGCCAGTGGCTGAAAAAAAAGCTGAGCCAAAGGTAGAGGAAAAAATGAACCTTTTAATGCAAGTTATTCAGGAGGCGCGTAATGTGAGGTCAGAGATGGGAATTGCCCCCCCAAAAAAAATAGATCTTTACCTTAAATCACCCAATGAAGAAAAACTGAACCTCCTGCGTGAAAATAGATCCTATATCGCCAATTTGGTAAGAACAGAGAAGCTGATAATAGGCGAGAAAATAGCCAAACCAACTGGTTCTATTTCCTCTTTAGTGGATGATATAGACATTTTCATTCCCCTAAAACCACAGATGGACTTTGATAAAGAAAGAAGGAGGCTGAAGGAAAACTTAGAAACAATAGAAAAAGAACTAAAAAACCTGCAAAAGAAACTCTTAAGCAAAGATTTTATAAGAAAAGCTCCCTCAGAGATTGTAAGAAAGGAAAAAGAGAAAAGCAGTAGTCTTCGGTCGAGAGCCGGGAAACTAAAAAGGATGTTGAGAGAGGTCCAGAAGATATGAGAAAGTTAATAGGTGTCTGTGGAAGCGATAGTACTGATAAGGAACTTTCTTCGGCTACATTAAAAACTGCCGAGGAAGTAGGATACTATATTGCTCAAAGGGATGGAGTTTTAATTTGTGGAGGAAAGGGTGGAGTTATGGAACAAGCAGCAAAGGGAGCAAAAAAAGGGAGGGGGCTGACCATCGGAATTCTTCCTGGGGCCAAGGAGAAGGCCAATAGATTTATCGATGTCGCTATCGCTACCCACCTTGGTTATGCCAGAAACTATATCCTCGTAAATAGCGCTGATGCGGTAATTGGAATAGCGGGGAGGTGGGGTACCCTTAATGAGATATCCTACTCCTTAAATATTGGCAAGCCAACCATCCTCATACGTGGAAGCGGCGGCTGGATGGATATCCTGAGCGACGAAACTCTATTAAAAAATTTTAATCTAAGACCTCACATTGTTGACTCGGCAAAAGAGGCAGTGGATTTAGCCTTCAAACTAAGCCAATAAATCTTGCTTTTTCTTTCTCTTTGTTTCCTTTTTTCTTAGAGATAGGAGTGTTAAGCATAGATGAAAAAGATTACTATCTTTTCTCCTTCATTGGTCTTACGAAAGATCCTTTTTGGTATCTATAAGTCTCCCTGCTCAAGACACCTCAACAAAAAATAATCCCGTCCCCATTTTCTACTTATGTTGTAGATACCGATAGTCTCATTAAAAATTAGGAGGTAATAAGTTATGCTTGAACAAAAGAAAAAAATGATTCCGGTAACTGTATATTTGACTCCCCAGCAGATAAGGGAAGCTTACCATCGGCTAGCAAAAGAGGAGCAGATAGAAAAGGAAACAAGCAGTCTAATAGAATCAGATACGAGTGATTATCCCTCTGAGCTTGTAGTTTATGAGGAAATGCTGGCTAAAGGGAAGATAAAGTGGAAATAAAAAGGGGAGATGTGTTTCTACTGGACTTAAGTCCAGTTGTAGGCACAGATCAGTGAGGTATAAGGCCGGCTCTGATTATTCAGATAGAAAGAGCGAATGAGAAAAGTCCTCGTACAATTATAATCACTTTCATCACTAAGATAAGAGAACCTATTTTGCCTTCTCACGTTAAAATCGCTGCTGGCATTGGAGGATTGACAAAAGATTCTGTACTCCTATGTGAGCAGATAAGAGTAATCGATAGAAAAAGGTTGGTAAGAAAGCTTGGAAATATTGGCGAAGAAAATCTCCTGAAGGTGGGAGTGACATTAAAAGTGATTCTGGGTTTGGAATAGAAAATGTCAAGAATACTTAAATCCAGGATTTAAACATCGAACAACTTTTTTTATTTGACACTCCACTGTTTTTATTTAAAATAGACTCATAAGAAGTAAAATCTGCCAGAAAGTTCCCTCCAAAAGGTTAAGAGCAAAAGACGAATTTTAGCCATTTTTTCCCTGGTAAAAAATAATCACGTCCCCTTTTTCTGTGGGGAGTGTCAACCCACTTTGAATTCTATTACCGTGGCTGAATGGGCAGGAAAAACATAACTAAATCTAGGACTGACTTTTTTGATTGTCTTATCTTTTATCCTGATTCTCTGTGGGTTATCAAAATCATTTACCGCCATCACATCGGGACCGTTAAGCTCATAGACTTTTGCTTCTTCCTTAAAGGAAAAACCTTCCAAGGATATAGGGCACTCTATGTCTTTCTCCCGATGATAATTAACTGTGACAATATATAACTTATCTTTGTGTCTGCTTAGGGTTACAGAGGCATCCAAATAGGGAACATTGGTTAGCTTGAACCCTCTGCGACCGAAATGCGCCTTCCCTACAATATCGTAAGTTTCTGAATTAACTAAAGTATCTAGTGCTATTTCTCCCGTGTGGTTAACAAAAAGCTCAAAAGCTCTATAAATTGAAGTAAGGTAAAGACCATGCCTTTCCGTGTGGATAGCTCCCAGTACATTTACCAGTTGAGCCAGGTTGGCCAGGGTCACGCTCCGACATAGCTTATGCAAGATAATAAACACTCCAGCGGCGAATAGTCCATCCTTCAGAGCATAATTTTCTTCATTGCCATTTTCTGGCGTACTTCTGTACCAAATATTCCACTCATCAAAAGCGATTTTTACTCTTTCTTCCTCTTTTGCTAAAGGTTGAGCTATTTCTATCGTACTCTTTAGAATTTTTAGCCTCTTCTCAATCCAGTAAATGGAAGCTACTGTTTCATAATAGTCGCCGGAGCCCACATACTGGTGATTGGAAATATAGTCTATATATTTTCCGGCGGTTTTGGTTACTTCAAGATCCCAATCAGGATTATCAGCCCCCACAGCCACGACTTTTATGTTGGGATCAACCACTTTCATAAACTTGGCATATTCTCGTAAAACCTTCGCATACTCCTTTGCTGATCTGTATCCTACTTGCCATTCCCCATAGTTCTCGTTCCCTATCCCCCAGTATTTAACCCGGTAAGGTTCTAGATGGCCATTTTTTTCTCTTAATTTCGCATAATAAGTATTCCCACTGCCATTGCAGTATTCCAGCCAGTGTATGGCTTCGTCTAAAGTGCCAGTTCCTATGTTAACACAAATGTAAGGCTCAGCTCCTATTGCTCGACAATAGTCAATAAACTCGTCTGTACCAAATCTATTTGTCTCCTCTTTACTCCAGGCAAGATCAAACCGCACCGGCCTTTTCTCCTTAGGACCAATCCCATCTTCCCAGTGATAATTGGAGGCAAAGTTACCTCCCGGCCATCTCAGAAGAGGACATTTTATAGCTTTCGCTGCCTCCAATATATCTTTTCTGAAACCTCTCTCATCAGAAAGAGAAGAGTCCTCCTCATAAATACCCCCATAAATACATCTTCCTAGATGTTCTATGAAGTGACCGTAGATATTAAGATCTATTTTGCCAATTTGTCTTTCTGTATCAATTTTGATTCTGTAATTATTCATTATTACAAACCCCTCATTTTATCAGTACTTTTTCAAATCTTAACCTATATTCCCCTCCATAAGTCGTGTCTCTACTTTTGGAACAAGATACTCGAGGGGGGAAATAGGGCTTCGCCGATTCCTTCAGAATTCCCCCCTCGATGGCTCGATCGGCGAAGCCGACTCTCGCTTCGCTCGAGCAAGTCGAGCCTGCTCCCCTCTTTTTTCTGATATCTCGTCTGCCGAGGTTTACTTCATAACGATTCAGAGAAATTATTGAAATTCCTATGCCTTGAAGATATCGATTTTTTAATCTAGTAGTTCGTTTCCCAATTAACTTTACATTTTATCCTGTCATTCCAGGGAGCAAAGCGACAAAGCAATCCCTCAGTTGGTAAGATTTTAAGATTGTTTCGCTATCACTCACAATGACAAATTGTTGTAACGTTATTTAGAAAACGCTATACTAGTTTTTACATTTTCTGATAAAAGTTTAGTTTTGTCCATTTGTATCCATATACTCATCTCGGAGACACCGCGGTTATCCCAAGCATAGTAAGGGATTGTTTTTAGAACCACTGGTTTAGTTTTGACGGGATTTGTCTCGAAAGGTCTGTATAGAGGACCCCAATTCTCCACAGGAATCATTCCTTCCCCTCTTATTACCATAACACCCCCGAGTAGATCAGGACGAAATTCGGTTTTAAGGTTCTTCCCAGGGTTTTCAGAATCTACCTTTAATCTAGCTTGTCGGACAAATATGCCTGGGTTATCTACTCCTTCAAAACAATAGATAATCGGACCGCGCTTCAGCGCAACACTGCAACGATTCTCAGCCACCATAGGATTAGAGATCATCAAAACTGGGGGCATCGCCATATCCAGGACGACCTTGCTTTTCTTCCTCCAGGTTCTCTTAATCTCATAATAGCTGCCAGCTTGGATGGCACCGGATATCAACTCATCATTCACCATGATAGAAGCTTTTCGACACCACCCCGGGATACGAAGGAAAAGGCTGAATTCTTTTTCTTTCTCCGGGAATATCTCAATTTCAATCTTGCCATCCCAGGGATAGTTAGTCCTTTGAGAAAGAACAAACTTCGTTCCGTCTGGTAGACGCCAGTTGACGGTATTGTTGTCATAGAGGTGAATCCAGATACCCTCATTACTGGTTGAATAGAAATATCCAGACAGACTGGCAAATATTCGTGCAAGGTTCGGCGGACAGCATGCACATTTGAACCAAGTTTGGCGGGTAGATGCACTAGATCTATCAAAGGAGTACCATGGATCTCCCGTAGACCTACCGCTACTGGCATGAGGATTGACGTAAAAGTATTTTTCCCCATCAAGTGAGATACCTGAGAAAATGCTGTTATACAATGTTAATTCCACGAGATCCGCAAAACGAGCCTCTCCATTAATGGTAAGCATCCGCCAGTTCCAGAACGCTGAGGCAATGGCTGCACAGGTTTCTGCATAACAGTTTTCGTTTGGCAGTTCAAATTCTCGACCAAAGGACTCGGTGTGGACCCGACCACCCACAGCTCCAGTCACGTACATCTTGGTCTCTGTCATACTCTTCCATAAACTCTCCAATGCCTTCGGATAGGCTCGGTCTCCCGTCTCTACATAGTAGTCAGTCATTCCACAACAGAAATATAACGCTCGTACAGCGTGTCCCAGGAGTTCCCGCATATCCTTGCCCCCAATGTGGTCGATGAAAAAACCTGCCATATTAAGATAGCGTTTTAGTCCTGTTTCCCGATATAGTTCAATCAATCCCATCTCAATCTCTGGATGGCCCGGGTGGGTTTCCTTTTTCCCAGGTCCAAATACCTCACAAATGTAATCCGCATATTTGCAAGCGATATTGAGCAGTCGATCACTGCCGGTAGAACGGTGATGAGCAATGGCTGCTTGAAACAGGTGACCGGCACAGTATAGCTCATGCATATGCTCCAAATCTGTCCAACGTTTCCCAGCTCTTTCCTTTTGAAAGTAAGTATTAAGATAGCCATCGTCACCTTGAGCCGGCTCGATAATATCAATGGCCTCGTTGATCATTTTTTCAATTTCGGGCAGATCTTGGGTCTGAAGGGCCCAGGAGGCAGCCTCTATCCATTTGTAGATATCTGAGTCCACAAAGTAAAACCCCCTAAACTCTGCATCTGATTTGCCGTAAACACGCATAAAGTTATCAAGGACACCACTTTTTCGAATCTCTTGCATCTGCTTTTTTAGAATAACTGTCGCAAGCGTGTCCATTCGAGATTTCCAAAATCCTGCCCTCATCTGTACAGCTCTGATGGGAATAGGTTTCAATTTACAAAAAGAACTGTTCGTTGTGGATACAACTCCCCTATCCTTCCAGGAAATTCTTTGGAATTCTAAACATCTAATTGGCATGATAACTCCTCCAACTTTGATTGTGAAAACCTTAACCTTCCACCCCGGTTACGGTTATTCGCTCTACAAAATACCTTTGGGCAAAGAAGAAAGCGAGAATAACTGGAATCTGGAATAATGACCACTATCAATAACTCCCTCATTTTTAAGGACTGACATTCATGCTCACCCTAATGGAATAAATACCTAATATATTGGATCTACGACCTTTCTTAAAGATCCTTCATAGCCTATTTTTATGCCTTTTTAGGTTAACTATTGCTTTATCCCTGAAGTTTTTATTCCTTCAGCTATATATCTACGGGAAAATAAATATAAAATTATCGGTGGGATTATCATTACTGTAGACATTGCCATCAGAAGATTCCACCTTGTTATAAAGAAAGTTCTGGAAACACTATATAGACCTACGCTCAATGGTTTTAAGTCCTCTGAATTTATAAAAATTAGAGGGATAAAAAATTCATTCCACCAATATATAGAAGATAGCACTCCAATCGCTATAAAGATTGGTTTAGATAGAGGAACAATTATCTTTAAAAATATTTGCCAACTGTTGCATCCATCAAGTTTAGCGGCTTCATCTAAATCCTTAGGAATTGTTCTATAATATTGTCTAAAAAGAAATACATTAAAGGGATAAGCAAAAAAAGCAGGCACAATTATTGGTAAAAATGTATCAAGCCATCCCAATCGGTTAAAGAGAATATATTGAGGAACAATTGTAACTGCACTCGGTACCATCATAGTTGCCAAAATCATTCCAAAAATTAGATTTCTACCTCTAAAGTTCATTCGTGCAAGAGGATAAGCAACTATAGAGCTAGATATTAAAGTTCCTACAGTGCTTCCCACAATCAAAATTACGGTGTTTTTTAAATATGTTAATACTTTACTTTGGGACAATAATTCAATAAAATTCTCAGGATAAAAGTGGCGAGGAATAAGAAAGGGAGGATAGGAACTAAACTCTATAAGAGGTTTAAAAGATGACGAGATAATCCAGAGAATAGGAAAGAACATAATAATAGCTACTAATGCCGCTATAAAATATCGTAAAAATTTTATTGTTTTGTTACTCATTTCCATTCTCCACATTTCCTCTTTCTAAAAAATAGCCAATTTGTACTTAAGTAATAACTACACTTCATAATATACCCATTTTCGGGAAAGTCTAAATTGTACCAATGATATTATTGCAACAATAATAAATAGTACAATAGCCTCAGCACAAGCATATCCCATTCTAAAGTTTTTAAAGGCATTGTTATAAATGTCTAAACTTATCACCTGAGTAAGTTTTCCTGGGCCTCCGCCTGTTAATGGGTATATCAGCGTAAATGACAGGTTCAGTGAACCTATTGTAGCTATAACTAAATTAAAAAATAGAATTGGCGAAATGGCAGGAAGAGTAATTTTAAAAAATTTATCTATACTATTTGCACCATCAATTTCCGCAGCTTCATATAGTTCCTTAGACACATCCTTTAAAGCTCCGTCAAAAATCAACATCATCTGTCCTGTTGAATACATATAGATACAAATGAATATAATAGTCCACAAGACCCACCTACTATCCATTAGCCAGTTTGGGCCATTATGAATACCAATTAGATAAAGGAGATAATTTGCAACTCCAAGTTCTTTATTAAAAATTAGCTGGAATACAAAAGTCAACGCTACCAATGGTACAACTGCTGGAATAAAATAGAAAAAACTGAATATACCTGTACCACGGGTCTTTTGATTTAGAAGTAAAGCTAAGAAAAGAGCCCATCCTACAGTTACAATCACAGAAAATAAAGTAAAAATAAGAGTAACCCTAAGTATACCCCAAAATTCAGAACTTACTCTAAACATCCTAACAAAATTAGAAAGACCAACCCAGGTAGGGTTACTTATCAGCTCCCATTTGGTAAAACCTATTAGTATAGCAGCAATAATAGGTCCTCCGGAAAATAAGACGAATCCTATTATCCATGGAGATAAATATATATAGGGAACGATTGACCCTTTTTTGTGATTCATTATTCTGCTCTTCATATAATCTTAAAATATTTTCTAAAAATTGTAGCACCTCACTGAAAATAGTGAGGTGCTACAAACACTATCCATCGCTAAAAAGGGGGAGTGGCAGTTTCCCCTTATATAAGACTGACTCTATTCAGCAACTCCTTTCTCTCCTAAAATTTCCTTTCCTCTATCCATTGCACGCTTTAGAGCATCATCTATACTCATTTGTCCTAATATTACCGCATGGAAGTCTTTAACAACATCAAAACTCAATCCTGGAGGAAGTAATACATATCCCCACTGAGCAAATTGTGCCGTCTTTTCAATTGCATCCCAACGAGTTGGACCTTTAGGGCCATATACTTTATAATAACCCTTCTTAAGTATTGATATACGTGCTGAAGGATTATTTCCAGCCTTATTTATTACTTCCTGCCCTTCACCGCTCATACAGAATTCAATAAATCTCCATGCTGCATCTTTAACCTTACTCTTAACATAGATAGTAAAGAATCCTGTATGAAGTGTAGAGTACTGTCTCTTTTCTTTCGGTATTGGAGCAATATCCCACCCGAAGTCTTTTATATCTTTATAAACTGAGGTCATCCAACTGCCATTGAATGCCATGGCTGCCTTTCCAGCCATGAATAAATCTGATGTCACCCCACCTACTGCAGTCTGTGGAGATGGAACTACCTTATCTTTATTTGTCAAGTTATACCACCATTGTAAAAATTCCTTTGCACCATTTCCTATAGAGAATTGACCTTTTTCATTTACAATTTCATCGCCTGCTGTGCCAATTAGAGAGTACCATAGTCCCTGGAAATTAAGAGAATCGCAACCCCATTGAACAACCTTACCATCTTTTACTATAGTTAGCTTTTTAGCAGCGTTTTCAAAATCCTTCCATGTCCACTTCTCATCCGGATATGCTAAACCAGCTTTGTCAAACACATCTTTGTTGTAATACAATATTTCTGTAGCAAAACACCAAGGAAATCCGTATATTTTACCTTGTGACTTAATTAAATTACCAACAGCGGGAATAAAATCATCCATGCTGAAAGTTTTAGTTTGTTTTACATGCTCATCCAGTGGGATAACAAGCCCGGCTTTAGCCAATCTAGTTATATCACATTCCCATAATACCATAACATCTGGAGCATTACCAGTTATTGCCATAGTATTAATTTTCTGAGAATATTCTGCTTCAGGAATTAAGGTAAAATCGACTTTAATATCCGGATTTGCCTTTTCAAAAGCTTTCACATAATTATATGGGTCCTTTAAGGCATTCCACTCAGCAAATTTAATATGGGTCACCTTTGCAGAAAGAACCGAAGTGAGACCTACAGATATCAAAGAGAAAGCAATTACTAAAGATGTTATTGTTTTGGGAAAAACATTTGACCTCTTCATTTTTTTCCTCCTCGTATTTAGAGACATGGTTCAAACTTTCGTGGAAAGCTCCTAAAAGAGAAATTAATTTTCCAACACTTCTCTTTTAGGAAGCCTTCCTTTCCCAAGCTAATGAGCCTATTTATTTTCTTAATCTCATCACCTCCTCCTGGCCTTGATTTTAGCTTTTCCTTTTTCAAACGAAAGAGCTTTTACTTGTCTATTTACTACTTAGGATGCAGCAAAATTATCCCAACTCCAGTCTCATTACAATATCCTGGTCATAGTTTCCGAAGTTGCTACCGAATATGTTTATACCCCCGATGTTCTTAGCGCCCTCTTTAATTCCAATTTTAACCTTTATGGAAGTATGATTTTTAATTCCTAAGTTAGATATTGTTACATTGGATATCCTTACCCCATCTACAAAGGACCCAGTTTTGGTAACACTCCATCTCTTGAGCAGTCCATATTGAGACCCCGCTAATTTCCACCACTCAGGAGTAAGTTTTCCCCGCTTGTCTCCAAAATCACCGGAGGAGGTCCAACCTCCTATCTCTACACCATTTATCCATACTGTTATATCTGAGGGCCAATCTTTACTAGTGCCGACAACTTCTGAGGATAATTCCATGCTTACCTCAAGCCTCTTTAATTCCCTATCAATAGGAAGGTTGTTGGGGAATTTGTATTCCACAAACCCTCTTTCAAACCATATTAAACTGGCCGTAGCACGAGCAGGTTCATGAAAGGAGTTGGGTACATCCAAAAAACCAATGATTTTATCCTTTGAACACAGACCACAAGGAGGACTCACTTTAAAATCTGTGTATAATCCTACTGGCATTTCTACCTCAATGATATTTTCTTGAGGCTTTCTTTTCATACTGGGTAGCTGAAATACAACTTCTTCATAACAGGAAGAACATAATTTTTGAGCTCCTTTTTTGCCAGAGGCAATCTCCACTTTAACTAAGCCAGCTTCTTCTAAAAACTTGAGATTAGTTGAAACAGTAGATTGAGGAATACCCAGCTTTTCAGCGATATCGCTCACATTAAGTTTCTTATCTTTTAATATATCCAATATATCCAGCCGGACTTTGGAGGCCAGAGATTTAAGAATCGTAAATGCATCTTCCTTGCCTTTAGTTACCGGGACAACTAGGAGTTTATCATCCATTCTTTAGCTCCCTCTTTGTCACTTAAGTATCAATTTTATTGATATTTACCATCTTTTTTTAAAGATAATAAAAATATTCAAAGTGTCAAGAGGGGGAGGTGAAACGGCCAAGCGAAAAGGCCACCCATAGCATATTTTCGCCTATCTGTCTCGCTAAACCCCTCTCTTTTTCCTTGATAATCTCCCTTAATTTAAGTATCATTTTTATTGATATTTAACATTTTTTGGTAAAAATGATAAAAATATTTGAAGTGTCAAGTGAGAACCTCAGAAATTTGGGGGTCTACAACAGAATATGAAGTTCCAGTGAAATTAGGTCAAGAGGAAAGAAGACTGGAGAAGAAAAAAGCTATCAGTTTAGGCTCTCGTGAAACATGCAAATGCTAAGATGAGATAGTTATATTAAAATGGTACCCCAACAAAATCTATATAATCTAGTGGCTTCCTTTTCTTGACAACAGGCTATTTTTGTATATTCTGAAGACACCAGCCATTAAAAAGAGAGGATAATGATAGAATCGCTGGAGAAACTTGCGATTAGTCCCTATCTAAAAGCAATCCTGGCTTTTGCCTTTTTTTACCTGGGAGCAAAAGTCATCTATCTTATTTTAACTCACCTGGTTGGTAGATTAGTCAAGAAAACAACCACCCAACTTGACGACATCATTCTCTCTAAAGTAAAAGCTCCCATCTTCTATCTTATCATCCTGGCTGGAATTACCACCGCCTTTAACTTTCTTCCTTTATCTACTCAGACCAGAGTAATTTTCTCCCGGATAGTACTTTCCATAGTCATAGCCATCTCCTGTTACCTGGCTAGCTCTTTTATTAATGTATTAATTAAAGGCTGGTTTACCCAAAGAAGCAGGGTCACGGGTAAGGTCAAAGGACGAGAATTAATAATTCTTAGCCGAAAAATTTTGAATTTTATTATATTCGGCCTCCTCATTATCTTTATCTTAACTCTCTGGGATGTTAGAGTAACGGCTCTGGTGGCCAGTCTAGGTATTGCCGGGTTTGTCTTCGGCTTTGCTCTGCGTGATATCTTCGCCAACATCTTTGGAGGAATAGCCCTCATTGCTGACCAATCCTTTAGAATAGGTGATTTTATCAAACTAGAAAGTGGGGAAGTGGGAGAAATTATCGACATAGGCTTAAGGTCGACCCGGATAAAATCATTCGAGGAAGGAAATGAGATCATCATTCCTAACAATAGCCTAGTAACAAGTAAAATCACCAATTATGGCCGTCCCTTAGCTAACTTGAAGATGGTGGTAAGGATAGGGGTAGCTTATGGCTCAGACATAAAAAAAACCAGGCAAGTCCTTATGGATTGTATCAAAAAGATAGGGAGAATCCAGGAGGACCCTCCTCCCCGGGTTTATTTTATGGAAATGGCCGACTTCTCCCTTAATTTTAGAGTAGTTTTCTGGATTACCGATTTTAGGCAAAGATTCGATATTCGAGATAAGTTTGTCTCTCTGGCTTATGAGGAACTGCAATCTAAAGGAATAAAGATTCCCTTCCCCACCAGAACAATCCATATAGAAAAATAAAGAAGGAATAGAGCGGGTAAATAATGTTGAGACCTGACCCCTTTAGTGCTCTTTCGGTCCCACAACCACTATCGTATAGCTACCGAGATCAAAATACTTAGCCGCCACCTTTTTAATATCCTCTTGAGTAACTTGATTAATATCGGAAGCATATCGTTTAAAATTCTCGTAGCCCAATCCGTATAGCTCATCCAGGGCAGACTGAAGAGCCAAAGCCTGGTTAGTCTCCAGACGAATGGTCTCGGTGCCAATTAAATCTTTCTTAGCTCGATTGAGCTCCTCTTCTGATACCTCATTCGTTATCAGCTTTTTTATCTCTTCCAAAAGCCCATCTCTAGCTGTCTCTATCTTTTCCGGAGCTGTAGCTATGTAAAAGATGTAAGCACCGGGATCCTCCAGTCCTATAAAGGAAAAACTTCCTATATTATAGGCAAGGCCCAGCCGTTCTCTAAGGCTCTGGTAAAGGCGGGAACCTCCGCCGGAAAGGATAGAGGTCATAACCTCAAAGGTGTATCTATCCTCACTTTTAACATTAATGCCCTGAAACCCTATCATAATCACAGCCTGTTTTTTCTCCATATACTCGGTGGCCACCCTCACCTGGGTTGGTTTTAGCTCCTGGGGAATCTGAATCAAAGGCAGTGGCTGAGCTTTAAAGTCAGCAAAGGCCTGCTCTACTTTCTTTGCCACCTCGGATGCCTTTACATCTCCATAAACAGCGAGGACCATATTGTTAGGTCTACAGAATTCATCATAATATTTAATTAAATCGGCTCTGGTGAGCTTAGCTATACTCTGGGCCGTGCCGATACTTTGAAATTTAAAGGGATGGCGGGTAAATAAGGTTTCTTTGAACAGTTTAAAGGCAGCATTAAAAATATCATCTTCTTGAGCTTTGATCTGAGCTAAGATGATTCTTCTTTCCCGCTCTATTTCCCCGGAAGGGAAGCTCGAGTTCATAATGACATCGGCCAGGATATCAAGTCCGGTATCAAAGTCTTCCTTTAATACGCTAACCGAGCAGCCGAAACTGTTATTTCCTCCGTAGGTATCGATAGCTCCACCAAGCGACTCTATTTCATCAGCTATCTGGCGAGCAGACTTAGTCTTAGTCCCTTTCAAGAGCATACTTCGTACAAAATTACATATCCCATTATTGTCTTGATTTTCGAACCTCAGCCCTCCCTTAAATACGACCTGCATGAAAACAGTGGGTAAGGTATGATTTTCGCGCACCAGAAGATTCATGCCATTGGGCATCTCATATTTATTGATGAGCGGTGGTTTTTTTACAGAAATCTTTGGCTTGGTGGCTGCCTTTTCCACAGCTGGCTTGAGAAGAGTTATGGTAAGATTATTCCGACGAAAATATTTATTAGCCACCCGTCTAATCTCTTCCCGGTTCACCTTCTGGATTTGTTTGACGTAGTTTTCAGAAAAATTAACATCTCCAACCACCAGCTCATTGGAAGCCAGATCTGTGGCCCTATCTTCCATAGTCTCCTGGGAGAATATGTGCTCACTTACCACCTTTCTTTTGGCCTTCTCTAGCTCCTCTTCACTCACCAGCTCCACTTTGAATTGGTCCAGTTCTTTTAAGATTTCCTCAATAGCACGGTTTTTATTTGCCTCATTCAGAGTAGCTCTTATACCAAAGATACCAGCATCCCTGGGAGTATAGGACCAGGCAGATACGGCGTTTACCAGTCCCTTTTCTTCTCTAATTTTTCTAAACAATCGGGAACTTCGCCCTTGCCCCAAAATGATAGCCAGAACATCCAGGGGGTACATATCTTTATTCTGAATACTTACTGTATGAAAACCCATGAGTAGGTAAATTTGTTTAACTTCAAATTCTTTTTCCACTCTCCTTGGCACCAATTGACGAGGTTCAGCTGGAATGTAAACTGGTGGCAGCGATCCTCGCTTAAAGTCGGTAAAAGCCTCTTTAATTTGGGCAAGAGCTACTTGAGAATCAAAATCTCCCACTCCTACCAGTATCATATTATTAGGGCGGTACATTCTATGGTAATAGGCTAAGAGATCTTCCCTTGTTAATCGTTCAAATAGAGTTCGGTATCCAATAACCGGATAGCGATAGGGATGCTCGTGGTAGACAGTAGACCAGAAAAAACGACCTAAGAAGCGATCAGGATCATCCTTGCCCATATCAATTTCCCGAAGTATCACTTCTCTTTCCTTCTTTAATTCCTCCGGGTTAAAAGCTGAATTCATTACTGCATCAGCCAGAATATCAAGAGCGGTGACAAAATGCTCACTGGGAACCACCAGATGGTAAACAGTACGATCGAAGGAGGTATAAGCATTAATGGTTCCTCCCAGGCCTCTTATCTCCCGATCAATTTCTCCCACTCCTCTTTTTTTGGTTCCCTTAAATAGCATGTGTTCAATATAATGAGATACCCCTGAGCCTGAGTACTCACCTTCAGTGATGCTTCCAGCTTTCACCCAAGCCTGCCAGGCCACTACAGGAGCAGTATGAATTTCCTCCAGAATGACTGTCATTCCATTGTCCAGGACGTATCTTTGAGGCTGAGGATAACTTTCCGAAATAGTTGCCGCTTGGGGGCCAGCAAAGAAAGGCAAGAAAACCACACTCAGACCCACTAATAATCCCAAAATTGCCAGCCAATGAATCCGTCTTTTTCTCATCTTATTTTTACCTCCTTTGTTCTTCCATTAGTAATGTCAAAATATTTGTCTTTTTTGGATTGGTAGCCGCGGGCTGAAGCCTACCGCCACCAAAAATAATCACGTCCCCTTTTTCACTTTTTCACTAGCCAGTAAAAGTTTGTCTACTGGTTCGCATCCTGGGTTCCAGGGCATCACGCAGAGCATCTCCCAGAAAGTTGAAAGCGAGAATAGATATAAAAATGAAAAGGCCAGGAGCTAAAATCCAGGGGAAACTGACTAAAACTCGGGTGTTCATAGCTGCAGCTAGCATATTGCCCCAACTGGCCTGCGGTTCCTGAATCCCCAACCCCAAAAAACTCAAAGCACTTTCTCCCAGGATATAACCTGGTACGCTGAGAGTAGCCGCTACAACGATAAAGCTCATAGTGTTAGGTAAGATATGTCTTAAAATAATACGAAGATCGGTGCTCCCTAAAGCCTTAGCTGCCAGGCTAAACTCCTGCTCTCTGAAAGAAAGAAACATACCTCGAATCACTCGAGCAAATCCGGGCCAGCCAATGAAGCTTAATATGAGTACAATTAAAAGATAGACCTGAGTTGAAGATAGATTAGTGGGAAGTACAGCCCGGAGAGCCAGAAGCAAGTAAAATCCCGGGAAAGACATAATCATTTCACAGAATCTCATCAAAACATTGTCCACCGCACCACCATAGTACCCTGATATTCCTCCCACCAATGCTCCCAGACTAAAGGAAACCAGGATGCCAACCAATCCTACTGAAAGAGAGATACGAGCTCCAAAAAGAAGTCGGGAAAGGAGATCCCGTCCAAATTTATCTGTCCCTAAAAGAAAGATATAACCAGGCTTATCAGTCCCAAAGAGATGGATTTGAGAAGGAATTAAACCCAGAAACTTGTACTCTGTTCCCCTCACCAGGAAACGGAAGGGATGCTTCACGCTGGTATCAGGCTTATAAATTTTAAAAGCTCTATCCACTAGTTTGTACTCATAGACAAAGGGCCGCCAGCTCCACCTGCCCTGAGCATCAATGAAGTGTATAGGGGTGGGAGGATAGTAGCTCTTACTTCGGACCTGGAGATCCGGAGAATATGGACTAACGAAATCGGCAAAAAGTGCACCCAGATAAAGAACAATGAGAACAATTCCCCCGACTAGGCCTAATTGGTTTCGTCTAAGTCCCCGCCAGATAATTTTAGTTCGAGTCAGCGATTTTGTTTTCGGAAGATTACTCTTTCTCCAGCGCATGAATATTCTTGTCATCTACCAATTCCCCCTAAAAGTTGGCTCAATCATAGCGGATGCGGGGATCAACCCAGGCAAGCAATAGATCAGCTACCAGATTACCAAGGATAAGCAGAACTGACCCCATGATGAGACTACCCATTACCAGATAAAGATCCTGGGCTAATACTGCCTCCAGCATCAACCTTCCCAGGCCTGGCCAGGCCATGACAATTTCGGTGAGGGCAGCGCCGGAAAGTAGACCTGGTAAAGAAAGACCAAAAATAGTAATGATGGGATTAATGGCATTACGCACTGCGTGTTTCCAGATAACCACTCTTTCACTTAGTCCTTTAGCCCGGGCAGTAGTCACAAAATCAGCCTTAAGGTAGTCCAGGAGATTCCCTCGCATTTGTCTCATCAACCCGGCCATGCCTGAGGTGCCCAGAACTATGGTGGGAAGGATCAAATGATAGAGACGATCCCAGATTTTACCAAATAAACTCAGAGACTGAAAGTCGATACTGTACATTCCTCCCACGGGAAACCAACCGGTGCGCATGGCCATGAACAACAGGAGTAGGGCGAAGAAGAAGTTTGGAATAGCCAAACCCAAAAAGGCCACAAAGGTGAGCAACTTATCTACCCAGGAATACTGCTTAATTGCCGAAATTATCCCCAGGGGAATCGAGAGTACCCAGGTAAAGATCATGGCGCTCAGGGAAAGGATAAAAGTATTAAAGAGTCTGGTGGCAATTAATCTAAAGACAGGCACTCGATAAGAAAAGGAATACCCAAAGTCAAGACGCAGAGCGTTCTTTAACCAGATAAAATATTGAACGTAGACTGGTTTATCTAACCCGAAACGAGCTCTTTCCTGAGCGATTCTCTGAGTTGAAACTTGAGGATTTAAAGCCTGTTGAGTTAAAAAATCCCCGGGAGCTAATTGGATGATGAAAAAGGAGATAAGCGATATCCCGATCACTAGGGGAAACATATGCAAAAATCGTCGAACAATATATGTTAACAAGCTCTCTCCTTTACTCTTTAGAAGATTTCGAGAATGTTAAACTCTTAAGAGTCCTTTTTAATCAAACACCAGGATTTGTTATTCTTTTTCTAGATAAAGCACCTCCACATTCCAAAGGGTACCTCCGTAGGCGGTGGGACGGGCATTTTTAAGAGTGTTTCTAGCCGCACTAAGGTAAGTGGATAGGGCCGAATAAAGGAAGGGAAGCTTCTCAGAAACAATCATTTGCCATTGATCATAGATTAGTTTTCTCTTTTTGGGATCCAATTCCTGGACACCCTTATTGAACAAATCATCTACCTTTAGTTCCCAGTCATATCTATTTTCAGGATTATAATTCCAGGAATGTAATTGTCCATCAGACTTCCAGACATTAGCACCGCCGTGAGGCTCCACTCCACCAGTCAAACCAATGATGATGGCATCCCAGTCACCTTGTGGTTTGGAAGTTAATTTTTGGACTAAGAGATTGAAATCAAGGGGTCGGAAATGAACGTTCATTCCTAATTTTTTAAGATCATCAGCCACTAATGTACCCAGAGCCTCCCGGACACTATTACCGCTATTGGTGAAGAGCTCAAACTCTACCTTATGACCCTCCGGGTCATATAAATATTTTGGTCCAGCCGGCGGCAGGGAAACATAATAATTGCCTATGACAATGACACCTATTAGTACAATCCAAATGATCATAATTCGCCATTTTCTTCTGATGGCCGTCCATACACCAAGAAAGCAAAGCACCAATATGGATATCGAAAAGACTATCCACCTTGACCAAGGCCCAATTTTTCCCATTCTAGATTGCTTGCCTTTCTCAGTTTTCAACCTAAAACCAGCCTCCTGTAAAATCTTTCTCGCCTTGGCCAGGTCATAGGGATATTTCTTTACCTCCGGATTGTAGAAGGCTTTCACGGCGGGAGAGACTGGACTCCATTGAGGTACGCCAAATCCGTACATGACGTCATCAATAAAGGTCTGCCTGTCAATAGCGTGAGCTAAGGCCTTTCTAAACTGGGGATTGTTAAACCATTTGAATTTAACCGGGTCGGGATGGCTCCAGTTTAAGATAACAAACTCAGAACCAAATGTTGGTCCACCTTTGGTAACGGTGAAGTTGCCTTCCTTTTCCTTGGGTTTGAGGACAGCATAATCTTCTCCTCTCATCCCGTAGATGTCAATCTCACCTGCCTGGAACTTGAGAAGTTGAGTGTCTATGGAAGGGACAATCAACATAATCATACCATCTAGATAAGGCAGTTGATTACCTTCTTTATCCACCTTCCAGTAATGAGGATTTCTTTTAAAAATGATTCTATCCGCAGGAACATATTGAGTCATCATAAAAGGTCCTGTCCCAATGAGCTTGTTAGGTGGGGTATCCACTCCCCAGGTGGTCATATAGGTACCTTTCTTCACCGCTGGCTCGAGAATATGTTTGGGCATAATGGCTGTTCCTAAGTGCCTTAGCAGAGGTGCATAGGGAACAGGCAAGGTAAATCTTACCGTGTAGTCATCCACTTTTTCTACCTTTATTCTCTCTCCCTCAATGGTTAAGAGATCCCGCATGCCGCAGGCAATATCCTTGTTATAAATGATGCTATTGTAGGTGAAGACAACATCATCTGCCGTAAATGGCTCACCATCGAACCAGGTAACACCCTTGCGTAGGTGAAAGGTCCAGACCAGCCCATCTTCACTAAATTCCCAGGACTCTGCCAGGGCAGGTTCCACCTCAGTAGTTACCCCATTGGTCTCGGTTAATCCGCTAAACAAGAAACTTAAAGGAGTGGTAGAGGAAGTCTCCTGAGCAATGGGAAAATTAAATGTCTTGGGCCCGCTGCCAAAGACAGACCAGACAAGGGTACCTCCATACTTTCCCACTTCTCCTTCCATAACCTTGGGATTCGTAAGCTCAGCCGCTGAAGGGAAAGATAAACTAAACAAAACACAAATTCCCAGTAGTAGAGTTGTAAACTTATTCATCGGTCTTTACCTCCTTGACTTTTTTCCGTCTTAAATGACAGGCAACTAGATGTCTTTCCCCCAAGTCGACCAACTCAGGGGCTCTTTCTCTACAGACAGATTTTGCATACCAGCACCGTGGATGAAAATAACAGCCTGAGGGAGGATTTACAGGACTGGGTATCTCACCTTTGAGAACTATTCGGTGTCGATCCACCGTGGGGTCTGGTATGGGCACAGCGGAAAGCAAAGCCTCAGTATAGGGATGTTGAGGTGATGTATATAGACCATCCTTGGTGGCGAGTTCTACTATTTTACCCAAATACATTACTGCCACTCTATGGGCTATATGCCTTACCACGCTTAAGTCATGAGCTATAAATAAATAAGAAAGTCCAAACCTTTGCTGTAGATCCTCCAGTAGGTTTATGACCTGTGCTTGAATAGAAACATCGAGTGCCGATACTGGCTCATCACAAACTATCAACCGGGGATCAACAGCTAGAGCCCTGGCTATTCCTATGCGTTGTCTCTCTCCCCCACTTAATTCATGAGGGTATCTCCTCAGGTAATGTGCTGACAGCCCCACTATCTCCAACAATCGTACTACCTTTTCTCTTTTCTCAGGCCCTTTGGCTAGCCTGTGAATAAATATACCCTCGCCCACAATCTCTTCTACACTCATGCGGGGATTCAAGGAAGCATAAGGGTCCTGAAAGATGATTTGAAGGCGCCGACGTAACTTACGGAGTTCTTCTTTGTCCAGTTTAAAAATATTTCGTCCTTTAAATAGAATCTGGCCATCAGTTATAGAAGAGAGTCTTAAGATTGCCCTGGCCACGGTAGTTTTTCCCGAACCACTCTCACCCACCAATCCTAAGGTTTCCTTTGGCCTAATAGAAAAACTTACTCCATCAACCGCTCGTATCTCCCCCGTAGCTCGAGACAGAAATCCTCCTCTCAGGGAAAAGTATTTCTTGAGATTCTTCACTTCCATGAGATTCCCATTTGTTTTAACCATTTCTATAGTTTTCCTTCTGAATCACAGAGCCAGCATCGCACCCAATGGTTCTTTTCTACTTTTAAAATTCGGGGCTCTTTGACTTTGCAAACGTCCATAACTTTTTCGCATCGAGGATGGAATCGACAGCCCCTCGGCAAATTCAAGCCGAAAGGAACGGCTCCTTTTATTATCTTTAACTTTTTACTGGCATCGTCCAATCTGGGCACCGACTCGAGCAATCCCATCATATAAGGGTGTCTGGGATGCTTAAAGATCGTCTGCGCACCTGCATATTCCACGGTCTTTCCCGCATAGACAACAACTACTCTGTCCGAAACTTCCGCTATGACTCCCAGATTGTGCGTGATTAGAAGAAGAGCCATCCCCAACGCATCTTTGAATCTCTCCATTAACTCCAGTATTTGAGCCTGAATAGTTACATCCAGAGCAGTAGTAGGCTCATCCGCAATCAAGAGATCAGGATTACAGGATAAAGACATAGCTATCATTGCCCTCTGACGCATCCCTCCACTCAACTGGTGAGGATATTGATGAGCTCTTCGCTCCGGAGCAGGCATACCGACTCTCTGTAACACCTCTATCACCCGATATTGGGCTTCTCGTTTATCCACTTTCTGATGAAGAATAATGGCCTCGGCTATCTGATCTCCGATGGTAAATAAGGGATTAAGCGAGGTCATTGGTTCCTGAAAAACCATGGCTATTTCATTGCCTCTTATTCTCCGCATCTCAGGCTCGCTTTTCTCCCTGAGATTCTCACCTTTGAAGTAGATCTCGCCCCCGATTATCCGTCCCGGCGGCTGAGGAACGAGTCGCATGATAGAAAGAGCAGTTACACTCTTGCCACAACCTGATTCGCCTATCATACCAAGGGTCTCCCCCTTTTTTATGTGGAAGCTTATACCGTCAACAGCCCGAACTACTCCTTCATCCGTGTAAAAATAGGTCTTCAGGTTCTTGACTTCAAGTATATTTCGGGACTCTTCCCCTCCGTCGCTGTATATCAAGGACAACTCCTTTAGTCTCAGGAAAAAGTTTGAGGCTGTACACCAATTTTTTCCTTTAAACCCAATAAACTCTATGAACTCAATAAACTCAATAAACCCATATAAATCTTCTGACTACGGGGTAACTTTGCTTAAAACCACCTGTTTATCAGTCTGACGTGCTAGTAGTTCGTAAGCCTCTTTATACTCTCTATATTCGTCAACCGAGATCCTGGTGACTTTGTCACTCATCAGTTCCTCAAAAGAAACGGTCGAGTTGGAAAATGTATATTTATTAATATAGGTAAACCACCTGGTATCCTTAATAATGGGAGGAGGAAGATATTTCACAGTAAGATTATCCGGGAGTTTAATCTGGATGAGAGTCCTTGATTCCCTCAAAACCCCAAAATCGAGGGGATAGTTTCTCTTTTCCCGGGAAACAAAATCGGCCGATACTCCTCCTAGGACAGGAATTAGCCTCTCCTCCCCCAACGAGGTTAAAAACTTGGGTCCTTTAAACTCTACCGTGATCTCAATGGGTTGACCAAGCTCTTCTGCATTACTTATGTGATAATCCAGGAGCTCTACCCCAGGCGAAAAATTATTAATGACCGACTTAAGTTGTTCTTTGATCAGGGCTGGCTTGGTATATTTTATCCACCACCTCTGTCCCTGGTCATATTCACCAAAAGTGAAAATTTGCCTGGTTCCCCAAATTGTCTCGTCCTCGCTTATCCTCAAATCCATCTTTAAAATAAATTTATTGTGGTCGGCAGAAAATAAAGGTATAGTCTCAATCTCTGCCTTTCCCTCCGCGAGAATTAGTACTTTCCTGTTTTGATCGGACCGGGGAAGATCTCCAAAAGAAACTGTTTCCCCGGTAGGATCAAGAAAGACCGATCTTTCCCCAACCTTGGCCAAAACCATAGCATGATCAAAGACCAAAGCAGGAAAGTTATCATCCAACCTCCAGTTACCCCGGGTGCTGATCAAGACCGGATAAGCTGGAATCCCGGCATATCTTAGCATACCAATTAAAAGAACTGCCTGATCCTTACAATCACCGTACTTATTTTTGAATACCTCACTTGCCTCGTGCGGCTCAAAGCCAGCTTCTCCATATTCTACCGCAATATAACGGATTTTTTCGGCAACCCAGTGATAAATTGAAGCTGCTTTCTCTTCCGCCGTTTCTTTATCTTGAATTAACTCCTCAACCTTGGCTTTAATTATCTCATCCAATTCCATCTTATCTTCAGCCAAACTCTGCCACCAATCATGAACCATTTGCCAACTATCGAAGGAAGAAAAGGAAAGACTGGGTACAATCTCTACCCAGGGTGACATGCTCGGCTCCTCAATAATCTCCGGAATATTACTAAATCTCCACTCATACTCTGTCCTATCTGTCAGTACCCTGACCCGGGGAGATAAATCAGCCGGAAAAGAAATAAAACCTGGATTATAAGATTTTATGTGGAGCTTATACCCGGAAGGGACCGACACCTTCAACTTACGATTCAGACAGGGTTCGTACCCCTGAATTCCATATTGAAGAGAAAAATTTTCTCCATTGACCAGTTTATTAATATACTTCTTCGCCTTATATTCAATGACTGCTCCCCAGGTCACCTCGGGCATGGAGACGATTCTCACTCGAGCATTGCTATACAAAGGATACTCCAGGTATCGGGAAACATCACGAATGTGTCTATCACCCACTGAAAAAACTTTCCCATCAGGCTTGATGGTTCGGGCGTATTCAATTTCTACAGTCTCATAGGTGGAATCGTAGCTAATTTCTACCTCCCCATAGTGTTTGCCTCGCTCATTCAATATCTTCACCATAAAATGCGTGGTCTGTACGGCTGTGCCGTCTGAGAGAATCTCGAGCCACTCATCGTCTAAAAGAACGATAGCTCCGGCATTGGGATAATCAGCCGAGCCGGGTGAGCTCTTGATTAAATTCCTTAAATAAGGGTCCCCAATATCATCGACTGTGGCCAACTTCATCCCGGCATTGATTAAAAGAATTCTCTTTTTGGCTAAAGATAAGTATTTTCCCTCTTTAATCTGGCTATAGGCGCGAACGGCCTTATCAAAAAGGCTCTTTTTTTCACAGGTTTGTCCATAGTAATAGAGAAATTCTTGGTCAGTCGAATTTTCATTTTTGTCAAAGATGACTAAGGCACGGGTGTAATTTCCGGTCTTATAATAAGAAAGAGTCAGAAGTTTGGCCACAAGAAAATCATCTTTCTTTTGGGGATAAAGAGAAGAAAGGATCTCGACAGCTTTCTCAAACCTGCCATGCTCATAGTAGAGCTTCCCCAACAAAAATTGGATTTGATCTATATCGGCCCCGGGCTCATCCAGGGCCAAATTATATTCAGAAACTGCTTCGTTAAAAAACTCCTCGCTTTTGACAGCATACTCATTAGCCAGTTCCAGGTGGGTCTTGGCCTGGACTAAAGGAGTGACCAAACAAAACAAGAGTGAACCCACAACGATAAACCACCACACCCTATAATTTACTCTTCTCATAGGAATCCTCTTTAGCTCTGGAGATGGATCAGTACCTTAAGAACCTCTTCTTTCATGGTCAGAATTTTCTGGAAGGCTTTATCGATCTCCTCCAGGGTAAAATGATGACTTATAAGGGGTCTTACCTTGATTTTTCCCTGGTGAATTAGCTCCAGGGCGGTTGTAAAATCTTCCCTTACGTACATTAAGCTTCCCAAAAGCTCAAGTTCTCTGTCCTGAACATAAGCTAAGTTAACCCCTATTTTTCCCTCCGGCACTCCCACTATGAGGATCTTGGTTCCTTTGCGGACGATCTGAATAGCCTGAGAGACTGTCTCTTCAATACCTACACAATCATAGATAAGATCAATCCTCTCGCCATAGTCTTCTTTAATAAGATTTACTAAATTCTCTGAGCTCGAATTTATGGCCCGATCGGCCCCCAAATCCCGGGCTTTCTTTAATCTATAATCAAGTAGATCAGTTACAATCACCTCTTTAGCCCCGCTCACTTTAGCCACTTGCATAACCAAAAGACCTATTGGTCCGGCTCCGAGGACAACTGCTCTGTCTCCTACCCTTTGTTCTGCCTTTTTCACTGCATGAACAGCTACCGCTGCAGGTTCTATTAGAGCTGCTTCATCCCAAGAAATTCCTTGAGGTATTTTTATAACTTTATCTTTGGGCACGACAATGTATTCAGTGAAGGCACCATTATGACCGACACATCCAATGACCTTCAGATTCAGACAGATATTATATCGTCCACGGAGGCAGTTATAGCACTCACCGCAGACTAGGTTGGGCTCAACGGTTACTTTTTCCCCTTTTGATATGGCTTTGACCCCTGAACCAACTTCAGAAACCAACCCGGAAAATTCATGCCCTAAAACTATGGGGGGATGAACAAAGGGATGCCTACCTTTATAAGCATGAATATCAGAGCCACATATCCCACAAACTTTTACCTGAATCAAAACCTCATCCGAGGTTACGGAAGGGACCTTTACCTTTTCTAATTTTATCTTTTCCGTTGAGACTAATTTTGCCTGTACCATTTTTTTTACCACTTCCAAGGTTTCATAACTATCTTCACCCGGCTCCACAGACGCCACAGGTATCCACCTTTATCAAAACCTCCTTTTCTCCCGGTTGAGGAACAGGCACATCTTTCAATCCAAACTTATGCCTGCCCTCAAATACAATAGCTCTCATCTTTTCTTTCATCAATCCTCCTCCTTCTTCGTTTCAACTACATCTTCACTTTCCCTGCAGCTCTTGCATGACAATTATATGTGTTTGGCAGGGGATGTCAAAGATATATGATACTAGTTTCTGGAAAGACCATGCCCTACAGTTTCTGCAAAATCGGATGGCCTTGACAAAAAGGTCATCATTCCTCCAAAATAAGGGAAAAACATGGAAAGATCTTATCGATGAGCAGAACGAGGAGTGGCTAACCGGTAGAAGGTACTTCAGGAGGGACGATCTACAGGAGGCGGAAAACAGAATCTCCGAACCTCATTCAGGGATTGGGGACCAAAAGTTTAGTGCCTCTTCACGAATCAGGCAGAACCAACATTGAACACTTCCAAGGGGTTATTACGCAGGATCTTTCGGGCAAACTCTAATGCCTCTGATAGAGAAAAATAGTTCTCCTCTATCTTTTCTGTGAGAACTTTGGCTATGTTGTCACGAGCTATTTTAGCATGAGCATAGGCTCCTTCTACAATTAAATAGTCACCCCCGAATCCAAATATTTTATTGGAGGGAAGAGTTTCTATCAATTCAGAGAGGACCCTTCTGGCAGCATAAGGAGAGATTATGTGCATCCAGCACAGATCCATATAAACATTAGGAAAGTTCTTGGCTAGAGTAATAAGCTCGCCGGTATAAGGATAAGAGGCATGGAAGACATCAAATTTAGCCTGAGGATACTGGATGAAAAGGTTCACCAAATGCGTAGGGTTGCTGTTAGTGATAATATTGCCACTACCCTCTTGGAAACCGGTATGAATCTGGATGGGAAGTTCTGCTTCTATAGCCCGGCGAATAACCTGATGCATAAGAAAATCCTGTAAAGGTTTAGCTTCTCTCCAAGATATTCCCTCTCCCAGGTGATCAAATATACGATTGAATATCTTCTCAGCCTGATATCTAGTAGTCTTCTCATAGCGAATAATACGGTTGTAGGCGAGAACTGTCTTCACTCCCACTATCCCCTCTTTTACTCTCGCTTCAAAAGATAAATCCAGCACCTTAAGTAAATCGTCCAGGGTATGTATATTCGTATCGTAATCCCTTTCCAATCTTCGTATCTGCCTAAGATTCCAGATACTTACCAACCCGTCGAAGACTCCTACTGGCTTTAATATATCAAGCCCCAAGGAAGGAATCCTCATATCCAGTTTTTGATCTATACCGTCCAAACTATCCTCTATTCGAGATGGAGGAGCATAGATATTACCCTGGCCAAGAAAATTCACTAAGCAGCATTTTATATTGGCTTTATCTTGCAATATCTCGCTGTACCAGCCCTTTTTATTTGAGGAAGCTATCCTCTCGGAAAGAACCCGGTAGGTCTTCTCGTTTATGTCTTCAACTCCAAATATGTCCTGGGCAACTATCTTCAGAACCCTGCAGTAAGCTGTATTCTTGATCCTGAGCCAGTATGGCCGAAACCTTTTCCACTTTGCCTCCAAAGGCAATTCACTACAGCGTATTTCTTCCAGCAGAGAATGTGGCATTCCCGACGAGATAAGATCTGAGGAAGCGTAATGAGGAAAGAGATAGAACATATCTAGAGCGAGACTTAGGCGCTCATCCTCAAGAATGAAGTGTTCATGTGTATCTACCAGCGGTATTCTCTCTAATTTCTGCCTTAACTCCCGGAATAAACTTTTCTCCATTTACCTGCTCCTTTTCTGAGTATTAGTTAAATAGGAAAATCTTATGACAAAGCGCCGAATACTCCAAGTATCTGCTAACCCTTCACAGCCCCCATTGTTAGACCTGCAACCATATATTTTTGGATTAATAATCCAAAAATAATTATGGGGATTACAATAAGTACTCCCGCCGCACATATTGGACCCCACAGGATTACCCTGTCGGTCCAGAACGTTGTGATAACTACTGGTAAAGTGTAAGTTTCTGATCCAGTCAGAGCGAGAGCCAGCAAAAATTCATTCCATGTTAGAAGAATACAAATCAGAGTTGTTGAAAAGATCCCTGGAAGTGACAAAGGTATGGCAATATGGATGAAGGACCTCCAACGATTACAACCATCAACTAACGCTGCCTCCTCCAATTCTTTCGGCAGACTTTCAAAGAATCCTTAGCGAAAGCTATAACTATAAACGATATCGCAGCGGCAGCGCCTAAGTGAAAGAAATTAAGAGCAATGTAATATAGATGTAAAGAAATAACTTCTGTCGAATTACCAGGACCTCCTCGGGTCACCGCGCCACGAGTCTGGTTATTAAAACCAGCCGGGGTCAACTATAGGGTCGAAAAGGATGGTCCCCTTGTCTAAAAGCCTATAGCGCTCCTGGCCGGGATGGGCCAATTGGATAATTCCCTCCAGGATCGTCCTAGCCAGCCTCGACTCGCCACCGTGAGTGCCTGCCAGGACCAAAATCCTAAACTGAGGATTTTTGGTATTTCCCAACTGAAAGGTATGTTTGGGAAGGAGCTTCCCGGCTACGTTAAAGCCTCTCCCACTGTCGATATTTTCCAGCTCCAACTTTTCCTCCTGCCAACGAGCAAGCTTCTCGGCTTCCCCTTCTTCACCATAGGTCCTGCGATGGGTTTCAATCTCCTTTAACGCTGCTTCTCTTGCCGCCAGGAACTTCTCATACTGATAGGCCCAATAAGCCTCTCGGTAAAGATCACGACTTCCCTTGCCAAAGATAAACCTCTGCTGGGATGCCTCCGGGCTGATATCCTCAACATATGGGGAGAAAATCGACTCCTGCATGCCCTTATATCGCTGGGCTAAGAACTCAAATACATCCGGGCCAGCGAACCAGTACCAATGACATAAACCTGAACATATTCCCTATCCTTCTCTTTACCAGTGACCTCGTCAGCGGTATACATAGCAAATTTAGTGCTGACAATCCTTGTCTCATCCTTGATTAGCTCCTCCCTCACCCCTATTGAGGTTCCCAAAATTCTTGGCCATTTCCATAGTCGTTCAGGCTTATCGGTCTTATTAACCAAGGCCCTTATTCCGCCTGGCTCGTAAACCGCTACAGCTGTGTGTGGCCCTATCTTGTTTGTAAGCTAACCATCAATGATTACATAGCCAACTATTATTATCAAGATCGTTAAGGATAACCACCTTCCCCATTTAGAGGATTTTGTCTGTTCAAGCATCTTCGCCGTTTCCTTCTCTGATTTACTTTATCTAAGCCTGCTATCTTTTTTTGCTTTGACACAGAGAGCAATCTTTTAGAAAACTACCCTCTCTCTAAAAATGTCGTCTTTGCCAATGTGAAATAGGATTAACTATAGGTTATCTAAGCGGCAAGTTAATCTTGGATTGAGACTTCTTTGATCAGTTCTAATGGGGATTTTCCTTTCCTACCTACCCAATCCTGAGCGCCCATTCCCCGACCTCGGTGGGATATATCTTCCTCAAAAAATATAACATATTTAGCGTGTAAGTCAATAGCAGACGGTGGATGGAGTCGAGACAGAAAACTACGCCTATAAAAGAAAGTATAGAAAAAAAATTGACCCATTTTTTAAAATCTGCTATTTTTATAAGGTCCTATTTCACCAAGCCCTTAAGGCTTTATAATCTATCTCCGCCACCTGGCCAAATCTCCTGGGTGGCCGTGAACGATGTAACTGATCTTTGATACCAAAGGTTGTTATCTTAAAACTGCCCCTTTGTAAGCTCCAGGCATCTTAGCGAGAAACATCAGACAATGATAATCTCATGGCGAGGTGTAGCTAAATACCAATCCAGGAGAGGCAAATGAAATTAAAGAAGATAACGGCTAAATTTTCGGAATACTTTGGCGAAAACAGGTTATCAGCTCCTTTGCTTAGACTCATGGGAAACCTAAGGGTAGACCATATAGTAGAGCCTGTCCACCGCGGGGAGCTGATAAAAACAGGAGTGAACAACTTTCAGCGCATTAACTTCCAGTCTTCCAGGATTAGAGAGTGGCTGGAAAAACATAAAGGAAAATTCTCAAAGATGCCTACTTATAGAGCACCAAAATGGAGCAAGTTAGACTATCTTCACCAGAAAGCTCTGGAATATTATGTGAGCTACCAATTACTTGAGCCGCAAGCTAAAGACGTATTTATGGATGTAGGGGTGGAGAAATCCTCTTATTATAGGGTCTTGTCCTGTAGAGAAATTTACCTTCAGGATATGATCTATCCTCCCGGCTTGAAGAGACTTGACGGTCGAATTTTTCGCCTCGGGGGAGACGCTGCTTCTCTTCCTCTTCCAAAAGAATCTGTAGATAAAATCTCCTTACATCATACCTTTGAGCACTTTGAAGGAGAAAAGGACAGGCAGTTCATTAAGCAGTCTTGCCACATCCTTAAACCCGGGGGAAAAATGTGCGTTATTCCCCTGCTTTTATGTGACGAATACACCGAGGTACATAGATTCCCCGGAAAAGCTTTCGATCCCCAGGCGAGAGAAGTTATAGATCCGACCACAACCCTCGCTACCCCATTTGCAAGGTTATATGATATCGAGACTCTCCAGACCAGGATTTTAGAGGAACTGCCGGAGGGGGTTGAGCATACCCTTTATGAAATCACGGTGGATGATGAGGATATCCCTGACATGAGCAAGAATCTGGGAGTGAAGGTCAACCGACCAATGAGATGCCTCCTTATCCGAAAGAGCACTTGATTAAGCTTACCATAATCTCCGGATCGGACCTACCTCATCAACAACTGGTTCGAGTCCAGTCCGGGGAGCCAACGTCTAAAATACGCTTCATGAGAGCATCTTCATGTCCTTAGTCGAGGAATACTTTCTCATATCCTACCTAGGAACATATCCGTCCAGTTTACATTAACAAGTGTCCAGATTCATGTTAGCTTCTCATATTCGGGTGCCACCGAGGAGTCTTTTGAGGAATTTCCCGTATTGTCGCATTCAACTGAGCTATGCGACACATGTCTATCCACAAAAAGAGTGGCGCAAGGAGTACAATCGGGCAAGACCGCACAGTATCTTAAACTACCGACCGAGTGCTCCGGAGAATATTATCCCATTATCTCTAACTGAAAAAGCGCTACAATTAATGGGGGTAGGTCATGAAAAGCAGGCGATTGCGTGGCAATTCGCTATCAAGATACACATCGGTTGAAGCCGGTTGCAAACTTTGCCCTTATCACTATCACGCCTATTTTCTATATTAAATTGTCCTGTATACTTACCTTGTTAGGTTTTGTTAGTATGCTCTAAAGTTATGACCACATTTCCCTTTTTGTGTCCTTTTTCGACATACCTGTGAGCCTCAGCAGTCTTTTCCAACGGATAGCGTCTATCTATGACTGGTTTTATCTTCCCCGTCTCAATAAGCTCTTTGAGGAAAATTAAATCTTCTTTACGCTCGGTTGCTATCCCACCTATAACTTTCTTGCTGCTTGTCATTGAAGTCCATAGCCCTCGAACAATTGGTGACAGCACCATGTGGACAGCTCTAAGATAGATTCCTTTTTGCTTTAGCGATCTTACACAACCTGAAAACGAACTCTTGCCTACCGTGTCAAAAATAATGTCATAGGTCTTACCGCTTTTGGTAAAATCCTCTTTAGTGTAATCAATTACCTTATCGGCTCCCAGAGATTTCACCAATTCTAAATTCGTGGTACTGCATACCCCGGTAACTTCTGCCCCAAAGAACTTGGCAAGCTGTACCGCAGCAGTACCTAACGCTCCAGAAGCTCCATAGATAAGGACTTTTTGTCCGCTCTGAATATTTCCTTTTCTAAGAAAATGCAATGATGTTAATGCCCCAAAAGGAACGGCGGCTGCTTCCTCATAAGTCATATTGGCCGGTTTTATTGCCAGCACCCCGTCTTCAGGCAGGCATTTATACTCGGCATTAGCACCAAGTCCAAAACCGGCAGACCCAAAAACCTGGTCACCTTCTTTAAATAATTTTACATCTTTGCCTACTGCTTCAATTTCTCCGGCTAGCTCACTTCCCAGTACAGTTATTTTTGGTCTTATGAGACCACTGAAAAATCTTGCAATAAATGGGTCAGCCTTTCGAATGTGCCAGTCCCCTGATGTTACTGTTGTGGCATATATTCTTATCAGTACTTCATTGTCCTTGGGAGTAGGTTTTTCTACCTCTTTTAATTCAAGAACTTCCGGTGGTCCGTATTTTGTGTATACAATTGCTTTCATGCGTTATCGTCAAATAGTACGCTACAATCTATAATATATGTTTGCAAAACATATAAGGTCTGGGAGAAAAATAGATTCTGTCAGATCACGTAGAATATATAGCCCCGTCTGTGTAAGAGACGTTTTGATGACCTGAAGGGCTCAATTATTTTTGCTCTTTTTGCCTGAAATTATGGGAGTTATCACCAAACCCACACCTATTCCTATGAGCAAAGATGCAACAAATATTAAAGGTGAAGACTTTACGAAAATGAATCCAACACCGATACCTATAAGTGTCGTTCCACCAATAACCCATGTGCTCTTATCGTCTTTTTTATTAATCTTATCCATTTTATTTACCTCATTTTCTTTTTATTATTTAAATTGTTCTGTAAAGTTGCCTTATTAAGTTTTGTTATTATGTTCCAAAGTTATGACTACTTTTCCTGTGAGTGGTTTAAAAAAAGATGGAATCGGCTCATGCTTCCTGTTTAGGCCAATTCCATGCATACCAGATAATTAGTGACATACACACAACTTCTATAGTTGCGAAAAATATATAATGAAGAGCTGCCGATCCACCACCTATAACAAACGCAATAGTTATTGGACCTGCGATGATATTTGCCCAGCGATTTACTCTATACTTCAATACCCGGGACAGGAAAATCATAGCAATCGGAATCTCCAGTAATATTGCGAATCCCAACAACAATCCTTGAGTTATTTGAATCTCTCCTGCATATCCTGTCATTAATTCCTTTAGAAACCCAGGATTCATAAATGAAAGAATATCCGCAAAGAGCATATTAAACATTACAAATATCCATAATGTTGAAAGTTTTACTTTCATATCTTCCATTTTGACGGTCTTTCTGTTTGAATTCATTTTGTTCCCCTTTTTTTTAGAATTAATAAACTATTCAAATCGTTTGAATCGAAGATGACCTAAACTAGACCATTCGTTCATAGCTGTGCCTCATCTTGTTAAATGGTTTATAGGGTTATTTTAGCAGGGGGAGGAAAGGTGTCAAAGAGCTTGGATTTTGGTGCTGAGGGTTTTGGGTTTGAGTTCGTTTTGACATTACCCAGCACCTGTTGTGGCCGGTGAACAGACTCTACTGAGCAATGGCCCGGATCAGGGGGCTGAATGTGTCCAATAGGGGGAACCAGTTGGAATTGTTGAGACTGGCTCCAGATTAAAAACTTCAACGAACTATACCGATAATTTCACCAAGTACGATTCACAATTGTAAGCGGAAGAACTTATAGGCACCCCCCGCTGGGGTGGCCTCCGTACTGGTGTAGGCCCCGTTCGCCCTCGCTGGGGCTTGGGCTCACTCCAGAGTATGGACATCATTACCTCCTATAGTTCGGTTGCCAATGGCGATGTCGCCCGATTCGTTCATAGCCAAACTGCTTCGGATACCCTCCCCACATTGATGATATATCCGAACGCCAGATACAGACTCCTCCTTAACTTATGATCTTTACTTTGGTCAATTCCCTTGAGTTTTGAAAATATCCTATATCCTGTAAGTCAACTTTATCTCATATCCCCAGGTTGTATTTGGGGTATCCTGCCCCGGGCATCAACAAAGCTCACTGGTTATGCCTGCTTGCCAATGCTTCGGGCAATTACTATAGTGACAATAACCGCTATAATGGTTACCACTATCGCATAAGTAAGCATCCCCACAATAGTGTCAGCAGTTCCAAAAATTCTGGCGAAAATGGCCCGGATAGCCCCATTCCAGGCCAAAGCTGCTACCAAACCAAAAGCTGCTGTAAGTAAGGCTGCTATCCTTTCGCGAACCTGCTTACGGATATCGTTCTTCATCTTACTCCTCTCTGGTTAATTTTGATTAAGTTTATCCGCAAAAGCTACTCTTGCGGTGCTAGAACAGCTCGGGCTTTATCTATCACCTCCTCCAATCGGCTGATTTTCTCCTCAAGACTCCTTCTTTCTTCCTCTAAGCGAGAGAAAAGGTCAAAAACCTATCAGTGTATGTTTTTCTTCCCCTCACTGAAAAGATTAGAGCCTCTTATTTTGGCTAATTTTGCGTCTTTTGTTATAGACTCTGGGAGCGTGTTTCAAAGAACAAAATCAGCGTCCGTTATCGATTTGGATCTGGGATTCTTGGTTGGGTGAAGGAGTGAAGTGATATGGTTTGATTTTGAGGGACCGAAGGGCTCGGGTTGATTTATCATCCAGCAATGTCTTCGCACGAGGGGTAGTCGCTTTGAGTCATAAACCCAAGATCTTGAGGAATCCCTTCTACTTAGCAGTATTCTAGTAGTTTAGGGTTATTTATCTCCATCCGGTGACATTATAGACAAATATGTGTGAATGTCAAGGCAGGAACAATAAATGTCACCGCACAGCTTGACAAGAAAATAGAATGGTGTACGATATTGTTGCAATTTTTGGTAATCAGAGTAACTAACATATGGATAGCCTAGAACCTGCCTATTTCCCTATAGTAGCTCGTCTTAGGAGTAGCTTACCCTGACAGCAAAAATGTGCTTGATTATTGGGGTTAATCATCATAATGTGCTCAGCACCATTTTTATAATAAGCAGGAATAGAGAAAATATCCACTGCCTCAAGGTAGTGGAAAAAGGAGAAAAGATGAGTAAAAAACTCTATGTAGGAAACCTTTCCTACAAGGTGACTGAAGATGATCTTAAAGATCTCTTCAAGGAATTCAAGACGGTGACCGAAGTGAATGTAATTACTGATCGGACTACCGGAAGACCTCGAGGGTTTGGTTTTGTCGAATTTAGCTCTGGCGACGATGCAGATAAGGCTATTGAATCTCTCAATGGAAAGATGTTTCAGGATAGAGAAATCGTTGTCAACGAAGCTCGACCTCGAAAAAACCGTGGATTTCAACGGTATTAATACTCTTCTGTATTAGTTAAGAATAGAGACCTCCAACGAGCTAAGAGAAACAACCCAAATGTAAAGGTGAAATGGTGGTTGGTTGAAGTGATAAGATTGGTAATGGACTCGATATCGCTAAAGCAGCCACCATTTCACGAGAGAACAGGGCGCACTTTGTGTCCTACGTTGCTATATAGTTTAGACAACATCACTTATCGTGGGTTAAGAAGGATAATCATTTTATTCCGCTACCTACCACCTTCCAGCTAAGACAAAAATAATGTTTGGAGTACAAGTCTTATATCTGTCGCCTTCTATGTCTTCGATTTCAAAGAGATCTCGGGCGGCAATTAAAAGAGTCCAGGCATGAGTAGTGTTCTTGATGTTCTCCCAAGAAGATTTAACAAAGATTTTGGCTACGACCACTTGACATTTTCTCACGGTGATTCTATAATGACACTGCTTATCCGAAAGGACAAACCCTTCGCAAGGAGGGGAGTCGGGGCGATCTCAAAATAGTAAAATACAGAAGGGAGGTGAGGAAGAGGTTCGCAAAAATTCATTAGATTAGGAGGAGAAGATGAAGAGAGTTATTGTCGGGTTGCTGTGCGGGAGTTTAGTGTTGTCGCTTGCTGCGGGTGTTAACGCCAAGAAATTGAGATTTGCCTTTATGCCGGGTATTGCAGATCCTTTCTACTTCACTATGGAGAAAGGAGCTAAGGCAAAGGCAGAGGAGCTAGGGGTTGAGTTAATCGTAGGAGAATTCCCCAAAGCCTGGGGACCAGAATATCAGGTACCTATTCTGAAAGCTCTTGTCGCTCGGGGGGATATTGACCTGCTCTTCACTGCTCCTACATCGACAGAAGCTTTGATTCCCGTCTTAAAAGAAATTCATGATAGCGGAATTCCGATTATCACTGTTGACACTTACCTTGGAGACGGTGACTACTCTAAGCCCAGCAACTACAGTTTCCCGTTATCCTACATCGGTACCGACAATTTCCTGGGAGGTCAGGTGGTTGCCGGAGCCTTGGCTTTGATGCTTGGCGGAAAAGGAAAAGTATTTTTGGAAAACACCAATCCTGATGTCTCCAGTGTTATGGGTCGGGAAAACGGATTCAGGGCAGGCCTAAAAATATTCCCCGACATGGAGCTGGTTGGAGTGGAATACTGTCTCGATGTCCAGGAGACAGCTGCTGATCAGGTCAGCGCGGCTTTGCAAAAACATCCTGACCTTGTTGGGGTTTTTGGAGTAAACGTATTTAGCGCTCAAGGAGCATATCAAGCTGTAGCCACTGCTGGTCTAGTAGGAGCAGTCAAGATCGCCACCTGGGATGCCACTCAGACTCTTATTGAAGCTTTGAAAAAAGGTGAAGTAGATCTCATTCTGGCTCAGATGCCAGCAGAAATGGGTTCCTTGTGCGTTGAGTGGGGAGTTAAATATCTTACCGAAGGTGCAGAGCTACCCAAGAAAGTCATTCCTGGGTTCTTTGTCTTCACCAAGGATAATGTAAACGACCCCAAAGCACAACAGTATATTTACAAATAAGTTGGAGTAGAAGACAAGATTGGGATTGTCACCATTCGACGACAGGGGGCAAGTTGCTTCCTGTCGTCTCATTTTAACTAAAGAAGGAAGGTTTTGACGAAAAAAAGGAAGGTATTGAGCTGCATTGGAAGAAACTGGGCTCTGCTCTTTTTGATACTTATGCTGATGCTGTTTAGCATTTTAGGGAAGAATTTCTTTGGTCTTGGAAATTTTTCCAATATTCTCCTGGCCGTCACTACGCTCCTGTTGTTGGCTTGCGGGGAAACCTTTGTTATTATCAGCGGGGGTATTGATCTTTCTATCGGTTTTGTGATGGGATTTATATGTGTTACCTCCGCTATAATCATGAGAGATTTGCATGCGGCTGGCTTTCCTCAAGCGATCAGTATTCTGGCCGGTTGTTCCATTGGTATTCTTTTAGGACTTATTCCCGGGTTCATTAACGGAGTCCTGATAACTAAACTCAGGGTTCCCCCTTTTATTGCTACCCTGGGAATGTGGGGTATCGCCAATGGTTTGGCCTGGAGGCTCTGTGAGGGTTTTCCCATAGCCTTTTTGCCACCCAAAGCAAGGGATATTGGAATGGCATATATTGCCTATTATTCATCAAAAAAAGGCTTTTCACTTTTTCACAGACCAGTGCTCACCGAACGAGCTGACATCCTGAATCTAATGAAGATTGTTCCCCTTCCTGTTCTTCTTATAGGTATTCTCCTGGTTATTTTTGCCTTTATTTTATCCAAAAGAAAATTTGGCCAACATACTTATGCCATTGGAGGGAAGGTGGACGCTGCCATACGCGCTGGTGTTAATGTGCCCTGGCATTTAATAAAAGTTTATGTGATTTCCTCCTTTTTTGCCGCCTGCGCGGGGGTCTTACTTGTATTCAAACTTAACATGGGGATTCATACTCAATACACTTCCAGCTATGAACTTTTTGCTATTGCTGCGGTGGTTATTGGTGGAGCTAGTTTAATGGGCGGCAAAGGAAGTATTTGGGGTACGGTTATCGGGGTGCTGCTCATTGGAACTTTAAATAACGGTCTAATGATGATGGGCCTGCCAATTTTCTATCGATACATAGCCATAGGTTGCATCCTTATCGTGGCAGTGCTTATTGATCAATTATTCCCCGAGTTGGTATATAAGGAATAATGAATAATAATGGATAACAAAAATTTGAGGAAAATATTAATTGGTATTGCAGGGAGGTGGACCTTAATTTTTTTGGCTCTGGAGATAATTTTTTTCAGTATTTTTGGAATAAACTATTTTAGCCTCAAAAATTTACAGAACATTCTCCTAGCCTCCACTACTGTGCTCTTATTGGCAACAGGTGAAACTTTTGTTATTGTTACCGGAGGAATTGATTTATCGATTGGTTTTATGGTAGGTTTTAGCGGGGTTATTTGTGCAAAGGTCATGGTAACTTTGCAGGCGGCCGGCGCTTCTCAAGCGGTGGCTATTTCTTCTGGCATTCTAACTGCCCTTCTTTTGGGTTTGCTTCCAGGATTAGTCAATGGATTATTAGTGGCGAAGTTAAGAGTTCCCCCTTTTATTGCTACTTTTGGGATGTTGGGAATTGCTTATGGTTTTGCAGAAATCATTTGTAATAATGTTCCCATCATGGGTTTACCCACATCAGTAGGTTCCATAGGACATGGATATTTCATTTATTGGCTTCCCGGGAAAATCTTTGCCTTTCTCCAAAAGCCGGAAAATCTTACCCGGCTTGAACTGCAGAATTTAGTATCGATTATTCCTAATGTCACCGTTATTACCGCTATTGTTATTGGTATATTCGCTTTCATTCTTGCCAGGACAAAATTTGGCCAACATACATACGCTATTGGGGGTAGTATGGATGCAGCCGAACGCGCTGGTATTAACGTTAAGAGACATTTAATAAAAGTTTATATGATTTCGTCCTTTTTTGCTTCATTCGCCGGAGTGACTTATGTATTGAGATTTATAACAGGGAGAGCTCCTGCTGGAAGTGCCCGACTGCTTGATGCTGTTGTGGCAGTAGTTATCGGAGGCGCTAGCCTATATGGAGGTACGGGGACTATCCTTGGAACCGTCATTGGAGCACTGATCATTGGAGCGTTAGAAATAGGTCTGGTTAACCTCGGCATACCAACATACAATCTCTATATAGCTGTGGGTTGTATCCTTATCTTCGCCGTACTTATCGATCAATTTTTCCCTGAATTAGTTCGGAAGGAGTAGTAAAACCAATGGAGCCACTACTAGAAGTCAAAAATATTACCAAAAGATTTGGTGGTTTAACCGCCGTCGACAATATGGATATGAAGGTCTTCCCTAGTGAAGTGGTAGGGCTTTTAGGGGATAATGGAGCGGGGAAATCTACTTTGATAAAGGTAATTTCCGGTGTTTACCATGCGGATTTGGGAACGATTTTTTTTGAAGGAAAAAAGGTCAGGATAGATAATCCCATGGATGCTTTGAGAATAGGAATTGAAACTCTCTATCAGGATCTTGCTTTGGCGGAAAATCTTAATGTCTATGCAAATATCTTCTTAGGCAGAGAAAAGCTTAAGCGTTTTTTGGGTCTTGTTAACGTGTTGGACCATAACTATATGCTCAATGAATCCAAAAAGGTGCTGGATAGGTTAGAAATAGAAGTTCCTTCATTGAAAAACCAGATCAGGACGCTCTCTGGTGGTCAGCGACAAGCGGTAGCTATTTCTAGATCAATCTATTGGAATGCGAAATTTCTTATTATGGATGAACCTACCGCTGCTCTGGGAGTAGCTGAACAAAAGAATGTTTTGGATTTAGTAAAGACATTAAGCTCTCAGGGTGTGCCAGTTATAATTATCAGTCATCAACTTCACGATGTTTTTTCTGTGGCCACCAGGCTTGTGATAATGCGCCGTGGTAAAAAGGTAGCCGAAAGGATAACCAAAGACACTACAACCGATGAAATTGTGGGATTAATAGTTGGCTCTTTGCCAGGAGACTATGGAGATGTGAATGATGGTGCAAAGGAGACCGCCCAGGTGGGTAAAGAGACCAGCTCAGTAGCTGAGGGGCAGGAGGGGAAGCAATAGGAGAAAATCATGCCGAGCCATACCCTCAGATGCCCTGAAGAGAAAAAAAGGAAGGTAATTTCTCATGGAAACAGGAAAAGCTTTAAGATTAAGGAGAGTTTTCTCTAAAGATAAAGCAGTGGTAATCCCCATTGACCATGCTCTTTATTCAGAGCCAGTGGAGGGCATAGAGAATCTCGAGAAGTTAGTCAGTATAATTTCCCAGACCCCGGCAGATGCCATTTTAATAACTCCGGCTATGCTGACCAGGGTAAAAAACGTGATAGGCAGTTTAGCTACGGTGGTTAGAATTGATGGTACTCATACCCGATTGGGATCCCATCTGGAGAGAATTGATCTTATCACCAGTGTGGAGCATGCCTTGAAGGTGGGAGCTGATATGGTGGTGATCAACGTATTTGTGGGGACAGAAAATGAGGATGAGTTGCTAAGAAAACTAGGAAAGGTAGCCACCACCTGCTTTGGATGGGGTCTGCCTCTTATGGCTGAGATGATTCCTTCCTATATATTAAAATACCACTACGCTCAAGAAAAAAAGGATTATGATAAGAAAAAGGCGGCTGATGAGATCAAACTTGCCAGCAGATTAGGGGCAGAACTTGGCGCAGATGTCATTAAGACTCACTATACAGGAAGCATAGATACTTTCAGGGAAGTGGTCTCTACTACTCCCGTACCTATTGTTATAGCGGGTGGCCCTAAAATGCGGGAAGATAAAGATTTTCTCCAGCTTGTAAGCGAGGCAATCCAGGCAGGAGCTAAGGGAATATGTATGGGAAGAAATGTGTGGCAGAGGAAGAATATCAAAGGTATGATCTTGGCCCTTTGCCATATTGTCCATGACAATGCAACCATCGAAGAAGTGATAGAGCTTGTTTAATTTCAAACCATGACTCACCCCACGAAGATCCAAATTATATCGGGTCAGGGAAAAGCACCTGTGAGGATTTCCTCTTCGCTTGCTTTGACCATCGCCGATAATCCTTAAGACGCCAGTCTTTCCTGGATCCTTCACGTCCCATAGCAAGGTCTTCGATACCACATCGAGGATCGGTGCAATATAAGCAGTCCCCGGCGCAATCAACTGCTGGGTAAAACTTTCTTCCTTCTCTTTTATAGAGAGGAATATCAATCCCTTCGCAGTTGCGAGAACTCATAAACTCCTGATTTAAACCGATAATTTCTCCCTTTTTGATCTCGTATTCCATGCAGAGAGCAAAGGTTAAATTTTTCCTCTCACACACATTGCGCAGCCCATCAAAAATTCTTTTTCGATAATTTATATCGGCATTGAGATACCCGTCGATGTTTTCTCGATAAAGTCTTTGATAATCCCACTCTATGCCTGCTCCAAAATATTTTTTTATCGTCGAGAAAACATTCTTCTTAATTTTTAGAGGAATATCCAGGATGCTGGCCACTATATGGCTAACTCCATGGGATTTTATCCTCTCAATCAACTCTACCAACTCTTTTATCTTATCAGTAATGTAAGGAAAGATCGGATCAATGCGGCAGACAGCAAAAATTCCCTCCTGGGTCAATTTCTCTAGATTTTGCAACAAAAGATCTGTAGAGGCACCCCGGGGAACCAGAATCTTTCTTAAATCCTCCTTAAGAGTAAGAATGGAAACTTGCCCGAAGGAATGGGACTGCTGCTTTATAAGATCGATAACCTCCTTAGGAATGGGAGCCTTGGTAATGAACTCGATAGGAATGTTCCTTTCAACAAAGACCCTGATTATTTTCTCTGAAAGGTGATATTTGGCATTCAAGGATTGGAATGGGTCGGTAACCGGGCTCAGATACCCGCAGGCAGCAATATCTAGGGAATCCAGTTGCTCGGCTACTACCTGATCAAAATCCTTGGCTACCGTAATTACACCGTAGTCTCGAAAAGCACGGAAATATCCGGGAAAGGCCCGGGCGTAGCAGAAAAAGCAGCCTATACCACACCCATTATAGGGGTTAATGAGCATTCGCTCTGAAGTACATTCTCTCTTTCCCGGCCACCAGCCGTGGAGCTGCTTTCTGGTGGGAACGAGGATATGTGGTTGAGGTGACTCAACTACCTCGTATTCTCTCTTATTGACGAGGATTTTCATCTTAGGTGAGAATTTGATTTTTTATACCCAAAACCCTTTTAATAAAGCTATCTCCCTCTAGTAAACCCAGGCTTCCTCTACGGCAGGATGATTCATTGAATTGTTCAACCTCATCGCCCCTTTTTTCAGGATCATATATTAAAAAAGGAACCGGGTCAGCGACGTGTGTTCTCACGGCAATCGGAGTAAGATGATCCGGCAATAAGGCAATACGTACTTTCTCGTGGATGCCACGTAAAACTCTGCCCACTAATCTCTGGTCAAAATACTCGATAGTTTTAATTTTTAGATTAACATTGCCTTCATGGCCAGCCTCGTCACTTGCCTCAACATGAACAAAAACAAGATCGTATTTTTCTAAAGCCGCAAGAGAAGCATCAGCCTTTCCCTCATAATTCGTGTTATATAGCCCAGTTGCTCCCTTTACTTGCATAATGTCAAAGCCGGCATAAACTCCAAGCCCCTTAATCAGGTTGACTGCTGATATTACCGCTCCCTTCATCCCGAACCTTTCCTGAAATGTCTTCATCACCGGTTTTTTACCAGGAGACCAGGGCCAGATCATATTTGCCATATCCTTACCTTCATCTTTCCTTTTCATATTAACTGGATGCTGTTCAAGAATACTGGCAGAATCAAGAATCAACCTATTAAGAAGCTGGGCGGTCTTCTCCGAGGCGGCATTGTTTGCCCTGACCAATACTCTGTCTATTGGTGTACCTAAAACGTCATGAGGCGGAGTGCACTCAATATTAGCTGAGAACTTTTCTCCTTTTAAAACCAACAGATGTCGGTAACTAACGCCAGGATAGAACTTGATATGATCACTTCCTAACTTCTGATCAATCGTCCTCACCAACTCAGCCGCCTCCTGAGTGGTAATGTGGCCACCGGAGTGATTCTTTATCTTGTTATTTTCCACACAGATCGTGTTGCATCGAAAGACAACATCTTGGAGATTTAAATTGATGCCCATACTGGCTGCCTCCAGGCCGCCCCTTCCCTGGAAGTGAATTCTAGGATCGTAACCTAAGATACTCAGATTAGCTACTGCTGAGCCGGTAGACATTCCCTCGGGGATGGTAATCAGCCTTCCGCACCTCCCCCTCCGGGCTAACCAGTCCATCCAAGGAGTACTGGCTACCTCCAAAGGAGTCTTGCCACCCAACTCTGGCAAAGGATAATCGGCCATCCCGTCTCCCACAAATATTATAGACTTCATTCGTAATTATCCGGCCGCAGATTTACGCTGATATTTTTCTTTTATTATCATATACAAATCTTTTGAATTCTGGTTTTCTGCCAAAATTCAATAATAAGCCAACTTCAATAGTTGTTGCCTTATTTTTCAACTCAATAAACCCAATAAACTCAACAAACCCAAACCGTGTTCATCTGTATGAATCTGTGGATAAATAGTTTACAAAAAATTAGTCTAAGGCCCTTCTAACCGCCTCCAAGCTGGCTTCAATTTGAATTGGCCGATTGGCATAAGTAGATTTAATCCCCTTTAGCTTGCCCAAATGATAATTAACTACGGCATCGGGGTCTTTTAAAAGGCTTCCCGTTAGAATAGCCACCACCTTATCTTCCTTGTGAATGATGCCGGATCCGACTAACTTCTTGATTCCAGCCACACTACAGCAGGAGGCTGGTTCAGCTCCAATTCCGGCCTGGTCAACCATAGCCTTGGCATCCATTATTTGCTGTTCGCTAACCTCTTCTACCACTCCCCTACTCCACTCAATTCCCCTGATTGATTTCTTCCAGCTAATGGGATTTCCAATTTTTACGGCAGTAGCAATCGTGGCTGGCTGAACTGGTTTAAAGGAGGTTTTTTTCTTCCACATTCTATAAAGGGGATTCGCCCCATGAGCCTGTATCACCGCTATCCTGGGGATCCGACTAATTAATCCGATTTCGTATAATTCTTTAAGACCCTTGCTCAAGGCAGAATTGTTCCCGAGATTACCACCAGGTAAGACAAACCAATCAGGGGCTTGCCAGTTTAATTGTTGTAAAACCTCAAAGCCAATGCTCTTCTGCCCCTCAACTCTAAAGGGGTTAATTGAGTTCAGTAAATATATCTTTAGTTGGCTACAGATCTTTTCAACCAGGTTCATAGAATCATCAAAATCACCTTTTATCTGCAAGGTTTTTGCCCCATAGGCAAGGGCCTGGGCCAATTTGCCAAAGGCAATTTTGCCCTGAGGGATAAAGACAATGGCCTTTATACCAACCATGGCAGCATAGGCAGCCATGGAAGCAGAAGTATTTCCGGTAGAGGCACAAGCAACCTTTTTAAAACCCATCATCTTTGCCACAGTAATTCCAGTGGTCATTCCTCTGTCTTTAAAAGATGCAGTAGGGTTTTCTCCTTCATGTTTTAGCCATAGGTGCTTAGCACCGACCCATTCTCCCATTTTTTCGGCAGAGTATAGATTGGTATTTCCTTCCGGTCGGGAAACAATAAATTTATTGTCTATATCTAATATTAGCTCCTTATACCTCCAGACACCAGAATTATAAGGAAATTCTCTGGTGGATAATCTTTGGTCAAAAGTCTTTCGAGAAATCTTGCCTCGAAGCGATCCTGTATCATGCACTACCTCCAATAAATCTCCACAATCACACCTATATCTGACCTCATTTACTGGATAATTTTTTCCGCATTCGATGCACCGCAGTATCATAAATCCTCCAAAGGGGTCAGGTCTCAACATTTGACATTCAAAAGGGGGTTTTGATTAATACGAGAAATTGCCAGAGAGTTAACCCGCAGAGTAAGTGTAATTATGGTCAATTAAAGTAGTTGCGATTTTGAGACAAAAGAAACGAGATAAGGATAAGATAAAAATCTTAAGATTATGGAAAATAGATCGCTGAATGTCAAATGTTGAGACCTGACCCCCTTCTAGAATAATAATGGCAAAGGGCCACCGCAAGAGCATCAGCGGAATCACTGGATCTCGGAACACAAGGCAGGTTAAGTAGATCCTTAACCATATGTTGAATCTGATGTTTGGTTGCTCGTCCATACCCGGTTATAGTTTGCTTAACCTCTAAAGGAGTATAATTGAAAACCCTAATTCCTTCATTAGAGGTGGCTAACATAATTACACCTCGCGCCTGTCCTATGGATAGTGCTGTTTTACTGTTTTTACTGAAATAAATCTGTTCGATAGCCACCTCTTCTGGATGGAATCTGCGGATGATTTTACTCATTTTCTGGTAAATTATTTTTAAACGGTCCGCCATTTCCATCTGGGATGAGGTGTATATGCAATCACACTCTATCATCTCAGGATTTTTTCCCGTGTTGATTAATCCATATCCAGTGGCAGCCGTCCCAGGATCAATCCCTAAAACAATCATTGATTATACCTCTAGCTCTGGATAATAGACTGGGTTAGATCTACTGCCCGGCGTGTGGATTTTACGTCGTGAGTCCTTATAATTTTTGCCCCTTGCATCACCGCTAAACATGCCGCCGCCAGACTACCCTCCAGCCGCTCTTCTAAAGGTAGCTTTAAGATGGCTCCAATAAAAGATTTCCGAGAGACGCCAATTAAAATGGGTCTGCCTAAACTCCTCAGCTCCCCCAGATGGTTTAAAATCTGAAGATTATGTTGGCTCGTTTTGCCAAAGCCGATCCCCGGGTCAACAATTATCTTCTCTAGGTCTATCCCGGCTTTTTGAGCTAATCTTATACTCTCTGAGAGGTAGGAGATTATCTCTTCCATTAAAGATTCATATCGGGGATTATTCTGCATATCTCGCGGAGTTCCCTTTATGTGCATCAATACTACTGCTGCCTCAAACCGGGCGACTACCTCTTTTAATCGGGGATCAAATCTTAACCCACTTATATCGTTAACCATGTCTACCCCTGCCTCCAGAGCCTCTTTTGCTACCCTTGCCTTGTAAGTATCAATGGAAACGGGTATCTCAAAAAGCTCCTTTATTTTACTTATAACAGGGATAACTCTTCTTATCTCCTCTTCTACCTCCACCTCTTTTGCTGCCGGGCGAGTAGACTCTCCCCCTACATCAATCAAATCAGCTCCCTCCTTGACCATTTCTTCCACTTTCGTCAAGGCCCGAGACTCAGTAGTATATTTTCCTCCATTATAAAATGAATCCGGGGTTAGATTCAATATTCCCATCACTGCCACTTTTCTAGCCAAATCCATCTTTTTCTCTTTAAAAGAAAGAACGAATTTACCCTTTTTAAAGTTTTTCAGAAGCTCAGCCAGTTTTTGGGAAACCTCAGGTAGATTAAAGGGCTGTCTATTTAATCGAGGAAGAACTTTTTTTAACTGTGCCTCAGTACCTATAAGTAAAACACCGCTTTTTTTAGAGGTGAAAGAGGCTACCTCCTTTGAGATGGCTGCATCGGCCATCGCGGAAAGCATCTCCTGTTTAAGAAGGTTGGCAGTTGGGGAGGGAATTCCCTCTATTTTAATTAGATAATGGGAGGCCTTAGGGGCAAGAATTTTTACCGCTTCTTGACTAACTCCTATCTTCTTTAGCTCGTCTTTGACACTTCTTTCATTTCTTAGGATTAGAACTCGAGGATTTATGCGCATTTGCCTTTTTGAGCACCAGCTTTGTCCGATTTCTTCTTATCTTTTTTTCTCCTGGGGTCTTTTCTGTTATTTTTTCTCCCAGAACTTCTTTTATATCCTCTTCTCCCAATACCTCCTGTTCCTCCAGCTTTTCGGCTAATCGTATGAGTTTACCCTTATGCTCCCTTAAAATTCTAAGTGCCCGGTCATAAGACTCCTGTATCATCCGATGAATCTCCTTGTCTATATCAAAGGCTAACTCCTCGCTATAGTTTTTCTCTTTAAGAAAGTCTCGCCCCAGAAAAACTTCAGCATTTCCCTTTCCTAGAGCGACCGGCCCTAATTTTTCGCTCATTCCATAATCGCAGATCATCTTTCTTACAACGTGAGTAGCCTGTTCGAGGTCATTTTGAGCCCCGGTACTAACCTCTTTGAAAATGAGCTCTTCGCTGGCACGTCCAGCAAGAAGAACGCTGAGCTTATCCAGCAGCTCTGATTTAGTTGCCAGATATCTATCCTCAAGAGGCAACTGCAAAGTATATCCTAATGCTACCGATCCACGGGGGATAATGGAAACCTTGTGGATCGGATCAGCATGGGGGAGTAGGTTACCTACCACAGTGTGGCCGCTTTCATGATAGGCAATAATTCTCTTTTCTTTTTCCCGCATAATTCTTGATTTTTTTTCTGGCCCAGCAACTACTCTGTCAATGGCTTCTTCCAATTCCACCATACCGATTTTATCCTTGTTTCTTCTTGCTGCTAACAAAGATGCCTCATTAACCAAATTCTCTATATCTGAACCCACAAACCCAGGGGTTCTGCGAGCAAGAACCTTAATATCCACCTCTTTGGTAATGGGTTTGTTCTTCATATGAAGGGCAAGAATATCTTCTCTTTCCCTTATATCGGGAACATTGATGCTAATTCTTCTATCGAATCTTCCCGGTCGAAGAAGAGCCATGTCCAGAACATCCGGGCGATTAGTGGCCCCCATTATTATTACTCCCTTGCGAGGGCTAAAGCCATCCAGTTCCACCAATAGTTGATTCAAAGTCTGTTCTTTTTCATCATGTCCTCCCCCAATACCAGCGAATCTCTGCCTTCCCACGGCATCTAACTCATCAATAAAGATAATACAGGGAGCGTTTCTCCTTCCCTGCTCAAATAGATCTCTTACCCTGGCGGCTCCCACTCCTACAAACATCTCCACAAAATCTGACCCACTAATGCTCAAGAAAGGAACGCCGGCTTCTCCGGCCACAGCTCTAGCCAGAAGAGTTTTTCCACAGCCAGGAGGTCCAACTACAATTACCCCTTTAGGAATCTTCGCCCCCAGCTTCTGAAATTTCTGGGGATTTTTTAGAAACTCGATTATCTCCCTTAACTCTTCCTTGGCTTCTTCTGCACCAGCAACATCCTGAAAAGTAACTTTAACCGTGTCTTTGGAAGCAAGTTTGGCTCTACTTTTCCCAAAGGAAAGAGCTCTACTCCCGGTTATACGCATCTGTCTCATAATATAGATCCAGATAACCACAAATATCAGAATAGGCAAAAGTCCCCCCAGTACATTCAATAACCAAGGGGAACTTTCAGGAGCAGCTTGAATCTCGACCCCGTTTTGCCGCAGGATTTTAATTAACTCAGGGTCGGTGGGTGCATAAGTCTCAAATGGCATATTTCCACGAAGCTGCCCTCTTATGATATGTCCTCTGATGGAAACCTTGTTTATCTCGTGTGATTCCACCATTTTCAGAAACTGGGAATAGGAAAGCTCAGTCTCCTTAACCCCAGAGCCTAGACGAATAAAGTTGAAAAGGGAGATAACCACCACAAATATAATAAAAAGAAGAAACAGGTTCCGGCTAAACTTATTCTTCTTTATAGGTTTCTTATTCTTCTTTATAGGTTTCTTATTCGCCTTCATAGGTTGCTTGTTCTTCTTCCTAGGTTGACCATCCATCTTAACTTCTTCTCCTCATTTTAATCTTGAACCTACGTTCCAACTTTTATTTCCACTTATATTTTAGCATAAAAATAAAAAGTAGCAAGTCTAAACGTAAGCATTCAGCCACAGATTTACGCTGATATTTTCTTTGCGTTTAAACCTATCTGTTTCATCTGTGTGAATCTGTGGCTGAATAGCTACATTTTCCCTATAATTGCTTCGGCCATTTCTTCCGTTCCGGCAGCAGTAGGATCATAAGGATAAGTTTTGAGGTCATAGGTCACTTTATCTCCCTCCCGAATTACCTCGGCTACTGCTCTTTCCAGCCTATGAGCGGCTTTTTCTTCTCCCAGAAACTTAAGCATCATTACTCCGGAAAGAATCATCCCTGTGGGATTGACTCTATTCATTCCTTTATACTTGGGGGCACTTCCATGGGTAGGCTCAAATACAGCATATTCATCCCCTATATTTGCTCCCGGTGCTATTCCCAATCCACCCACCAGGCCAGCACAGAGATCAGAGATAATATCACCATAAAGATTGGGCATTACCAGTACATCATAATTCTGTGGCTTCTGAACAAGCTGCATGCACATATTGTCAACCAATCTCTCTTCAAACTCTACCTTTCCTTCATACCTACTGGCAACCTCTCTGGCTACCTTCAAAAATAATCCATCACTGAACTTCATTATGTTGGCCTTATGAACAGCGGTTACCTTTTTTCGACTGTTCTTAAGGCAATAGCGAAAGGCAGTTTCAACTATCCTCCTTGAAGCAAAGATAGAAATAGGTTTGATGCTGATTCCAGAATCCTCACTTATTTTGACACCCTTTACTGAGTGGATAAAGTCAATGAGCTTTTTTGTTTCGGGTTTGTCATGTTCAAACTCGATTCCGGCATATAAATCTTCTGTATTCTCTCGAATAACGACCAAATCAACATTTTGGAAGCTACCTCGCACTCCTGGATAGTACTTATAGGGCCGAAGACACATATATAGATTGAGACTCTTTCGTAAAGCAACGTTTGCACTGCGAAAACCTTCCCCAACCGGTGTGGTAATGGGACCCTTCCAGGCTACTTTATTTCGTTTTATGGATTCAATAACTTCGGAAGGAAGAGGACTACCATACTTTTCCATGGCTGAGGTTCCGGCGCGTACTACTTCCCATTTTATTTTTACTCCGGTAGCCTCCAGACAATGGCGGGCAGCCCGAGTAATTTCCGGACCAATTCCATCACCCGGGATCAATGTAATTGTATGCATTGGTCTGTCTTACCCTAGTTTTAACTTTTTCTTGCCCGCGTAGATGGCTTCATCTCCCAATTCATCCCCAATCCTGAGAAGTTGGTTATACTTGGCTACTCTTTCACTCCGTGAGCAGGACCCAGCTTTAATCTGACCTGTTCCCACGGCTACTGTCAGATCGGAGATAAAAGTGTCTTCTGTCTCTCCTGATCTATGGGAAATTACAGCGGCATAGTCATTCTTTTTGGCCATCTGAATAGCCTGGATGGTCTCGCTAAGAGTACCAATCTGATTTGGTTTAATAAGAATGGAATTGGCAACTCCCATCTCTATTCCGCGTTTGAACCTCTGAGTATTGGTAACAAAAATATCGTCGCCTACCAGTTGAATCTTTTTCCCCAATCTTTGGGTTAACAACTTCCATCCCTGCCAATCATCTTCTGCTAATCCATCCTCTATGGAGTAAATTGGGAAATCTCTGACCAGACTTTCGTAAAATTCTACCATCTCCTCCGTGGTCTTTTCTATGATCGCCTCAGCTCTTAACAAGTATTTTCCCCCCTCATAAAAACTGGAGGCAGCCGGGTCCAGGGCCAGGGCTATGTCATCTCCTGCTTTATATCCTGCTCTATCGATAGCCTCCATAATCACCCTTATGGCTTCCCTATTAGAAGATAGATCGGGAGCAAAACCACCTTCATCTCCCACTGCAGTACTATATCCTTTTTCCCTCAAAACTGACTTCAAATGGTGGAAAACCTCTGAGGCCCAGCGAAGAGCTTCCCTGAAACTGGAGGCTCCTACTGGCATAATCATAAATTCTTGCAGGTCCACATTATTATCAGCATGTTTTCCTCCGTTGAGGACGTTCATCATGGGAAGAGGAAGCAACTTCGCTTCACTACCTCCCAGATAACGGTAGAGAGGATGACCTAGAGCCATTGCCGCAGCTCTGGCTGTGGCCAAGGAGACACCCAGAATAGCATTCGCCCCTAATTTCTCTTTATTGGCCGTTCCATCTAATTCAATCATCAATTGATCGATCTCGGACTGATGGGTTGCATCCATCTCCTTAATCTTTGGATTAATAATCTCGTTAACATTCTTTATAGCCTTACTTACTCCTTTACCCATCCATCTTTTTCCTCCATCCCTTAGCTCCACCGCTTCATATTCCCCGGTAGAAGCTCCGGAAGGAACAGATGCTCTACCAATAGATCCATCCTCCAGTCTTACCTCTACTTCCACGGTAGGATTTCCCCGGGAATCCAGGATCTGCCGTGCCTCTACACCTTTAATATTTTTACCCATCGTAGCTAGACCTCCTCTATCCTTACCGGATCATGATCCTTGATGATTTTAAATCCCTCTGGATCTGTCTCTATTTTTCCCACAAGAATCACCTCGCTGGCCGGTCTGATTTCCTCCCCCTTGCTTACGGGAGTGGGACCAAAGAATATACAAAGAGCACTCCCGGGGGGCCAAAAAGCTATATCCCCTCTGTCCACCACGTTTCTCTTCTCCCCTCCTGCCTGCTTCAAGGATACCGCAAAATAAATCTCATCCCCCCAGCGATTAGCAGAAGCCTCTATGGGAAGAGCTTCTACCAGAGCCTGTGCCATAGGCGAATTATTTAAGATGGCCATTCTTTCCACTGCACCTGCTTTTAACCTGATTCTTTTACTCATATCTTCCTCCGTTAAGGACATATTGAGGGGGGATGTTTCCCCCTCCAAATACAAGCCTGCTCCCCTCTTCTTATGATATCCCCTCTGCCAAGGTCTCCTTGATAACAACTCAGAGAAATTATTGAAAGTCCTTTACCTCAAGGGAACTCGGGATATTTAATGGGATGATGGTGGAAAGGATCCATGGGCAAGCTTGACTTTGTAATCCTTTAATTTTTTCTCAATCTCAGGTGATGATAAAGCCAGTATTTGAGCCGCTAACACGGCCGCGTTTTTTGCTCCAGCAGCTCCTAAAGCCATACAAGCTACTGGCACCCCACTCGGCATTTGAACGATTGAGTATAAGGAGTCCAGGCCCTGCAAGCTTGAGGTAAGAGGCACTCCAATTATGGGCAAGGTTGTATAAGCAGCCACTACACCGGGCAGGTGAGCTGCTCCTCCTGCTCCCGCAATAACAACCTTTATCCCACGAGATTTAAGCTCCCTGGCATAGTTTGAAGTTGCCTCGGCCATTCGATGAGCAGATAAAACTTTTACCTCATAAGGAATACCAAACTCATTGAGTAAAGCCAAACAATTTTTCATAACTTCCCGGTCAGATTTACTCCCCATTACTACACTAACCCAAAGTTCGGACAACTAATACACCACCTTATTAAGGGGATATTCAACAATTCCTTCTCCCCCTACTTTTTTAATCCTGGGGATTAACTCCCGCGCCTGAAGTTCGTCCAGAACCACCTCCACTGCCCACCATCCCTCTTCACTGAGCTTAGACACAGTTGGCTTTTTTAAAGCGGGCAAGATACCAAGCAGTCTCTTTAGATTAACCTGGGGGATGTTCATTTTTAAACCAACCTTTCCCATCCCATTTAGTGCTCCTTCTAAAAGAATAGCCAAATTTTTAATCTTCTCTCTTTTCCAGGAATCAGCCCAACCTAAGGGGTTAGCAATTAACCAGGTCGCTGACTCCAAAACTACATCTACCATGCGAAGATTATGGGCCTTTAGAGACGTTCCTGTTTCGGTGAGTTCAACGATAGCATCTACTAGATGGGGAGGCTTCACCTCTGTAGTTCCCCAGGAAAACTCCACTTCAGCGTGTACACCTTTTTCCTTTAAATAATCCCGGGTTACATTGACCAACTCGGTAGCAATCCTTTTTCCTTCAAGGTCCTGTGCTACTTTTATTGGTGAATCTAAAGGAACAGCAAGGACCCATTTCACTCGATTTAGCCCCTGCTTGGAAAAAATTAGCTCCTTAACCCTCCTTACCACTGCTCCCCTTTCCAGAATCCAGTCATGACCAGCCAAACCTACATCCAGCATTCCCTTTTCTACATAAACAGGGATCTCCTGAGTCCGGATCAATAAACCCTCCAATTCTTCGTCATTTATGGAGAGCACATAGGATCTTTCCCCCCGGGTGATTTGATAACCGGCCCTGGTAAATAGATCAAAGCTCATTTTTTCTAAACTTCCCTTGGGCAATCCTATCTTAAGTTTTCGCATCTCTAACTACCTCTTATGGTAAATCTTTAGATAGCTCGGTCTTTTTCTGAGTCTCAAAGTTGTCCAGTCTTTTAATCTCTTCGGCTATTTGATGGATCACCCAGTTATTGTCTATCACAACCAGGCTTTCTTCTTCCACGCCAATAGTTCCCTGAGGGGAGAGGAATTTTTCCAGCAGGAGAACAGCTTCGGCCTTCTCAGCGTACTTTAAGCGAAAGATCTTTTTCTGAGGTATTTGATTGGACATCTCCACTGAAGATATAGCTTTTCCTATCTTAAAGACCTGATATGCCCCATCCTCTACTACCAAACTATTAGTCTTTTTGTCTATCTTGATAGAACCTCTTGAGGAAAGAAGAGGGAGAAGGATCTCTTTAGTAGGTTCGGGAGAAGAATAGCGAAGGGCGAAAATCTTCTCTCTTCTCTGCTGTGGGTAAGTACCAATTCTGGCTAGCACATCCTGAATGACCTTTATTTGATCTTCATTGTCCCTTACCAGAACTGAATTGGGAGGAGCCTCTTTAGGATTTATCTCCACCATTCCCTGAAGGGTGATAATTTCGCTTAACTGTGGAGCAACCTCCTCGGCGAGGGCATAGCGGAAAGTGAAAATCCTTTTGGTTCTTCCTCTTATCTCCCGGGGCTTAAGAATATGAGGCTTTACCGTGATAAGAATGTTTGCATCTTCTTCTTTCTCGTACGTGCTCTTAAAAAGACTGCCCAATACCGGAAGGTCGGAAAGAATGGGAAAGCGACTTTCTACTTTAGTTTTTTTCTTGCTTAATAATCCCCCGATGACGATGGGCTCTCCACTCCTCACGGTGATGTTAGTGGGAGCAACCCTCCGAGACAAAATAGGAAGCTTCTGCAAAATCGTGCCGACTGTAAAAGTCTCATATCCCACCAGTTCGGCTACTATGGGAAGAATGGACATTTGAACTAGATCGCCCCCAACAATCTTAGGGAGCACCTGAAGGATCATGCCGACCGTGGTGTATTTCGGTTCAACTTCCGTTATTTCCTCCCCTTCCTCCTCTCGCTTGGTAATCTTGACATAAGGAATATCTTGAACAGCATACATGCCGGCCACTTCCCCGCTTATAGTAGTTATCTGGGGTTCGGAGAGAAGCCGAGCTTTTTTTTGTTTAATGAGCATATTCAGAATGGCCTCAAATTTTTCTTCGCCAGCCACCAGCCGATAGAAGGTAAAGGTAAGCGCTCCTACTCCCGCCTCGACTTCGGTGAGAGTCTCCGCGCCGTATTTAAGTGTGGTTCCCTCTCCTTCCGTTCCTACAGGAACTTTAACCCCGGTCAGTCTTTCTAAATGGGTTCCAAATTCCTCAGTCACCTCCTGACTAATTTCCAACACTCTCGCCTTAATCTGGATTTGTCTGGTTTCCACAGGGAACTGGGGAATCATTTTCTCAATTTCGGCCAGTTTCTCCCGGCTAGCCTTAACGGTTATGCGCCCAGTGGAGGTATCTATTAGGATTGAGGGTTCCCCAAACGCTTTAATACTACAAGCCAAAAAGACAATTACGCATGAAACTAATATGCCTGTTATTTTAATTGTGTTCATGGACAATCGCCCCAATCTTACTATTCCGCCGGTCCAATGGTTCCCAGATTGACAGAGGGAGAAGGAACCTCCATCTCCATCCATTTACCCTCCTCTTTCCTTAACTCTATTCCCTCAATTTCCTCCGGTTTTATCCCTAGCATATTGGCTATGGCAATGGCTATGGGTTCCAGGGAGCCCACTTTGATGTGAAATGTTCTCACCGCAACTTCCTCAGCTCGTCCGTTTATCTCCCTTACTACCTCATCAATCTGGGGCATCTGTCTTTTTAGATCCGTTACATAGATTATATTATTTTCCCTACCAATTTTTTTATCGGAAGGGTTAGTCTCCTCGGGACTATCCATCTTTTCCTGAGGAATTACGATGTAGTCACTGGTGCTACTTCGACTTTCTATGTTTTCAGCTTGGGGAAGATGAATCTTTCCGTATTCACTTATTGCACCTTGAAGCAGAAACTCAGCTTCCTGGGGAGTTAAGTATTTGAGGAAAAACCTCTCAGTTTCCAGTTGACCTTCCAGGGTATCTATTTGCCTAACCAAATTATCTATATGGTCTAAGTTTTTCTTTACATCAACTACCACCAGACTGGAGGTCTCCTCTTGTATCTCTACGGTTCCTTTATCAGAAAGAAGATCCTCTACCCTGGTAGCTACCAGGGAAAGGGGAGCAAAGCTAATCTTATAGATTCGCTTGCGGGGCTGGAAGGTATCGAGCTTAGTCACCATCCTTTCTATTTGGAGAAGGTGGTAGGAGGTATCTTCCACGGTAAGAGTAGAGCTTGAAGGATCTATCTTGAGTTTTCCCTGGGAGGAGAGGTTCTCTTTAACCACCTCAGCCAAATCTTTCAGGTTAATATACCTGATGAGGAATTTTTCTTCTTTCATCTGCTTGGAGGGAGTATCCAGTTTAGCCAAAAGGTCTTCCATTTTCTTCAGATTATAAGAAGTAGCCGTGACCATGACCTGATTCTCCTCTTCGTTCACTTCTATCTTTCCCTTATCGGAAAGATGGGGACGAGCAATTTTGGCTGCCTGAGGAGCCAAGGCAAATTTGAGCACAAAAAGTTTCTGAGATGGTCGGAAATAATCAAATTTTGAGATAAGCTGCCCTATCCTGACGAGAGTATATCTGGTATCGGTGATGAGAAGACTGTTGGTAGAAGGGTGGAGCTCCAGTTTACCTGAGAGGGTTAATAAATTCTCAACTGAGGAAACGATGCTATTTGCCTGAGCATATTTTAGGTAAAAGCTTTGAGTTGTAGTTTGCTTTTCTATGGTATCCTCAGAGATGAGCATAAGTTTGATTTTCTCAAGACGAGCCTTACCATCGATCAAGATTATGGTATTGGTGATTTCATCCACTTCTGCCTTTCCGAAATCACTAAGCAGCCCTCTTACCCTATCCAGAAGCTCCTCAGCTAAAGCATATTTAACAGTAAAGATTTCTTTTAGAGGCATATAGACGTCCACAGAGGCGATGACCTTTTCTATTTTGCTGAGACTATAGCGGGTATCGGTGATGAGGAGAGAGTTGGTAGAGGAGTCAGTCTCTAGTTTCCCCAGCCTACTTAGATGGGGCTGGATCAGAGAAGAAATAGCCTCTGCCTGGACAAACTGCAAGCTAAAGCTATGAGTAAAAAGCTGTCTGGCCGGATCATCCAATTTTAAGATAGTTTTAGCTATCTCCTCCATCCTCTTTGGCTTATCGGTGGTGAGGAGGCTGTTGGTCTCTTTGTTTAGCTCCATCTTTCCTACCTCTGAGAGAAGGGGCTTGAGGGAGCTGACTACCTCACCCACTAGGGCAGACTTTAGGGTAAAATTCTGGCTAAGAAGAGGAATGGAGCTGACCCTGATGATATTGTCCATAACCTGGTACTCATAGTCGTGAGGCTCAAGGATGATCTTAAGGGCCTTTAAGACGGGGATGGATCTTTCAAAGCTAGCGCTGACCTTTCCTTTAACCTCAGGGGGAGCGATTATGGTAAGGCCGGTCTTGGTAGAAAGAAGAGCTAGGACCTCTTTTAAATCTAACCCCTTGAAGTTAAAGGGAGGAATGAGTTGATTCTCTATGGTATCCAGTTGGGGGATGAGCTTATCTAAGATTTTTAGGTTTTTCTTTACATCAACTACCACCAGACTGGAGGTCTCCTCTTGTATCTCTACGGTTCCTTTATCAGAAAGAAGATCCTCTACCCTGGTAGCTACCAGGGAAAGGGGAGCAAAGCTAATCTTATAGATTCGCTTGCGGGGCTGGAAGGTATCGAGCTTAGTCACCATCCTTTCTATTTGGAGAAGGTGGTAGGAGGTATCTTCCACGGTAAGAGTAGAGCTTGAAGGATCTATCTTGAGTTTTCCCTGGGAGGAGAGGTTCTCTTTAACCACCTCAGCCAAATCTTTCAGGTTAATATACCTGATGAGGAATTTTTCCTCTTTCATCTGCTTGGAGGGAGTATCCAGTTTAGCAATGAGATGTTCTATCTTTTCCAGACTGTAGGAAGAAGCCCTGACCAGAATCTCATTTTTATCTTCCCTCACCTTGAAATCACCCTCAGGAGTGAGGTAGCCCTGGATGAGCTTGGCTACCTCAGGAGCTAGAGCAAACTTTAAGCTAAACAGCTTTTCTTGGGCTCTAAAGTGGTCCAAGGATAAGATGACCTTTTCTATTTTGCTGAGACTATAGCGGGTATCGGTGATGAGGAGAGAGTTGGTAGAGGAGTCAGTCTCTAGTTTCCCCAGCCTACTTAGATGGGGCTGGATCAGAGAAGAAATAGCCTCTGCCTGGACAAACTGCAAGCTAAAGCTATGAGTAAAAAGCTGTCTGGCCGGATCATCCAATTTTAAGATAGTTTTAGCTATCTCCTCCATCCTCTTTGGCTTATCGGTGGTGAGGAGGCTGTTGGTCTCTTTGTTTAGCTCCATCTTTCCTACCTCTGAGAGAAGGGGCTTGAGGGAGCTGACTACCTCACCCACTAGGGCAGACTTTAGGGTAAAATTCTGGCTAAGAAGAGGAATGGAGCTGACCCTGATGATATTGTCCCCGATCTCGTACTGGTAATCAAAAGACTCAAGGATTATCTCGAGAACTTTCAAGACGGGGACATTTTCAAAACGTGCAACGGGAACCTTACCCTCAACTTCCGGGCTGGCAATTATATTCAACCCTGTCTTAGCAGAAAGGATATCCAATAAGTCATTTAAATCTATATCCTTAAAATCAATAGAAATTGAGTCAGAAGGAATGCCCTCAGCGTGCCCGAGCAAGGCTGCATTAATCAACCCTCCAAAAAATCCCAATAACACCAAAACCAAAAGTAATTTTCTCATTCTCTCATCTTCAGCTTAACTATTTTCTCTTCGCCAATCAGGCTAACCTCACCCTTTTTGGCCTCGATCTTAAACACTTGAAACTTCTCTATCTGATCATCCTTTTTCACAATCCATTTCCCATTTTTTCCCTCAATTAAAGCAAAAACCCCTTTTTTATCCCATACCAACCCGATTAGTCTATATCCTGAGTCTGTGGTTATTTTTTTCGGTTTTGGTTTCTCCACCTTTTGTTTCGTCTTTTCCGCCTTTTCTACCTCTGGTGCTATCCTTTTCTTTTCTTCAACTACTACAATTCTTTCTTTAGCCACTAAAGGAATAAAAGGATCCCGCAACCCCTCGCTGTTGTAGAAAAAAATTGGCGGTAAAAAAGACTCTATTTCGATGTCCCTTTCCTCTCCTTTCAAAGCAAAACATCCATAGAAAGAAATGCTCATCATTACCCCGGCACCTAAGACAATCGAAAAGATTATCTTTCCCTTCATTCCTCTTTTCCTCGACTCCGTCGAAGCCGCTTGTCTTTACCCTTTTGCGTCTCTTTTGCAGATTGAGAACTTGAAATTTTGGGGGTCTTTTTGGCAGTTAACTCTGCTTTAGACGTATATAAGGATAAAAGAAGATCTACCTCCACCGTATATTTCTCTTTCTCCTCAAAACTCTCCTCCCCTTTCCTTACCCCTCGCATTTTAATCCCATCAACCCATAGACCCATCATCCTATCTCTTTTATCCATGGCTGATAGAAGCATACCCAGGGCATGATAGGTAGAAAACAAATGAATTCTCACCGGAATTCGATTGTAATATTGCCCCCCTATAACCTCCTCAGGAACTATCTTCACATAATCAATCCCGTATTTCTTCGACATCTGACCCAATTCTTGAAACGCAGAAAAACTTTCGTCTTCCTTAACCAGATAGCTCTCCAGAGAAGTCAGTTTTAAGGTCATCGCCTGGTACTCCTCTTTTAACTTTTCATATTCAACCACTTTCTTCTTAATCTGTGCAATTCTTAGATTGTCCCCCTTCACCTCTCGGTTTATTTTTTCAACAAGTTTAGCCTGAGGATAGTAAAATCCCCAATAAAAAAAGGAAATGACCCCGAGAAAAATCCCCAATCCAACTACTATTCTACCCCTTAGTGTGAAAATCAAACTATAGTCCCTTCTTGAAAGGAACGGGTCCCCTCAGCTTACAACTAATGGCAAAATCCATTACTTCTCTTTTATCCATAGCTCTCTTGGTCACTCCCAAGAGAGCTACTTCTGTAAAAAGAGGTGACTTGGTTAAATTTTCCATAAACTTACCTATATCAATGGTTTTACTGAGGCTACTTCCCTCAATGGCTAGAATCTGTTCTTTTCCTTGAGTCTCTTTAGTGAGTTCAGTGAGCCAGATTTTCTCGGGTAAAGCTCGGCTTATTTCATACAACACCTGTGACCAAGGAGACCGCGAGACGATTAAATTTTCAACCGAGGTCAACCTTGCTTGAAGCTCGCTCTCTTCACGCTTTAATTCTTCCAATTCCTGCAGGATCGGTCGGTATTTTCTTAGTGTTAGTCGTTCCAACTCTAATCGCCGTTTTGCGGCTTGGAGCTCATCTCTCAGGGGAAGGAAAAGGAGAACACAGATCAGGACACTGAACAGAATAGAAATTGACACAAAAACCACAAAGGCGCCAATTTTTTTCTTTTCGATTAGCTCTCTTGGTAATAGATTTATCCTGATCAAATTTGCTTTACCTCCTGAAGAGCAAAACCTAAGGCTACAGTAAACATAGGACCAACTCTAGCCAGGTAGTCTAGTTGAAACTTTTTCGACTCATAGGTAATTTTGGCGAAAGGGCTGATTATTTCGACCGGCAGTCCCAATTCTTGCCACAAAAATTTGTCTATATTGCGTAGCTGTGAAGTACCTCCACTCAAGACAACTTTTTTTATGGGCCTTCCCTCTCTCTGGGAAGCGTAATACTCAAAGGAGCGAATTATTTCCTCCACCAGATCTTCCATAGATTTTTTGATTACCTGATCTACCAGAGATTTGTCTACTTTCCCTTTTGTGATAAGTTCTTTCAGTCCATCATTAAGGTCGACTTCTCCTTCACTTCCATTTGAGGTCACAAGTCCGTATCTTTGCTTTATCTGTTCCGCCGTCGCAAAACTAGTACCTATTTTCTCAGCTATAGTCTCAGTAATGTGAAATCCAGCCAGGTTCACGTCTCTAATCAAAGAAGGGCTGCCCTTATCCAGAAGAACAATACTAGTTGTGCTATGTCCAATCTCGAGAATTGCTGTCCCATCGGTTTCATCCAGATTAGACAACTGAAAAACATTAAATAAAGCGACAGTATTTACACCTATGGCTTGAGGAGAAACCCCTGCTTGGTGCAGAAGCCAAAGATGCTTCTCAATGGTTTCACGCTTCACTCCTACCAATATCACCACCATTTCCTCTCTTTTTTCTTCGGAAAAACGTTGATTAAGAACATGATATCCTAGATAAATTTGGTCCATAGAATACGGGATATACTCTTCTGCCTGCCATTTGACAGCCTGGGAAATTTCTTTTTCTGTTATCAGGGGCAAGGTTATCCTTCTCACAATAACCGACTCCCCTCCCACGCCTGAAACAACTCGCCTGGTATTAATCCTGTATTTGTTGATGAGATCCTTAATGACTTTTACAATAATTTTTTCTCTCTTGGTGTAGCCATGATCTTCAAATGGTATCTCTAATTTAGCTAATTTTCCTAGCTGGTAGCCGTTTTTTCTGTGAGTTAACTCCACTGCTTTCACTGCCCCCATACCCACCTCAAGGCCAACAGTCACCTTTGCCATTTTATCTCCATGACCACTTAGTTCACAAAAGTGCTACCAGAGCTCAAAATCAAAGTCACCGGTCCGTCATTGTCAACTTTTATCTTCATCTTAGCGCCGAATTTCCCTTCCTTAACCACGGTTACTTTTTCTCCCATTAATGCCACGAATTTAAGATAAAATCTCCTGGCTAAATCTGGTGGAGCTGCTTCCATGAAATCAGGACGAAAGCCTTTTCTACAATCTCCATAAAGCGTAAATTGCGGAATAACGAGAACCTCTCCTTTCACCTGCGCAAGGGACAAATTCATTTTATCTTTTTCATCAGCGAAAATACGAAGATTAGCTATCTTCTCAGCTAAATACTGTACATCTACCAACTGATCCTTCCTACCAACACCCAAAAAAACAACCATCCCTTTCCTAATAGATCCCACTGACTTTCCATTTACCTCGCACGAAGCTTCTCTTACTCTCTGAACTACCGCCCGCATAAACAGACCTCACTCCAGGGTCTCTTTGGTAGAAGGAACTCCCCTCCTTCTGTGCTCACGGCTTGTTGCTTCATCCAAACTTAGGGCAAAGGCTTTGAAGATAGCTTCCATTAAGTGATGAACACCATTCCCATAACAAAGATTGATATGAAGGGTAATGCCAGAATGAGATGAGAAAGCCTGGAAAAATTCCTTGGCCAGTTCGAGGTCGGAAGCTCGCGATTTCGCCTGCGAGGGAAAATTGAAAACCAGGAGCGGTCTACCACTAATATCCAGCGCTACCTGTACCAATACATCGTCCATAGGAACGAAACAATTTCCGTATCTCCTTATCCCCTTTTTTTCTCCCAAGCCATTTTTAACTGCTTCTCCCAGACAAATACCAACATCCTCTACCAGATGATGATAATCAATCTGAGTATCACCCTTGGCAGATATCTCGAGATCAAAAAAACCGTGGTAACAGAAAAGAGAAAGCATATGGTCCAAGAAAGGATAAGAAGTGTTAATCTTCGACTCCCCCTTTCCATCAAGGTTTAGAAAAATTCTGACCTCTGTCTCTTTGGTTTTCCTTTCTACCTTAGCTTTTCGATCAATCATGGGACTCCCGAATTCTAACTTTGAGAATGGATCTGGTATCTTCATCTACTCTGAACCTCTCGTCAATTCGATAACCGACTATCCACACTACTTTGTCCTTATCCATGAGGAGAGGAATTCTTTCCCTCTGTTCTAAAGGAATCTTAAGGTCAATAAAAAAATTTTTAACCTTTTTACTTCCCTTCATCCCTAAAGGATGAAATCGGTCACCTCTTTCTCTTTTTCGCAGGTATAAAGGTGGCTCAAGTTTATCAAAATCAAATAGAGCCTGAGGTTCCGGAAAACAATGGGTTTGATTAAATTTGAGGTTTCTCGCTGAAGCTAGAGGGGGGCTAGCCCCGAACCGTCGAGAGGAAATAAATTCTTCCCCTAGCTTTTTCTGAGAGCCCTTCTGGGCATGGATACCAGGTAACCCAGAGATTAACTCCGTATCCAGCGCTAGATTTAACTCTGTAAGCTTAGTCGTTCCCGGGATAATTAAATTACGAACAAAGGACAAACTCTTCTCTTTCTCGTTACTAATCAACAAATTCCCGTAGCGGTGTCGAATCACCAAGCCATGAGGAAGATCCAATTGCTTGGACTGCTTTGTTTTATATAACTTGAGAACCGACACAACGTGATCAAAGGTAATCCCCTTCAAATTCCCGTTAATTTTTTCAATGGCTTTACGAAGAACCCTCCTTTGCAAAGCTGGGTGTAAACAAGACAATTTCCCCTCGTTCAAAACTAACCCTTCACTTCTTTTCTCCTCCAAAACTGATCTAAACACCCTCTCAGTTTCTCTTTTTAGATATTCACTATCCTGCCTGAGGAGATTGGTGGTTTGAAAGAGAACCTTTTCTATTTGGTCACCATATTCTCTAGAAAGGTAAGGAATCAAATTAAGGCGGACCCGGTTGCGAAGAAAAGAAGTCTCCCTATTAGAGGAATCCAAACAAGGTTGGAGGTTATTCTCTCGACAGTAGTCTTGTATCTCGCCTCGAAAGACCTCGATCAGCGGACGGATGATCTTATCCCTAACCGGTGGTATTGCGGAAAGACCATCCAGACCAGATCCTCTCATTAACCTCATTAACAGGGTTTCTGTCTGATCAGACGCTGTATGAGCCAAGGCGATCCTGCTAGCCCCCAGCTGATTAGCAACCTTTTCGAGAAAATCGTATCTTACTTGTCGAGCGGCCTCTTCCAGAGAAAGTCTCTTTTCTTTGGCCAGTGCTGCCACATTGAAAGTATCAGAAATCACGGGAATTCCTAGCTTAAAGGCAAATTTTTTCACCCATTCGGCTTCGAAATCTGCCTCTCCTCCCCTTAACTCGTGATTGAGATGTGCCACCCATAACCTTAAATTATACTTCGGTGTCAGTTTAAAAAGAAGATGAAGCAGGGTAGCAGAATCTGGACCACCCGATACTGCCACCACCAACTTTGTATTTGAAGTAAGCATTTTATATTTTTTAATGGTGTCCTGCACCTTTTTCAGTAGAATTTCGGTGATTGGCATTTTTCAAGGCTCTTTTACTTCAACTCACTCAACCGTTCTCTGATGATCTTTGCCCTTAATCCATCACGGTCCAAGGAAGACATCTCCTTTCCTTCCTTAACTTGAAGCTGAGCAGGAGTGATCATGAAAAATAGCTCATTTAGAGCCTGAATACTAAGGTGCGGGAACAAATGTAAGCTCACTCCCAGTCTTAGCTTTGAGAGCAAGCTTATCGCCTCCTCCGAACTCATAAGGTAAGCATTAACTAAAGTTCCGTACGCCCTGCCCACCTGATCCTTAAGCTGAGTTCCATTTCGTTTAATTAACATCTCCCTTGCCCTTTTTTCCTGTCCTACCACTTGGCGGGTCACTCTTTCTACACTGTCTACTATTTCCTCCTCCCCCAGACCGAGAGTGACCTGATTCGATATTTGAAAAAAATCACCTTGAGATTTAGTCCCCTCCCCATACAGTCCCCTTGCTACTAAACCTAACTTAGAGATGTTCTTGAGCAATTCATCGATCCTATGAGTGACTACTAAAGCAGGTAGATGTAACATACAGGAAGCCCTCATTCCTGTACCAGTATTGGTTGGGCAAGAAGTAAGGTAACCCCATTGAGGCAGGAAAGCATAATCTAAATTCTGTTCTAACTCATCGTCTACTTTATCACTCAGTCGCCAGGCATCCATTAACTGGAGTCCAGAAAGAATGCTCTGAAGACGCAGATGATCCTCCTCATTTATCATTAGAGAGATCACCTCCCCTTTCTCGGTAACTAAAAATCTATGGGATCCTTCAGCGCTAAACTCAAGGCTGATGAGGTGTCTTTCTAAAAGAAATCTTCTCTCTGTGCCCGAAAGTTCACTTATGTTGATGAGGCGACTATTCTTTAGATAATCAGATTTTTTTACAGCATTGAGAACTTTCTCTGAAACGTCCCTCAATACAGAATCGTGAGCCCGAGGAGGAAAGGTAAAACCTTCTAGATTGCGTGCCAGTCTAACTCGACAACTAAAAACAATTTCTCCCTCTGGTCCATCTCCTCTTGACCATTGACTGGCTGAATTAGCCATCTCCTGAAGAATCATTTCTCTTTTTCTAAGCGACGAATTTCATCTCTCAGTTCAGCCGCCCTTTCATACTCTTCTTTTCTCACTAGCTTTTCTAGCTCTTTTCGCAATTCATAAATCCGTCTTTCCCGTTGGTCTTTCACTTTACCTCTTCTGGGAACTTTGCCGAAATGGCGAACCTTACCCTGAATTCTTTCTAGAAGTGGAGTTAGATATTCCTTAAGCGCCTGATAACACAAACCACAGCCTATTTTCCCCGTCTTCTTTATATCCTCATAACTTAATCCGCAATGAGGACAGCTGACAGAAGTCTCTTGAGAAAGTGGGACTTCAAGTTCCGTTAAGCCTGCCATAAGGTTAGACAGAGAAAAACTGGGCACAAAAAATGTTTCACTTAATCCTTTTTCTTTGGCGCAGATTTCACATAAGTGAAGTTCTTTCACCTGTCCATTTATCATTTCCTTGAAATGAAATGTAGCTTCTCTCTCTCCGCAAACCTGACAGATCATTTTCTTCTTAGGTATGATTATTGTCTTTTTTTTGCCGACCAATCCCCATCATCTCTCCTATTCTACTAGAAATCGAGGCTATGTCAACTTTTCTACCACACTCGATGCTTACCGTATTCTACCCTCACCAGACACAGACCCTGTGGCGGAGCTGTCGGGCCAGCCATCCTTCTATCCTTTGCCTCCAAAATCTTTTTCATTTCGCCAGTTGCTATCTTTTTCCTACCTATCTCAACTAGCGTACCTACCATATTTCGAGCCATTTTATAGAGAAAACTATTAGCCTCAATATAAATGACAATAAATTTTTTCCTCTTAAAAACTGAGAGCTTTTTTATTTCTCGAAGGGTTGAAGAGGTTGAACTTCCCTGTGATTGAAATGATGAAAAATCGTGTTGGCCTATCAAAAACTTACCTGCCTCTCTCATTAGGTCTGGCTCCAAATTAAAGGGAACCCACCACACGAAATTACGGTAGAAGGGGGAAAGAAAACTGCTGTTATAGATTAAGTACCCATAAACTCTTCTTAGAGCAGACTTTCGGGCGTGAAAGTCCATATCTACCTGATGCACCTTCTTGACTCTTATATCTTTAGGTAAATAACTATTTAAAGCAGGTTGGATGGAAGTGGAAGAAATCGAGGCATGAGTGAGAAAATTTACTACCTGACCTTTGGCATGAACCCCGGCATCAGTCCTTCCGGCAGCCACTGTTTCTATTCTTTCTCGAAAAATGGGAAATATACTGTCTTCCAGTGTAGTCTGGATAGTAGGAAGTCCGGGTTGTTTTTGCCATCCATGATAAGAACTACCGTCGTACTCTAAAATGAGCTTTATGTTATGCACTCTTTGCTTAAGAATATCAAAGTAAAAAATTAACTATAGTTATCAAACTAGCTTCACTTTACACATCCGAGCATCGTCTCCCTGACGATATCTAAGTTTGATTATTCTTGTATAACCTCCTTCACGATCCCTGTATCTGGGACCAATGATATCAAAGAGTTTCTTCATCACTTTCTTGTCATGGACAAACTTTAATGCATTGCGTTTATGATGAACAGAATTTTCCTTAGCTAAGGTGATTACTCTCTCACAAAATCTAGCTGCTTCCTTGGCTTTAGCCTCGGTAGTAATAATTTCTTCATGGAAAAGTAAAGATCTGACCAAATTGGCTAACAACGCCTTTCGATGAGCCTTATCTCGTCCCAGCTTTTTCTGCTTTCTCTTGTGCCTCACTTATTTTCCCTTTACCTAAACTTAAACCGCACTCTGCCAATTTCTTCTCTAAGTTTTGTAGCGACTTCTCCCCAAAGTTTTGAATCTTCAAAAGCTCCTTGGAGCTCTTTCCCACTAAATCACCTATTTTTTTTATCCCTGAACTTCTCAAAGCTTTAAGGGGTACAGCAGAAAGTCCTAATTCTTCAAGTGACTGCTCCAGCAGCTTCTTTTCGCTCTCTTCTTTCTCTCCTTCCGGGGGTTCGGCCATGAAAAATCCCAGATATTCAGTCAAAATTCTTGCAGCGTCCCCGACTGCATCATCAGGCTTAACCGTGCCATCAGTAAAAATCTCTAGAATAAGTGAATCGAAACTCGTCTTTCTTCCAATTCTAGTTGGTTTTACTTCGTACTTCACTCTCTTAACAGGGGTAAAAATGGAGTCTATGGGTATAGTTCCTAATGGCTGATCGGAATCTCTGTTCTCGTCCATAGTTGCATAACCTCGACCCCTAGCCAAGGTAACCTCCATTGTCAGATGGGTTTCTTTGTTATCAAGAGTGGCAAGGTATAGGTCTGGATTAACAATTTCTACCTCGCTATCCGCCTTTATATGGGAAGCCTTTATTTCAAGGGGACCTCTCACATCCAAAAAGACCTTTTTCTCTCCATCAACAAATAACTTTGCTCTAATTCGTTTTAAATTTTGGATGATCTGCAGCACGTCTTCTTTCACTCCAGAAATTGTGGAAAACTCATGAGAAACACCTTCAATTTTAACCGCCGTGACCGCGGCTCCCGAGATAGAAGAAAGTAGTATCCGTCGAAGAGAATTACCTAAAGTGATACCATACCCTCTCTCCAAGGGCTCAATAATGAATTTACCGTAGGTGTCAGAGAAGGTCTCCTTTTCAATCACCACCTCTTTTGGCTTTATTAATTGCCTCACTCTGGCCTCCTTGCATGAAGTATCAGTAACCAGTTTTTTTCCTAATTCCTGACGGCTGGTTATTAGTTACTCACTGATAAGAATTATCTTGAATAATACCCTACTACTAAAGGTAAATCAATTTCCTGATCTAATTCTTCAGAGAGGGGTAACCGTTTTACCATTCCTTTGAGGGATTTTTTATCTATTTCCAACCATCCTGGAAGGACTTTCTTTTGAGAAACCTTCAGAATCTCTTTCATCAAGGGAAGCTTTTTACTCTTTTTTTTAATCTCAACCACGTCCCCTTCCTTTATGAGATAGGAAGGAATATTCACTGCCCGGCCATTCACTAAAAAATGACCATGATTAACCAACTGTCGGGCTTGTGACCGCGAAAAACTGAATCCCAATCGGTATACCACATTATCTAACCTTCGCTCCAAAAGTCGCAGAAGTTCTTCCCCAGTAATATTTGAAGATCTCTCTGCCATTCGGTACCACCTCTCAAACTGACCCTCCAACATTCCATATTCCCACTTCACTTTTTGCTTTTCTTTGAGTTGCTGGCCGTATTGAGACAATCTCCTTTTCCTTAAGAAACGTTGAGGTTTTCTCTTTTCTAAACTACACTTATCCGTATAGCATCTTTCTCCTTTAAGGAAAAGCTTAAGATTTAACGCTCGGCATCTCTTGCATTTACTCTCTTTGTTCGATGGCAAACGACTCCTCCTTTAAATTATACCTTCCTTTTCTTGGGAGGACGGCATCCATTATGGGGAATAGGAGTTGCTTCTTTGATCGAGATAACTCTTAATCCTGCGGCTTGCAAGGTTCTGATAGCAGTTTCCCTGCCGGATCCTGGACCTTTTACTACCACTCTCACTCGCCCCAATTGAAACCCTTCCTTAGCTTTTCTTGCTACTTGTTCTGCCGTCTTCTGAGCAGCGAATGGAGTACCCTTCTTTGTCCCCTTAAAACCTACCTCTCCTGCCGAGGACCAGCAAAGAACATCTCCGTTAAGATTGGTCATAGTGATAATGGTATTGTTGAAGGTGGAATGAATGTAAGCCATCCCTTCTTCAACTTTGATTCTTTTCTTTTTTTTGGTAATCCTTTTTCTTTTTTTTGGCATTTCTGACCCCTATTTCGCTGCCTTCTTTTTGGACCCCACTGTCCTTCGCCGTCCCTTACGGGTTCTGGCATTAGACCTTGTTCTCTGCCCCCTTACTGGAAGTCCTTTTTTATGGCGAATCCCTCGATAGCAACCAATATTTATTAATCTATTTATGTTCGAGCTAATCTCTCTTTTCAGATTTCCTTCTATTTTGTAACCACTTTCTATAATCTTGCGAAGTTCATTTACCTGAGATTCAGTTAAATCCCTCACCCTCATGCCGGAGTCAACTTTAGCTTTTGAAAGAATTTCTTCCGCCAATGGCCGTCCAATTCCAAAAATAGCGGTCAGACCAATGTTTACCTTTTTATTAGACGCAAGTTCTACTCCAGTAATTCGAGCCACTTTGACCTCCCTTTATCCCTGCCGCTGTTTGTGTTTGGGGTTTTCACAGATAACTCGCAGAACTCCCTTTCTTTTCACTATTTTACATTTTTTACATAATTTTCTTACCGAAGATCTAACCTTCACTTACCTTTTCCCTCTCTATAGACAATCCTACCCCGAGAAAGATCATAGGGAGAAATCTCCAAGCTAACTCTGTCACCCGGAAGTATTCTAATAAATCTCATTCTCATCTTCCCGCAAACGTGGGCTAAAACCTTACGACCATTAGGTAGCTCTATCCTAAATGTAGCATTGGGTAAGGTTTCAACAACAATCCCCGAAGTCTTTATCAGTTCCTCCTTAGTCATCCGGGCCTTCCCCATTATTGTACATCTTCAACCTTCTGTAAAAGGTCTACTATACGGTGAAAAACTTCCTGCGGGCTCCCTTCTCCCGAAACACTAAGTAGAATCCCTTTTTTCTTGTAATAATCAATTAAAGGAAGAGTATGCCTTAGATAAACCTTTAGTCTTTCCTCGATTGCATCGGGATTATCATCGCTCCTCTGAGAAAGGGGGGTTCCACAATCTTTACAGACCAGTGGTTGATCTACAAAGTGATCCATATTATATGTCTTGCCACACCCCGGACAAATCACTCGCCCATTCAAGCGGTCAATCACTTCATTATGATTGACCTCTAAGTTAATTACCAGATCGAGCTTTTTATTCTCGGCCTCCAGAAGTTCATCCAGTTCCTCTGCCTGGATTATGTTACGAGGAAAGCCATCCAGAAGGAATCCAGAGGCTCCCCCCCTAATTTTATTTCTTATGAGCTCTAGAATAATGCGGTCAGGGACAAGCCTGCCCTGTAGCATAAAGTCTTGGGCCTGTTTGCCTAAAGAGGTCTCTCTCCTGACTGCCTCCCTCAATAAATCTCCCGTAGCTACATGAGTCAACCCAAACTCGTCCTTTATTCTTTTAGCTTGCGTTCCTTTTCCTGCTCCGGGTGGACCCAATAAAACTATGATCAAGGCTAGCCCCTTCCTCTCATAAATCCCTTATAGTGCCGCATTAATAGATGAGATTCCAATTGCTGTACGGTATCCAGAGCCACTCCTACGGCGATGAGAATAGAAGTTCCTCCAAAGGGGAAACTATTAAACAAGAGCTTTTGATTGATTATGAGAGGTGCTATAGCAATAAAGGCGAAAAAAAGAGCGCCCACAAAGGTGACTCGAGTAAGTACACCCGTGATATAACCAGCTGTGGGTTTCCCCGGACGAAGACCAGGAATAAATCCTCCGTATCTGCGCATATTATCTGCTACCTCAACCGGATTGAAAACCACCGCCGTGTAGAAGAAAGTAAAGAAAATAACCGCCAGGGCATATAAAACATAATACAAAAGAGCACCAGGATTTAACCAGCCGGCAATGGTCTGAAAGAGGGGACTGGGAATAAATCTAGCTAAGGTGCTGGGGAGTAATAAAACAGATATGGCAAAAATTATGGCAATAACTCCTACCCCTCCGATACGGATAGGAAGATAGGTAGTTTGCCCCCCATAGACCTTCCTTCCCACTATCCTTCGAGCATAGCGAATGGGAATTCTTCTCTCCGCTTCATATATAAGTACCACCGCTGCTGTTATCATTATAGCAATGATACCAAAAAGAAAAAGCATAAAAGGGGTAAGCTGTCCGGTTCGCAGTATATTCAAAATATTTCCAGTCATTGGGCGTATCTGCGCTACGATCCCAGCAAAAATAATCAAGCTTATCCCATTCCCTATGCCCCTTTCGGTAATCTTTTCTCCCAACCACATTATAAAAATGGTACCGGTAGTTAAAGTCACCACGGCAGGGAGCATAAAACCAACTCCCGGAGTCACTACAAAAGCCCCGTTATTCATACTCTGAATCCAATTACATAGTGCCGTTCCCTGAATGGCGGCAATGGGCAAGGTGAAATATCTGGCAATCTGGGTAATCTTTTGTCTTCCTTCTTCTCCCTGTTTGCTCAACTCCTCAAGGCGAGGAATAGCTACCGTTAAAAGTTGCATAATAATAGAGGCACTAATGTAAGGCATTATGCCCAGAGCGAAGATAGACATTCGCCGTAAGGCTCCTCCAGCAAAAATATTCATCAGTCCGAATGCTCCCGTTTGAAAAATATTGCTTCGAAGCAGAGCCTCCACATTCACTCCAGGGACAGGAATAAATGAACCCAGCCTGAAAACCACAAACATAGCCAACGTAAAAAGAATCCTGCGTCGAAGTTCAGGAATCTTAAAGATATTTTGAAACTTTCCCAACATCATATTATCTCTACCTCACCTTTAGCTTCTTCAATCTTTTTTTGCGCCTGCTTGGAGAAACGATGAGCCTTTACCCTTAAAGATTGACTCAATCTTCCTCGACCCAAAACTTTAATTCTTCCGCGTCCTTTGACCAGCCCCGAAGCTCTTAGAATCTCGGGGGTTATTATTTTTTCACGGTTAAAGATATTTAAATCATCAATGTTTATTATGAGATCTTTTTGCTTAAAACGTCCCTTAAAGCCCCTTTTGGGAACTCTTCTTACCAGGGGCATCTGACCACCTTCAAACCATTTGTGGATCTTACTCCGAGCTTTTTGACCTTTATGTCCCCTGGTAGAAGTTTTTCCATGTCCCGAACCAGGACCCCTGCCTACCCTTTTTATAGGGTGAGTAGATCCTGAAGGCGGTCTTAATATTGAGAGATCCACTATTTTTTCCCTTTCCGCAGCTCAAAAACTTTCTGGGGATCTTTTAACTGCTTTAACCCCTCCAGTGTAGCCTTAGCCACATTTAGAGAATTGTTACTCCCCAGAGATTTGGTCAAAATATCTTTTACTCCAGCTAATTCTACCACTGCCCTTACTGCTTCACCAGCAATTATCCCAGTTCCCGGACAGGCGGGTTTAAGGAGAACCCTCGATGCTTCATATTTTCCAATAACCTGGTGAGAAATAGTATTATTTTTCAGAAAGATATAGATTAGACTTTTTTCCGCCTTTCTTCGTCCCTTACCTATAGCCTCAATCAACCCTTTTGCCTTACCTAAAGCCACACCTACCCGTCCATTCCGGTCACCTACCACCACTAAAGCATTAAAACCAATAGTTCGACCACCTTTAACTACAGTAAAGACTCGCCTCACCCTTATCAACCTTTCTTCGATCTCGCCAATCCTTTCTTCTATAGGTCCTTCTACCTTTTTATCTTCCTCTATAGCTTTTTCCATGGTTCGCATTCCTCAATAATGTCAAGTTAATTTGGACGCAGATTTTCGCAGATCTGTGTCCAAAAAGAAATTTCTATAACTTCTGGCTCAAACTTAAAGTTTAGTGAAAATCCAATTTCTGAAAATTTTAATTATTCTTTAGTTAGTTTTTTAATACTTAAATCTTCAATAATCTGCATTCATCTGCGTCCAAAAAGGAAATTCCTATACTATCTAGTTAAAACTTAATTCCTTGGCCCTGCATTCCTTCTGCCAAAGCCTTTATCCGTCCATGATAAGGATAACCGCTTCTATCAAAGACGATTTCTCTTATTCCTTTAATCTTTGCTTGTTTTCCAAGCTTTTCTCCTAATTTCCTCGCTATCTGAAGGTTCTTGGCGCAATATCCACTTCGAGATATATCCTTTAAAGAGGACGCACAGACTAATGTTTTGTGTTCCTCATCATTTATCAATTGAGCATACATATATCGGTTACTTTTATATACGGAAAGCCTCGGTCTATCCTTTAGACCTCGAATCTTTTTCCTTACTCGTTTTCTTCTTCTCTCTCTAGCTAGATACTTATGGGTGGCGTGAGAGATCATCTTAGATTCCTCACCAATTCTATTATTTTGTCACTAGTGCAGCTTTACCTACCTTGCGTCTTATCACCTCTCCTTTATACCTGATACCCTTTCCCTTGTAAGGTTCAGGTTTCTTTACAGCTCTAATCTCTGCTGCAACTTCCCCTACTTTTTGCTTATCACAACCAAAAACCCGAATTGTGTTGGGATTGGGAACTTCTATCCCTACATCTTCTGGACCCGTATACCTGACAAGATGGGAATATCCTACCCTCAAGGTCAAAACTCCATTTTCTAAGGTAGTTTTGTATCCCATCCCCACAACCTCCAGAACTTTCTCAAATCCTTCCGAGACACCCTTCACCATGTTGAAAATGAGGCTGCGAAGCGTGCCGTGGAGAGATTTACTACGTTTATCTTCATTAAGTCTTTGAACTAAAATTTGCCTATCTTTGATAACCACCTTAACTGCCGACGGCACCTCTCTTTCCAGCTCACCTTTGGGGCCTTTTACTTTAATCTTACTTTTGTTTATCTCGACTTTTACCCCTTCCGGGATCGGAATAGGTTTCTTGCCAACTCTTGACATAGTCAAATTCCCTTTCTATTTTCAACTACCATACATTGCAAAGAATCTCCCCTCCTACTCCCATCCTACGTGCCTCCTCACCTGTAAGAATTCCCTCAGGTGTGGAAAGAATACAAATACCCAGCCCATTCAACACCCGGGGAATCTCATCCTTTCTGACATATCTTCTTTTGCCCGGCTTGCTGATCCGCTCTAAATGCGTGATAATTTTCTCTCCCCCATCTGAGTACTTCAAATATATTTGAAGTACTCTTTTCTTTCCTCTTGTCGTGATGACACGATGCCCCCTTATGAACCCTTCTTTTTGTAAGACTCTAGTTATAGCTTCTTTTAGGTTGGAACTTGGAAGCTCAACTTTAGTGTTTGACAAAACATTAGCATTTCTAATTCTCGTCAACAAGTCGGCAATGGAATCAGTGAGCATCTTATTATCTCCCTTAGGAACTAAACATATCTCGGAACTAGGCCCCCTTCATCGCTGTATACCAGCAAGATACTCGAGGGGGGAAATAGGGCTTCGCCGATTCCTTCGGAATTCCCCCCTCGACGGCTCGATCGGCAAAGCCGACTCTCGCTTCGCTCAAGCAAGTC
>CAZIXA010000001.1:0-288063 GCA_964543295.1 uncultured Clostridia bacterium | reverse complement strand
AATTCAAGCTAAGGTAAAAAATCGGGAAAATAGCCTAATTTTTCAGAGGTCTCGAGGTTGATCGCATTAACTTTGACCTTTGGCGAACTTTCTGTATAATAAACAAGGAAGGAGAAAATCCGAAGGGTTTGAAAATTTGTAAAAAGAGATATGGAGGTGAGATTATGGAAAGCCTGTTAGGTAAGTTTTTGTTATCAGGCCTGGGAGTTCTGGTTCTTACCGAGGAGAGGATTGAGAAATTTATAGAAGAATTGACTAGAGAGGGAGAGATCACTCAGAAGGGAAAAAAGGAGCTTTTGACAGAGATAATTGAGAAAGGCGAGGAAAAGAAAAAAGAGATAGAAGGAAAAATAAGGGAGAAAGTGGAAAACATCCTTTCTCAAATGAATATAGCTACCAAGAATGATATCCAGAAATTGGAAAAGAGGATAGAGGCTTTGGAGAAAAAGAGAAAAGGTTAATTTGACAGGCAAAGACAGCTATGATACTATCTCGGGCAAAAAGGATTTAGTGATGAAGGACAAGGTAGTTCACCTAGGTTTATTTGGACTAGGTACGGTGGGAGGAGGAATAATTGAGCTTTTGTCAAGAAAAAAGGGGAAAGACCACCATAAGTTTGTTCTGGAAAAGATTGTGGTCAAACACCTGGATAAAAAAAGACCTGTCCCGGTTCCTTTGTATCGATTGACCACAGATCCTAGGGAAATCTTGGCTGATCCTAAGATTGATACGGTGGTGGAGGTGATAGGGGGGATAGATCCAGCTAAAGAAATAATTTTAGAAGCTCTAAAAAGGGGTAAGAATGTAATTACCGCTAACAAGGCTCTCCTAGCCCGGGCCGGGAGTGAGATTTTCAAGCAAGCGCTGGACAGTGGCTGTTATCTAGGAGTGAGAGCATCTAATATTGCTGCTTATCGTCTTATAGAAAGTTTAATTTCCTCACCTTTCCAGTTCGAGAAATTGATTGGTATCTTTAACGGGACTTGTAACTATATTTTGACAGAGATGGAAAAAAAAGGTGAAGATTTTTCTCCTATTCTTAAGAAAGCTCAGGAAATTGGCTATGCTGAGCAGAATCCTTCAGATGATATTGATGGTTACGATACTGCTCATAAATTAATTGTTCTGCTTGGTTTAGCCCTGGGTTATTTTCCTCCATTAGATTCTCTTTTTATAGAAGGGATTAGAAGGATCTCCCATCAGGATATTATCTTTGCAAAAGAATTGGGATATAGAATTAAACTTTTAGCTATTGCCAAGAGACAAGCCAGTGAGCTGGAGGCTCGTGTCCATCCTGCTCTTCTGCCGTGGGGACAAGGTCTAGCTCGTCTGGATGGGATAGAGAATGGAGTGGAGCTACGGGACGAAGTAGGAGTAGAGATAGGAATGCAGGCACCGGGAGCCGGTAAATACCCTGCTGCCACAGCAATTCTAGAAGATTTAGTTAGTGTAGCCCGGGGAAGGAAGTTAATTTATCCTCAACCGAAGAGATATCTGGCCTTTAAAAAAATGGAGGAGATAAAGACCAAGTATTATTTAAGATTTAATGCTCTGGATGAGGCAGGGGTTTTAGCAAAAATTTCTGGAATTTTAGGTGATCATAATATAAGCATTAAGTCGGTTTTACAAAAAGGAGAAAATAAAAAACCACCAGGGGTGGTGCCGGTAATAATCCTTACCCATCAGGCAAGAGAAGACGATATTCAGGATGCCCTTCGTAAAATAGATAATTTAACCATAGTGAGGGGAAAATCCTTGCTGATTCGAGTAGAACAAGGAATTTTCTAACCATTAGGAGGAAGAAACAGATGTCTACAGTTACTATGAAGGAGCTATTAGAGGCTGGGGCTCATTTTGGTCATCGAAGGAGTGCTTGGAATCCTAAGATGAAACTCTACATTTATCAGGAAAGAAATCAGATACACATCCTTGATCTCAGCATAACAGTAAAAAAAATAGAGGAGGCTTGTAAGTTTTTCAGAGATCTAGCGGCGCAAGGAGGAGCTGTGTTATTCGTGGGAACCAAACAGCAAGCAAAGAAGTGTGTCGAGGAAGAGGCAAAAAGATGCGGAGCTTCTTACATTAACAATCGTTGGTTAGGAGGTTTTTTAACTAACTTTTCCACCGTAAAGAAGAGGATAGATAGACTTCGCGAGCTAGAAAAACAGGAAGTGGAGGGTGAATGGGAAGTTCTCTCCAAGAAAGAGGAGATGGGTTTTCGCCGGGAGACAGAAAAACTTAGACGAAACCTAGCTGGTGTCAAGAACATAACCACCCTTCCTCAAGCTCTTTTCGTGACTGACCTTAAGATAGAAGAAATAGCCGTGAGAGAAGCAAGGAGACTGGTCATTCCCATTGCAGCTATTGTGGACTCTAACGGTGATCCTGGTCTTGTAGATTATCCCATTCCGGCTAATGATGATGCCATAAAAAGCGTTAGACTGATTACATCTAAAATAGCCGATGCTATTTTAGAAGGAAAAACCCTTTGGGAAAAGAGACAAAAAATATTAGAGAAAGAGGCCGAAGAGGAAAAAATAAAGGAAGTGGAAGAAGAGATCACCAAGGAAGAATTAGAAGTAAGTGGATCTGACGAAATAAAGACAGAAAAGGAAAAGGTTGCCGTAAAGGAAAAAGGAGAGGAAGAGGAGTTAGAATTAGCTATAGAACCCTTGCAAGAAGAGGAGAAGCCAGAGATCGAGACCAAAGATGAACCGGAGCAGATAAAAAAAGATGCAGGGAAAAAGCCTAAAGCAAGGGAAGGCCAGGATTTGAAAAAGACTGCTAAGGCAAAGAAAAGTAAAAAAGAAGAGACTACAGGAAGGATGAAAAAAGCAAAATCAGAAAAGAATACTTAAGAAAATCTTTAAAAAGGTGAGAAATGATGGAAGTTTCACTCGATAAAGTAAGGAGGTTAAGAGAAGAAACCTCAGCCAGAATCCTGGATTGTAAGAAGGCTCTGGTAGAGACAAAGGGTGATCTTGAAGAGGCAAAGAGGATTTTAAGGAGAAAGGGAATTGAGATTGCTCGGAGAAAAAGTGGTGAAAGAACCGCTCAGGGCATCATTACCTCTTATATTCATCATAATGGAAGAGTGGGGACGCTGATAGAGATTCATTGTCAATCTGACTTTGTAGCAAAAAATTCCGAATTTCAGGAATTCGCCAAGAATGTTGCTATGCATATTGCCGCCTCTGACCCTCGATGGATATCTGCGGAAGAAATTCCAGGAAAGGTACTTGAAGAAGAAAAGGCTATTCTCAAAACCCAGGCTGAAAAGGAAGGTAAACCTAACCAAATTATTGAGAAAATTGTAGAAGGAAGGATAAAGAAATTTTATTCAGAGGTCTGCCTTTTAGAACAACCCTTTTTTAAGGATGAGAAAAAAACAGTACGGCAACATCTTGAGGAGTTCATCGCCAAAGTAGGTGAAAATGTAAAAATTCACCGGTTTGTGAGATACCAGTTGAGAAAAGGTCAAAATAATTAATGAGCCAATCAGAAATTAGATGGAAAAGGGTTCTTCTGAAGGTAGGAGGGGAAAGTTTTGCTGATGAAAAGGGCTATGGGATTTCATCTTCTCGGGTTAGCTTGATTTCTCAAGAGATAAAAGAAGTTAAAAAATTGGGCGTACGAATGGGGATAATGGTAGGAGGAGGTAATATCTTCCGAGGTGAGGTAGCTAGCAGAGAAGGAGTTGACAGAGCTACTGCTGATTATATGGGAATGTTAGCTACTGTCCTTAATGCCTTAGTTCTTCAGGACACTCTGGAGGGGATGGAGGTGGTTACCAGAGTGCAGACCGCTATTAGGATGCAAGAGATTGCCGAACCTTATATTCGAAGAAGAGCTCTGCGTCATCTGGAAAAGGGAAGAGTTGTTATCTTCGCAGGAGGTACAGGAAATCCTTACTTTACTACCGATACAGCAGCCGCCCTGCGTGCCTTAGAAATAGAAGCAGAGGTCATTTTAAAGGCTACTAAGGTGGACGGGATCTATTCTTCCGATCCCCTTAAGAATAGAAAAGCAAAAAAATTTGATAAAATAGACTATATTGAGGTACTCAATCGCCGATTAGGAGTCATGGATGCAACGGCAATCTCGCTCTGTATGGATAATCAGCTTCCTATCATTGTCTTTAATCTTCACCAAAAGAGCAATATCAAAAGGATACTCCTGGGAGAAAAAGTAGGCACAATTGTCACTAGATAAAATGGCTTAAGGAAGAGAGCGCAGTGATGGGACTAAAAAATGAACCCGTCCCCATTTTTTGAGGCGGAGGAAGCAATGTTAAAGGAAATTTGCCAGGAAAGCAAGGAAAGAATGGAGGAGTCTATTCGCAGTCTCTCCGAAAGATATGCCCGAATGCGAGGAGGAAGAGCCCGGGTGGATTTAGTCAGTGGGATAAAAGTCGATTGCTATGGCTCAAGGATGAACCTGGAGCAAATCTCCAATATTTCTATTCCTGAGCCTCGTCTTATAGTTATCGAACCATGGGACAAATCCGTTTTGGGATCCATAGAAAAGGCGATCTTAGCTTCTGATTTAGGTATAAATCCTACCAATGATGGAACCATAATTAGGTTAGCTGTTCCCCCTTTGACTGAGGAAAGACGGGAAAGGCTAGCCAAGATGATAAAACAGTGGGCAGAAGAGACGAGAGTAAGGGTTAGAAATGTACGCCGAGAGGCAAGAGGGAAAATAAGCGATCTGGAAAAAAACAAGGAAATTTCTGAAGATGAGAAAAAAAGAGCCGAAAAGGATATCCAGACACTCACCGACGATTTCATAAAAGAGATTGATGAAATTCAAGAAAAGAAGGTAAAGGAGATATCTCAGGTTTGATATTGATCGTCCAAGGATAAAAGAATGGGTATTCAGATAGTGAGTTCAGAGGGATTGACTAAAGACTATGGATTGGGAATGCTCTATCGTGTGGGGCAGGCAATGCAAAGTACTTTAGATTTAGATAAGCTCCTGTATGTAATTTTGACCTGTGTCACTGCTGGAGGTGCTTTGGGATTTAGTCGAGCTATGATCTTATTGATAAATCACAAGCAAAATACTCTGGAAGGACAAATGGGCGTTGGACCCTCAAATGCTGAAGAAGCCTATAGAATATGGTCAGTGATGGCTAAGTTAAATAAATCCTGGGAAGAGTTAGTATCCGAATACGAAGAAAGGTGGAGAGAGGACTCCTCTTTTAACAAATTGGTGGAAAAAATTGTACTGCCACTGGAAGGAGAGAACTCGGGAGCTTGTGGCTCAGCTATAAAAGAGAAGAAAGTCATTAAGGTTAGCGATGCTCCTGATGAAAGTGAGGTTCCCGAGGTATTGCGAAATGCCCTAAGGTCTGAGGAACTCATAATGGTTCCCCTTATTGCTGAAGACAAATCCATCGGCTTGGTTATGGCTGATAATGCTTTTAGTAACCGTCCTATCGAAGATGATAAAGTGCAGCTTCTCATTCTTTTCTCCGGGCAGGCAGGATTAGCTATTGAGAATGCGAAATACTACCGAACTATAAAAGAGCAGATGGAGGAGCTAAAAAGAACTGGAGGGATTTTATCCAGGGCTCAGGATCAATTATCTCGATTTGAGGAACTAGCTATGATGGGAAGGATGGCCGCCTATATTGCTCATGAGATAAGAAGTCCTCTGGTGACCATGGGAGGCTTTGCCCTTTCTACCCTTGAAAATTACCAGAACAGTGAGGTTGTAAAGCGCAATGCTCGTATTATTTCCGAGGAAATTGAGAGGCTAGAAGAAGTTCTGGAAAATATGCTTAGTCTGTCCCGCCCTCTTTTGTTGAAAAAATTACCCGAGGATATAAATCGAATGTTAGAGAAGATTTGCGGGTTCATTGAGGAAAGAGCTCGGGCCAGTAATATCTCTTTAGAAAAGGTCTTCTTTCCTCTTCCTCTCATTATGGTAGATCCTCGACAGATGAGACAGGCTTTTCTTAATATAATCAATAATGCAGCTGACCATATGCCCCAGGGAGGAAAGCTCACCTTAGTTACGCAAAAAGAAGAAGATTTTATCAAAGTAAAGATTAAGGATACGGGGAAAGGTATTCCGGAAGACCTAAAAAGCAAAATCTTTCAGCCCTTTTTTACTACGAAATCTCAAGGTACAGGTTTAGGTCTAGCCATCACCCAGAGGATTGTAAAAGCCCACCACGGTAGTATCTCTGTTGAGAGTGATCCAGGGAAGGAAACGACCTTTATCATTAGCCTCCCGTTCAAAGAATTTTAGAGTAGAGAAAATTTAGAGATAAAAATGGAGGTGAGAAGATGGCTAATCTATTGGTGGTAGAGGATGAGGCGAATCAACGCCTTCTTTACCAGGAGGAGCTGAGTAAGGAGGGATATAGGGTACGAGTGGCTGAAAATGCCAAAGAGGCTTTGAAAAAAATAGATGAGGAATCTCCTGATCTGGTAATTCTGGATATAAGGATGCCCGAGATGGATGGCCTGGAGGCTCTGGGGCGGATTCTGGGTAAAGACAACACTATACCTGTCATTATTTATACTGCTTACTCCGGATATAAAGATCATTTTATGAGTTGGTCAGCAGATGCCTATCTGATTAAGTCTGCTGATTTGACTGAATTGAAAAATAAAGTAAGGGAAATTCTAAAAAAAAAAGGCGTTCTCTAAAATAATAAGCAAGATGGAAAAAATCTTAGCTATAGTCTTAGCGGGTGGAAAAGGGGAAAGACTCTACCCTCTAACTACGGATAGAACTAAACCTGCGGTGCCATTTGGAGGAATTTATCGCATCATTGATTTTACGCTGAGCAATTGCTTAAACTCCAGGATTAGAAGGATTTATCTTCTCACCCAGTACAAATCCTTTTCTTTACAGCGTCATATCAGGCAGGGCTGGAGTATCTTTGATAGAGAATTAGGGGAATTTGTGGATCTTCTTCCCGCTCAGCAAAGACTGCATGATCTTTGGTATGAAGGGACGGCTGATGCTGTTTATCAAAATCTCTATACTCTTCAACAGGAAAAACCGGAGGATACCCTGATTCTTTCCGGGGACCATATCTACAAGATGAATTATCAGAAAATGCTCTTCTTTCATAGGGAAAAAGAGGCCGATCTTACCATCGCTACCTTGAATGTGCCCATAGATGAAGCTAGTAGATTCGGGGTGATGGAAAAGGATGAGGCGGGGAGAGTAACTGGATTTGAGGAAAAGCCCGAGCATCCAAAGGCATTGCCCGAGGATCCTACCTTCAGTCTAGCTTCCATGGGAGTTTATATATTCAAAACAGATCAATTGGTGAGATGGTTAACCAGGGATGCAAAGAGGAATACTGAGCATGATTTTGGGAAAAACATTATCCCAGAGACGATCAAAGACATCCGGGTATTTGCCTTTTCCTTTCAAGATGAAAATAAAAAGAAAAAGCCCTATTGGAGAGACATTGGAACCATTGATGCCTATTGGGAGGCAAATATGGATCTGGTGAATGTAGATCCTCAGCTCAATCTCTATGATGAGAGTTGGCCTATTCATACCTACCAGGGTCAGTATCCTCCAGCCAAGACCGTTTTTTTTCAAGCGGAAAGAACCGGACTGGTTCTGGATTCCATTATCTGCGGAGCATGTATCATCAGTGGAGGAAAGGTACAGCATTCGATTCTTTCTCCCCGAGTGAGGATTAACAGTTACTCGGAGGTGATAGATTCTGTTCTTCTAGAAGGGGTTAACGTGGGAAGAAATGCCAGGATAAGAAGGGCTATTGTGGATAAAGATGTAGACATCCCTTCTGGCATAGAAATTGGCTACAATTTAGAGGAAGATAGAAAAAGATTCACTGTTACTGAATCCGGTATTGTGGTGGTACCTAAGGGGATGAAATGGAGATAGTGAGGGGAAAGACATGTCAGAGCTAAGGAAAGACCCCATTATTGGACGGTGGGTCATCATCTCTACCGAAAGGGGAAAAAGACCGGCTGATTTCATTCATGGGGAGGGGGTAAAGCCTCCAAGACTCGGACATTTTTGTCCTTTTTGTGAGGGGAACGAAGACAAAACTCCCCCGGAAATCTCTGCCTTGAGAAACCCCGATACTCTTCCCAATAGCCCTGGTTGGCAGGTAAGAGTAGTAGCTAATAAATTTCCCGCTCTTCGTATAGAAGGGAATCTGGGAAGGCGAGGAGTGGGAATGTTCGATATGATGAATGGGATTGGAGCCCATGAGGTGATTATTGAGTCCCCCGATCACGTAAAGACCCTTACCGATTTTGAACTATCCCACCTGAAAAAGGTTCTTTCTGTTTATAAGGAAAGGAGTCTTGATCTAAAGAAGGATGAGCGATTTAAATATATTCTCCTCTTTAAAAATTATGGTCAGGATGCCGGTGCCTCCTTGGAACACTCCCATTCTCAACTGATAGCTACTTCTGTTACTCCCAAGCGAATTAAGGAGGAACTTCATGGAGCTAAATGGTATTTTGATTACAAACAAAGATGCATCTTCTGTGACATTATTAACCAGGAAATAGATTACGGGGTGAGGATAGTTGAGGTAAACAGCGATTTTGTGGCCATTGCTCCTTTTGCTTCAAGATTTCCCTTTGAGGTTTGGACTCTACCACGTCAACATTCTCCCGATTTTGATCGGTGTTCCGACGAGGAACTTATGGGTTTAGGGAAGATATTGAGATCCATCTTGAGAAGATTATCACAGGCCTTAAACAATCCTTCCTATAATTTTGTCTTCCATGTCGCCCCTAATCGCATTTCCCGAGGAGGCTACTGGCAAACCATAGATAAGGACTATCACTGGCATATAGAGATTATGCCTCGCATAGTTAAAGCAGGGGGATTTGAGTGGGGAACAGGTTTTTACATTAATCCTACTCCTCCTGAAGAAGCAGCTACCTACTTGAGAGAACTGGAAGAGCAATGACTACTGGTAGATTCAAAGTAGTGATGGTAGCCTCGGAGGCAGTTCCTTTTGCTAAAACAGGCGGGCTAGCTGATGTAGTAGGAGCGCTTTCGCAAGTCTTAGCTTCCCGAGATAGCCAGGTTTTTCTATTTCTTCCTTTTTACCGCTCAATCAAGAAAGCTGATTTTAAATTAAGGAAAAAAAGGGATCTCTTCTTGGAAGTGAGAGATAAAAAGGAACCTTTTCGATATTTTACCAGCTCAAATAATGGAGTAATTGTATACTTTGTTGAAAAGGATGAATATTACGACCGGCATGCTTTGTACGGAACTCTGGAGGGAGATTTTCCCGATAACTTAATAAGGTTCTCTTTTTTTTGCCGAGCAGTTCTGGAGGTTTTGGTCAGGGAAGAGCTCATGCCCGATGTCATTCATTGTCACGACTGGCAGACAGCTCTGCTTCCCTTATATCTCAAAACATTATATAGTGACTCTCCCGGTATAGAGAAGGTAGCCACTGTTTTTACCATTCACAACTTAGCCTATCAAGGAATCTTCCCTTCGGAGCAGTTTCCCCTTCTAGGTCTTGAATGGAAATATTTTACTCCTGAGACTTTAGAATTTTACGGGAAGGTAAACATCATTAAGGCAGGTCTTGTCTTTTCCGATGTGCTCACCACGGTCAGTAAAAACTACGCCCGGGAGATTCAAACTTCGGAATTTGGCGCAGGACTTCAAGGTGTTTTGAAGATGAGATCGGGTGAGCTTTGGGGAGTTTTAAATGGAATTGATCAGCAACATTGGAACCCTGAGGAAGATAAATTTATCTCTCATGGCTACTCTTTCCATAACTTAATGGGAAAGTGGTTGAATAAGAAGAAGCTTCAAATAAGTCAGGGTCTCAAGGTTGGTAAAAACATCCCTCTTATAGGGATAGTTTCCAGGCTAGCTGCCCAAAAAGGCTTTGATTTGATAGAGGAGGTCATAGATAAGATTATGGAATTGGGATTTCAGATGGTGATTTTGGGATCAGGAGAAGAAAGGTATCACTCAATGCTAAAGAAGATTACCTTAGAATATCCGCAAAGAATAGCTCTGAATCTGAAATACGATTTTCCCCTTGCTCACCAAATTTATGCCGGGAGTGACTTCTTCCTCCTGTCTTCCCGGTATGAACCCTGTGGATTAGGCCAGTTAATCAGCTTAAGATACGGTACTATCCCGGTGGTCCACAAGACAGGGGGCTTGGCAGATACAGTGAAAGAGTTTGAACCACAAACCGGCAGGGGAAATGGATTCACCTTCAAAGAGTATTCTCCTTCTTCACTTATCGAGGCGTTACAAAGAGCATTAAAAACCTACAAAGATAAAAAGATCTGGGAGAATCTCGTCTCCTTAGTAATGAAGCTTGATTTTTCCTGGGATCGATCTGCTAAAAGATATGAAGAGATCTATGAGGAAGTGAGCCGTAGAAAGACACTGAAAAGTGCAAGGAATGGGTGAGACTCTTTATCTAGCCATTATCTGGCACATGCATCAACCCTATTATCGGGACGTAGTCACCGGTGAGTGTGATCTTCCCGCGGTAAGACTTCATGGAGTAAAGGACTACTACTCTATGGCTTGGCTCATCCGGAAATATCCGCAAATTCGCCTTACCTTTAACTTTACTTCTTCTCTTTGGGAACAGCTCGAAGAGTACAAAAGGGGAATGGAGGATACCTATTTTGATCTTAGCTATAAGTTAGTCTCTTCTCTTAGCCTGGAAGATAAAATCTTCCTTCTTAAAAAATTCTTTAAGGTAAATTGGAAGACTATGCTTGAAAGATATCCCCGTTATTTATCCCTTCTTCAAAAGAGGGGTCGAAGCTATTCGGGAGAAAAATTAGAGGCTCTACAGGGAAAATTTAGTATTCAGGACTATCTGGACCTTCAGGTTTGGTTTAATCTGGTCTGGTTTCCTCCCTTTCTTCGGGAAAAGGATCCTGAGCTAGAAGCTATTTTTAGAAAAGGAGGAAACTTTACCGAAGAAGAGAAAAGAATGGTTTTAGGAAAGCAAAGGAAGCTCCTGGGAAGTATTATGCCTTTGTATAAGGAGCTTCAGGAAAGGGAGCAGATTGAGATCATTCTTTCTCCCTTTTATCATCCTATTATTCCGCTACTATGCAATACCAAAATTGCTCGCGAGGCACAGCCCAACATTTCTTTACCTTCCTGCGAATTTAGCCATCCAGAAGATGCAGAGCGCCAGATAGAAGAAGCAGTCGATTTCTACCAGCAATGCTTTGGACGCCAGCCTCGAGGTATGTGGCCCCCAGAAGGTGGGGTAAGTGAAGAGATAATCCCTTTGATAGTCAGAGCCGGGATAAAATGGATAGCTAGCGATGAGGAAATACTCTGGAGATCTTTCAAGAAAAAGGGACTTTCTTCCTGGGGTCAGGATGCCCTTTATCAGCCCTACAGAATAGAAAAAGATACCTCGTCTTTGATCACAATTTTTAGGGATCGCAAGCTTTCCGATCTCATTGGTTTTAGTTATAGTAGCTGGGAGGGAAGACAAGCATCTTTAGATTTCATCCAGAGATTGGAGGTGATTCAAAAAGAGGCAGAAAAAACCTCTAGAAACTGTTTAGTTACGGTAATTCTGGATGGAGAGAATCCCTGGGAGTATTATGAGGACAACGGAAAAGAATTCCTCTCAAGTTTATATGAAGGATTAAGTCATCATCCCAAAATAAGAACCACTACCGTCTCTGAGTACCTTAAGAACTGTCCTCCTATAGGTGAGCTTACCTCATTATTTGCCGGTTCTTGGATAAATCATAATTTTGAAATCTGGATAGGTCATCCGGAGGACAACCGAGCCTGGGATCTGCTCTGCCAGACGAGAAATTTTCTAACGGAGAGAGTCTCTCGTGAGGAGGGAATCCCTAAGGAAAAATTAAGGCTAGCCTGGAAATCTCTTTTTGCGGCCGAGGGTAGTGATTGGTGCTGGTGGTACGGAGACCCGCATTCCCTTGAGGAAAAGAAAGATTTTGACATCCTTTACCGCAAGCATTTGATGAATATATACCAGCTATTGGGAGAAGAGCCTCCCGCGCAGCTTAAGAGTCCCATCATTACTTTAGGTGTTACTCCCCTAGTTCCTCTGGGTCTTATTAGTCCAGTCATAGACGGAAAGTTAACTCATTATTATGAGTGGCTAGGAGCAGGAGAATATGATTGTCTTCTGGCTGAAGGAGCCATACATCCCGGGCAAGGTGTAGTAAAAAAGATTTGGTTCGGATTTAATCTAACTCATCTTTATCTGAGAGTCGATTTTCAAAAGGAAGTCAAAGCCCAGGACTCACTTTCTCTTAGCTTCTGCTTTTTTAAACCTGTCCCAAAGGAAATAATTCTGGATTTAATCCCGGGGAAAATTATTTCTAAATCCGGGTTTGTCAGCCGAGTGGGAAAAATTGTAGAGGCAAGCTTTACCTTTGACTCTCTTCAGGCAACTTCCGGGAACGAAATAGCTTTTCAGGTGAGCTTAAAAAGAGAGAGTCATGAAATAGAGCGTTATCCTCGGGGCTATTCCTTTCAGCTCACTATTCCCACCGAAGACTACGAAAACCTAATATGGCGAGCATAAGGAAAATCTATTTAATTATAGGGGTGCATAACCATCAATCGGTAGGAAATTTCCCCTTTGTCTTTGAAGAAGCTTATCAAAAAGCCTAGAAATGACCCGGTGGCTTTCTTCACAAAATGAATCAGGGCCATACAAAAGATTCTTTAAAGGTGGTTTTTTCAGAAACTATTTCTTCAAATATCCCGAGGCTAATCTGATGCATAAAAAGATGCTTTACGTTAGCCAGAAAGTGGAGAAGACAGTCCAAACTTCCCAAAAACTGGGAAAAGGGGCCCAGGATGAACTCTGAAAGGGACAATGCAATTGTGCTTACTGGCATGGCGTCTTTGGAGGATTATATTTAGGCCATTTAGGAGCATCAGTTTATGAGCATCTTATCCGTGCTGAAAAGATAGTCGTCCGGAAACCTATCACCACAAAATCAGGGAAAGGATAGGAAAGGGCAAAGTAACCATTTAGCCACAGATGAACACAGATGAACACGGTTTGGGTTTGTTGAGTTTATTGAGTTTGTTGGGTCAGAAAATAAGGCAACAACTATGGAAGTTAGCTTATTATTGAATTTTGACAGAAAACCAGAATTCGAAAGATTTGTGTATGATAACAAAAGAAAAATATCAGCGTAAATCTGCGGCTGAATACTTACAGGGCAAAAATGAAAAAATACGGTAGTTTCTCCCTAGTTTTACACTGCCACCTTCCCTATGTCCTCTCCCATGGCCGTTGGCCCCATGGAACAGACTGGCTAAATGAGGCTTGTGCAGAAACCTATATTCCACTTCTGGACACCTTTTATCGCCTTCGAGAGGAAAAGTGCTCTCCGAAGGTAACGATTAACATTACTCCAGTTCTGGCAGAACAGATTTCTCATGCGGACTTTATCTCGGAATTCAAGCAGTATTTGAAAAGCAAAATTGAAATATCCAGACAGGATGAGCGCCAATTTAATTCATGGGGTCTTTCCCATCTTAAGGTGCTTGCCCAAAGGTGGGAGGAATTTTATACTCAGAAACTCATCTATTTTCAGGAAAAATGCCAAGAAAACATTTTGGGTAGTTTTCAGGCTCTACAGGACGAAGGTCATATAGAGGTCATTACCTCGTGTGCTACCCACGGCTATCTCCCACTGTTAAGTAAAGAAGGGAGCATTCGGACTCAGATAAAGCAGGGAGTAGCTAGTTATAAAAGACTTTTCGGTAGAAAGCCCCAAGGTTTTTGGCTTCCCGAGTTTGCTTATAGGCCAGCCTACAAGTGGAGACCACCGGTAGGAAAGAGAAAATCTTCTTATTTACGTAAGGGAACAGAGGAGTTTTTGGGAGAGAATGGTCTTGATTACTTCCTGGTAGATACCCCTCTTCTCAAAGGAGGAAAGAGTATTGGAGTGTATATTCATCGCTTCCAGGCTTTAGAAGTCCTCTGGAAAGATTTTCAAAAGCAATACCAGCCCCGTCGCCAGAAGCCGGAGTTGTCACCTTACCAGGCCTACTTGGTAAATCCGCAGCAAAATAGACGCCCCGTAGCCGTATTTGCCCGTGATCCTAGAACGGGGCTTCAGGTGTGGAGTGGAAAATGGGGCTATCCCGGAGATGGGTGGTACCTAGAGTTTCATAAAAAACAGTTCCCCGGAGGAAATCGCTATTGGCGGGTTACAGGTAGTAAAGTGGGACTGGGAGAAAAAGAAGAATACTATCCTCAAAAGGCACAGGAGAGAATAAGGGAAAATGCCGGTCATTTTAAGGAGCTAATAAAGAGTACTCTCAAGGAACACTATGAGAGAACAGGGAAAGAAGGAATTGTCTGCGCCCCCTTCGATGCTGAACTTTTTGGCCATTGGTGGTTTGAGGGTCCCCAATGGCTTTATTTGGTTTTGAAATGGATAGAGGAGGATCCACAGATAGAACTAAAGACATGTTCTGAGTTTTTGAATGAACATTTTCCGGCTGAGGTTGTCTCCCTGCCCGAGGGTTCCTGGGGACAGGGTGGTTTCCACTGGATCTGGCTTAATCAATTGACAGAGTGGACCTGGAAGTATATTTATGAGGCTGAGGAGAAAATGGAGCGGCTAGTGGAAAAATACGCCAACAATAATGATTCTGAGCTGCAACGACTTCTCAAACAGCTCCTTCGTGAGCTTTTGCTTTTGCAAAGTTCAGATTGGCAATTTCTAATCAGTACCTGGACAGCTAGGGACTATGGAGAAGCCAGAGTCAATGAGCACTACGAAGATTTTAACCATCTATCAAAGATAATAGATGAATATGCGGAGAAAGGAGTATTAGACTCTGGAAACCGAGAATTTCTTAACTTTTGTGAAAAAAAGGATAATTTGTTTAAGGATATCAAACCTAACTGGTTCCAGGGCTAAAGATTACAAGAATATCTCATTCACACTGTGTCGTAATCCAATTTTTCAGGATCTTTTCTCAAAAATCCCCCACTTTGGGTCCAAAACTGGAGTCAAATAGGGACAAGGGCTCGTAATTTCCCTTTTCTTTGCTCTTTTCCCTCCACTTTGATTACTGAACTTCAATTGCGACCCAGTCTGATTGCGAGCGAGGCAATCTCGGCAGTCGCAAGGCTCAGAGCCTGCTTTTATACGCACCCTAAAGGGTTCGGCTACCCGCTCTGCTCTTTGCAGTCAACAACATGGGACATCCTTCACTGAATATTTACGTTCTCAGGTTGTAGGTTTGAGCAAGTATACCACCAGATCATTCCCAGAGCTACATCTAGAAGAAAGGAGGCTAGGTAAAGAACCAGGTTGGCATCTTTCTCTTTCAAGTTATCTCTAGACTTCGCTTAGCTCTTTCTTTAAAAAATCGATCATCTTCACTGGTGTGGGGTCAATATTTTGGGCTATAGCCAAATAAAAACTTACCCAGTCTCCCATATATATTGCCGATAGGACTCTGGTTAACTTATCTTTCCCTTCTGTCCAGATCTCAGCCCATTTTACTTTTCTCTTTTTTACTATGGATTGAGTGACTTCAATTCTTTTTTTAATTTTTTCTCCGTCCCTATGATCTCGAATAAAAATAGGGTAAAATCTTTTTAAATTTATCTTTCCTTCCCCTCCCCACGCCACAATCTCATTATGGTTAAGTTCGGGGAAAATGTCCCAGAAAGCCAAGATTTTACTGTTTTCATTAAACTGGGTCTTTAACCTGTGGGCAACCACATCTGTATTTCCTTCTACCCCGTACACGAGGGGAATCTTGCCGAGAAGTTCTTGCGCAAGGGATTTAGCCGGATTTTTGCTCAATGGGACTTCTGGATGACATCTCTTCCTGACTTTACCTAAAACCTGAAGTAGCTCGTCATAATTTTGAGGTTCTATCCATTTTAGTCTCTCTAAAATCCTGAGCATGGGAATAGATAGATAACCAACGGTTGTGCGGGGGGGCATCCCGGGAGGAACAATTAAAGATGGTACTTCATCCTGCTTACTTAAATCTTTTAACTTTCCCCCACTACAAATTGAAAAAAGAAAAGAGCTCCTTTTCTTGCACTCCTCATAAGCCGAAAGAGTTTCCTCGGTGTTTCCTGAATAACTCACAATGAAGACCAAGCTCTCTTCATCTACCAGTCGAGGCAAGCCATAGTTTCGGCTGATCAAAATTGGTATTTCCAATTTTTGAAAAAGGAGCGTCTTTAATATATCGCCTCCTATAGCTGATCCACCCAGCCCACAGACTATAGTCTTTCTTAATTGGCGTAGAGTTTGAGGAAAAAGGGGTAAAGTATCTGCCAGCCTAATTGCCTGCTGACACTGAAGAGGGAAATCAAATAGGAGTTTCCACATTTTGCTTCTATCAACCTTTTCTAGACTTTTCAAATCGTCCCACATCTTAGCTTCCTTTTAAGATTCTTTGTAATTATTCAGCCGCAGATTTACGCTGATGTTTTTCTTTCATTATCATATACAAATCTTTTGAATTCTGGTTTTCTGCCAAAATTCAATAATAAGCGAACTTCCATAGTTGTTGCCTTATTTTCTGACCCAACAAACTCAATAAACTCAACAAACCCAAACCGTGTTCATCTGTGTTCATCTGTGGCTAAGTAGTTAAGATTTTTTTAATTTTCTTCGATAGCTTCCTCTGGGCAAATCTTCTGGCTTCATATGAGGTGCTGAGTTTCAAAAGCTCCGAGGCTACCTTTTGCGTCTCTTCCCATGTCACCCCCCGAATAATTTTCTTTATCTCTAGAAGAGAAGTCGGGGCCACACTAAATTCATCTACTTCCAATCCCAGAAGAATCAAGACAAATAGTGGATCACTGGCCATCTCTCCACAGGCTCCCACCCAAATGCCTTCACGATGAGCGCATTTTATTATATTGTCGATTAATCTCAAGATAGTCGGGTGCAGAGGCTGGTAAAGATAGGCTACCTTCTCATTTACCCGGTCCACTGCCAGACTGTATTGTATTAAATCATTCGTCCCCAGGCTAAAGAAATCAACCTCTTTAGCCAGAAGATCGGCTATTATAGCGGCCGAAGGGACTTCAATCATTGCTCCTACCTCGATGTCCTCTGAAAAAGGAATTTCCTCTTTTTTTAGTTCTCTTTTTACTTCAGAAAGAATAGCCTTGGTTTTCTTGATCTCTTCCACTCCTGAGATCATGGGATACATAATTTTTACCTTGCCAAAACTACCAGCTCTCAAGATAGCCCTCAGCTGAACTTTAAAGATATCTACTTTCTCTAAACACAGTCTTATAGCCCTCCAGCCCATAAAAGGGTTTATTTCGGAAGGAACAGGAAAATGAGAGAGAAATTTATCTCCTCCCAAATCTAATGTTCTAATAATCACTGTATTAGGAGACGCTTTCTCAGCTACTGTTTTATAAACCTGCATCTGTTCGGCCTCACTGGGCAAAGTTTCTCTATTCATGTAGAGAAACTCGGTTCTGTATAATCCTACCCCTTCCGCTCCATCCCTTAAGGCAATATCTATCTCTTCCGGACCTGCGATATTAACCGCTAATTCTACTTCTCGGCCATCGAGGGTCTGAGGAGGCAAAGATCTCAAAGCCTCTAGTTTTCTTTGGTAAGAGAGAAACTCTTTCTGACTTCTTTTATACCGTTCTATTTGCTTGGAAGTGGGATTAACAATTACCCTTCCTTCATTTCCATCTAGGATAATTACCGAGCCTGGTTTAACTTTCTGGGTTATGTCTCTCAATCCGACCACGGCAGGAATCTTCAATGAGCGAGCCATAATAGCCGTATGAGACGTTCTTCCCCCAATATTGGTGGCAAAACCCAATATTTTATCTTTCTGCATAGCCACAGTGTCTGAGGGAGCAAGATCATAGGCCACCAATATTATTTTTTCCTCTAGACGAGAGAGACTCAAAGTTGGTCTCTTTAGAAGACTAGCCAGGACTCGCTCGCCTATATCTTCTACATCTCTGAATCTTTCCTGAATAAACCCAGCCTGAGCAGAGGCAAACTTTGCTGGAAAAGCTTTGAGAGTATTTCTAAGAGATGCCTCGGCATTCAATCTTTGCTTCCTTATTCTATCTATGGTAGCTCCGATAAGAAGTGGATCTTCCAATATTAATAGATGAGCCTGAAAAATGTATGATTCCTTTTCTCCTATGGTCTTCTTTACTCTTTTTTTTATCTCCTCCAGTTCCCTTTTTGATTCTTCCACCGCTTCCCTAAATCTTTTTATTTCAGCCTCTACTACTTCTTCTTTGATTTCATATTCAAGTATACAAAAATTTTCCTTCTCCAGGATGTATGCTTTTCCTATAGCAATTCCGGGAGAAGCAGCTATTCCTTTAGACATAAGCCTCCTCCCTGGCTTCATACAATTTTAAGACCTCACCCGTGAAATATTTCAGTCCTTATAGTAACTACAAAAATAATTCGTTGCGATTTTGACCTGACGTCTCCTGGAGGCTAAATATATCACGGGGAGGACATTAGAATGAGTGTAAACAACAGGTTACTATTTAAGAGCATGAATTTTTATTTCAAATCCTCATAAATGGGAAATTGCTGACAGAGCTCTCTTACCCAGCTTCTCATTTTTTTTCTCAAGGTTCTGTCCTCTGGACTCGATAGTATTTTATTTATCCACTTTCCAATCAGTTGCATCTCAGGTTCTCTCATTCCTCTGGTAGTAAGAGCAGGGGTTCCCGGTCTTACCCCCGAGGTTATAGAAGGCGGTTGGGGATCAAAAGGGATACTATTTTTATTAACCACTATGCCTGCTTCTTCCAAAATAGTAGCTGCTTTATCACCTGTTAGTGATTTTTTTGACAGATCAACCAGTATAAGATGGGTATCGGTGCCACTGGAAACCAATCTTAGCCCATCTTCCCTTAAGCTCTTAGCTAATGCTTTGGCGTTGGAGACAATCTGCTGTTGATATTCTTTAAATTCAAGCCTTTGCGCTTCCTGAAAACATACCGCTTTTGCGGCTATGGTATGCATGAATGGCCCCCCTTGAGTACCAGGAAAAATAGCTCTATCTATCCGAGAGGCAAGGTTTTGGCGACAGATAATCACTCCTCCGCGGGGACCCCGCAGGGTTTTGTGGGTGGTGGTAGTGACAACATCAGCGTAAGGAACAGGATCCGGGTGTAGCCCAGTAATAATCAAGCCTATTATGTGAGCTACATCAGCCATAAGATAGGCACCTACCTCATCGGCAATTCTCCTCCACTGAGAGTAATCTATAGCCCGCGGATAAGCACTAGCCCCCACTATTATCAATTGAGGACGGCAATTTTCAGCTATAGCCTGAATTTCTTCATAATTAAAGGTCTCCCGTTCTCTATCCACTCCGTAGTTGACGATCCGATAATGAGTATGAGGTAAAGTTGACCTATTTCCATGAGAAAGATGCCCTCCGTGAGACAAATCTAAGGATAAAATGGTATCTCCCGGTTTAAGCAAAGCCTGATAGACAGCTATATTAGCCTGTGTTCCTGAATGAGCCTGTACATTCACATGCTCAGCTTTAAAGATTTTTTTTGCCCGCGAAATGGCTAACTCCTCAATCTCATCTATAAATTTACAGCCCTGATAATGTCGTCTACCGGGATACCCTTCAGCATATTTATCAATCAAGACCGAACTTTCCGCTTCCAAGACTGCCTTACTGGGATAATTTTCTGAAGGAATAAGAGTTAAACTGTTTTGCTGACGCTGAAGTTCCTGCTTAAGAATCTCATTAACCTCAGGGTCATTTTGAGCCAATGAAATAGGCATGAAGCTCTCCTTTAATGTTTGAAATGTCTCATCCCCGTGAACACCATAGCCATTCTGAATCTATCAGCAGCTGCAATTATCTCTTGGTCGCGCCGCGAACCACCCGGTTGAATTAAGGCAGTTATCTCTGATTTTCCTGCCTCCTCTACCGCATCAGGAAAAGGGAAAAACGCATCTGAGGCTAAGCATGCACCCCTAGCTCTATCACCAGCCTTTCCAATGGCAAGCCTAGAGGAATCCACCCGACTCATCTGTCCTGCTCCCACTCCAACTACCGTTTTATCTTTGGATAGAACGATGGCATTAGATTTTACATGTTTGCAGACTGTCCAGGCAAATAAAAGTTCATCCTGCTCCTTTTGAGTGGGAATTCTTTTGGTAACTGTTCTTAGATTACTAGAAAAGTAGGTTTTTTCATCCCTTTCCTGAAAAAGAATTCCACCTAGCACTCCTTTTATCTCGCAGCCGAGGTTTTCTCTGACTAAAGAGCCATTGACTTTTAGAATACGTAGGTTCTTTCCCCATTTTTGCCCAGTTTTCAGGATTTCCAGAGCTTTTTTTTCATAGTCAGGGGCAATTATGGCTTCAATAAATTTATCGGGTGAAGCTATTTCTTCAGCAGTAAGGGGATCCACTGGTCTATTCAATCCAATTATGCTTCCGAAGGCTGATACAGGATCTCCACTATAGGCATTTTTAAAAGCCTCTTGAAGATGAGAAGCACAGCCTACACCACAGGGGTTGGTATGTTTTATTACCACGGCTGCTGGTTCCCTAAATTCTGATACTATGGCTAAAGCGGCATCTAGATCTAAAAGATTATTAAAGGACAGATCTTTCCCCCAAAGTTTTTCAGTAGAGGAAAGACTTGGCCGAGTCTCGAGCCACTCTCTGTAGAAAGCAGCCTTCTGGTGGGAGTTTTCTCCATACCTCAGATTTTTTTGTTTCTTAAAGCTCAAATTTATTATATCAGGGAATTTTTGTCCAGTTTCTTTTTCCAGGTAGTGTGCAATAAGGGCATCATATGCACTAGTTTCCTGGAAGATTCTCATAGCTAAATTAAGACAGGTAGCCTGGCTGAGACAACATCTATTTTCTTCTAACTCCTTGAGGATCTGGGGGTACTGATCAGGATCGGTCACTGCTGCTACATAAGGAAAATTCTTAGCTGCCGCCCGAAGCATAGTAGGTCCTCCGATGTCAATGTTTTCTCTAGCCTCTTTTAGACTCACCCTGGCCTTTTGCATAACTTCCTGGAAAGGATAAAAGTTTACCACCACCATGTCTATAAGTTCAACACCGTGTTGCTTTATTTCTCTCATCTGTTCAGGATCATCCCTTACGGCTAAAAGAGCTGCATGAATCCTGGGGTGCAAGGTTTTAACTCTTCCACCAAGCATAGCCGGACTATGGGTATACCTTGATACATCTCTTACCCGTATCCCAGCTTCTCTAAGGGCTCGTGCTGTACCCCCGGTGGAAAGAATCTCTATTCCTAATTTGGCCAATCCCTTAGCAAAGTCAACTATTCCTTCCTTATGGAAGACGCTGATAAGAGCTCTTTTGATCTCAGGCATTTATCTTTCTCGAAAATTCCGATAATTCAATATAGCAAAATATTTTACTCCGTCAAGTAAAAGGACCACGAGATTACACGGATTTACACAAGACGGATTAAATCATAGACCAAAATTTGATGCAGATTTTTTGAGGCAGGGTTCAGCTTCAAAAAAAATTCTTTTCTTTTGGGGGCTAAGCAAGGTGTATAGTTACCAATTTTTTTTTCAACCCAATAAACCCAATAAACCCAATAAACCGAGGACAGTTGACCGATTAAATTTCTTTTGCTATAGTGTCTGCGAATCAATTATCGAGACCAAAAGTGAGATTATATAAAAGTGAGGCGATTGTGCTTAGAGATTATGATCTAGGAGAACAAGATAAAATAGTTGTTTTTTATTCACGAAGATATGGAAAGATAAAAGTGGTAGCAAAGGGGGCTAGAAGAATAAAAAGTAGGTTTGCTGCCCAGGTTCAACCTCCTTCTTATGATAGTGTGGTAATTCACAAAGCTACGAGAAGCGGTCTACATACCTTGAGCGAGTGTAAGATTAATTACCCTTTTATAGGGATCAGAAAGAATCTCCTTAGATTCGCCTATAGCTGTTATCTGGCCGAGTTGATTGACAAATGTTTGGGAGAAGAACAACCGGATTCTCATCTTTTTGAACTTCTGGTAAAGACCCTTTATTGCTTAGAAAAAATTCCTAAACAAAACTTAAGTCTTTTGATGCGAAGTTTCGAGATAAAACTCTTAAAAATTTTGGGTTACGGGCTATACCTGAGCAGATGTATAAATTGTGGAAAAGAAAAAGGAAAGATTCAATCTCTCTTTATTAGCATAAAGTTAGGTGGACTTCTTTGTGATGATTGCCAAGAGGAAGATAAGAACAGACTAGAGGTTTCAAAGAAGACCATTCTTTTGATGAATTATCTTCTTGATTCAGGGCTGAAGAAGACAGTTCAACAAAATTTTGATAGGGCCATAGAAGTTGAACTGGAGGCCATTCTAAAAAGGTATCTTTCTTATCAATTATCGAGGGAAATGATTACTTCTCGCTTTGTTTGTACCTCTGAAAAGTTGGAATTGAAGCACCCAATAATATAGGGAGGAGTCAGTGGAAGACCGTACTGAAGAGACAGTTCACACAGAGGAGCAAGATTCATCCTTAAGCACAATTGGAAGTTATTTGGAAGGCATAGGGAAAACTCCTTTACTCACCAAAGAGGAAGAAAGAGAGCTTGCTAAGAGGATAAAAGAAGGAAAGCAAAAATTAATCCAACTTATGAGAGGAACAGCCGATATCATTAATAAGAATAGAGAGCTTCTCGTCTTATTTCAAAAGGGAGGAAAGCTGTCTAAAAACTTTGGTGATCTTGATCGTAATCCAGATAGGGTCAGGGAGATGGTTGATTTCTTAGAACACGAACTCCCGAAAATGGAGAAAATAGTGTCTGACCGAGATAAAAAGAAGATAAAACAGATCTTAAAAGAGGCAGTGAAAGTAAAATCATCGTGTGAGGCAGACAAAAAGAAGATGATGGAAGCCAATCTTCGTCTGGTGGTAAGTTTTGCTAAAAAGTATACCGGTAGAGGAGTTTCTCTTTCAGACCTTATCCAGGAGGGAAATATTGGCCTTTCTCGGGCTGTGGATAAGTTTAACTATAAATGTGAAAGGCGTTTTAGCACCTATGCCAGTTGGTGGATACGCCAGGCTTTATCCAGGACCATTGCTGATCAGTCAGGGACCATACGTCTTCCAGTTCACATAGCTTATTTGTTAAGAAAGTTGAGCAGAGTATCCAGACAACTAGAACAGAAACTAAAAAGAGAGCCTACTCCCGAGGAGATTGCTGAACAGGTAGATTTTTCTCCAGAGAAGATCAGGCAAATGCTCGGAATAAGCCAGACCACCGTCTCAATTGATAAACCGATGGGAGAGGAAAAAAATAGTTCAATGATCGAGTTTGTTTCTAACACTAGTATACCTCCACCTGTTTATAAGCTTGCCGTAGATATGCTCAAAGATGAGGTAAGAAAACTACTAGAAAAGGTAGTAAAAGATACACGTGAATTGGAAATATTAAAGTTGAGATTTGGTCTGGAAGAGAAAGGTGATTATTCCTTAAGACAGATTGGGAAGAAATACGGAGTCAGTAGGGAGAGAATCAGACAGATTCAGGAAAGAGCTTTAAAGAGATTAAGAGCTCCGGCAGAAGAAAGAGGATTGAGAGGTTATCTGGAACTATTGGATAGCCTAAGGGCAGAAATGTAGGAGAGCTACGCCGAATAAATGAGGAGGATGCTTGGCTAATCTCTCGGCCGGAATAATTGGTTTGCCTAATGTTGGTAAATCAACCCTTTTTAACGCTCTTACACAAGCAGGAGCGCAGGTGGCAAAGTTTCCTTTCTCCACCGTATCTCCTAATATGGGAAGGGCGTTGGTTCCTGATCCACGACTGGAGAGACTAGCCGAATTAATAGATCCCGAGATTGCCACGCCAGCGTCAGTGGAGTTTATAGACGTAGCTGGCCTGGTTAGAGGTGCCCATCGCGGTGAGGGGCTGGGAAATGAGTTTTTATCTAGAATAAGGTCGGTTGATCTTTTAGTTGAGGTACTGAGGTGTTTTGAAGGGAAAGAAATTGCCCACCCAGAGGGGAGTGTAGATCCGATAAGGGATGCCGAGACAATTGAGTTAGAATTGCTTCTCTCTGACTTGAAAGTTGTGCAGCGGCGGTTGACAAAGCTGGATAAACTGGTAAAATCGGGAGCTAAAAGAAGCCAAGAAAAATTTGGTCTTTTACAAAAGATTAAAACAAGCCTTGAAAAAGGCAATGCTCTGAGAAAGATTTTTACAGAAAAAGAGAAGAAAGAGCTTGTCGAAGAAGGTCTTTTGACTCTTAAGCCCTTACTTTACGTTGCTAACGTGGATGAAAATAACCTAACTTGTCCATCCTTTTTACTTAAGAGTTTAAGAGAAGATGCCTCCCGGAAGGAACTCAAGTTAATAGAAATATGTGCACAATTGGAGGCAGAATTAGCAGAGATGTCTGCGCAAGAAAAGGCAGAATTCCTTAAAGAGTTAAGGATAGAAGAAGGAATCAACGAGTTGATAAGAGAGGTGTACCGACAGCTAAATTTAATTACCTTTTTCACCATCAGCGGGGGAAGGGAAGTGAGGGCCTGGTCAGTGAAAGAAGGAACCACTGCTCTTCAAGCAGCAGGCAGAGTCCATTCGGACATGCAAAAGGGCTTTGTAAGAGCAGAGGTAGTCGCGGTATCAGATTTTCTTGAGGTCGGATCAATGAAACGGGTCAAAGAGGAAGGAAAGGTTGAGATAGAGGGAAAGGATTACCTGGTAGCGGACGGAGATGTAATACATTTTAGGTTTACTAGTTAGTTTGAGGTATGAGGATTTCAATAATTTGTCTGAGTTGTTATGAAGTAAACGTTGGTGGACCAAATATCAGAAAAAAGAGGGGAGCAGGCTCGACTTGCTCGAGCGAAGCGAGAGTTGGCTTTGCCGATCGAGCCGTCGAGGGCGGCATTCCGAAGGAATCAGCGGAGTCCTATTTCCCCTCTCGAATATCTTGAGGAAAGGTCTGGAAAATGGCATGGTATCAAGCAACTTTTGCTCTTAAAACCGAATTAAATGAAGAAGAAAGAACTACGCTTTTAGATGGATTTAAAAACATTGTTAGCCACGATAAAGGTGAGGTAGAAGATATATCGCAAATAGGAGTGAGGAGGTTTGCCTATGTGGTGGAAAAAGAAAAAGAGGGCTTTTTTATTACGGTTAATTTTCAGATAAATTTTTCAGAAGTAAATCGAGTTCGAGAGTTTCTTAAAACTAAGGAAGGAATAGTAAGATCGATGATAACGAGGAGAAAAGCTCCTCCGAAGAAGGAAAAGGAAGAAGGAGAGAAAAATGGCCAGTCTGAACCACGTGGTCTTAATAGGGAACCTCACCCGTGATCCCGAACTTCGCTACACTCCTGATGGAACTCCTGTAGCCAGCTTTACTATTGCCGTTAATCGTGCTTTTACCACTCGACAGGGAGAAAGAGAAGCTGATTTTATACCTATTGTAGTATGGCGGAAACGAGCCGAGACTTGCTCCGAATATCTGGCTAAGGGAAGTGGGGTAGCCGTGGAGGGAAGATTACAGATTCGTAATTATGAAGACAAAGATGGTGTTAAAAGACGGGTCTCAGAGGTGGTTGCCTGGAGGGTCGAATTTCTGCAAAGACTAAAAAAACAACCTCTACCGGAAATTCCGGAAGAAGTAGTAGAAAACCAGATAGACAAAGTTCCTCTTCCCGAAGAGAAGGGAGAAAGCCTTGAGAGCTAGACCTCTACTTAAAAGAAGAAAGGTTTGTATTTTTTGCCGATCAAGAAGTGATTCTATAGACCATCTGGATGTAAAAGCTCTCGGACATTATATCGATAGTCGAGCTCGAATAAAAAACAGAAGACGCACCGGTACATGTGCTAAGCATCAACGAAAGTTATCCAGAGCAATTAAAAAAGCTAGAGAGATGGCGCTTTTACCTTATAAATAAAATGTATCTCGGGACTTCATTTTAGCTTATAGCTCATGGTCCATCAAATTCACAAAAGTAGCCTTCCCCCTTTTATTTGCCTCACGATGGTCAGCCATTAGCTATGAGCTATTCAAGTCCCTCGATACCGCTATAAATCTTCTGAATATTAATACTTCCTGAGTAATCGAGTGTGAGTTCAGGCATAGGAACTTCAGTAATTTCTCTGAATTGTTATGAAGTAAACCTCGGCAGACCAGATATCAGAAAAAAGAGGGGAGCAGGCTCGACTTTCTCGAGCCGTCGAGGGGGGAATTCCGAAGGAATCGGCGAAGCCCTATTTCCCCCCTCGAGTATATTCTGTGAAAGGGTAGAAGATGGAGATTATATTAATGGAAAATATCGATAATCTGGGGCAGAAGGATGAGATAGTCGAGGTAGCTGATGGCTATGCGCGTAATTTCCTTGTCCCCAAAAATTTGGCTTTGAAGGCAACTCCCGGCAATGTTAGGCAATGGAAGGAGAAAAAAAGGCTCATCCAACAGAGGAGAGAGAAGGGAAAGTTCAAGGCGCTTAGAGTGGCAGAAAAACTACGAGGAGTAAGACTGGTATTGGAAAGAGAGATGGGGGAGGAAGGAAAGTTGTTCGGGGTGGTTACCTCGCAGGATATTGTTCAGGAGATTAAAAAGAGGTTTAGTCTAGAGATAGATCACAGAAAGGTTAATTTAGACGAACCTATTCGAGTCATTGGAATCAAGAAGGTTTCTCTCAAATTACATCCTGAGGTGGAGATTGATCTCGAGGTGGAGGTGAAAAAATTCACCTAGTCGATTTCTATAGTAATTGGTGTAAAAACGAGAAAACAAAATGGGTAATAAAAAAAATAAAATTTACATAATTGACGTTACTAACCGAGATGGAGTTCAAACCTCCAGGTTGGGGTTAGCCAAATTGGAAAAGACTATTATTAACTTTTATCTAAATGACATGGGAATTTATCAGTCAGAGTTTGGTTTTCCCTTTACTAATCATGAAATAAATTATCTTAAGGCTAATCTTGAACTCGCCAAAATGGGAGTGCTTCAGCCGATAATCTTGAGTGGCTGGTGTAGAGCAGTCAAAGATGATGTAAAGAGAGCTCTGGCTATAGGAGTTGAGTATCTTAATATATCTATATCTACTTCTCAACAGATGGTTAAAGGAAAATTTGAGGGTAGAATGGTTAGGGACCCCGAGAAGAATCTATCCAAACCTAGTATAATAGGAATGATGCTAGAGACTCTTGAGGAGGCCAAAAAGGGGGGGATGAAGGTAGTAGGAGTAAATGCTGAAGATGCCTCTCGAACGGATGATGCGTTTTTGTTGAAATTCAGCCGGGTAGCTAAGGAGTATGGTGCGGACAGGATAAGATATTGTGACACGCTGGGCTGCGATGACCCTTTTGCCATCTATACTCGAGTAAAAAATCTAGCTGAAGAAATCCAAATACCCATAGAAATACACTGCCACAACGATCTGGGATTGGCAGTGGCTTGTTCAGTAGCTGGAGCCAAAGGAGCTATAGATGCCGGAGTAGATGCTTATATAAATACCTGTATTAATGGAATGGGGGAGAGAGCAGGTAATGCAGATTTGATATCAGTAATATTAGCTTTAAGGAAGTCCAACGGTCTAAAAGACTTGAATCTTCTAGATGAAGGAGTAGATCTTTCCAAAGCCTGGAAAATCGCTAAATACGCCTCTTATGCCTTTGGTATTCCCATCCCGGTGAACCAGGTAGGAGTGGGAGGAAATGCTTTTGCTCATGAATCGGGAATTCATGCTGATGGAGCTTTAAAAGATAGACGTAACTATGAACTTTATGATTTTGAAGAATTAGGAAGAGGAGAACCTGAGATAATAGAAACGGGAAGAAAGATAACCACAGGAGAATATGGTGGGATTAAAGGATTTAGGAATGTCTATGAGAAACTGGAGATTGAATTTAAGGATAAAAAAGAGGCTTATAAAATCTTGGAGTTAGCTCGCTATGCTAACGTACACACTCAAAAACCCCTTACCGACGATGAACTTCGTTTCATTGCTCACTATCCTGAACAAGCCAGGCAAATTCTAACTGTTACTCCTCCCAATCTAGACGATCTAGATTAGTTAGATTCTGCCAGAAACCGCTTTCCCACTTCCCACACGTCGCCTGCTCCAATAGTCAGTATCAAATCATTCTTCCTGGACTCTTTTCTTAAAAAATCCAGGATTTGTTCTGGGGCGGAAAAATAATAAGTTGGTTTTGATCGGTGCCCTTTAACCTCATTGAATAATAATCTCCCGCTGACTCCAGCTATGGGACTTTCCCCGGCAGGATAAATTTTGGTTAAGAGGAGAATATCCGCCTCATCAAAACAGCGAGCGAATTTAGAAAGAAGCATTTTAGTTCGACTGTAACGATGAGGCTGAAAGACCACAATTATTCGTGGTTTTATCTTTTTTACAGCCTTTAAAACTTCCTCGATCTCGGTGGGATGGTGAGCATAGTCATCAATTACCAAGATCCCAGAGCCTGTTTGTCCTACTAGTTCAAATCTTCTTTTTACTCCTTGAAAGGAAGAAAGACTTATTTTAATCTGATCCCATCCTACTCCCATACTTCTACCCACCGTGATAGCTGCTAAGGAATTATATACATTGTACAGACCAGGCAGAGGAACAGTAATCCTCCCCCATTCTTTTCCTCTATATCTAACTTCATAAGAGGAGGTAAACTCTTCTAATCTAGCCTTACTAGCTACCACATCAGCATCCGAATCTATCCCATAGCTGATCATTCTTTGAGAATGATGTAAGGAGATTCTTCTTAAAGCTTTTTTTAGCCAGAGATCATCTTTATTCACGATTAAAGTACCTTCGGCTTTAAGGTTATGAGTAAATTGAATAAATGCCTCAATAAGCTTATTTTTGGAGCCATAATAATCCAGGTGATCATCTTCCAAACTGGTAAGGACGCAGATTTTGGGAAGAAGATACAAAAAGGAACCATCAGACTCATCACTTTCTACTACCGCATATTTATCCTCTCCTAATTGGCTGTTACTACCAATCTCATTCAGCTCTCCTCCGATGAACATTGTAGGATTTTTACCTGCCCAATGGAGAATAGAAGAGATGAGGGAAGTAGTGGTGGTTTTTCCATGAGTCCCGGCGACGACAATGCTTTCTTTGTCTCGTATGAGATATCCTAGAAGTTTTCCTCTGGAGAGAGCTGGAATTTTTTTTCTTTTTGCCTCCAGAAGTTCAGGATTGTCGGCCGGAATGATGGAGGAAAATACCACCAAGTCGATTCCCTTAAGATGGGAAGGATCATGGTCCTGGTAAATGGTGGCTCCCTTGGCTTGTAGCTTTTTGGTTAGACTGTTTTTTCTCTTATCCGAACCGCTTATTAAATAGCCCATTTGCAACAATACCCGAGCCAGCCCACTCATGCCTATTCCTCCAATCCCTATGAAGTGAATAGACCGAACTCCTTTTAGCATTAAGTTTTCCTCAAGAAATATCTCGGAATCCTTCCCTTTCGTTGTTGTATATCAAGGATGCCTCCTTTGGTCTCAGGAAAAAGTTTGAGGCTGTATAGTTACCATTTTTTCAACTCAATAAACTCAATAAACTCAATAAACTCAATAAAACTCTATTAATTGACCAAGCTAGATATTAGTTTTACTACTTTCCTGGTAGCCTGTGACTTGCCTAGCGTTTTACTTTTTTCGCCCATTCGCTTAAGAAAACTTTTATTGGTAATTAAGCCCAAAATGGTGGTTTTTAATTTTTCTGGAGTGAGATCCTCCTCTAAAATGAGGTAAGCTGCTCCCATGGCTTGCAAAACCTCTGCATTTTTCCATTGATGTCCCCCGGTAGCATGTGGGTAAGGAACTAAGATAGCCGGTAGTCCTCGAGAGGTGACTTCGGCCAAGGTTGTTGCTCCGCTTCTACAGACAACTAAATCTGAGGCAGCGTAAGCGTATTCCATTTGAGGTAAGTAGGAAAGGATTAGCGATTTTATGGCCACGGATTTAAAGGATGTTCTGACCCATTCTACATCTTTTTTCCCGGTGATGAAAATTATCTGAATTTCGTTGCCTAATTTTTCTCGCACTAAGAGCTTTACTGCTTCTATTCCAAATCTATTCAAGCTATGAGCTCCTTGACTGCCCCCTAAAAAAAGAAGGGTAAGTTTATCCTTACCCAGACCTAACTTTTCTATTGCTTCTTTTTTTCTTACCTTTGTGATTTCGCTACGGATAGGATTACCGGTAAGGTAGGTTTTTCGTAGTAGCCTCGGGGAAAGATATTTCTGTGTCTCCGAGAAACTAAGAGCTATTCTCGATGCCCATGGTGCAAGAAGCCTGTTACTCAAAGAAAACCGCACATTTTGCTCACAGATCAAACTCGGAATGCCGAAAAAGGAAGCGAGTATGATCAGCGGACATGAATGGAAACTTCCCATTCCTATAACTACTTGGGGTTTAAATGTCCAGAGAATAAAAAGGGATTGAAGAAAGGACATACATAGGCCCCACCCGAAGACTATCCACTTACTCGAAAAATGTCCGGGATAACTCTGGATACTTATTTGGCGTAAGTTAAATCCCTGTGATAAAACAAGGTAAGACTCAAGTTCTCTTTCTCCCCCCACCATGAGAATTTCATCACCAAGGCGGTGTTCCTTAAGATAGGAAGCTATGGCTAACCCGGGATAGATATGTCCCCCCGTGCCTCCTGCAGCAATTAATGTTCTCATCTGCGCTTTTTCTTATATTTTCTTCGTTTGCCTCTTTTTGTCTTATGTTTTTTGATTTTTGTTTCAACCGTTTTTGCTGGTTCTTTTTCTCCTACCTTTGCCTTCTCTTTATCGGTTCGGCCTACTTTAGCTTTTCCTACCTCTATTTTTTCTTTCCCTGTCAGGATTTTCTCAGCCTTTGCGGTCCTTGGCTCAACCTTCTCACGTCTTACTTGCTCCTTCCCTAGAGCACCTCTTTCCCAGGTGTATACAATGGGAGTAGCTACAAAACTTGAGGAATAGGTCCCCACTATTATTCCTACCAGGAGGGCAAAGGTGAACCCGTGAATCACGGTTCCTCCCCACAGAAATAGAATCAGGACGACTATGAAGGTAGTTAGGGAGGTAATAATAGTTCTAGAAAGAGACTGATTAATACTTAAGTTAAGGATTCTTTTTAAAGATATCCGCTTTCCCTTTCGGTAGGTCTTGAGATTTTCTTTGATCCGAACGTAAATGACGATAGTATCATTTAGGGAGTACCCAATTATAGTAAGAAGAGCAGCGATCACCGGAAGACTGAACTCAAAATTCCCCAAAGAAAGTGCTCCAGCGCTGATAAAGACATCATGAATTAAGGCGATCACTGCTCCCGCAGCAAACTTAAAGTCGAACCTCCAGCCAATATAGATGAGCATACCAGCCAGAGAAAAAATTATAGCCAGTATGGCTTTGCGCCGAAGCTCTTCACTGACCTTAGGACCAATCAAGTTAATACTTTGAACCTCAAAGGCATTCTTTTTTTCTTTGAATTCCCCTCTTAGGGCTTGCTCAATTCTGGCGGTGGTTTTTTCATGAATAATCCCCTCCAGAAGAGAAATGAGGGGAGCTCTCTCTATCTGATTGATATTGACTTTTTCGGTCTGGGAGGATTCAGTGGTCAGAAGATGGGCGAGATTTTCATAGCCTACCGCTTCTATACCGGGAAGATTTTTTAACTCCTCAAGATGGGTAAATTTACCATGTTTTTCTCGATAAGCAATTATCTGGGAGGCAATATCCTGAGAAACCTGCTCCACGCCGGTCCTTATAAGAACTAAGTTATCCTTCTTTTCCCCGTACTGCTGTATAACTGCCCTACCTAAACCTATCTTGGCCAGACCCGATCTTATCCGGCTAATAGAAGGAGACTCTGTGAATTTGAGATGAATCTCGATTCCCCCGGTAAAGTCTAAACCAAGCTTTGGTCCTCCTTTTAAAATGAGAGAAGTAAGGCCGGCAACTATGGCAGCTCCGGAGATAAAAATAGCTACTTTCCTTAATTTAACGAAGTCTATGTGCGTTTCACCAAAAAGATGCATTCTTTCTTCCTAGATACTGAGCTTGCTCATCGGTCGTCCGGCTAATAAGAGATTAAAGATAACCCGAGTTACCACAATAGCTGTAAATAGACTTATTAATATCCCGATAGATAGGGTGGTGGCAAATCCCTTGATGGGACCGGTACCAAATTGAAAAAGAACAAGGGCAACAATTAGGGTGGTTATGTTAGCATCCAGAATGGTGCGAAGAGCTCTTTCATAACCAGCATCAACAGCCGAACGAGGGGCCCTTTCCCCCCTCAATTCTTCCCTTATTCTTTCAAAAATAATTACGTTGGCGTCGATACTCATTCCGATAGTGAGGATAATCCCGGCAATCCCAGGAAGAGTTAAAGTAGCTTTTAAGGCTGCTAGGGCTCCCAATAAAAAAAGTAGATTCAGTAGGAGTGCTGAGTCGGCGATTAAACCAGCCTTTTTGTAATATATCCCCATAAAGACGATGACGCAGATCATACCGATAATTCCTGATGATAACCCCTTTCGAATAGAATCTCGTCCTAGTGAAGGACCGATCACAGTATTTTGAATAATTTTAAAGGGCACGGGGAGAGCACCACTTTTGAGGACTATCCTGAGCTCATTAGCCTCATCTATGGTGAAGTTTCCTTCAATGACTGCCTTTCCTCCGGTGATCCGGGTTTTTATCACCGGTGCTGATTTAATGACGTTATCCAGTATTATGGCAAGCCTTTCCCCAACGTGTCTTCCCGTGATCTCAGCAAACTTATCGGCTCCTTCGGCACTAAAATCGAGGGCTACATAGGGCTGACCCCATTGTCCTATCTCTACCCGAGCGTCCTTTAGGGCTCCACCTGATAAAAGAGTCTCTTTCTTTATTAGATAGGCGGTCCCTTGAGGATTATAGAGAATCTCATCCCCAGGAGGTACTTCTCCCTTAAGAGCCCTGTTTATGTCTCCGGCCTCATCTACCAACTTGAACTCCAAAAGGGCAGTTTTCCCGATGAGATCCACAGCACTTTGGGGATTTTTTATCCCTGGTAGATCTACTATAATCCTGGTATCTCCTTGACGAGTAATAGTAGGCTCTCTCACGCCAAACTGGTCTATTCTATTTCTTATAATCTCTAAACCAGTGGCTACAGCATCTTTGACACTTTCTCCAGGGGGAACTTTGCTGGCGTCTGCTTCTAATGCTAGATGCATACCTCCTTTTAAATCCAGTCCGAGATGTATCTTCTCACCCGGAGGGTAGATGGCCCATATGGCTAAAGCTATCAATCCCAATATGAACAGCATCAGCCAATTACTATAGCGATACATCTGGCGCGCCTCCTTCGCAGAGATTGAATGAACCTCTCTTTATCAGGGCTGTAGCAATTTTTCTCAATTTATCATAAAGCAAAAAAGTTGTCAAATTCAATAATTTTTTTTTCAGGAACTCAGCAATCATCTTTGTGAAAAATAGCTACTCTTTTCCTTTCGTTCGTTTCTCCTGCGCAACCCCCAAAATTCTTAATTGACAAAAATCTAGTAATTGTGGGAACTCTAGATTCCTTTCGTAAAATCACTGGACATTTCCAAAAAATTGTGCTAATTTAAAACCAAAAGGTTTCGGAGATTAGTAGCGAAAAACTGATATTTATGCAGTTTGTAGTAAAGTAACTAAGGGAGAGAGGCTAAAGTGAGGCTATCAGGAAAGAAGGCGGTGGTTACCGGTTCGGGAAGAGGGATAGGAAGAGCTATTGCTCAAAAACTAGCCCAAGAAGGTGCTGATGTGATAGCGGCTGATATTAATGCTGAGAATGTTCAAAAAGTGGCGGAAGAAATAAAAAAATTGGGAGTAAAGGGAATTGCGCTCAAGGTCGATGTTTCAAAAAAAGAAGGAGCCGAAAAGATATTTAAGACAATCAAAGAAAAATTTGGAAGATTAGACGTGCTGGTCAACAACGCAGGGATCAACCGCGATGCAATGCTGCATAAAATGACGGATGAGGAGTGGAATCAGGTATTGGCAGTAAACCTTACTGGGGTTTTCTTCTGTACTCGGGCAGCTGCAAAAATCATGAGAGATCAGAGGTATGGCAGAATTATTAATATTTCCTCAGCCAGCTGGTTAGGTAATATAGGGCAGACTAATTATAGCGCTTCCAAAGCCGGGGTGGTGGGTCTCTCGAAGACAGCCGCCCAAGAACTGGCACGTAAAGGAATAACAGTTAATGTAGTTTGTCCTGGTTTTATCGATACTGAGATGACTAGAGCCGTCCCGGAAAGAATAAAGGAAATAATATTAAGGAGAATTCCTACCAGACGGATAGGAAAACCGGAAGAAGTAGCCAATGTGGTTGCATTCTTAGCTTCGGATGAGGCCAGTTATGTAACCGGGGCAATTATAGATGTAGGCGGAGGAATGGTGGTGTGAATCGGCATGGACCTTCAGAGCATCTGCATTGTCTTTTTCACTTCTCTTAAGGTAGAGGTGGTTACCTGGCTAGCCGTCTCTTTTCCTTTCTTTAGAATCTTATCTAAACTTTCTTTTTCTTTCTCAAGTTCTTTTCTTTTTTGACGAAAAGGGGCAAGATAGTTAATCAAACTACGGGCTAGATTTTTTTTGCAGGTAGTGCAGCCCAGAGCTCCTTCCTTACAATCCTTGAAAATCTGTTCCAGTTCTTCCCCTAAGAAATTACCAAAGATTTGATGATAGCTATAAACATTGCATTCTTGAGGATGTCCAGGGTCTCCTAAATAGATTTTCTTAGGGTCGGTGAACATTCCTTGGATCTTTTCTTCAATTACCTTCGGGGGCTCGGAAAGAGAAATGTAGTTATTATAAGATTTACCCATCTTCTTTTTCCCATCTAAGCCCAAAATTTTCACGGTCTCGGATAAAAGAGGAGCCGGCTCAGGAAAGACACGGGCGTAAAGATGATTGAACCTTCGAGCTATCTCCCGGGATAGTTCCAGATGAGCTACCTGATCCTCCCCTACGGGAACTTTGTTTGCTTTATAGACAAGAATGTCGGCTGCTTGAAGGACTGGATATCCAAGTAGTCCATAGTTATTTTCCTGACCCATTTCAAGTTTTTCTTTATAGGTAGGACAGCGTTCCAGCCAGGAAATAGGGGTAATCATAGACAGAATCAGATGAAGCTCGGCATGTTCGGGCACGTGTGATTGCACAAAAAGAGTAGATTTTTCCGGATCCAGACCTGCGCAGAGCCAATCAATCAGAACATCCTTGATGTCTTGCTTAATGCCTTTGGTATCCGTTCGATCGGTAAGAGCGTGCCAGTCAGCAATCATAAAGAAGCATTCATATTCATCCTGCAATTTTACCCAATTAGAAAGAGCCCCTAGATAATTTCCCAGATGGAGCCTTCCCGTAGGCCTCATCCCACTAAGTATGCGTTCTTTCTCCATTTTTCTTTTTCGATACCCCCCAATCAGTCGCCTTCTTTCTTTTCGATTCACAATTCACCATTCGCGATTCACTATTCAGAGTGGTCGGGGCGACCGGATTCGAACCGGTGACCTCTTGCGCCCCATGCAAGTGCGCTAAACCAGGCTGCGCTACGCCCCGCTAATCCAATATTCTCAATATTTCTTGCAGCTCCTTCTTTATAACTAAAGGAGTGGTGGAGCTCCCCTTTGTTTTCTTTAGCTCTTTCTGAGCTCCATGGATGGTAAATTTTTTTTCGTAAAGTAGTTCCTCTATTCCCAGGATTACTTCAATATCTTTTCTTTGGTAACGACGGTGTCCTCCCCTACTTTTCTGGGGTCGAATCTCCTTAAATTTATTTTCCCAAAACCTCAAGACATAAGGAGGAAGATGGGTAATCTCACTCACCTCACCAATAGAAAAATATAACTTTTCCGGAATCCCAATTTTTTTCTCTTTTTCGTCCGCTTTAGTATCCATAGATTTTGTGGTCTAGATTATACCGGTCTTTTAGGAACCTATCCAGAAATAATTATAACCCAAGGAGGTAGAAGAAATACTTCTTCTACCTCCTTGAAATGATTCCTTAGGCTACCGCTTCTCTCAGATTCTTACCGGCTTCAAATTTCGGCACCTCCTTAGCCGGAATCTGAATTTCTTTACCCGTTTGAGGATTCCTTCCTCGACGCGATTTTCTCTTTCTCACTTTGAAACTTCCGAAACCGACCAAAGTGACCTTCTGTCCCCTCGCTAGGTAGTCGGTGATGGTAGAAGTCACTGCATCAACCGCTTCCCTAGACGCCTTTTTCGTTAGCCCTGTCTGGTTAGCTACCTCCTCTACCAATTCGGCTTTGTTCATTTAGCCCCTCCTTTATGGGATATAAGTCTCAATATACCACATCTACTTGTCCTGGCAAGTCACCACCTTTCTTAAATTCTTTCTCCTAATTTTCTTTCCTTTCCTTGCAACAAACGTCTCAGATTAGATCTGTGGGTAAACACAATGAGAGAAGCCGCTGCTACACTCAAACATAGATAGAACCAACCTTTCTCATTTATCCAGAGCCAGATAAAAAGTGGAAGGCTACCTCCCGCTATCATCGAACCCAGAGAAACGTAACGAGTAAAACCCATCACCAATACCATAGTTAAAGTAGAGAACATAAAGGGAAAGGGGGTAAGAACCAAAAAAACTCCCGCTGTGGTAGCTACTCCTTTCCCTCCCCTGAATTTTAAAAAAACTGACCAATTATGTCCTATGATAGATGATAGTCCCATCATTCCCCCAGCTATTTGAGGACTAATTCCAATGGAGGATGCAAATAGCGTTCCTGCCCACACAGAGACGGCTCCCTTGGCTATATCAGCGACCAGGACTGTCAGACCGGGCAAAAGTCCCAATACTCGCAGGCTATTGGCAAACCCTATATTGCCACTACCATAATCCCTTATATCTATTCCTTTAAGAAGCTTCGCTATGAGGTAACCAGAAGGAACAGAACCTATGAGATAGCCTAAAAACAAAATGAAAGTAACCAGAATCATTTACTCTTACCAAAGCTCCTTTTTAACTTTTCTTTTACTTTCTCCTCGATAAAGTCTCCCATCACAATAGCATCTTCTTCAAAGAGATTGAGATTATCAATTTCCTCTATACTCACTTTTTCTTTTTTTTCTTCTTTCCCTTTCTTCATGCCTTCTTTTTGTTTTCCCTTCTTCTTTGGTTGACGCAGACTAAGTCTAATTCGTCTCTTTTCTCGATCGATTCCTACAATTTCCGTGGTTACCTCGTTTCCCACTGTAACTCCTGTATCTGGATGAGAAACATATTTCTTATCCAATTCTGAAACGTGAATTAAACCATCTATCCCAGGAGCCAAATTTATAAAAACTCCAAAGTCCGTTATTTGCTGTACTCTGCCGGAAATCAAATCTCCGACTTTGTATTCCTGAAGAAGTTTTTCCCAAGGATTGGGTTTAACCTGTTTTAGACCCAGAGCTATTTTCTTTTTTTCAGCATTGATATCTAATATTTTCACCTCTATGTTTTCCTCTTTGCGTAGAACCTCGTTCGGATGTCCTATACGCTTGTCCCAGGAAAGATCAGAAACATGAATCAAACCCTCTAACCCTTCTTCAATCTCTACAAAAGCTCCAAAATTTGTAAGATGAGTGACTTTGCCCACTACCTGCTCGCCTATCTGATACTTTTTTTGAACTTGTGTCCAGGGATCGGGCTTGGTCTGCTTTAATCCTAGGGAAATTTTTCTTTTTTCTTTATCCATTTTTAGCACTTTTACTTTCACTTTGTCCCCAATTGAAACCACAGAGTGGGGATCCTTGACCCATCCCCAAGAAAGGTTCTCAGGATGAATCAGTCCATCAATTTCCCCCAAATCCACAAAAACGCCAAATTTAGTTATCGAATTTATTCTACCCGTCACCATTTTTCCTTCTTTTAAAACAGAAAGAGTTTTCTCTTTCCTCTTTTCTCTTTCTTCCAAAAGTAAAAATTTTCTAGAAAGCACTATATTCTTAGATTCTTTTTCAAGTTGGATAACCATGACGGTTAGATTTTTCCCAATAAATTCTTTGAGGTTGTTTGCCCTCTTTAGACTTACATGAGAGGCAGGGATGAAAGCTTTCAAAGACCCTAGGTTCGCTAAAACCCCTCCTTTCACGATCTTTACCACTTTCACTACTATGGGTTTCCCATCCCTGAAGGCCTCCTCAAATTTTGCCCAGTTTAGACGAAAATCTGCTTCTTTTTTGGATAGCAGAAGACGTCCTGTTTCATCTTTCCCCGAAACATAAACCTGCATAATCTCCCCTATCGGAAGAGTTTTTTTTCTTCCAGGGTCGAATTCTCCCCAGGGCATAAAACCTTCAGATTTTGTACCCACGTCCACTAAGATTCCTTCCTTGTCTGTTTGTACAACCTTTGCTTCTACTACGTCTCCAAGCTTCACCACCCGGGGAACCTCGTATCCATGAATCATTTTGGCGAAATCATCTTTTCTTTTCTCTACCTTCTCTTTCATTTCTGATCTCATTATACTATCGGCAGCTTTTTCCAGAAGTCTTTCTTCTTTTGATTGGGACACCTTGAGCTCCTTTTCTGGTACGACTAAGTTACAGAAAATTGACCAAGTCGATCTCTTATCTTCACTATTAACTCTTCAGGGGTAGAAGTTCCCCCGGTGAGGCCAACTCTTTTTATTCCTTGCCAGTCTATAGAATCGAGATCTTCTTCTCTTTCCATTAAATATGTCTTCACTCCTATTGATTGAGATAGTCTAGCCAACTGAGAGGTATTTGAACTGTTATGTCCCCCCACTACTATTACCAACTCAACCTTTTTGGCTAGCTTCTTAGTTTCTTCCTGACGACGTCTTATTACTTTACATATAGTGTTAAAAACTCTACACTCTTTTCCTCTTTTCACTAAATTCTTTACAATATTACTAAAATTGTCAAGACTTTCTGTGGTCTGAACTACCACCCCCATCTTTCCTGTAAAAGGTATTCTTTCTATTTCTTGAGGATCTTTAACCACATAGGTTTTTTTTCCTCCTACACTAGCCATTACTCCTTTTATCTCAGGATGGGTACTTAAGCCAACGATAACTATCCGGTACGACTTTTGAGAAAGGAATTTGGCTATCCTTTGCACCTTTGCCACATAAGGACAGGTAGCGTCTATTACTTTTAGTTCTTTTTCCCTCGCTTTTTTGATTAAAGAGGGATCAACTCCGTGTGATCTAATAATTACTGTTCCTTTATTCACTTGGGACAGACTCGACACGAAGACAACTCCTTTCCTTTTCAGATCCTCAATTACCTGAGGGTTGTGAATTAAGTCCCCCAGAGAATAAATTTTTTCTTCTCTTTTTAATTCATCCAGGACTAAGCTTAGAGCTCTTTTTACCCCAAAACAAAAACCAATTTCTGGAGGGAGAAATACTTGCATACTCTACGGCCTTTCAACTAAGGTTTTCATACTCTTTTCTAACCTCTGATGAAGTCTTTGTACCTTTCTTTTAATATCTTTCCCTTCGTATAATGGCTCACTCTCTAACGGTTTTCCTATCCGAACTTTTATCTTGGCTAGTCTTACTATCTTTTTCCCACGAGGAAGGGCCTTATCTGTTCCCCTGATAACAACAGGAATCAGAGGAACTTTCGTTCTTACAGCTATTCTTGCCGTTCCTTCTCTTAAGTGTCCAAGATTTCCCTTTCGACTGCGTGTTCCTTCTGGAAAGAGAACTAAAATTTTACCTTTTTTCAATAGTCCCAGAGCCCTTTGGTAGGTTTTACGATCTAACCTCTCTCTTCTGACAGGAAAAGCTCCTAGCTTACCTATAACACAGCCGACCAGAGGGTTTTCAAAGAGCTCCCTTTTTGCCATGAAATTAATTTTTCTTGAAACAAGAAGACCTATAACAATAGGATCAAGATAACTTAGATGATTGGAGGCAAGGATCACCCCTCCCTTCAGAGGAATGTTTTCCTTTCCTTGAATCTTTATGTCAAACAGACCCTTAAAAATTATTATGGCTAACCCACGTAAGAGGTAATACCAACGAGGGGTTTCCTTCATGGGGTAAGTTTAGTTTTTACCACCTCTAAGATTCTGTTCACTGTCTGGGGAATGTTCAGACAGGTATTGTCAATAACTACTGCTTCTCTTGCCTTCTTCAGGGGAGCAATTTTTCTCTGACTATCTATACAATCCCGCGTGAGAAGGTCAATGGCTACTCTTTTCTTCTCCGAAGATAGACCCTTATTGGTTTCTTCCTTCCAACGCCTTTTTACCCTCTCCTTAAATGAGGCTGTGAGAAAAATCTTGACTTCAGCTTTTGGAAAAACAACTGTTCCTATATCTCTACCTTCCGCTACAATACCTCCTTTTTTACCCATTCTCTTTTGTTCCGCCACCATCGCTTCTCTGACCCCTTTAACCACAGAAATGGGGGAAACATTTTTATCTATCAGCGGAGAACGAATGAAAGAGGTTACCTCTTTATCATCGACGTAAATTTTGGTTTCAAGATCAGATTGAGATTTTAAGGTAATTTTTGTTTCTTTAGCTAGTTGAGAGAGCTTTTTTTTGTCCTTAATATTTACCTTCTTCCTTAGGGCTTTCCAGGTTAAAGCCCTGTACATAGCTCCCGTATCTAAGTACAAATAACCTAATTTCTTGGCAACCAGCTTAGTAGCAGTGCTTTTTCCTGAGCCAGCTGGTCCATCAATGGCAATTGTTAAACCCCTTCTGCCGGGAGGAGAGGATGGTTTGGAGATTCTTGATAAACTCTTCATTTTGTGGTTTTGTTCCAATGGTAACTCTTATATAATGGGGAAGATTGTAAACCCCCATTCTCCTCACAACTATTCCCTTTTTAAGGAGTTTAGCTTCAATATCTTTTGCTTTTTTCCCTACTTTAATCAAAATGAAATTTGCCTGGGTAGGAATAAAGAAGATTTTGAGTCTTCTAAGATTGGAGTAAAGAAATCCTTTCCCTTCTCTGACTAGAATTTTGCTTCGATTAACCTGATCTTCATCCTCTAGACTGGCCAAGGCAGCTACCTGGGCCAAGGAGTTTACATTAAAGGGAGGGCGAGCTTTGTTAAGTAGCTCAATAATTTCAGGGCTGCCAACCCCATAACCTACTCTTAATCCAGCCAGACCATATATCTTGGAAAAAGTACGCAAGATAATAATGTTACTGTTCCTATCTAAAAGATCTATGCTTTGAGGGTAATTTGTATCTTCCACATATTCATAATAGGCCTCATCGAAAACAGCCAGGATACCGGGAGGAATATCTCTTAGAAAATGCTCCACCTCATCTTTGATAATAATAGTGCCGGTGGGATTATTGGGATTACTAATAAAGATGAGCTTTGTTTTGGAACCAACGGCTTTACTCATTTCTGACAGATCCAGTCTGAAGTTCTTTAAGGGAACAGAGGCAACTTTTGCCCGGCTAAGTTGAGCATCTATTTTGTACATTAGGAAGGAAGGATCTCCCATTATTGCTTCATCACCTTTCTGGAGAAAGATCCGAGTGATCAGAGAAATGATCTCGTCGGAACCGTTACCGAGAATGATGTTCTCTTCTTTTAAGCCCAGTTTTTCTCCTAGAGCCTTTTTTAAATAATAACTCCCTCCATCAGGATAAAAGTTGATTTTTGAGGCATATTCTCTAATAGCCTCCACTGCTTTCGGAGATGGTCCTAGAGGATTCTCATTGGAAGCAAGCTTGATTACATTCTTTAACTTAAACTCCCTTTTCACTTCCTCTATGGGTTTGCCCGGTTGATAAGCTTTGATCTTGTAAATATCAGATATCCCTTGCCCAAGAAGAAATTCATCTCTTTCAGATAAAGATCCTCTCTTTTTATAATTAATTACCTTCATTAAGATTGGCCTTTAATACTGCTCCCTCCTTAGCTGAGCTTACCAATTGCATATAACGGGCTAAATAGCCCTTCTTGAACTTGGGAGAGGGTTTTCTCCAGCTTTTCCTTCTTTTTGCAAGCTCTTCTTTAGATAAGCGTACTTCAAGTTTCCTTCGAGGAATGTCAATTAAGATCTCGTCACCATCTATCAAAAGGGCGATGGGACCTCCTTGGGCTGCCTCCGGACAGACATGGCCTACGCAGGGGCCTCTTGTACCTCCTGAGAATCGTCCATCGGTAATCAGAGCCACCGAATCAGCTAGCCCCATTCCTACCACTGCAGCAGTGGGGGAGAGCATCTCCCTCATTCCTGGCCCTCCCTTTGGCCCCTCGTAACGAATGACGATAACATCATGATCTCTTATTTTGCCTCCATAAATGGATTTAACTGCATCTTCTTCGTTATTAAAGACTTTAGCTCTACCCTTGAATTTTTTCACCTTTTCCTTTACGGCAGATTGTTTTACCACTGCTCCCTCAGGGGCCAAGCTCCCAGTTAAGATGGCTATACCCCCCTCTCTACCACAAGGATCATCTAGACTCCTGATTACTTCCCTATCCAAGACTTTCCCCTTCCGGGCAATCTCCTTTATAGATTTACCGGAGACAGTAGGTCGATCGACCAGGATATCTTTAAGAGTATTCAATAGACCAGGAATTCCTCCTGCCCATTCCAGATCTTCCATGAAATAATCTCCCCCTGGGCGGAGATTAACCAGATGAGGAGTCCTCCTACCTATTTCATCAAAAAGCTCGAGTGATAACTCAATTTCGGCTTCATTAGCAATGGCCAGAAGATGAAGGATAGTATTAGTTGACCCTCCAAGAGCCATATCTACTCGAATGGCGTCCTCGAAAGCACTTCTGTTCATTATCTTTCGAGAAAGCACATTTTTTTTAATTAATTCAACAACTCTTTGTCCACTTTCATAAGCAAACCTTCTTTTTTTTTCTGAAATAGCTAAAGCTGTGCCACACCCGGGCAGACTCATTCCTAAAACCTCTGTAAGACAGTTCATTGTGTTGGCTGTATACAAACCTTGACAGGATCCTACACCAGGACAAGCTTCTTCCTCTAAAGCTTGAAGTTCTTCCTCGTTTATTTCCCCCTTTTTGAACCTACCTACCGCCTCATAAGCATCCCTCACATAAGAAAGTCTTTTTCCTCTCAATCTACCTGAAAGCATAGGACCAGCTGTCACTACAATAGCAGGGATATTGAGACGAGCAGCAGCCATAAGTGACCCCGGGGTTATCTTATCACAATTGGTAAGTAAAACTAGCCCATCAAAAGAGTGAGCTTGGACGACGGATTCGATGGAATCGGCTATTAATTCACGGGAGGGTAAGGAATATTTCATTCCTATATGCCCCATGGCAATTCCATCACAAATGGCGGGAATACCAAAGATGAAAGGAAAACCACCTTTCGATTCTATCCCTCTTTCTATAAATCTCTCCAACTGACGCATTTGGGTATGTCCGGGAACTATATCGCTGAAACTGGACGCAATTCCTACGAAGGGTTTTTTCATAGATTCCTTCGTTAATCCTATACTATAAAGCAAAGCCCGGTGAGGAGTCCGCTCAATTCCTTTTTTTATTTGGTTACTTCGCATCAAATTCTTTTACCTCTAATCCTATTTTTATCTGGTGGAGGCAGGGGGATTCGAACCCCCGACCTCGTCCACGCCAAGGACGCGCTCTCCCAGCTGAGCTATGCCCCCGTGAAATCTCTGGAAACCTTTAGTTACTTCTCTGCTAGCAATATCCTGTAACAAGATACTCGAGGGGGAAAATAGGGCTTCGCCGATTCCTTCGGAATTCCCCCCTCGACGGCTCGATCGGCAAAGCCGACTCTCGCTTCGCTCGAGCAAGTCAAGCCTGCTCCCCTCTTTTTTCTGATATCTCGTCTGCCGAGGTTTACTTCATAACAATTGAGAGAAATTATTGAAATTCCTATACCTTAAATTATCCTCAAGGTGAGGTGAAAAGAAAGTTTTTATCGGTTAGTGATTACTGATCGCTGACTATCGTTTTCCCGGCATCGGCCCATAATCTTTCCAGTTGATAAAAGTCCCTCCCTGCTTGGGAAAAAATATGCACCACTATTGAGCCAAAGTCAAGAAGAATCCAGCGATTGTTCATGAAATCCTTGGGATTGAGGAGTGTCACTCCTTGCTTGCTTAAATTTTCCTCAAGCTCCTGAGCAATGCTACGCATGTGCAAAGAAGATTCCCCACCACAGATTATGAAATAATCTGTGATAGTAGAAATTTCCTTTAAGTTTAGAAGAACTATGTTTTTTGCTTTCTTATCCTCCACTATCTTGATGGCATCCTTTATCAATCTCTTGGGAATCAAATCCCTCTTCCTCCTACTAATTCGCATCTCAACTCATGTTAGTGTCTTCCCCGTTGGTCAACCAATAGGATCTATCGATAGAGGTTATTCTTATAAATATATTTTTCAACCACTTCTGGTACAAGATATTTGATAGTTTGTTCCTTCTTTATTCTTTCTCTGATTTGTGTTGAGGAAATAGCTAAAGCGGGAACTTCTACGAGGTAAGTAGATTTTTGAAACCGAGGATCGATTTTTTTTATATCTAACTTGTAACCCGGCCTAGAAACAGCAATAAATTTAGCTAGATGTGGCAAATCCTCTGTTTTATGCCAGGTAGAAATTTCCGCTATGGCATCAGCTCCAGTAATAAAAAAACATTCTGTACCTTCGCCATACATCTGCCTCAATTGTAAGACAGTGTCCCGGGTATAAGATTCACCCCGCCGCTCTATCTCTATGGAAGAAACAGAGAAGTGTTCATTGCTGGCTGTAGCAAGAACCGTCATCATCCAGCGGTTTTCTGGTGAGGCAATTTCATTGTTCCCCTTATGGGGAGGTTTGCCCGAAGGGACAAACAATACCTCCTCCAATTTAAATTTATCCCAAATAAACTCTGCTGCCACTAGGTGTCCCTGATGAATGGGATTAAAAGTTCCTCCCATAATTCCAAGTTTGAACGACGACTTACTCATTTTGCATATTCAATAGAACGAAGCTCCCGAATTACCGTTATCTTAATCTGTCCGGGATAATTCAATTCTTTTTCAATTTTATTAGCGATCTCTCGACACAGTTCTGTAGCTCTTTCATCATTGATCTCCTGTGGCTGAACCATGATACGTAGTTCCCTGCCTGCTTGTATAGCATAGGCTCTGTTTATTCCGGCAAAGGAACGGGCTATCTCCTCCAGCTCTTCAATTCGCTTAAGATATGCCTCCAGAACTTCTTTTCTTGCTCCAGGTCTGGCCGCAGAAACAGCATCTGAAGCCTGAATCAAAATAGCCAGGGTAGTTTCAGTTTGTCTATCTTCATGATGAGCAGCAATGGCATGAACGATCTCTGGTGATTCTCCATATCGTTCAGCCAGACGGGCTCCAATTAAAGCATGTGAGCCTTCTATTTCCTGATCCACCGCTTTCCCAATATCATGAAGAAGACCTGCTCTTTTAGCCTGGATATAATCTACCTTCACTTCAGCTGCCATAATGCTAGCTATATAGGATACTTCTTTTGAGTGTTGCAATACATTTTGCCCATAACTGGTGCGAAATTTCAGTCTTCCTAGAAGGTTGATTAGTTCGGTAGGTAGATCCGAGATTCCCATGTCGAAAGCTGCTCGCTGGCCTTCTTCGTGAAGGATCTCCTCCATATCTTTTTTGGCTTTTTCCACTATCTCCTCGATTCTTGCTGGATGTATGCGGGTATCAGCGATGAGTCGCTCTAGACTAATTTCAGCTATTTTACGCCTTAAGGGATCAAAACAGGAGATAACCACTGTTTCTGGAGTGTCATCCACGATCAAATCCACACCGGTGAGAGCTTCAAATGTCCTTATGTTTCTACCCTCTCTTCCGATAACTCTTCCTTTCATTTCATCATTGGGCAAGGAAAGGGTGGAGATTACTGTATCGGCCACTTCATCCACTGCGCAACGTTGAATAGCTGTAGCTATAATCTTTCTCGCTTTTTTGTTAGCTGTTTCCTTGGCTTCTCTCTCCACTTTCTGGATAATCTGAGCTGCTTCTTCTTTAGCCTCTTTCTTTATAGTGTCTAAAAGACTCCTTTTTGCCTCGGCCGTCGAAATACCAGCTATTTTTTCCAGCTCCTCCCTTCGCTTAATTTCCAGACCTCTTATTTTTTCTCTTTCCTTTTCTAACCTTTGTTCTTCTACTAAGATCTCCTTTTTTTCCCGTTCCATTTCCAGAAGACGACGATCTACAGCCTCCTCTCTTTCTATTAACCTTTTTGACAATTTATGAAGTTCATCACTTTTTTCTCTGGTTTCCTTCTCAAAACTAGCTCTTATTCGGTGAAGTTCCTCCTTTTTCTCAAGCTCAATTTCTCTTCTTCTATTCCTGACTTCCTCCTCTACCCGGGACAACTTAAACCGGGCTTTGTTCAATAAAGATCTTGCTCTTACTCTACTGAGAAGAGTAGTAATTGCCCATCCTCCTAGTAGCCCTAAAATAATATATAGATAAGTCTCATTGATGATATTAATTGGTATCACCTGGTATCACCCCCTCTATTTTCAAAGATCAAAATTTCGCTATAAAAATATATAATTTTAAATGTTTTGTCAAGAAAAACCTTGAGTCTTGTCAAAGAATGAGGAATTGATATAATCAAGTCATCTCTGACTCTCAGAGGCCAGATAAATATGGACGCCGCCGTGGATACTCTTAATTATCGAAATCTTTACGAGAGTGGGGAATTAAGAAAAAGGATAAAAAAAGCTTATAAACTCTTGGAAAACTGTAGTCTCTGTCCCCGGAGATGTGGCGTAAATAGAAGAGGAGGAGAGACCGGATTTTGCAAATCCGGGGAGAAGTTAGAGGTTTCCAGCTTTCATTCTCACTTTGGCGAAGAGCCACCAATTTCTGGCTATCGAGGCTCGGGAACTATCTTCCTGACCCACTGTAATTTACGATGTATCTTTTGTCAGAATTATCCTATATCCCATCTGGGGAATGGAAACAAGATCTCAACCCAACAACTTTCTCAAATGATGCTCAGTTTGCAGAAAAGGAGATGCCATAATATAAACCTGGTAACTCCTACTCATTTCATGCCTCAAATTCTGTCTGGTTTCTCACAAGCTGTCGAGAGAGGCCTGAACATTCCTTTAGTTTATAATTGCAGCGGATACGAAAGCGTGGAGACTCTCAAGCTTCTGGAGGGGATAGTTGATATTTACATGCCTGATCTAAAATATGGAACTAGAGAAGCAGGAGAAAAGTATTCCTCAGCTCCTGATTACTTTGAAATAGCGAAAAAAGCAATAAAAGAGATGTATCGGCAGGTAGGAGACCTAAGGCTTGATAAAGAAGGAGTTGCTCAGAGAGGTCTTCTAGTTAGACATCTTGTTTTACCCAACGGACAGGCAGGGACAAGGAAAATTCTTGCTTTTTTAGCAGAAGAAATCTCCTCCCACACTTACATTAGCATTATGAGCCAGTATTTTCCTGCTTATGAGGCGCAAGAATTCAAAGAGTTGAATAGGCGAATTAGCCGCCAGGAATATCAACAAGTTCTGGACATGGCTGAACAGCTAGGTCTAGAGACAGGTTGGCGACAGAATTAATTAAACTAGTAATCAGTGGTCAGTATTCAGCGAAAATCTTGGGTGGGTGGTCAGTCACGCCTGATTTTTGGTTATGAAGCCTGATTACTAAAAGAGGGAATTGCAATTAACTATCCCAAAGTTACATCTCACCTGAATATCTTCATTACGGGGGTTGCTCTTGCAGCTATCCTCTCTCTTATCCTGGAGTACGGTTTTTATCTAGGAGTGAAAACCGAAGCTGTCCTCCATCGTATGGATCTATTTATTGTAGGGATATTTCTTGCCGAATTTTTCTTTAAGTTAGCCTTAGCGAAAGAGAAGCGAGCTTATTTGATCGCTAATAAAGTTGATGGAGTAGTTATTGGCACCTTTTTTATCCTAATTTTATTTATTAAGAAGTTATTTACTGTGCCTGAATTGGCTCAGTTTTTAGGAAGGATTGATATCGTTTCTCCGGCCGAGGCCTGTATAGTAGTCTCTCAGGGGTATATTCTTGTGGCCTTGCTTCTCAAACTGCCTCAACTCAACAAAGCTCTTCTCATTCTGAAGCTAAATCCCTCCTTAGTAGTTATTTTGACCTTTCTCACTATCATCGGTATAGGGACTATGCTGCTTCTTTTACCCCGCTCTACCGCATCAGGAAAGGAGACCACTTTCCTGGGTGCTCTTTTTACTGCTACTTCGGCGACCTGTGTTACGGGACTCATTGTTGTCGATACGGGAACTCATTTTTCCTTGCTCGGACAATTAACTATCCTTTCATTAGTGCAAATAGGAGGTCTAGGATTGATGACTTTTACCTCTTTCTTTGCCCTTGTCTTAGGCAAGGGATTTGGACTCAAAGATAGGGGTTTGCTTCAAGATATACTCAATTACAGAAGGCTAGGTAGAATTGGATCTTTACTTTTATCAATTCTCACCATCACTTTCATTATAGAGGCAGCTGGGGCTCTTCTGTTGTATAGCCAATTCTTACCCAGATATGGAGCAGGGGTGTCTGGTTTCTATTTTGCTATCTTTCATTCTGTTTCAGCCTTCTGTAACGCGGGATTTTCCCTTTTTTCGGATAGTTTTATGAGTTATCGAGGGAATTTAGGAGTTAATCTTATTATGAGTAGTTTGATAATCCTGGGAGGATTGGGATTTATGGTGATAACTAATCTTCTACGCTGGGTATATGCGCGTCTCAAGGGGAAAAAACGGTCTTTGTCTCTCCAGAGTAAGCTGGTACTTTTAGTCTCAGGCATATTAATTGTAACGGGGCTCAGTCTTATTCTTCTAGGAGGAACTACGGAGAATCTTTCCTTTAAAGAAAAATTGTTGGGAGCCTATTTTCAATCAGTAACCGCAAGAACAGCCGGGTTTAATACCTTAAATATAAGTGGTTTATCTGTATCTTCTGCTTTTTTGCTCATTGTCCTCATGTTTATAGGAGCCTCTCCTGGCTCCACTGGAGGAGGTGTTAAGACCAGCACTTTTGCTACACTAATTTTTACCATCAAATCTATGGCTCAGGGGAAAAACAGAGTGGAAGTCTTCCGCCGTGCTATACCTCGCCTGATAGTTTATCAGGCCTTATGTGTTGTCATTCTAGCTCTGGGATGGATTGCCATTTCCACTTTCATCCTTGCTTTAACTGAAAACGCTTCCTTCATTAATATACTTTTTGAGGATCTTTCCGCCTTTGGCACGGTTGGTTTATCCAGAGGGTTGACCCCTAATCTGACCCCAGTGGGTAGAGTTGTCATCATCCTCACTATGCTGGTGGGAAGAATTGGTCCTCTAACCCTGGCATTAGCTATAGGGGGAAGAAGAATTAGTGAGCTTTATGAATACCCTGAAGAAAGAGTAATGATAGGGTAGGAGGAAAAAAATGCGTAAGTTTGCAGTCATCGGACTAGGACGATTTGGTGGAACGGTAGCCCAGAGTTTGGCCGAAAGGGGAGCTGAGGTAATCGCTGTTGATAAAGATGGCAAGTTGGTTGATAAATTTGCCGAAATTGTGGATCTAGCTGTTAAGTTGGATTCTACAGATGAGGAAGCTTTGAAATCTCAAGGGATAAATCAGGTAGATGTGGCCATCGTGAGCATAGGAGATTTTGAGGCTTCTGTTCTTACTACGGCTCTTCTTAAGCAACTAGGTGTTCCAATGGTCATTACTCGGGCCTCCCAGACCGCATCAGATATTCAAGATCGAATACTGAGTCTTGTAGGAGCGGATAGGGTAGTTTTACCTGAGATGGAGATGGGCAAGAGATTAGCCAAGAATCTTTTGGTTTCCAGTGTCCTCGATTACGTCTCAATTTCTGATAAGTATAGTGCAGCAGAGATCCGATCCCCTAAATCTTTCTGGGGTAAAAGGATAGGTGATCTTAAAATCCGACAGAAATACAAAGTAAACATTTTAGAGATGAAGAAAGTATCCGGGGAGGGGGAAGACGAGCGGGTGGAGAGAATAAACTATCTTCCTCAGTCCGATGACGTTATCGAAAAGGGAGATATTTTGCTGGTGATAGGCGAAGAAGAAGACATTGAGCGTCTCTCAAAGGAAGAATAATGATTGGCTAGCTGTTTACATTCTTTGAAAGTTTGCTATGCTTAAGCCGTAGCAAGCCGGGATGGCGGAAGTGGTAGACGCGCATGGTTGAGGGCCATGTGGACGTTTAGTCCATGGGGGTTCAAATCCCCCTCCCGGCATTGGATGAAGGTAGGGTTAGAAGGATAGGGAACGTTTCTCCTTTTTGGCAGTCTCACGCAATGTATCAAGAATAACTTTTGAGAAGCTGGGATCAAAAAGAGGGAGGTGATTTGTAGGGTAAGAAACAAGAGGTATCTTTGTGATTAAGACTTAAAGGAGGATTTAGATGTTGAGAAAGAAAAAAAGTGCGTTGTTAGTCGGTCTATTTCTGGTTTTGCTGGCCAGTGGTTTATTTGTTCCTCAGGAGAATGCAGCCGCACAAAAGATCCGCATCGCGGTGATGCCCTTCAAGCTAGGCCAGATACAACGCTGGTGGGGATGGGATTGGGACCCTGGCGAAGGGATCTCAGATATGTTGGTCACCGAACTGGTAAACAGTGGTAGGTTCAGTGTGGTGGAGCGAGAACGCCTGGACGAGGTACTTCAGGAGCAGAATCTGGCTAGAGAAGGAGTAGTTAATGCAGCTACGGCAGCCAGGATAGGAAGGATCCTGGGGGTACAGCTCTTTGTTTTTGGAACGGTCACCCAATTTAGCCTGGACTCAAAAATTATAAATCTTCCCGTGGTGGGAAAACTTGCTGAATGGCGGGCACGATGTACCCTTAATGCCAGATTAGTTAATGTGGAGACCTCAGAGATCATGGCCGCCGTAATCGGACAAGGGGCTAAGAGTCAGAGTAACGTTGCCCTTAGTGAAAACTGGGGTGATCTATCTGGTTTTGCTTTCGGCAGCTCAAGATTCCAGGAACATATTCTCGGCAAAGCCACCACCAAAGCAGTTGAAGACGTAGCCAAGGGAATTGAGGAAAAGACGGTCGGTTTGACACCCGTGGTGGTAACTCCCGTGACACCTACGGTTACACCCGAGGTTACCGTAACTCCCACAGTTACTCAGGCGAAGATCCGCATCGCGGTGATGCCCTTCAAGCTAGGCCAGATACAACGCTGGTGGGGATGGGATTGGGACCCTGGCGAAGGGATCTCAGATATGTTGGTCACCGAACTGGTAAACAGTGGTAGGTTCAGTGTGGTGGAGCGAGAACGCCTGGACGAGGTACTTCAGGAGCAGAATCTGGCTAGAGAAGGAGTAGTTAATGCAGCTACGGCAGCCAGGATAGGAAGGATCCTGGGGGTACAGCTCTTTGTTTTTGGAACGGTCACCCAATTTAGCCTGGACTCAAAAATTATAAATCTTCCCGTGGTGGGAAAACTTGCTGAATGGCGGGCACGATGTACCCTTAATGCCAGATTAGTTAATGTGGAGACCTCAGAGATCATGGCCGCCGTAATCGGACAAGGGGCTAAGAGTCAGAGTAACGTTGCCCTTAGTGAAAACTGGGGTGATCTATCTGGTTTTGCTTTCGGCAGCTCAAGATTCCAGGAACATATTCTCGGCAAAGCCACCACCAAAGCAGTTGAAGACGTAGCCAAGGGAATTGAGGAAAAGACGGTCGGTTTGACACCCGTGGTGGTAACTCCCGAGGTAACACCTACTGTTACCCCTGAAGTTGAGCCTGAAGTCATCGAAGGATTAGTGGCTAAGGTAAGTGACGATGAGGTTGTTATCAATGTAGGAAGTCAAAAAGGAGTTAAAGTTGATGACATCTTCAGTGTAAGAAGGATAACTGAGACGATAACCGATCCGGAAACGGGAGAAGTTATTCTGGAGACAAAAGACAAAATAGCTGAGATCAAAATTTCTCAAGTCCATGAGCGGGCAGCCATCGGCAAAATCACGCTTCTGGGGGTAGGAAAAGAGATTGAGGTTGGCGATTTGGTCGATTTACAAAAGTAAGTCAGAAGAAAAAGGAGGTGAAGAACGTTTTATCCAGAGACTGAAAATAACAAATTAACCGAACATCATTCGTTGCAACGAGAAAAGGAGGATTTGAATGAGTCTAAAAAGATGTAAGAAGGTGGCGGTAATGTTATTGATAGTGGGGCTAATCCTGGGTTTGACGGGTCTTGCTCAGGCTCAGCCAAAATCAGGATTTGCGCCAAAAGTGGGCTATTTTATGCCCGGTGATAAGGATGTCGAAGATATTTGGGGAAGCGACTTCACTTTTGGACTAGATTACCTTTGGGCTTTTCCACCTTATGGAATTGGTATTGGAGCAGAGTATTTTTCCAAAGAAAAAAAGGAAACTGCTTATGGAGTAACAGCCAAAGCCACATGGAGCGTTATCCCTCTTACTGCGACTTTTCTCTACTTCTTTCCCGGAAGGGAAGGCTTTTCCCCTTATATAGGAGCGGGTATAGGGTATTATTTGGCGAAGGTCGAGTACGAGGTAGGATGGGCGGGTATACCCATCTTTGGTGTAAGTGAGGAGGAATCAGACGTTGGATTTCATGTTCAGGGAGGAATTACTCTGGGAAAAAACCTCTTTGCCGAAGCAAAGTACAGCACAGCAGATGTAAAAGGAGTAGAGGCAGGTGGATTCACGATTTTGGTTGGATATAGATTTTAAAAGAAACGGAAGAAGCTGGTAGAATAATTGTGGCCGCAGCAGGAAGACTTTTTAAAGGTAAGAGGGGAGGTACATACTATCTGTTAAGAGAGAGCTGGATAAGCTGAAAACTTGCGTTGACGTAATTGGCCTACAGACCAACCTCTGGGAAGGTTTAAATATTAAATATTGTTTTCTTGGGATACCTGTTGCCTCCTTCCTTTTCTTCCAAATCTGAAAAGATTTGGCGTAGAATGAGGATAAAAAGTATAGTAGCCCAGATTATGACGATTGGCTTTGTAGGAGGTGCAGCCTTGCTCTTTTCTGGATTTTCCTTTATGCAAACCGAAGCAGCTAATGAAATCAAGACCATAAAGCTACCTCCGCCCATAGTGAAGGGAAAAATCTCCCTTGAGGAGGCGATTAAGAAAAGAAGATCAGAAAGGGATTTTCAGGAGAGGGCTTTATCCTTAAGGCAAGTCTCGCAGATTCTCTGGGCTGCTCAAGGTATTACCGAGGAAAAAGGATTTAAAAGAGCAGCACCATCGGCTGGAGCTCTTTATCCTCTGGAGCTTTATCTTGTGGTTAAGAAAGTTGAAGAACTCGAAGCTGGAGTATATCATTATCATCCGGATAACCATACCCCATATCTTATGCTAAGAGGTAATTATCAGATGGCTTTAGCGAAGGCATGCCTGGGGCAGATGTTCATTGCCGATGCCCCTGTCTCGGTAGTAATAGCAGCAGAATATGAAAGAACTACCGCAAAATATGGAGAAAGAGGATTGAGGTATGTTCATATAGAAGTGGGGTATGTGGGAGAAAATATCTGTCTTCAGGTAGTGGCCTTGGGCCTGGGAACTGTCCCCATTGGAGCATTCTGGGACGAGGAAGTTTCCCGCTTGCTGAGCCTACCCAAAAACTATAAGCCACTCTATGTCCTTCCTGTGGGATATGTGAAATAAAAGGTCTTCTCCATGAAAATTCTTCTTCACCTCTGTTGTGCTCCCTGTGCAGTCTATCCCTTTGTCAAGCTAAGAGAGGAATTTGAGGAACTCATGGGATTTTGGTATAATCCCAATATCCATCCCTTCTCAGAATACCAAAAGCGTTTAGAGGCGGTCAAATTATGGGCGAAAAAAGAGAAGGTGAGAATTATTTACAAAGATGAATATGATCTTAAAGGTTTTCTTCGCAGGGTGGTGTATCGAGAATCTAAGCGATGTTTTCTTTGTTATGAGCTACGTTTGAGGCAGACGGCTATATTTGCTCGCAAAGGAAAATTTGACTATTTTGGTTCAACCCTAATGATCTCTCCTCATCAAGACCAAAAATTACTGGGAGAATTAATGGAGGTATTAGGTAAAGAATATGGGGTTAAGCCTTATTTAAAAAAGATAGAGGAAGGGTGGCGGAAAGGCAGAGAACTTTCAAAAAAGATGGGTTTATATCATCAGAAGTATTGCGGATGCATTTACAGCGAGGCTGAAAGGTATCGGAAAAGTAATTGGCTTAAGGAACCCTTCAGAGGAAAAATTCATCATAGCATAAGCAGCCCTTTTTGAGGGAGGTAGAATAGTGCGGCATCGATTTGCTACTTCTATAAATAGAGTCACCATAAAGGTGGGAAGCAGCCTTTTACTAAAGGAAGATCATAGTCCCGAGTTAACCTTTATAGAGGAGCTAGTCAGAGATATTTCTGTCTTGTCTGAAAGAGGCATGGAGGTTGTTTTGGTTAGTTCAGGAGCCATTGGTATGGGGAGAAGAGAGTTGGGAACAAGAAAAAATTTTGATGCCATTCCTTCCAAGCAAGCTCTCGCTAGTGTAGGGCAAACCCATCTGATGAATCTTTACTGTCAATTTTTCCAACAATACCATATTTCTGTAGGACAGGTGCTCTTAAGTGCTGCGGATCTTTCCAGCCGTTCTTCTTACTTGAACGCTCGTAATACTCTCCTTACTCTTCTCAGGCTTAAAATTATCCCGGTGGTTAATGAGAATGATACAGTCGCTGTGGAAGAGATTAAGTTCGGAGATAACGATACACTTTCGGCCTTAGTTGCAGGTCTGGTAGATGCGGATCTCCTGGTAATTCTTTCGGATATAAAAGGCGTATATAGTGAGGACCCAAGAAGAAACCCGAAGGCAAAACTAATCAGAAAAGTCTCTTACATAAGCGAAGAAATGGAAGAGGTTGCTCAGTCCACCTCGGTAGAAGGACGAATAGGAGGAATGCAAACTAAGATAAAAGCGGCAAAAATAGCTACTCGTTCGGGTATTCCAGTAATTGTAGGAGGTAAGGATAGAGATTTTTTACCCCAGCTTTTTGCTGGAAAAGAGGTAGGAACTCTCTTTCTTCCCCAGCAGAATCGGCTTACTTCCCGCAAGAGGTGGATTGCTTATGGCCACTTCCTTAAGGGTAAGATTGTAGTAGATAAAGGTGCTAAAAGAGCCTTGCTTCAAGAAGGGAGAAGTCTTCTTCCCTCCGGCGTAATTGAGGTAAAAAGGAAATTTGAAGTCGGTGACTCGGTAAGCTTATTAGATAAAGATAATAGAGAGTTTGCCCGGGGCATTACCTACTATTCATCGCAAGAACTGGAAAAAATAAAAGGAATTAAAAGCCATCTTATTAAATCTCAGCTCGGATACAAATATTATGACGAGGTCATCCATCGAGATAATCTGGTGATATTATAGTATCTCCAAATTTATATCTTATATCCTAGTTCCTTAAGAGATTCCGTACGCCTGCGCCAGTGCTTTTTGATCCCTACCCATAGATCTAGGTAGATTTGACAGCCAAGGTGCTTTTCTATCTCCTTTCTAGCTAGACTACCTATTTTTTTTATCATTTTTCCCGATTTGCCGATTAAAATCCCCTTTTGGGAAACCTGTTCGACATAAATGGATGCCCGGATATAAATTAAATTTTTGGGTCTTTCTTCAAATTGATCTACCTTAAGCATCACCGAATATGGTATTTCATCATGGGTAAGATCGAAGATCTTTTCTCTAATTAATTCCCCTACCAGAATACGTTCTGGTTGATCAGTAATGAAATCTGAACCATAATAGGCAGGATGAAGGGGAAGATGCTGGATCATTTCTCCCATTAAGATAGAAAGATTAGTTCCTTTTTTGGCCGAGATGGGAACAATTTTAACAAAAGAAAAAAGGGTCTCATATTCACTTTTTATAGAATCTAGCTTATGTGGCTTTATTTTATCTATTTTGTTGATAACTAGAAAAACAGGCTTAGGTATATTTTTTAAATTCTCTAAAATAAACCGATCCTCAGGTGAAACAGTAGAGGGTTCCACTATTACCGCTATTAAATCCACTCCCTCTAGACTCCTAAGTGCCTCTTCTATCATGTGCTTGTCCACCAGATTTTTGACCTGGGTGAGATTGGTTATCCCAGGTGTGTCCAGAAAGACCACCTGAGCTTCATCAAAGGTTACCACTCCCCTGACGACGTTTCGAGTGGTTTGAGGCTTAGTCGAAGTAATAGCAATCTTTTCTCCTACCAACTGATTGATTAAAGTCGATTTTCCTGCATTAGGTTTACCTATTAAAGTAATAAATCCAGCCTTCAAGTTTTCCATTTGTTTTTTCTTTTCTCAGCATCAAAGTTTACGAAATTGCTACCTACTCCCTATTTTAATAAATCCTCAGGGCCCACTTCTTCTAGGGCCCGACGAGAAGTAACAGTCGATAGGCATCTTAGCTTTCTTCCCGGCTATACTCTAAAAGGACTTCCTTTTGAATTGTTTCCCTTAATTCTTCATTAAGAGGATAGGCTGTATCTATGAATTCTCCATTGGGCAATTTGCGAGAGGGCATAGCCACAAAAGGTCCATTCTTTCCTTCAATAACCTTTAGCCCGTGGACACGGAAAGAATTATCAAAAGTAATAGTTGCCCAGGCTTTAAACTTGTCTTTACCCTCAACCTTCCTTATTTTCACTTCCGAGATCTTCACCCTAACCCTCCTTAAGATTTTTATCTGTGGGTTGCACCAGGTAGACACTTCCTCTTTTTTTCAATTTACTGAGGATCCTTTCACCCTCCTCCTTTCTCTCTGCTACAGCAAAGATAACAGATCCACTCCCGGTCATGATAGCCCCTTTTGCTCCTGCCTTGATCATCTCCTCTTTAATCACTTTAATTAAGGGAAACTTTTTAAGAACTATTTCTTCCAATTTGTTATATAAAGACAAGCTTATTCCGAGTAAGCCTTGCTTCTTTACCAAATTAGTAAGGAGTTTAGCGCTTAATCTCTTTTCTGTCAATCTCACTCTTATCTTCTGGTAGACCCAAGAAGTAGAGACAGGAATTCCCGGATCTAGCAAGACTAACCATCCATCTCTTATAGGAGGAAGCGGAATAAGAGCCTCTCCTTTTCCTCTAACCAATGATGTTCCTCCTTTTAAACAGAAGGGAACATCTGCTCCCAACAACTTAGCCAATTTTGAGAGATCAAGGAGAGGAATTTCTGTTTCAAACAATTTATTCATTCCCCAAAGGGTAGCCGCAGCATCAACACTACCTCCTCCTAATCCTGATTTTTCAGGGATACTTTTATAAATCTCGATTCGCACTCCTTTTTTGAGCTTCGCCTTCTTTAAAAAAAGCTCAGCAGCTTGATAACAAAGATTCTCTTTTCCTGAAGGGATTTTAGGATTATCGGACCAGATTATGATTTCCTGCTTGAGAGGTCTGAAAACAAGTCTGTCATATAAGGTTACCGACTGCATAATCGACTCGATCTCGTGATAACCGTCGTTCCGCTTTCCCAGCACATCTAAATAGAGGTTGACCTTAGCCGCTGCTTTAACGGTTAGCTGTCCCTTCATTAATGTCTCCTATTCTTCATAAGATAAAGAAATAGGAGCACCTGTCAAGAGTCCCAAAATTTTCTTAATCATAAAGGGAAATTATGCCTATAATTCGCTACTGAGGGCATTTCCCTGGACCGAAGGTGGCGCAGCCGGAGCCTTAGATGGTCTACCTTAACGAGGTCTTCGAGGCGAAGAAAAAGAAAAATTTACTGTTTGAGGAGCGTCCGTAAGGTGCCGCAGGCAGCGACGAGTTTAAATTTTTCCCGAACGAGAAGACCGAGCAGAATAATCTAAAGAGCATCTACAGCGACGGAAGAGAAAGCCCGAAGTCTTCTTGACAGGGGGTAGGGTATATGATAGTTTAAAAAAAACGAAAATAAATGGAACCACAAGGTAGTTTTCTTAGAGTTTTAAAAAATGGGAATTTTTTGGCTCTTTGGATAGGACAAATCATTTCTCAGTTTGGGGACCGTCTAGCTCAGATGGCCCTCATAGGCTTGTATTTAAAACAAACAGCGGGGATTTCTCTCTCTCATTCTGTCCCGGTAGTGCGAAATCTCTTTTTTTTTTCCACTCTCCCCATATTACTTTTTAGTCCTCTGGCTGGAGTTTATGTGGATAGATGGAGTCGCAAAAAAACTCTCATCGCCACTGATCTTCTACGAGCTGGTTTGATTTTACTTATCCCTCTTCTGGCAGATTATACAGACGGCATGTGGTCTATTTATGGGGTTATATTCGTGGTATTTGCCGTAACCTGTTTCTTTTCTCCTGCTAAATCGGCAATTATCCCCAATCTAGTCAAAAAGAGAGAACTTCTGGCTGCCAACTCTCTCTCCAACATTACCCGCTTGATAGCTATGATTGGAGGAGTCACAGCAGGGGGGATAATAGTAGCCTGGACAGGAACGAAGATGAGCTTTTATCTTGATTCCCTTAGTTTTCTTCTTTCTGGGCTGGCTGTACTTGCTATCAGGATTAAAGAAGCTCCTCCAGAAGAGAGCAAAGGCGGAATTAGAAGAGTGGCCAAAGAACTCGTGGCGGGATTAAATTTCATCAGAAAGAAAAAAAGAGTTAGATTTATTGCGACAAGTTTATTTATCCTCATGGGAGCCAGTGGTATTGGGTATCTTTTGGTTACAGTTTTTGTCACTAAGGCTCTAAATTTAGGAACTATTGGCCTGAGCGTCCTTGCTACCTTCCTTGGAATAGGAATGCTGGGCGGATCTCTCATTTATGGGCATTTTGGAGAGCAAATTGAACGAGAAAAAATTATTGTGGGGGGAACCCTCACCTGTGGAGTCTGTGCTGTTCTTCTAGGAGGAAGCAAGTCTCTTTTCTTGTTGTCCGTGGGAGTAAGTACTATCGGATTTATTGCTTCTCCTATTATGATAGCCGCGTACACCTTGACTCAAGAGCTAACCCCGGATAGAATTCGAGGTAGAGTTTTCTCTGCCCTAGAGGTAATAATTAACTTGTCTTTTCTATTTTGTATTTGGCTAGCCGGAGTATTAGGTGCATGGCTACCTATTCAGAGTATCTTCTACCTCACTGGAGTAGGGCTGCTAGTGTATGGTAGCAAGACTCTAGTGTTAAGATCTACTAAAGAGTGAGCACAAGGTGTGGGTTTATCTCTTGTACAAAGTGGGAGAGTTCTTTTCCTCCTTTTTACCTTCATCGTTGGCTTACTGGGTAGCTAGGAGATTGGCTGATCTTTGTTTCCTAATTCCCTTCGGCAAATACAGATCGTATAAAAAAGCAGTAGTTCACAACATTTGCTTGATTCTGGGTAAAGATAATAAGGATCCTCTGGTGAGAAAAATTGTGGTTGGCGTTTACCACAATTTTGCTAAATATCTACGGGAGTTTCTTTGGCTACCTGGACTAGATCAAAATAGATTCTTTCGCCTGGTCACGCCTCTCGGGGTCGAAAATCTCGATTTTGCTCTCTCTAAAGGAAAAGGAGTGATACTATTGTCAACCCATTTTGGTAATTGGGAATGGGGTGGGTTCAGCTTAGCTCTCTTGGGATATAAGGTAAATTTTTTGGTAAGGCCCCACAAGAACAAACGCACAGATAGGCTCTTTAACTACATACGTGAAAAAAAGAGGATAAAAGTTATTCCTTTGGCTAGATTAAAGGAGGGAATAAAAGTTTTAAAAAGAAACGAGATTCTGGCCATACTTGCTGATGAGAACTTAGAGCAGACCATGAAAGCAAAACTTTTTAGTCAGGAGGTTGATGTCCCCTTAGGGCCGTTCAGATTGGCTCGAAAGACCGAAGCCATGATTACACCTGCCTTTAGCATCAGGGATAGAGGCAATGGGAGACAAAAGGGAATTGTTGAGGCTCCTTTAGAGGTAAAGAAAGGTAAGAGTGAAGAAAGAGATGTACAAGAAGCCATAAACAGTTTTATTCAAATTGTAGAGGACTATCTTCGTTACTATCCTGACCACTGGCTTCTCTTAGAACCTAAAGGAGCATTTATAAAATGAAAGTTCTGCTTTTGTATATATCGGCTGTTTCTGGCCACAGGCAGGCTGCGGAAGCCGTTAAACAGGCTTTTATGGAATTTTATCCAGAAGTGGAAGTACGGGGAGAGAACCTGTTTCAGCACGGAAATCGCCTCTTAAGGACCTTATTGGATAGTCTCTATTATGCCATAATTACTCTCACGCCTTGGTTTTGGGATCTTATTTGGGATAGCCAAGAGGTATACTGGTCAACCTATGCTTTAAGGAATTTTTTATATCGCACAAATTACCTACGATTATACAGAGAGGTCATTCTTCCTTTTAACCCTCAAGCTGTCATATGTACTCATAGCATAGCCTGCGCTCTTTCTTCCATCATAAAGAAAAAGAAGTGTTTAGATTATTTGTTGGCTGCTGTTCCTACCGACTTTTGCCTTCATCCTTACTGGTTCTATAACGAGGTTGATGTATATTTCTTGCCTCACGGGGCATTAAAGGAAAATTTAGTAGAAAGAGGAATTCCTCTAAATAAAATTCGAGTTACTGGCATTCCTATTTCTCCTAATATCTCTAGATCTAAAAGTAGGGAAAACTTAAAAAAAAAATGGGGGATAAAAGAGGATCTGTTCACTGTCCTTTTGATGGGAGGAGGACAGGGAATGGGATCGCTCAAGGAGATTGTGCTTGGTTTAGCCAGCTCACATCTTCCTATTCAACTTCTAGTAGTGACGGGAATAAATCGGAGATTAAGAAATAAATTTCGAAGGATGCAATCTAAGTTGGACTTACCTTTAAAAGTCTTTGGATACACACGGGAAATCGATGAGTTAATGGAAATATCAGACCTGCTAATTAGTAAGCCAGGAGGGCTCACTACTGCAGAAGCTCTGGCCAAACGCTTACCCTTGGGAATTGTCGATTCTCTGGCCGGCCAGGAAAGGAGAAATAAGGAACTTCTTTTAGAAAAGGGACTGGCTTTTGAATTAAAGAATAAGGAGGATATAGTTGACTTAATTGGCCATCTTTTGAACGACTCTTCTTACCTGAAGGAATGGCAGAGGCATATAGAAGACTTTGCCTGCCCGCAATCTGCACAACAAATCGCTCAAAAGGTAATGAGTTTGGTAAGAGAAAAATGAACTTGGACTACTTTACTATACCCACCAAAGACACCCGTTATGCCTACACCACGGGAAGAATAAGAGGTTTGGAAGTCCGTCTTTTAAGAGAAGCTGATTTTTCTCGAATAAAGCAAGCCGGTGGAGTAGGAGAAATTTTGCAAATCCTGGGTAAACTTTTCCCCTACTCTGAGTCAATGAAGAAAGTTCAAAAAGAGGAGGACTTTGAGGCAGGACTAGAAGAAGAATCAAGGAGGACTTATGTAGAGCTACGAAGCTTTTGTCCTGAGCCAGATCTGACAGACTTATTTTGGCTGGAGAATGATTTCCACAATCTAAAAATCCTGCTAAAGATACACTTCCAGGGAAAATTATCCCTGGCAGTCTCATCATCTGTACCCCCGGCTTTATCTCAAGCAGGAACACAAGCTGTAGAAGCTCTTAAAGAGGCAATAGAAAAAGAGAATTTTGCTGTTCTTTCCTCTGAGGTCGCAAATCTACTAGAGGAAATTTTTCCCTTAGTGGAAGGAAACCCTCACCCACAGTTTTTGGACAATCTTTTAGATAAACGCTTCTTCCAATGGTTGCTTTCAAAGATTGAAGAATACTCTGACCCCTTTCTTAGGAAACTGATTCAACTCCAGATTGACAGTTTCAACATAAAGACATTTTTCAGAATTCGATTCTTGCATGAAGAAAGAGAATTACTGAAAGATTTTTTGATGGAGGGAGGAGGTTTGGATAAAGATTATCTACTCAGATTAGCCTACCAACCAAAGGAATCACAAATCCTGGAGTTTCCGGGTGGGGAGTTCAGAGAGGTAGTGGCGGCAGCTTTTGAGGAGTGGGACAAAAAACGGTCTTTTTTTGGTCTGGATAGATACTTGGACAAGCTCATTTTAAAACACACTGCGCGTGGCTTTTACATAACTTTTGGAAGAGAAGCTTTAGTTAATTATATATTTCTTAAAAAACGGGAGCTAAGGCGCTTCAGAGTGATCTTGCGGGAAAAGTTAGCCGGAGTATCTACCGAGAGAGCGGCCGAACAAATAATCGGCTCGAGCTAGGTTGTCAGTAACGTGCTCTATAATTCGGGCATCTGGTGACATTGGGACGATCAGGGTCATTACAGCTGCGGTAATCATGTACACAACTATCACATAGATATGAATTACCTCCTAAAAAGTTGGTTATTTTTACTACAAACTTCCGCCAGAGGGTTTTACTGGTCATATTATTTCCTCATGCGTATCTTAAGGTATAGGAGTTTCAATAATTTCACTGAATTGTTATCAAGTAAACTTCGGCAGACGAGATATCAGAAAAAAGAGGGGAGCAGGTCCGACTTGCTCGAGCGAAGCGAGAGTCGGCTCTGCCGATCGGGCCGTTGAGGGGGGCATTCCGAAGGAATCGGCGAAGCCCTATTTCCCCCCTCAATATGTTCAAGTTGTCTGAATTTAGCAAACCCGATGGGTCTAACTGTGTCATATTGTCTCTATTTGTCAAATAAAACCGGGTTTGAGAGGTGACTTTATGTCCAAGATAGCAATCATTGCTGATAAACAAACCTGTCTTCCTTTTTCTGGGATAGGGATAAATGCTGTTATTTGCCAGACTTCCGAAGAGGCGGGAAGGATTATTCGTGAGCTATCTGAGGAAGGTCACGAGGTCATTTTTATCTCTGAATCCTTAGCTGCTGACTGTCTGGAAGTGATCGAAGAGATTAGTGAACAAAAAACTTCCTTGACTATCACAATAGTCCCGGATTTTACGAGAGAGTTTTCTGGAGTGGCCGAGAAAAGACTAAAAAATCTGATAAAGAAAGCAGTAGGTATGGAATTACCTGAATGAAATTGTTGGACAAAAAAGAAATTGTGGCTATATTTAAGAAAAAAAGAGCTTTGCTAGAAGGTCATTTTGAACTTTCCTCAGGTTTACACAGCGCAAAATATCTTCAAGCTGCCTTGGTTCTTCAATATCCTTGGTTGGCTACCAGGTTGTGTGCATCTTTAGCCCAATTTTTCAGGAATAAAGGTACTCAAGTTGTCATAAGTCCAGCTCTAGGAGGAATTGTGGTAGGTCAAAAGGTAGCTGAAGTGTTGGAAGCACGGGCTATCTTTGCTGAGAAAAATAAGGGAAAATTCATCTTGCGAAGAGGATTTAGAATAAATCCAGAAGAAAAGGTATTGGTAGTGGAGGATGTGATTACTACGGGTGGCTCAGTCAAGGAGATTATAAAGATGGTAGAGGAAAGTAAAGGAGAAGTTGTGGGAGTAGGGTGTTTAATTAACCGAAGCTGCAATAAAATAGCCTTCATCACTAAAAGAAAGATCAAAATTCAGCCAAAGAGTCTGTTAAGTTTGAAAATAAAGACTTATTCTCAAGCTAGATGTCCTTTATGTAAAAAAGGAGTATCGTTAATTAGACCGGGTAGCAAAAGTATCAGACAGCTAAAGTGAAGAAAGAACTCGTTTACAGAGAGCTAATCACACCAAGGGATCTATTTTCTTTTCAAGTAGAGATTAAGGAAAGTAATCTTTTCGTTTTAGCTAGCAGGAAACTACCCAAACAGACCGAAGAGGCATTGGTCTGGTGTCGCAAGGACATCGAACAGTATATCTATCGGAATCCCATCTTCAGAACGACCTTTAAACCTTTTCCACTTGAAGAGGGAATGCCGCCTATTGTGAGAACTATGGTTGAGGCAGGCCGTGAGGCTGGAGTAGGGCCAATGGCTACGGTAGCCGGGGCGATAGCGGAGTTTGTGGGAAAGGAGCTTTTGAACTATTGTGATCAGGTGATAGTAGAAAATGGGGGGGACATATTTATGAAAGTGAAGAGAAGAAGAATAGTGGGAATCTATGCTGGCGATTCACCGCTTTCAAAAAGAATTGCCCTCCAAATTGAACCTCAGGACACTCCTTTAGGTATCTGCTGTTCGGCGGGAACTTTTGGTCACTCCCAGAGCCTGGGAACGGCAGATGCAGTAATTATTCTGTCTCCTTTCACTGCTTTAGCCGACGCAGTTGCTACCGCTGTAGGTAATCTGGTAAAAGACGAGGTAAGCATTCAAAAGGGTTTGGAATTTGTTCGCAAGATACCCTTTATCCGGGGCGGGGTAATCGTAAAGGAGAAAAAAATGGGAGCATGGGGCAGACTGAGAATATTGAGAGGAGTTCACTAGATGTATGATTATTTAAAGCAGATGTGGTCTTCGATTAGGGCAACAAAAATGAGTAGGAAAAGAATCATTCTTTATGCCTTATTGGTAGCTGCGGTAATTGCTTGTCTTGCAGCAGTATCTATTTTCCAGGCTCACGTTAACAAAATCGCACAGAAAAATTTTCGACTAGCCATTTCTTACTATCAACAGGCTCAAAATAGCGAAAAAAAAGAAGAGAGGCTTGACAAATTAAAAAAGGCAAAGACCTTCTATGAAGCTATTCTATCCAATTTTTGGGTTAAGAATAAAAAAGAGGTTCTCTTCTATTTGGGTAATTGTCTTTATTCTTTAGGAGAATACGAGAAAGCTAGCAAGGTTTTAAAGAAATTCGAGAATAAATATGCAGATGACTATTTTGCGCCGTGGGTGGTCATAAAGTTAGCCTCTAGCTATGAGCAATCCAGGAATTATAAGGAGGCTATCAGGAGTTACCAGAAGTTCCTGGAGAAATATTCTGAAGGTTCACTAGCTCCCCAGGCCCTTCTGGGATTGGCTAGGTGCCAGCAGTTGCAAGGGGACAAGGATAAGGCGCTAAGAACCTATGAAGAACTTCTCTCTCGCTATCCTTTATCAGAGAAAAGAAGTATGGCAGAAGCACAGATTCAGCGAATAAAGACTGAGAAATCTCGCTAGGTTGACAAATTGCCTTTTGTCCCCAAAATCAGACAATGAAATCTTATATAAAAAGAGGAGCAAATGGTTTCTGACAAAAGGAGAAAAAAATCCAAAATTGCCAGACACAAAAGGAAAAAAAGACATCGGGCCGATCGACACAAAAATAAGTGAGGCTCATACTGACCGTCCGGGCATATTTATTAAACGGACTTATTTGGTATTGAATTTCTTTTCTTTTAGTGGGTAGCAGGTTTCCCTCAAATTCGGATGAACAGCCAATTGATCATGAGGATACCACGACAGAAAGAAAGATTCTCTGGGAAAAAGAAAGATGGCTAAATTAATTGATAAGAATGTGCGGGTCCGTTTTGCTCCCAGTCCTACAGGAAGACTGCATATTGGGGGAGCAAGAACGGCTCTCTTTAATTGGTTGTTCGCCAGACAAAGTGGGGGCAAATTTATCCTCCGTATCGAGGATACTGACATTGTCCGTTCCACCAAAGATTTTTCTCAATCCGTGATTAAAGATCTCAAATGGCTCGGATTAGACTGGGACGAAGGACCCGATATTAGTGGAAATTACGGCCCTTATTTCCAGTCCCAGAGAATCGAGATCTATAAAAACTATGCTTCGGCGCTTTTTAAAAAAAGAAAGGCATATTTCTGTTATTGTACTCTTGAGGAACTCGAGCAACGCAAGAAGAAAATGCACGAAAAAGGTATGCTTCCTAAGTATAATTGCCGTTGTCGAAACTTAACACTTGGTGAGAGAAAAGAATTTGAGCGTGAGGGAAGGTCTCCCACCGTAAGATTCAGAGTATCCGGGGAAGGCGCTATCTACGTGGAGGATCTGTTAAGGGGTAAGGTGAGCTTTGAGACTAAAATGCTGGGTGATTTCATCATATTAAAATCCAATGGAACACCCACTTTCAATTTTGCTAATGTAATTGATGATGCTCTGATGAAAATAACCCATGTAATAAGGGGTGACGACCATCTTTCTAATACTCCTCGACAGGTGCTACTTTACGAGGCTTTGAGTTTTAAGATTCCGCAATACGCTCATATACCAATGATTTTAGGTAGAGACGGAACCAAGCTAAGCAAAAGACACGGTGCAACTTCCATCGCTGATTATAGAGAAAAAGGGTACCTTCCTTGGACCATGATAAATTACTTGGCTCTTTTAGGGTGGTCTACCCAAGAGAGTCAACAGTTCTTTAACCAGGAGGAGCTTATCCGAAGTTTCAGTCTGGAAAGAGTGGGAAAGAGTGCAACTGTCTTTGATCCCAGGAAACTTGAATGGATGAACGGAGAATATATCAGAAAGTTGAAACCGACCCAGTTGGTAGACCTTTTGATTCCTTATCTTAGAAGAGAAAACTGGGTAAAAAAAAGGATAGATCCTCTTACCCGGAAAAAAATCTTAAAAGTGACAGAGCTTGAACAAGAAAGAGTTAAGGTTCTGTCTCAAATCACTAATCTGGCTGACTTTTTTTTTAAATCCGATTTTGAATATGATCGAACTTCGGTAGAGAAAAGATTGAAGAAGGATTATGTTCCCCCTCTACTGAAAAAGATGAGGAAAAGAATTGCGGGTCTTTCCCTTTTCAACGAGAAAAATCTAGAAAGACTAATTCGAGATTTAGCCAGTGAGTTTTCTCTTTCCCTAGGAGAGGCATTTCATCCTCTTAGGGTTGCCTTGACTGGAAAGATGAAGGGACCAGGTTTATTTGAACTGGCAGTATTGTTAGGGAAAAATGAGGTTCTAAGGAGGATCGATAGGGCGGTAGAGATGTTAAAAAAAACAGCCATCGGGGGTCAGCTTCCAGTGAGGTAAGTTAAGGGACTATTGTCGAGATCCGGCGGCAAGAGCCGATCAGGAGGATCACAAATTTTTCCTTTGTTGACTACTGAAAATAAGGGTGGGGGATCGGCTAGTGGTAGGCCACGAGACTCTGGATCTCGCAGCGGAGGTTCGAATCCTCCTCCCCCAGCCAATTTTTTCGGAAGAGAATAGAAGCTATGAAAACTCCGAGCACTGGAGGGCACTACAACAAAAAGAAAAATAAGAAGGAAAACACGAATATGACGATAGTTGATTCTATTCGCCCTCCTGACTTTATCCGAAATATTATCAGGGAAGACATAAGGGCAAATAAAAACGAGGGCCGAGTGGTGACCCGATTCCCACCAGAACCGAACGGCTATTTGCATATTGGACACGCCAAGTCCATTTGCATTAATTTTGGTATCGCCCTCGAAAATGAAGGTGGTATTTGTCATTTGCGCTTCGATGATACCAATCCAAGCAAGGAAGACATTGAATACATTGAATCCATCAAATCAGACATTCGATGGCTGGGATTTGATTGGGGCAAGCATCTGTACTACGCATCTGACTACTTTGGGAAGCTATACGAGTACGCTATGCAGTTAATTAAAGATGGGAAGGCGTACATTTGCAGCTTGAGCACAGACCAGATCAGAGGGTACCGCGGCACCTTGACCAAGCCCGGCAAGAACAGTCCGTATCGAACTCGTTCTGTCGAGGAAAACCTGGACTTGTTTGAGCGGATGCGGGCAGGAGAATTCGAAGATGGCTCTCACGTGCTTCGAGCAAAAATTGATATGACCTCTCCAAATTTGAATATGCGGGATCCTGTCCTCTATCGCATTCGACATGAATCGCATCACAGAACTCACGACAAATGGTGCATTTATCCTACGTACGATTTTGCCCATTGCCTCTCGGATTCCATCGAAGGCATCACGCATTCTATTTGTACCCTGGAATTTGAAAATAATCGCCCGTTGTACGACTGGATACTTAACGCATTGAACGTTGATTGTCATCCACAGCAAATCGAGTTCGCTCGTCTTAATCTCAGTTACACCGTTATGAGTAAAAGAAAGCTTCTGGAGTTGGTAGAACAAGGGTATGTGAGCGGATGGGACGATCCAAGAATGCACACAATATCGGGTTTGCGCAGACGCGGCTACACACCAGAGGCGATCCGTAACTTTTGTGAACGTATTGGAGTAGCTAAGAGCAATAGCATCGTCGATATCGCACTGCTCGAGCACTGCATCCGCGAAGATTTGAACCTGCGGGCCCCGAGGGTTATGGCGGTGCTATATCCACTTCGGGTGGTCATAGACAATTATCCAGAAGACCAGGTGGAGGAGTTAGATGCCCAGAATAATCCGGAGGATTCAAGTATGGGGATGCGGAAGATTCCTTTTTCGCGTGTAGTGTACATTGAACAAGATGATTTTCGTGAAAATCCACCGAAAAAGTTTTTCCGTTTAGCCCCGGGTTGTGAGGTACGGCTAAAACACGCATATTATATCAAGTGTGTACGGGTGGTTAAGGATAAGGGAACCGGAAAAGTGATCGAGCTACACTGCAGGTATGATCCAGCAACACGAGGTGGCTGGTCCTCAGATGGGCGCAAGGTGAGGGGAACGCTACACTGGGTTTCGGCGGCTCACGCTCTCGAAGCTGAAGTGCGCCTCTACGATCATCTCTTTATAAAAGCAAACCCATACGATGTAAAGGATGGTTCTGATTTCAAAACTAATCTAAATCCAAATTCGTTGGAGAAACTCGCTTCATGCCGGGTGGAACCAAGTCTAGCCGGTGCAAAGCCGGGAAGTAGGTACCAGTTCTTAAGACAGGGCTATTTCTGCGTCGATTCCATTGATTCACGCGATGGCGCACTAGTATTTAATCGGATAGCATCCCTGCGTGATTCATGGGCCAAGATCGAGAAGGCGCAAGAAAGGGGGTCCTTTTCACCAACCATCCCACGAAGTCCACATTCTTGACGGGGGATGGTACGAGGAGCACTCAGTTATGAGGACCAGGTATGACGTTTTTGGGATTGGATCTCCATTGATGGATCTTCTGGTAGAAGCCAAGGACCACGATTTGAAGCAACTTGGGCTGACGAAGGGCTGCTTCCATTCGATTAGCGAGGAGGACTCCCAAAGACTCCTCTCTCGGATACCGCCAGAAGCAGTGACCATGTGTGCGGGAGGAAGTGCCGCGAATACACTATACGGAGTAGCGATGCTTGGCGGAAATGTTATTTTTTGTGGGAGAGTAGGTAGTGATTCTCGTGGCGAGAGCTATCAGCAAGAGATGTTAGCAGGCGGGGTGAATGCACGGCTCGCTAGGTCACGAGGAATCACTGGCCAAGCGATAACCTTAGTGACTCCGGACGGGGAGAGGACGTTTGCCGTTTACCTAGGCGCAGCATTGGACCTGAAAGAACAAGACATTGTTCTTGAGGAACTTCAGCAGAGCAGAATACTGCATGTTGAGGGATACCTCCTTGAGGATCGCCGGCTGAAGAAAACCGCGCTGTACGCAATGCAGTTTGCCAAGGAGCATGGGGTGAGGATCAGTATCGACCTGGGTGACCCAGGCGTAGTGCGGAGGAATAAGATTGCTATTACCGAAATACTTGAGAAATACGGAGATCTCGTGTTTGCAAACGAGGAGGAAGCTAAAGAACTGGTTGGTCTGGACGCTCGAGAGGCGCTCCAGAGCATCGCCGAACTGGTCGAAATAGCGGTGATCAAGGTCGGCACAAACGGTTCCTACATAAGGGATCGCAATGGCACCTACGAGATTCCGAGCTATGAGGCAAAGGTGATAGATACCACTGGGGCAGGGGATCTGTTTGCGGCAGGCGTGCTTTATGGAACATGCTGCGAGTGCAATCTGGCAATCTCGGGTCGTATCGGCAGTTACTTTGCAGCAAGAGTTGTCGAAAGACTCGGAGCACGGGTAGCTCGCATTGACCGAGCTGAGCTCCAGCGCCTCATGGCTAAAGGCCGCTCTCTCCCTTCTTCTCCGGATAGCGCGCCCAAGTAGAGAAAACCTTTGGTGGAGTGGTAAAGTTCACTGGCATTGCAAGAGCGCCTATTGGGTGTATAGGAATCAAATGATGTTCTCTTATTGTCTCTTGCAGGCAGGATACTCTGGGTGTCACCATTTCCTCCAGTAGGTTATTTCGTTCCCTCGCCACCTCCAACACCTCAAGAAATAGCTAGAATTTTCGAATGCTCCGTCTATCAGAGACACTTGGGGCGGGGATCAAGCACAAAGAATGACCTCTCACCTTTCACGGGCTTTGTCGGCCAATAACATCTGCCCTATAGAGCGAGCCGAAAGGGAATCGAGCCACATCTTCCTAGTGAGTGGGGATCTCGGGGATGTCGAACTTGACTTTTCATAGTAGACCTATTATACTGCGGCCATCTGGTAAGCGTGAGGAGGTCCTTTGTAACTAGGTTGTGATCGCCTTCCTCCAAAATAGATGCAGATGGACCGAAATAGCCCCTCCAAGGCAAAAAGTCGAAACTCTTTGCAAGTGCTCCTCTTGGACGGAAGAATAGGGTGGAAGGCCGGAGGGGTAAGTCTTGGGGTGAGATGCAAATTCTTGTCCAGCCACATGTCACTGTGTGAATCTTTGGAGCCATGAGGCCTGGCGCCATCGTCTAGGGGTTAGGATAGATGGTTCTCAGCCATCAGACCGGGGTTCGAATCCCCGTGGCGCTACTAATTTTATTTAATATAAGGGGATTGGATATGAAGACTTATATACCTAAAGCGGCAGAGATTGAAAAAAAGTGGTATTTAGTGGATGCAAACGATAAGATTCTGGGAAGACTAGCCACTGAGATAGCTAAAGTTTTATCCGGCAAAAATAAACCAATCTATACACCCCATCTGGATGTGGGTGATTTTGTAGTGGTAATAAACGCAGAGAAAGTAAAAGTAACCGGAGGTAAAGAGCAAAAAAAAATCTATTATCATTATTCTGGATATCCAGGAGGGATGAAGGAGAGAACTTACCAGGAACTTCTGGAGAAAAGACCAGAAAAGATTGTTCGCCATGCTGTAAGAGGGATGCTCCCCAAAAGTAAACTGGGTAGGAAAATGCTCAAAAAACTTAAGGTCTATCCAGGAGAAAAACATCCGCATCAAGCTCAACAGCCTGAGAGATTGGAGCTATAAGATGATCATATCATTAAGAGAAAAGATAGTAGAAGCTAAAAAGTTCATTGAGAGTCGAAGCAAGGTTAAACCTAAAATAGGGATAATTGTAGGCACAGGATTAGGAACTTTAGCCAAGGAGATAGAGATTAAAGCGATAGTTCCCTATAGTGATATTCCTCATTTTGCTGTCTCTACCGCTCCTGGTCATGAGGGAAATCTAATCCTGGGCAAACTCAGTGGTAAAATGATAATGGCCATGCAGGGAAGATTTCACCTATATGAGGGCTATTCCCTCGAAGAAATTACTTTTCCCATCCGGATAATGAAGGAAATGGGAGTAGAGCTTTTGATCGAATCTAATGCTGTTGGAGGAATGAATCCTAACTTCAAAGCTGGTGATCTAATGATTATTACTGACCACATTAACTTGACCGGAAATAATCCTCTTATTGGACCTAACGATGAGAGGTTAGGTCCCCGCTTTCCCGATATGTCAGAGCCTTACGATAAAAGGTTAATTGAACTTACTAAAAGGATAGCTATCGAGGAGAAAATTGGTATCCACAAAGGAGTTTATGTTGGATTGACCGGACCAAATTTTGAAACCCCAGCCGAATACAGGTTCTTACGCCTTATTGGAGCTGATGCTGTTGGTATGTCCACCGTCTGCGAAGTCATTGTGGCACGACACAGTGGTCTGCGAGTGTTAGGTATGAGTTGTATTACCGATGAGTGTATACCGGATAGATTGGAACCGGTCAATTTTCGTAAACTCATCCAAGTAGCCCAAAAAGTAGAACCAAACCTGGCCAGGCTGGTCAAAAGGCTGCTAAGGGAAATTTAAATGAACTATAGTAGGACTCTTAATCTTCCTACCACAGCTTTTCCCATGCGGGCAGGTCTTGCCCAAAAAGAGGTAGAAATTCTTCGTTTTTGGGAGAAAGAAAAAATTTACCAGAGAATAAGGAAAAAGAGGAAGGGACTGCCCAACTACACGCTCCATGATGGCCCTCCCTATGCCAATGGAGACATACACCTTGGACAGGTTCTTAACAAAATACTCAAGGATGCAGTTGTTAAATATAAAACTATGCGAGGTTTTGATGCTCCCTTTATACCAGGCTGGGACTGTCACGGTCTTCCCGTAGAACATCAGTTGTTTAGGGAACTAGGTATAAGCAAGAATGAAATCTCCCAATTGGAATTCAGGAGAAAGGCAAGAGAGTATGCTACTCGCTTTGTCCACAAACAAAGAGAAGAGTTCAAGAGATTGGGAATCTTCGGCAGGTGGGAAAATCCCTATCTGACCATGGATCCTAAATATGAGACTGAGATTGTCAAGATCTTCGGGATTCTCAGTCAAAAAGGTTATATTTATAGGGGACTAAAGCCTATTCATTGGTGCTTTAACTGTCAAACAGCTTTGGCTGAGGCAGAGATTGAATATAAAGAAAGAGAATCTCCTTCGGTGTGGGTTAAATTTGAGATAGCCGATAGGCTTCGATTCTCACCATCCGGTCTGAGAGTGTATCTCTTGATCTGGACGACCACTCCCTGGACTCTCCCCGCAAATTTGGCAATAGCTCTTCATCCTGATCTTTCCTACTGTTTTGCTCAGGTAAAAGACGAGGTTTTTATCCTCGCCAAGGATCTGGTAGAAAGAGTTAGCAAAGAGATTGGAATAGATGAGATAAAGCTGTTGCGGACAGTAAAAGGAAAGGGGCTTGAGGGAATAAGATATACTCATCCCTTCTTGCCGAGAAAGTCGGAGATTCTCCTGGCAGATTTTGTAACTCTCGAGGAAGGAACAGGATGTGTACATGTTGCTCCTGGGCACGGTGAGGAGGACTATGAGCTTGGTCGAAGGCATAATCTGCCAATTTTCTCTCCTGTCGATGATGAAGGTAAATTTACCTCAGAGGTGAAAGAGTTAAAAGGAACGAGTATTTTTGCAGCAAATCCCTTGATTGTAAAAAGACTAAAGCAAGATGGTTATCTATTATTTGATGGGAAAATTCGGCATTCCTATCCCCACTGTTGGAGGTGCGGGTCCCCTCTGATTTTTCGTGCTACCCCTCAGTGGTTTTTAAATGTGGATGAGCACGATCTGAGAAATAGATCTTCGCAGGCTGTGGTTAAAAAAGTGGAGTGGATTCCTCATCGGAGCAGAATGAGAATTAAGAGCATGTTGAAGGAAAGACCGGATTGGTGTCTTTCGCGACAGAGATACTGGGGAGTAGGGATTCCCGTGGTTTACTGCCAGGGGTGCGGCCAAGCCATAATAGATGAGAAAATCATCAGTAATATTGAGGCCTTGATAGCTAAAGAAGGTTCTGATGCCTGGTTTAAAAAGAGAGTAGAAGAGATACTTCCACCAGGATTTAATTGTCCTAAATGCGGAGAAGATGAGTTTCGAAAAGAAGAAGATATTGTGGATGTGTGGTTCGAGTCTGGGGTATCGCATGAGGCATCTGTTGAGAGAGAGAAATCTCTGCGGGATCCGGCTGACCTTTATTTAGAGGGCTCAGATCAACATCGAGGCTGGTTTCAAAGCTCCCTTCTTACCTCTATGGCTCTTAAAGGAAGAGCTCCTTATCGAAAGGTCCTCACCCATGGATTCGTAGTGGATTCTCAAGGGAGGAAAATGTCCAAATCCCGGGGTAATGTAGTGGATCCTCAAAAAATAGTAGAGGACAAAGGTGCTGATATCTTGAGACTCTGGATATGTTTAGAGGACTACACCCAGGACATTAGAATTTCTGATGAGATACTAAATTACTCAATAGAAGTATACCGAAGGATAAGAAATACTTTCCGATTCCTTCTGGGGAACCTCTATGACTTTTATCCCTTTCAAGATACTCTCTCCCTTAAAGAGATGAGAGAAATAGACAGGTGGATACTTTCTCGTCTTCAATCTATAATTAAACTCACCACAGCAAGTTTTGAAGCATTTAAATTCTACGAAGCTGTTCATCTAATCCATAATTTCGCTGATCATGATTTGAGTTCTTTCTATTTCGATGTACTGAAGGATAGGCTTTATACCTTTCCCGCTAAATCGGAAGCAAGGAGATCCGCTCAAACAGCACTGTGGTACCTGCTTTTAAATTTGACTCGTCTGATGGCACCTATTCTCTCTTTTACTTCGGAAGAGACATGGGGACATATTAAGAAAAAAAAGTTAATAACTAAAGGAATAATCTCTAAAAAACAGAAAGCAGAATTGAAAAATAACCCACCTGAGAGTATCTTCTTATCGACCTGGCCAAAAGAAAATGCGGAAATGGTGAATGAGGATTTAGAAAAAAAGTGGCAGCAAATGCTAAAGGTTAGAAGCAAAGCACTAAAAAAATTGGAGGAGGCTAGAGAAGCGAAAAAAACTGCTTCTTCCCTTGAAGCTAGCATTTTTATACACGGCCCTACCTCTCTCATCTCGCTGTTAGAGAGTTTAGGGGATGGATTAAAGGAAGTCTTTATAGTTTCAGAAGTTAAGCTAAAAGTTGCCCCGGAGATTAAGATTAAAGTAAAAAGAGCAGAGGGGAGAAAGTGTGAGCGGTGCTGGAATTACAGCCTCCGCGTGGGAGAAGATAAAAAACACCCCCACCTCTGTGAAAGATGCTTGAAAGCAGTTGCTAGCCTTACAAAAGAGGCCCTATGATTCTGTTTCTCGTGGCCTGTCTTGTCTTTATAACTGATTGGATAAGTAAGCTGTGGGTCAGGCAGAATTTTCCTTTGGGTGTATCTATACCCTTGATTGAAGATTTCCTTTACGTGACTTGGCTTGAGAATTCAGGTTTTTTTTTCGGTCTGGTTTCCCTCAAGAAATCTTTGTCTATACCTGCCAATTTATTGGTAATTCTTTGTCTAATAGTTCTGGGGAGTAGGATCTCACAAAAAAGTGGGTGGAGTAGGATTGGCTTAGGTTTAATGATAGGAGGGGCGGGGGGAAATTTTTGGGACCGGGTGGGGGATGGACGAGTAACAGATTTTTTGGATTTTCGTCTTTGGCCTGTCTTCAACCTCGCTGATGTAGCGATTTGTGCAGGAGTAGTTATCTTTATCCTGGCAGTCCTAATGCCAATTTGCAGCACCGGAGTCCCAAAAAGTTCTTCGGGTTGCTATTAGGTGAGGTGCCAAAAAAAGGGGGGAGCAGGCCCGACTTGCTTGAGCGAAGCGAGAGTCGGCTTTGCCGATTGGGCCGTTGAGGGGGGCATTCCGAAGTCGGCGAAGCCCTATTTCCTCCCTCAAATATCTTATAAAGATGCATCCGACTCTTTTTAAAGTAGGTCCGTTTGTTATTCATACTTATGGGGTTTTTGTGGCCTTAGGATTTTTACTGGGCCTTAGCTTATTCTTGTACGCAGCTCGAAAAAAAAATCTAGAAGAGGGAAAGATACTCAGTCTTTCTCTCTGGGTGGTAGCCTCAGGCATTATTGGGGCAAGGATATTCTATGTATTAGATCAACTTGATTGGTATCTCGAACATCCACAGGATATACTAAAGATTTGGCAAGGAGGATTAGTTTTTTACGGAGGACTTCTTTTTTCTCTCATTGCCGCTCTTTATTTTACTCATCGCCATCGTCTCTCTTTCTGGGAGATTGCTGATATATCTACTCCTCCACTAGCACTAGGTATAAGTATTGGTAGAATCGGTTGTTTTTTCAATGGTTGCTGCTATGGAAAGCCCTGGAAATGGGGCCTGATTTTTTCTCCCGATTCCCCTGCCGGCAGAGTTTTCCCCAATCAACCTTTATTTCCCACTCAGCTTCTATCTTCGGCGAATCTTCTGATAATTTTTTTCATCTTAGTTAGCTTGAGAAGATGCAAAGATTTTACTCAGCATATTTTTTTATGGTTTTTGGTTCTTTATTCAGCCCATCGTTTTGTAATTGAGTTTATTAGAGCAGACTATCCAGAAGTCCTTCTTCATTTGACGATTCCTCAATTCATGAGTGTAATCCTGGGGATTTCTTCTCTTATGCTAATGATTAGTAAAAGGTAACTGTTTAGCCACAGATTCACACAGATGAACACGGTTTGGGTTTATTGAGTTTGTTGGGTTTGTTGAGTTGAAAAATAAGGCAACAACTATTGAAATTGGCTTATTATTGAATTTTGGCAGAAAACCAGAATTCAAAGGATTTGTATATGATAATAAAAGAAGAATATCAGCGTAAATCCGCGGCTGAATAATTACGATATGACTAAGACCTCAGGTATTCAGCATTTTTTGGTGCAGGAAGATAAAAGGGTCAGACTGGATCTTTTTTTAAAAAAACAGATGCCCTGTTTTTCCCGTTCCCTCATTCAAAGCTTAATCAGAAAAGGGAAGGTTTTTGTGAACAAAGAGGCTAGCAAACAGGCTTATCTTGTGGAAAAAGGGGACAGAATCGAGGTTGATATTCCATCATCCGGCCAACCAATTCCACTCCCAGAACCTATCCCCTTAAACATCCTCTGGGAAGACAGTAGCCTCTTAGTGATAAATAAACCAGCCGGAATGCTGGTTCATCCAGTGTCTTCTAGACAAGGAGGTACTCTGGTTAATGCTCTTCTTGCTCATGGTAATCATCTATCTAAGGTTGGTGGTATCTTACGCCAAGGAATTGTACATCGTCTGGATAAAGATACCTCCGGAGTGATGGTGGTAGCTAAGGATGACCCCACTCATCTCGCTCTGGCTGCACAGTTTCGAAAGCGGATAGTGAGGAAAACCTATCTAGCTCTAGTGAGAGGAAGACCTTCCCAAAATGAGGGAACCATTGAGGCAAAGATCGGGAGAAGTCCTAAAGCCGGCAAAAAAATGACCATAGATGGTAGATATAGTCAGGAGGCAGTCACTACTTATCAGCTGCTGAGGCAGTGGGAAAACTGGAGTCTCTTAGAAATACATCCTTTAACCGGCAGGACTCACCAAATTCGCCTTCACCTACATTTCATAAATTGCTTTCTACTAGGAGATGTTCTTTATACCTCGAGAAAGGGAAAGGATTTTCCCCACAAATTGAAGAGAGCCATGCTGCACGCTAAAAGTCTAGGCTTTTTTCATCCTCGGAAAGAAAAGTGGATGGAGTTTGAGGCACCTCTGCCTCAGGACATGAACGACGCCATTTATTGTCTGGAAGATCGGTGATCATTTTTCCCTCCAAGTAGTAATTGGTCTAACAAAACGCGAGCAGGCAAGTGATTGACAAATATAAGCCAGTTGATATATTAGTCAATATCTCTGGTGTTAGGGAGGATAGATTACTGGTAAGGATGAAGAAGGAAGAGTAAGGGGAGGCAGCTTATATTACGACTACGCTAATCAAGATAGTAATTATTTAGCCACAGATTCACACAGATGAACACGGTTTGGGTTTGTTGAGTTTATTGAAAAATGAGGCAAAAACTACTGAAGTTGGCTTATTTTGAGGCATAGGAATTTCAATAATTTCTCTGAATTGTTATGAAGTAAACCTCGGCAGACGAGATATCAGAAAAAAGAGGGGAGCAGGCTCGACTTGCTTGAGCGAAGCGAGAGTCGGCTTTGCCGATCGAGCCGTCGAGGGGGGATATTTCCCCCCTCGAGTATCTTGAATTTTGGTAGAAAACCAGGATTCAAAAGATTTGTATATGACAATGAAAGAAGAATATCAGCGTAAATCTGCGGCTGAATAGATTTCCTGGTATACATAGAAAGAACCAAAAAGGAGGTTGGAATGCTCAGGGACGATATTCTAAAAAAGGTGAAGGAGATTACTAGTGAACAACTGGGAGTGGATGACTCCCAGATTGTATCCGAGGCCAAGTTTGTAGATGATCTGGGAGCAGATTCATTGGACACAGTGGAATTAGTGATGGCTTTGGAAGAAGAATTTGATTTGGAGATTTCCGATGAAGAAGCAGAAAAACTGACCTCGGTGCAGAAGGTAGTAGATTATATTGAGGGTCACCTTGAACAATAATAATGAGGGGTCAAAAATTAATGAGAACACTTTTTCATCTATTTATCAATTTTCAGCCACTGAACTAAGGAGAAAGCATAGTGCGCCAAGTAGTCGTTACAGGGATGGGAGTAGTTTCTCCCATTGGTATCGGGGTCAAAAATTTTTGCAAGGCTCTTTTTCTTGGAAAGAATGGCATAGGAACAATAACCCATTTTGATCCTTCCTCTTACCGCAGTCACATAGCTGGTGAGGTTAAAAATTTCGATCCTTACCGCTATCTTCCGCCTAAAGAAGTCAGACGAATGGATCGGTTTACTCAACTGGGAATGGTGGCAGCAGAAGAGGCCGTAAGGCAGGGCGGAATAATTGGTGAAGATAATGATCCAACTACAATAGGGGTTCTGGTGGGCTCCGGTGTGGGAGGACTCCGGACTATTGAAAGAGAACAAACTATTCTTCTGCAAAAGGGTCCTCAGCGAGTAAGTCCCTTCTTGGTTCCTATGTTAATTACCGACATTACCTCAGCTCTGATTGCTATCGAGTATGGATTCTCTGGTCCTAATTTTTCTGTCTCTACCGCCTGCGCTACGGGGAATCATTCCATAGGAGAGGCATTCAAGATTATTCAGAGGGGAGATGCGGAAATCATGATTGCCGGAGGAACTGAAGCTGCTATTACTCCTCTGGGATTGGCTGGGTTTTGCTCAATGCGAGCTCTCTCTACCAGAAATGGACATCCTGAAAAAGCTTCTCGACCCTTCGATAAGGAAAGAGACGGATTTGTAATAGGGGAAGGAGCCGGGATTGTGGTTCTAGAAGAGTTAGATCGAGCTAGGAAAAGAGGTGTGCCTATTTGGGGAGAGATCACCGGTTTTGGCATGAGTGCGGATGCCTATCATATAACCCAGCCAGTGTTAGACGGAAGAGGGATTAGACAGGCAATGAACAAAGCACTAGAGGATGCCAAAATTTCTTCTCAGGAGGTAGATTATATAAACGCTCATGGAACCTCTACTCCTTTTAATGATAAAGTGGAGACTCAGGCCATTAAGGATGTCTTTGGAAGAAAAGCTTACCAGATTCCTGTAAGTTCCACTAAATCCATGACTGGTCATCTTTTGGGGGCAACCGGCGGAGTGGAACTGATCGCCTGTCTTTTGGCCCTTAGAGACGGGATTATTCCTCCCACCATCAATTATGAAAATCCTGATCCTGAATGTGATTTGGATTATGTCCCTAACAAAGCCAGGGAAGTCAAAATAAAGATTGCTATGTCCAATTCCATGGGCTTTGGGGGACATAACGCCGTATTGGTGGTCAAAAAATTCTGAGATGAAGATGAGTTCTGCCCGTAGAAAGGAGCTGGAAGAACTCCAAAGAAACCTCGGTGTTAAATTCACCAGCCTAAATCTCTTGGATCAGGCCTTAACTCACGCCTCTTATGCTAAGTTAACCAATAAAAGGACTATCTCTCACTACGAAAGATTGGAATTTTTAGGGGATGCAGTACTGGAGTTAGTTACCGCAGAACATCTTTTCAAAGCCTATCCGGCCCTCAGTGAAGGTGAGCTGTCTAAACTTCGTTCTATCTTGGTATCCGAGGAAAGCCTTTCCCATTGTGCCCGAAAAATTAAGATAGGAAACTATCTTTTAATAGGCAAGGATCAGGAAGGGATCCAGTCGCAGGATGCTTTATTGGCCGATGCTTATGAGTCTATAATTGGAGCTCTATATCTGGATAAGGGGTTAGAGACTGCACGTCACTTCATATTAGACCGATTTATAGAAGAAGAGGAGGAAATTGCCAAAATAAAGGACTTTAAATCTCAACTACAGGAATATACCCAGTCGGTGCACAAATCTGTTCCTCAGTATCAGGTAATTCAGGAAATCGGTCCGCACCATAGTAAGAAGTTCAGAGTAAAAGTTAGGATTGGGGGGAAAGTCTGGGGAGAAGGGTGGGGAACCAGTAAGAAGAGGGCAGAGAAGGTCGCTGCTCAATCTGCCTGGATAAAGGTAATGCATAATGAAAACTTTAATGATCAGCGTCTCAGGGGTAAGAGGAATTGTGGGAGAAGCTCTCATCCCTGAGATCGTAACCAAGTTCTCAGCTGCCTTTGGTGAGTTCCTCGGTACCGGACCCATTCTGGTGGGTTCAGATACCCGTACATCAAATGAAATGTTCAGACTCTCTGTCTTTAGCGGCTTAATTTCCATAGGGTCCGAGGTTATCGATGTAGGTGTTTGCCCAACTCCTACCCTGCAGCTTATGGTAGAAAAACTCCATGCTAGCGGAGGTATCGCTATTAGTGGAAGCCACAATCCGGCAGAGTGGAACGCCTTAAAGTTCATCCGTTCTGATGGTCTTTTTCTTTACCCCGAGGAGGGAAAAAAAGTTATACAAATTTATAACAAAGATATGATAAAGCGAGCACCCTGGAATCACCTGGGTAGGATTTACAAGGAAAATTCAGCCATAGAAAATCATTTGAATCAAGTCTTGAAAGTTGTAAATGAAAAAAAAATCAGAAGTAAAAAACTTAAAGTTGTTATAGATGCAGGTAATGGGGCGGGAGCGCTAATCAGCCCAAAACTTTGCCAGAAGTTGGGATGCGAGGTAGTTTCCCTTAACTGTGAGCCTAATGGTATCTTTGCTCGTCCCCCTGAGCCGATCCCTTCCCATCTAAGGGAGCTTTCCCGAATAGTCAAATCTACAAGAGCAGATATCGGTTTTGCCCATGATGCTGATGCAGATAGAGTGGCTATAGTGACTGATAAGGGAGAAATTTTACCTGAGGATTATACTCTCTTAATGGCAGCTAAATTTTCCCTAAGTAAAAAAGCCGGGTTGGTAGTCACAAACCTTTCCACTACTCAGGCTTTGGATGATGTAGCTGCCGAATTTAACTGCGTTGTTAAACGGACAAAGATAGGAGATGTTCATGTATCCCGTTGTATGAAGGAAGAAAAGGCAACAATAGGGGGGGAGGGGAACGGAGGAGTGATTATCCCTGAGGTTCATTACGCTCGGGATGGAATCGCTGCTATTGCCCTACTGCTTGATTATCTGACTGACGCCGATGAACCGGTGTCAGAATTAGCTAACAAACTACCCCACTATTACATGGTAAAAGAAAAGCAAGCATTCGCTGGACAAGATTTTTCATTGATTAAGAACAAATTAGAAGAGCAGTTCAAGCCCGAGAGTCTTGACTTTCTTGATGGGGTAAAAATTACCTTAGAGGACGGTTGGATTCATATAAGGCCTTCAGGTACAGAACCGGTGATTCGTATCATTACCGAAGCAAAAACCAAAAAAAGAGCAGAATCTCTCTACCAAATAGGGCTAGAGAAGATTAATGAGGTGACTTAAGGCTGGCTTCCCAAAGGTTTTCAGGAATCATTAACCTGAGAATTGTCAAATGGTAAGGAATTCTGGAATATCTCGGGACTCTTCCCCTCGATACGTGTATAAATCTTCTAAATACCAATACTTTCCTAGTAGCAAAATAGAGAAGGAGAACATATGAAATCGATAATAAGGTGGTATGAAAGGTGCATAATTGAAAAGGGGAAAGAGAGTCTTCTCTGGGCTTTTATCGCCTTTGCGACCAGCGTGCTGGTCTCCCGTGCAGTTGTTCTGGACGTTGGGAAGGGAAAGGCTATTTTCGGCTATTTCTACATTAAAGGTTACCACATTCATCACTTTTATTACGGGATACTTTTATTGATACTCTCCAATTGGTTAGCCTTGATTAGATACAAAAGATTATACAGGAGGGTCTTTAAAGGAATTGCCAGCGTGATGTTTGGAGGAGGTCTTGGATTAGTTGCAGATGAGTTTGGACTCTTGTTAACCATGGAGTTTGGCCTTAAGGGCAACTACTGGGCTCCTCAATCCTATTATGCTATAGGAGTAACAACTTTTCTCTTCTTAGGGAGTTTACTGTTTTTAAAAGCAGATTAGTATAAAAAATGGGAACAATTACCGCTATAAATTCTCAAAGGAGAAATCCTAATAGATACTCTATCTTTATAGATGGAGAGTTTGTCCTGGGTATTGATAAAAAGACAGTTGAGGATATGGACTTAAGAGTGGGAAAACTGGTAGATGAGAAGGATCTTAAAAAGATAACCTCCCAGGAAGAATTAAATAAAGCTCAGGCCTATGCTCTCATGCTTTTAGATTACCGGGAAAGGAGCTTGCGAGAAATAAAAATGAGGATGAGGCAAAAAGGGTACGAGGAAAAGCTGATAGAAAAAGTTGTCAAGTACCTGAAAGATCGGAATTTGATAAATGATAAGAGATTTACTCGACTATGGGCAGAGAACCGTATAAAAAAGGGTTACGGAAGTTGGAGAATACAATCTGAGCTTGAGCAAAAAGGGGTGAATAGAGAGATGGCTGATGAGATCCTTAAGGATCTATATTCCGGAATTAATGAAGTTCAGATAGCTTTAGACTTAGTTAGGAAAAAAAGGGGGGTTTTGAAAGAATCACAGAGACTCACTGAGCGTGTTTCGAACCTATTGAGGCGGAGAGGCTTTTCTTTTGAAGTAATATCTAATGTTGTGGAGGAGATCCAGAAAACCTAATTCTTGACACAGCCTCACGCTTTGCTATAATAGAAAGGCCAACAGAGCCGTTAGCTCAGCTGGTAGAGCATCGGCCTTTTAAGCCGAGGGTCGCAGGTTCGACTCCTGCACGGCTCATCCGGTCCCCATAGTCTAACGGATAGGACACTGGGTTTTCATCCCAGCGATGGGGGTTCGACTCCCCCTGGGGGCACGCGGGGTTAGCTCAGAGGAAGAGCGCTTGCCTTACAAGCAAGAGGTCGTTGGTTCGAACCCATCACCCCGCACCAAACTCAGGGATCAGAAATGAGTAAAATTATAGGGGAAAAATCACAACTACCTTTGATACGCTGATACGTTGAGGGGGAGGGGTGGGAGAAGAGCTTTTTTTACTTATTGAGCTTCAAGACCTGGACTCAGAGATAGCTAAAAATGAGCAAAGGAAAAAGAAACTGTCTCATCAGATTCGACAACGAGAGATCAAAATCAGTGAACTGGAGAAGAATTTATTAAGCAAACAGGAGAAGCTGAAAGAAATAAAGAAAAAAAGAAGGGGAGAAGAAAGAAGGATAGATGAAGTGGATGTAAGGTTGGCCAAGCATGAGGAGGAGAAATACAGGGTCAAATCACAGGATGAATTTACAGCCTTAGATAAAGAGGTCAGCCACGTAGAGAGCGAAAAAAGGGAAATAGAGGATCTCTTGTTGGAATTGATGGAAGAAGAGGAAGAACTAACCCAATTTCTTCCTTCTTTTAAAGTGAAAGCGGAAGCAGAAAAGAATGAGCTTGATCGTGAGAAAAAAGTTTTGATCTCCAATTTAAAAGAGCTTATCTCTAAGGGAGAGGAGTTCCAGGAGGAGCGAGAGAAATTGATTCCTCGATTAAATCCCGTTTTATTGGAGCAGTACGAGAAACTTCACCAGCTAAGAGATGAACTAGCTGTGGTCCCCATCAAAGACGGTATCTGCGAGGGCTGTAATGTAAAAGTTCCTCCTTCTTTGATCGGCCGAATTAAAAGGGGCAAAGAAATCGTCTATTGTGAAAATTGCAATCGGATACTTTATAATGCCTCACTAAGAAAAGTATAGGGAAAGATGCGAGTATTGTCTCTGGATTTAGGAGATAAAAGTATCGGGTTAGCAGTGAGCGATCTTTCTCAAACCGTAGCCCAGGGGATAGGTCAGATGAGGTGGTCTAAAGCTACTTTCAATGAAAGTATAGATCAAATTAGAAAGCTCCTCTCTCAACATAAGGTAAAAAAAATAGTAGTGGGTCTGCCCAAGAATATGAAAGGTGAGGAAGGGTGGCAGGCAAAAAAGGTGCGCTCCTTTGTCAGAGATTTATCAGCAAGGATAGATATTCCAATAATCTTATTTGACGAGAGACTATCCACGGCTGCTGCGGAGAGAGTTTTAAAAGAGGCGAAGGTAAGTTTTTCCAAGAGGAAAAAGGTCAGGGACAAAGTGGCCGCTACTGTGATTCTGCAGAACTATCTAGATTCTCAGAAATACTTGAAGGGTAATCCTCTAAGTTCTTCCCTCTCACAAGAGTGAAAGAGAATCGCCTTAGCCGCATGAAAACCTCAAAAATCCAAAATTTCAAGAAATTATGGTGGAAGAATGTATGCATAATAGGAGTGTTTCTTTTGGTGGTTTGGTTTGTCTCTCTGATTTTCTTTCCCTCTTATAACCAGGAATCTGTAGAGGTTCTCATTCCTCAAGGAGCGGACTCTTTGAGGATTGCCAAGATTTTATCTGAGCACCAGCTTATAAAGAGCCCATTTCTTTTTATACTTCTATCAAAAATCTTCAATTGGGAAAAAGACCTCAAGGCAGGTAAATACGAGTTAACTTCCCCTACTCTGATCGAGGTTTTACACCAGTTAAGGAAAGGACAAATCAAGATCTATCGAGTCACCATCCCCGAAGGACTTCCCAAATGGGAAGTAGCAAAAATTCTGGGCTCTAAGGGAGTCGTAAAAGAAGATGTCTTTCTCAGGTTAATAGACAGTCCCGAAATTTTTAAGCAAGATTGCACTTTTCCACTACCTAAAGAGAGTCTGGAGGGGTACCTTTATCCCGATACCTATTACTTCGCCAGCGATGAAAATTCCCAAGAAGTGGTGAAAAAGTTCCTGGTTCGATTTGGGGAAGTCGTGGGTCCACTCTATGAAAATTGGAAAGGAAACCATCACCTCTCTCTGAAAGATGTAATTACTCTGGCTTCCATAGTGGAGAAGGAGGCTTGTGTGAGTTCAGAAAAACCCATTATTGCTGCTGTCTTTTATAATCGTCTCCAGAAAGGATTAAGACTGCGGGCAGACCCCACTGTCAAGTACGCTTTGGGAGATTTTCGAGAGAGATTGACTCTCAATGAACTTAAGACCCCCTCCTCTTACAATACCTACCTTTATCATGGGCTGCCACCTGGTCCTATCTGTAGTCCAGGAAAAGATAGTATTTATGCGATATTGTATCCAGCTGAGGTGGACTACCTCTATTTTGTGGCTAAAGGCAATGGAATCCACCAATTTAGTCAGAGTTACGAGCAGCACCTGAAGGCAGTTTATAAGTATCAAAGGGAACAGGTTAATGATTCAGTCCCCTAGAGGAGTAGAGGATCTACTTCCTCAGCAAACCCTCCAATATCAATGGATCGAAAAAGAGGCTTCTTTCCTTTTTTCTTTGTACGGATATGAGGAGATAAGAATCCCTACTTTTGAACGCACCGAGCTTTTCCTTCGCAGTTTAGGAAAAGAAACCGATGCCGGCAAACAGATGTATACCTTCAAGGACAAAAAGGGAAGGAGTCTATCCCTACGTCCAGAAGCCACCGCCTCCGTTGTACGGGCTTATCTCCAGCACAAACTGTATGGACACTCCCTCGAATGGAAAGTCTACTATATGGGTCCTATGTTTAGATATGAGAGACCTCAGGCCGCTCGGCTTCGAGAGTTTCACCAAATAGGAGTGGAGGCAATAGGGGAAATAAGTCCACAGCTTGACGTGGAAGTTATAGAGATAGGAGCTGAATTCTTTAAAAAAATAGGATTAGCCAATTTTCATATTCAGGTAAATTCCATTGGATGCAAGAAATGCCGTCCAGTTTATGAGGATCGACTCAAGGAATATCTTAAACTCAATCTGGCCAACCTTTGTTCTAATTGTCGCAGACGCTATCAATATAACATCCTCCGGGTTTTGGATTGTAAGAAAGAGGAGTGCCAACCCACAATAAAAAGAGCTCCCGTGATTGGAGATTATTTATGTGAAGATTGTCAGAATCATTTCAAAAAGGTAAGAACGGGTTTAAAAGACGCTCACATTAAGTTCAGCATTGATCCTCATTTAGTGAGGGGACTTGACTACTATACCCGCACTATTTTTGAGATCGTCTCATCACTACTGGGACCACAGGCTACTATTTGCGCCGGGGGAAGGTATGATGACCTGGTAGAAGAATTAGGAGGTCCCTCTATTCCAGCCATAGGTTTTGCTATAGGAGTAGATCGGTTGTTAGTCGCCTTAAAAAAAGAGCATAAAGAGCTCCATTCCCAATATTCTTCTGTGATTCACATAGCTACGCTGGACGAGGAAGGACTAACGGCCGGATACTGTTTGGCTAGGATTCTTCGCGGTCAGAGAATAAGAACCAGGGTTAACCTCTCACCAAAGAGCCTTTCTTCTCAGTTAAAGATCGCCAATAAAAAACGGGCCAGATGGGTAATAATTGTAGGAGGAAAAGAGGTAGAGGAAGGGAAGTTTATTCTCCGGGACATGGAGTCAGGTCAGCAGAAAAAAGTAGGATGGGACGAAGTGAAACTTCTTGATTTCTCAGGAAAGTGTTAGTATTTAGAAGATTTATACGGGTATCGAGGGGAAGAGTCCCGAGATACTTCTTGACCGCAGACTAAACGGGAACGGCTAATATGAAGTTGAAGCGAGACCACTTTTGTGGAAATTTGAGTAAAAAAAACGAGGGTGAAACCATTATTTTAGCTGGATGGGTGAAAAAAAGGCGAGATCATGGAGGATTGATTTTTATTGATCTAGGTGATAAATCAGGAGTTGTTCAGGTTGTTTTCAATCCCAAGGTAGATGAAGAAAGTCACCTGCTAGCCCGCAGCTTGAGAGAAGGGTGGGTAATTGCAGTAGAGGGTGAAGTGAGAATGCGCCCAGTTGAATCGGTAAACCTAGAGCTCGAGACGGGAGAGATAGAAGTGATAGTGGAAAATCTGGAAATTCTAAATATATCTAAATCTCTTCCTTTTCCTATTCAAGATGAGATTGAGGCAAGTGAGGAAACCAGACTAAAATATAGATATCTGGATCTACGAAGGGCAGTGATGCAAAGAAATCTTCGCCTGAGATATGAGGTAACTAAACAGGTACGCAGTTACCTCGATAAAAAGGGTTTTATGGAAATAGAAACCCCCTTTTTGACCCGCAGTACTCCTGAGGGAGCAAGAGATTATCTAGTTCCCTCTCGTGTAAATCCGGGAGAATTCTATGCCCTTCCTCAGTCTCCCCAGTTATTCAAACAACTTTTGATGGTGGCCGGTTTCGATCGATACTTTCAGATTGTGAGGTGTTTTCGAGATGAAGACTTACGAGCGGACAGACAGCCAGAACACACCCAGATAGACATAGAAGCTTCATTCATTGAAGAAAACGATATATATAATCTGGTCGAGCCCATGCTGGTTCATGTATTTAAAAAAACCCTGGGAATATCCCTGAAAATTCCCTTTCCTCGTCTTGGTTATGAAGAGGCTATGGATCGATTTGGCATCGATAAACCCGACACTCGATTTGGATTGGAGTTAAAGAACATCTCTTCTTTGGCTGGCCAGAGTAAATTCCCCGTCTTTCATAGGTGCTTGGCCCAGGGAGGAGAAGTGAAAGGATTAAGTCTTCCTGGGGGATCTCGCCTTTCTCGTAAAGAATTAGAGGATCTATCCCAGAGGATAGAACCTTACGGAGCTAAGGGATTAAGTTGGATTCTTCTTACTCCTGAAAAGATAAAATCACCTCTAAGTAAATTTTTCCCCAAGACTATTCTTTTAAGGATAATAGAGCATATGGAGGGTGAAAAAGGAGATGCCCTTTTCTTTGTAGCCGATAGAAAGGAAGTGGTGGCCGCGTCTTTAGCTCAACTTCGTCTTTGCCTGGGAAAAAGGTTCAATCTAATTCCTAAGGATGTATATCAATTAGTATGGATCGTAGATTTTCCTTTATTTGAGCAAGATGAGGAAGGAAGATTGGCTGCCCGCCATCACCCCTTTACCTCTCCTAAAGAGGAAGATCTGCCACTCTTAGAGGTTCACCCCAAGAAAGTCAGGGCTCGCAGTTACGATATTGTCTTGAACGGTGAAGAAATTGGAGGAGGAAGTATAAGGATCCACCGAAGAAAAATCCAGGAAAGGATCCTAGAAATCTTAGGAATAGATTCTCTTCAGGCAAGAAAAAGATTTGGTTTTCTCCTTGAGGCTCTCTCTTTTGGGGCTCCTCCGCATGGAGGAATTGCCCTGGGACTAGATCGTCTGGTGATGATACTGGCGGGAGCAGCATCTATAAGGGAGGTTATTCCCTTTCCTAAAACTCAAAAAGCCGTTTCTTTAATGACCCAGGCTCCTTCCCCTGTGGATGATGAACAGCTCAAGGAGCTTCATATAAAGCTCAGAGAAAAGTCATTCCCACCCCAGTAAAATCTTTCCTTAAAGGATTTCTTTTCCATTTTGGGCTAGACTTTATGTGATTTAATTCGGTAGCTTGATTTTTCTGAAGATTTCAATAAAGTGTGAATTAGTCTCGCATAATTTCCTCTTTGTCGATGAAGGAAGTTGCCATAAAAAATGGGTAAAATGACATCGGATGGTAAAGTGAAGTATATCAAAGTGGTATTGAATCTTCCTTTGAATCAATCCTTTGCTTATAAGGTTCCTGCAGAAATCAGCTCTCGAGTTAAGATAGGGGGAAAAGTGCTGGTTCCCTTTAAAAGGAAAATCTTAAGCGGTTTTGTGGTGGACAAGATAGAAAGAGCACAGAGCAGGGGAAATCTAAAGGAAATTGTCAAGGTGATGAAGGATTTTCCTCCCCTAAGTAATAGTTTCATTAAGCTGGGAAAGTGGATAAGTGATTACTATTGTTGTTCCTTAGGGCAAGCTCTTCATTCAATCTTTCCCATCCAGGAGACCTTTAGAACCCAGAGAAGCAAAGACCTCGAGAGAAAAACTTCTGCTGGTCGAAAATTTGGAAAATTAAGCTCTATGGTGGGGGAAAATAATGAGAGTGTTTCTTTTCTTAAAGAAAAAGGGGTCTTTCTTTTTAAAACAGAGGATAATGAGAAAAAGAAATCTTTATACCTCCTCTTAATAAAAAAAACCCTAGAGAAAGAAAAGCAGGTTATTTTAATTGTTCCCGAGATCAGCTATCTTCCTGTTTTGAAAGAGTTGATCCACTCTTATTATGAAGAAGAGATAGCTATTCTTCATAGTCGCCTTTCCTCCAAACAAAGATATGAAGAATGGTGTAAAATAAGCAGGGGAGAGGTATGGCTGGCCATAGGAACGCGATCGGCTGTATTCGCTCCCTTTAGCAGGTTAGGCTTAATTATAATTGAAGAGGAAGAGAATTCTGCCTATAAACAGATAGAAGTACCGCGCTATCACCTGCGGGATGTTGCTATTAAACGGGCACAAATAGAAGGTTTCCCTGTAGTTCTACTCACGGCAAGTCCTTCTTTGGAATCCTGGTATCGGGCAAAGAGGGGAATTTATAAATTTGTTGAATTTTCTCTCAATAGCAGTAAGTCTCGCCGGGTGAGAGTTATAGATATGCGTAAGGAAAAAGATAGAATCTTTTCCCTGACTTTGGAAGAAGAAATAGAGAAAAATCTAGAAGAAAATGACGCTGCCCTTCTTTTTTTTAATAGACGTGGTTTTGCTAATTTTCTTCTCTGTCAAGAGTGTGGAAAAGTACCTCGTTGTCCTAATTGCGATATAAGTCTTACTCTTCATTTGAAGGGTGAGTTAACCTGCCATTATTGCGGTTATGAAGAAAAAGCTCCTCGAGTTTGTCCTTCCTGTAAGGGAAGCTACGTTCGTGGTGTAGGATTAGGGACAGAACAGTTAGAGATAGAAGTGAAAAAAAAATTTCCCAAAGCTTGTGTCAGGCGCGGTGATCTGGATATCATCAATTCTTCTCTGCTCTATAAAAAGCTAAAGAGTGATTTGATAGAGAAAAAAATTGATATTTTAGTAGGCACCCAGTTGATCATCAGAGAAGAGATTTTGTCCTATGTTAGTCTGGTTGGCATCATTCTAGCAGACGGTTTACTGAATTTGCCTGACTTTAGAGCGGGAGAATATCTTTTCCAACTTCTTACCAAGATAAAAAGATTAATGAAACCTCAAGGCAGGTTGATTATTCAGACTTACAATCCTACTCACTATACTATAGAAGCATTGGCAGGAAAAGAAGAGGATTTTTATGAGAGAGAAGCTCAGATAAGAAAAGATTTAGAGTATCCACCCTATCTACATTGGCTAAGAATCCTTCTAGAAGGAAGAGTAAAGACAGGTGTAGAGGAAGTGGCAGAAGCACTGAGAGAAAAAATAGAGGGAGAAGGAATAGAATTTTTGGGTCCTTCTTCCTGTCCTTTTGCTAAAATAAAAGGAAAATATCGCTATCATCTGGTTTTAAAAGATAAAAATTTGTCTTCCATGAGACAGATTCTAGAAAAAAAACTGAACTCTTTATTTAGTGGTATTCAAGGAGTTAGAGCAGTAGTAGATGTAGATCCTCTACGGACAATGTAAAAAATAGTGGATAGTAAAAACTATACGCTAAACGCTATCCGCTAAGAGGGGAGTTTACTTATGACAGGAAATGAGATTAGAAGAAGGTTCCTCGATTTTTTTAAAGAAAGGGACCATCTCATTCAGCCATCGGCGCCCTTATCAATCGATGATCCTGCACTTTTATTTACTATTGCAGGGATGGTTCCCCTTAAGGCATTCTTTTTAGGGAAAAAGAGACCTCCAGTCTCTCGTCTTGCTTCTTGTCAAGTTTGTTTTCGTACCAGCGATCTGGAGAAAGTGGGCCAGACTCCGCACCATCATACTCTTTTCGAGATGCTGGGCAATTTCTCCCTGGGTGACTATTTCAAACGCGAGGCATGTGAGTGGGGGTGGGAATTTGTTACTAAAGAATTGGGCTTGGAGAAAGAAAATCTTTGGATTACCATATTCAGAGAAGATGAGGAGACTTATAAGATCTGGAAAAAAATAGGTATTGTTCCCTCAAAGATCTTAAAAAAAGGTGAAGAAGGCAACTTCTGGTCTTTAGCTGAAGTGGGGCCCTGTGGACCGGACACAGAGATTTTCTTTGATAGGGGGCAAAGCTTTGGCTGTGGAAAAACGCACTGTGAGCCTGGGTGTAGCTGCTCAAGATGGATCGAACTATGGAATCTTGTTTTCATGCAGTTTAATCGAGACAAAGCCGGGAGGCTCTCTCCTCTGCCTTCAAAAAACATCGACACTGGAATGGGTTTGGAAAGGACTGCTTCAGTGCTCCAGGAGGTAGAGGACGATTATCAGACTGATTTATTCAGTCCCATTCTTGATTGGTTGAAAAATCTTCTTCCCGAGAAGATACATCAGGAAAAGAGCTTCAGGACAATCTGTGATCATCTGCGCGCCTTGACCTTTCTCTTGGGAGAGGAAATTCTACCTTCCAACGTGGGGAGGGGATATGTGGTGAGGAGAATTCTTCGACGTGCCCACCGTCTGGGGAGAAGATTGGGTCTGGAGGACCCTTTCCTTTATCAGGGAGTCACCACAGTGGCCAAATTGATGGAGGAGCCCTATCCTCATCTTAAGAAGAAGCAAGGCCAGATAGTCTCGGTCATTAAGGCAGAGGAGGAGAATTTTCGGGATACTTTAAGCAGAGGAATGAGAATCCTAGATGCCCTAATTGGGAATCTAAAAGCAAAGGGAAAGAAACTGATTCCTCCCCGAGATGTCTTTCGGTTGTACGATACTTACGGTTTTCCTATAGAACTGACTGAAGAAATAGCAGGGGAAGAGGGATTGAGTGTAAACAGAGAGGAATACGATAAATTATTAACTGAGCAAAAAGAAAGAAGTAGGAAGATAACCATCGAGGAGATGGTAAAGGTAACAGAGAACGTAAACGTAGCCATAACTAAAGCAAGTGGGATAGGGAAGGAAATTTTTGAGAAACTAAAACTAGAATATAAGCTAGACCCGGCAAAAATCTTCCAGGGATATAAAAGGTTGGAGTTAGATACTACACTGGTGGGAATCATCAAACGAGGAGTAGAAGTAGAGAAGATAGGTCAGGGGGAGGAAGGAGAACTTATCCTGAAATCCACTCCCTTTTATCCGGAGGGAGGCGGACAAATAGGAGACCAGGGTCTCGTATTTACTTCTAACAGTCGAGCTCAGGTATTGGATACTCAGAAAATGAATGAGGAGCTCATTTTTCACCGAGTGAAGATGTTAAAAGGTACGCTTAAAAAGGGAGAGAAGGTAACTGCCGAGGTTGATAAGCCGAGAAGGAAGGCTATTTCTCGTGCCCATACAGCTACTCATCTTTTGCAGGCAGTCTTGAGGGAAATTTTAGGTAGAACTGTCAAACAAAGTGGTTCTCTGGTTGATGAGGATAGATTACGCTTCGACTTTACTTATTTTTCAGCTATAACTAGGCATGAACTTCGAAAGATAACCCTTTTGCTGAACGAGAAAATAAGAGAAGTTCTTCCGGTGATGGTAGAGGAAACCACTCTGGATGAAGCGCACCGCAGAGGTGCCATAGCTCTCTTTGAGCCAAAATATGAGGAAAGAGTGAGGTTGGTGAATATTGGAGAGTTTAGCAAAGAAGTCTGTGGAGGAACTCACCTTTCTAACCTCGGAGAGATTGGATTGATGAAGATAATCAGTGAAACAGGCATAGCCTCTGGTGTAAGAAGAATAGAGGCTTTAGTAGGGGAAAAGGCCCTAAAACAGGATGAAGAGAAGGAAAATTTGTTAAAAACAATAGCTACTAAATTAGGAACTTCGGAGAATGGGATATTAACCCGTCTTCAAGAAAAAGAGGAAAGACTTCAAAATCAAGATAGAGAGTTAAAAAGATGGCAAGAGAAGTCAGTAAATTTAAAGATCACTAAGATGTTAGAGGAGGCCCAGGAGATTGGAAAAGTCAAAGTGGTGAGTGGAAAATGGGATAATTTATCTGCCGAAATGCTCAGAGAAGCAGCAGAAAAGCTGAAGGCGAAATTAAAAAAGGGCATAGTAGTGTTAGCCTCCCTACGTCCAAATAAAGCCCTTCTGGTAGCTGCTTCCACCCAAAAGACTCTCTCTGCTGACAAGGTAATAAAAGAGGTCTGTCGGCTGGCAGAGGGAAGTGGGGGAGGAAGATGGGATTTTGCCCAGGGAGGAACCTCACATCCCTTAACAGTGAGCTCAGCTTTAGAAAAGTTGCCTCTTATTGTGAACCAACTTCTGCCGAAGAATCGGTAGCCGCGGGCTTATGGAGCTCATGGTTCATAGCTGATGGCTCACAGTCTTAAGTGTTAATAGCTCTTTGCTCTCTAATCCTGCTTTCACTCGCCTGCGCAACCTGAAGGTTGCGGCTACCATATCTTACTCCCCTCTAATTCCTTAATTAAGTCGGGAGCTGGCGGAGGGGCTTGAACCCCCAACCTGCTGATTACAAATCAGCTGCTCTGCCAATTGAGCTACGCCAGCGCGGTTAACTTTTAGTTCTCCACACTGTTCTGGTCCTTTCATCCTCAAGCTCAATTCCTAACTCATCCAGTTTTTTTCTTATCTCATCAGCAAGTTTCCAATCTTTCTTTCCTCGTAGTTTATTTCTCACTGCAACCAAAATCTCTATTAACTTTTTCTCTTTTTCTCCCAACCTTTTCTTTTCTTCTTTTTGAAAGAGTCCCAGGATATCTCCTAGATTTTTAATCTTTTCTCTGGTTTTTAAGAGAACCTGCTGAGAGCTTCTATCCAAAGACTGGTCTTCTCTCAGCAATAGGTTTGCCTTTTTAACTGCCTCAAAAATGAAGGATAGAGCAGCCGGGGTATTGAAATCGTCATCCATAGCCTGGATAAACCGGGTCTGCATCTTCTTTAAGTGTGATGAAAGATCCTCTGCGAGAAATCTTAGGTTTAGGTCAGTGGTTCTTTGAGATTGTTCTCCCTTTATTTCTTTTATTCGTTTAAGAATATTATAGACTGTCTCCAGCGAGGATTTAGCTTCCTTTAGACTATTTTCATGATAATCCAGGGGACTGCGGTAATGAGCAGAGAGAAGGAAGAATCTTACGGCCTCTCCGTCATAATCTTGAAGAGCATGAGAGAGTGTGAAGACATTCCGGGTTGATTTTGCCATCTTTTGATCCTTCATTTTTACCAAGCCATTATGAATCCAATACTTAGCGAATCTTCTCCCCATAGCTCCCTCTGATTGAGCAATTTCATTCTCATGATGGGGAAAGATTAAATCTTCTCCTCCCCCATGAATATCTATGCTTTCTCCTAAGAGATTCATAGCCATGGCAGAACATTCAATGTGCCAACCCGGTCGTCCTTTCCCCCAAGGGCTGTCCCAGAAAGGTTCTCCCTCTTTCGCTTTTTTCCAGACCACAAAGTCCAAAGGATCTTCCTTTCTTTCGTTCACCTGTACTCTTGCCCCTACCAACAACTCTTTTAGATCTTGACCGGATAGTTTCCCGTAAGAAGGAAATCCTCTTACTCGAAAGAAAACATCCCCATCCTGAGCATAGGCCAGATTCTTCCTCTCCAGTTTCTTAATTAGATCTATTATCTCTTTTATGTATTCAGTTGCACAAGGATAGTCATTTGCTCTTTTTACTCCTAGAAGCTCCATCTGCTGAAAATATTCCTTAATAAGTCTTTCTGTTAGATCAAAGATGGATGTTCCTAAACTTTTGGCTCGATTGATGACCTTATCATCTACATCAGTAAAATTGGTTACGTAATTTACTTTAAATCCCCGATGTTCCAGATAACACCTAATCACATCAAATATTACCGCCGCTCTCGCATGTCCCAAGTGCAACTCATCATAGAGAGTAACTCCACAAACATACATCCTAACCTCTTTATCCTTAAGGGGCACGAACTCCTCTTTTCTCTTGGTCAGAGTATTATATACTTTCAAAGGCAATTTATTCCTCTTGTTTTACACTGGCTACTGTCCAACAGCAGATTCCCCTTTTTTTACCTAAAAATCCTAGTCCCTCCGAGGTGGTGGCTTTGATCCCGATTTTTTCGGGCTCTATTTCCAAAATATTGGCGATATTTTTTTTCATACGGGGAATGTAAAAAGCAAGTCTAGGTTGTTCAGCTACTAGAGTAGAATCGAGATTGTTTACCCCATAACCATTCTTTTTTAGCAGCTGGAGAATCTGCTTTAACAAAATTAGACTGGAAATCCCCCTGGTGGTAGGGTCATTGTTAGGAAAAAAAGAGCCTATGTCCTTTTTTCCAACTGCACCTAAAAGGGCATCTGCAATGCTATGCACAAGAACATCAGCATCTGAGTGCCCAGATAGACCCATGGAATAAGGAATATTTACTCCTCCCAGGACGAACCTCTTTCCCTTTACCAGAGGATGTACGTCATAACCTATACCTACCCTCATCCCCCTCTTCCTCCTAAAAGCATCTCAGCAAATTTTAAATCTAGAGAAGTGGTAATTTTAATGTTTATTTCTTCCCCTGGTATTACTTTAACTTTTTCTCCTAATCTCTCCACCAGACCAGCATCATCACTAGCCCACCGTTCTTCCTTTTTGGCTTCCTTATAGGCCTTCAGGATCAAGTCTTTTCTGAATCCTTGGGGCGTCTGAATAGAGTAAAGCCTTCTCCTATTCAAGGTTTTTTTTACTGCATTGCCTTCTTCTCTCTCTTTTACCGTTTCTCTCATGGGAATTCCTGGAACCACGGCCTTATATTCTTTTGCCCCGTCAATTACTCTTTCTATAAGATGGCAGCTTATTAGTGGACGAACTCCATCATGGACAAGGACAATATCTGTGCTGGTATCCACCTTCTGCAGCCCTTCAAAAACTGAATCACCTCGTTCTTTGCCCCCTTCCACTATCGCCTTGACCTTCTTGTATCTGGATGAAGAAATCACTGTCTCCTTTGCATATTTGCTCATCCCTGGGGGAACAACCAGGATAATGTTATTAATTAATTTACATTCTTCGAATCTTTCTATGGTCCAGGCAAGAAGGAGCTTCCCCCCCAGAAGACAGAACTGTTTTGGGCGAAAATCACTAAACCTTGCTCCTTTTCCCGCCGCCACAATGACCGTCTCAATTTTCAATTAGCCTTTCCCTTCACTCTTCTCTTTCTCTCCTTGCCAGTCTCATTCTTTATCTCAGTAAATATCATTTTACCAGTGGTGGTCTGAAGAACAGAGGTAACCAAAACCTCCATCTCCTTACCAATGTACTTTTTTCCTCCCTCTATCACTACCATTGTTCCGTCCTCTAGATAGGCAACTCCTTGATTGGGATTTTCTCCCTCTTTAAGGATACTGATCTTCAGGCTCTCTCCCGGTAAAAGAACAGGTTTCAAAGCAGTAGCTATTTCATTTATATTCATAACTTTTACATTTTGAATTTTAGCTACTTTTTTTAGGTTATAATCATTAGTAATTATATCTGCTCCCATTATTTTAGCCAATTGAAGTAGTTTACCATCCACTTCAGGTATATGAGGAAAGTCTTTGTCTATAATTTGCGTGGGGATATTTTCCTGACTCTGGAGTCTATTTAGCATATCGAGACCTCTTCTACCCCGAGTTCGTTTGGTAGAGGCCGAAGAGTCGGCGATCTGTTGAAGTTCAGTGAGAATAAAGTTGGGAATGACCAGGGTCCCTTCGATGAAACCTATTTCGCAGAGATCAGCTATTCTTCCGTCGATTATCACTGAAGTGTCCAGGATCTTATATTTTTTCCCCCCAACTTGGGCTTTTTTCCCGCTGAGGCGAGATAAAAAATTAATTATCTCCTCTCCTCTCCTCACAGCCACAGTTAATCCAACGCTGGCAAATATCACGTTAATTAAAAGAAGAATGAAAGGGGCAAGCTGTTTTAGAGGATCAATTAAAAGAATGGGATAGGCTAAAAGATTGGCCAGAACAACCCCTACCCCCAAACCAAGTCCTCCTATCATAAGCCCTCTTATGGAGACCCTAATAAGGCCCCGTTCAGCAACAACCACGATTGTTGTTATCCACCCCCCCACCAGAGTAGGCATCCATGGATCAAAACCCAGGTTATCTGCTATCCCGTAGCAGATAACCCCCACTAATATAACAAACAAAACACGTAGTCTAACCTGCTCCAATTTCATAGTTTTCGTCTCCTTGGATAGTGAAGAAATCCCGTGACTATCTTGTCTTTTTTTTATTAACGTTTGACTAACAAGGCTCCGTCTCTTAGTCTTTCCAATTCTCGTTTTATAGAATTAGCCCTTCTTTCTCCTACTTCGTTGATTTCGGTTAGCTCCAGAACAGTAGAGTTCATAATACTTTGCAGATCCCCTAGAGCCTTTACCACATTCTCTATTACCGCGGAAGGCAGGTGAGGAACCTTGGACAAAATCCGGTATCCCCGGGGAAAGACAGATAAATCGAGATTTTCAGAACTCGTCCCATAACCTAATACATTTGTGATGTTGGTTAAATCTAGGAGCTCTTCCATACTTATCTCTTCCAATGCCAGAAAAACTTGTTCATAATCTTTTTTAGCATAATCTCTTATTATTTGCCTATTTTTATGCAAAGCGTTTCCTATTATTTCCTTTAATTGCATCTCTATCAGTCGTGCTTCTTCCCCCAATTCTACCATGTATCTTTCTATTTCCTCTTTTATTTTCTTTATTATCTGACCTCTCTGAATAACCTTCACAACATCTAGTAATCTTACCTCGTCCTGAAATTCCAAAAGTTCCAGATGCGTTAGAACCTCATGGAAAGTAGATCGATATCCTTCCAGGGTTAGCAGAGCTTGATTTGCCTTACTCATAAGCTCTGGCGGAGTCTTTAGAACATACTTCATATTCCCCTGGTAAAGGCTAATTGTTCGACGAGATTGAGAAATAGCAATTACTGGGCAATTTGTCTGTTTAGCCATTCGCTCTGCAGCCCGATGACGAGTTCCTCTCTCACCTGTGGCAATAAGATAATCAGGGACCAGTTCAGTATTAGCATACAATATCCTTTTTATATCTTCGGACAAAATAATCGCTCCGTCCATCTTAGCCAGCTCAGCTAGAGAAGTTGGGGTAAGGTGACAATTCACTTCAAAGCCCCCCTCAATAGCACCAAGCACTTTTTCTCTATCCCCAATCACGATCAATCCACCGGTACCGGCTTGAAGGATTATCTCGAGTCCCTGTCCCAGAGGAGTTCCAGGAGCTACCAGTTTAAGAAATTTAAAGAAGTCTTCTTCCTTAACTTTCTCATTTTTGGACATATCTAAAGCTCCTTGGTTCCTCTTTCTAATGCTTCCTTGACGCTCCTTACTTTGATGAGCTTCATTTCAGAAGAGATCTTTGTATCCTTTGATCCAAAATAAGGAATAAGACACCGGTTGAATCCTAGTTTCCTTGCTTCTTCTAATCTTTTTTCCATGAATCCTACTGGACGAATTTCTCCGGCGAGGCCTACTTCCCCCACCGCTACCGCTCCTTTTAAAAAGGGCTTATCTTTGAAACTGGAGGCGATGGCTAAGACTATAGCCAGGTCGCAAGCTGGTTCATCTACTCTCATTCCTCCGGCTACATTCAGGTAAACATCTTGATTATAAAAACGCATATTTCCTCTTTTTTCTAATACCGCCAGCAATAGACAAAGCCTGTTATAGTCTATTCCCTGAGTTACTCTTCTAGGAATGACAAGAGTTGAGGAGGTTACCAGAGCTTGAATTTCCACCAGGAAACTTCGACTTCCCTCTATAGTTGGCACCACTGCTGTACCTGAACCGTCTCTATCCAAAGAAGGGTCTCTTAAAAAGAGCTTGGAGGAGTCAAGGATCTCTCTTATGCCATCTTCTTCCATTCCAAAAATCCCAATCTCCGAAGTAGGTCCAAATCTGTTTTTTACTGCCCGCAAGATTCGGTATCGATAATCTTTCCCCGATTCGAAATAAAGAACTGTATCTACAATATGTTCCAAGACTCTGGGTCCGGCAATGGCTCCCTCTTTGGTGACATGGCCTATCAAAAAGATAGTTATCTTTTTCTGCTTGGCCAACTTCATCAAATAGGCAGTGGACTCTCTTACTTGAGAAACAGAACCGGGAGCAGAACTATAGTCCTCTCTATAGATAGTCTGTATGGAATCTACAATGACTATCTTGGGCTCCAAATCATTAATCTGCTGAGTGATCTCTTCCAAATTAGTTTCTGAGGAAACATAAAGATAGGCCGAGTCTATCCCTAACCTTGTAGCCCTTAATTTGTTCTGTTCTATGGATTCCTCCCCCGAAATATAAAGAACCAGAGATTTTGGAGAACTTAATCTGTTGGCTATTTCCAGTAAGAGGGTAGACTTTCCTATGCCAGGTTCGCCCCCCACTAATATTAAACTCCCGGGAACTACTCCTCCTCCCAGGATCCGATCAAATTCATCTATTCCACTCAAATAGCGCGCCAGAGTAAATCTTTCAATTTCCTTTATAGGCACAGGCTTGCGAGGGGTGAGAGAGAGACCACGGGTGAAAACTCCTTCTTTCAGCTTTTCCTCAGAGATACTGTCCCATTTATCACATTCAGGACATCGACCAAGCCATTTAAAAGAGACATAACCACAATTCTGGCAGACAAATCTAGTTTTCCTCTTCTCCACTATTAATATACCTTCTTTAGCAGATTTATACTTTGCAGAGCTCTTCCTGTCCCAATGGCTACGCAAGAGAGGGGATCATCGGCTAGTTGAGCTTTGACACCGGTTATTTTCTCTATCAGCTGAGGGAAATTTTTCAATAGACTTCCACCCCCGGTGAGGATAATTCCTCTCTCAATTATATCTGCCGCTAGCTCTGGAGGCGTCTTTTCCAGAACTGCCTTCACTCCTTCCACAATGGAAGATAAGGGCTCAGACAGAGTTTCGGAGATCTCCTCAGCACTGATCTTAACCCTTTTGGGTAGTCCCGTCATTAGATCCCTACCCTTTACTTCTAATTCTTCATTCTTAGGGGGTAAAATGGCGTAGCCTATTTCCTTTTTTATATACTCGGTGGTAATTTCTCCCAGGGCTAGATTATGATGTTTTCTCATGTACCTACCAATGGCTTGATCCTGTCTATTGCCACCTGTACGAAGTGACTCGGCGGTAACGATATCTCCCAAGGAAAGCACAGCAATATCGGTAGTTCCTCCGCCCACGTCAACTACCATGTTTCCTTCCGGCTTAGTAATGTCTAAATTTGCTCCTATAGCTGCAGCCTTAGACTCTTCAATAAGAAAAACTTTCTTAGATCCAGCTTGAATGGCGGCATTCACCACGGCCCTTCTTTCCACCGAGGTTCCCCCCGTAGGTATACAGATCATAAGGTAAGGAGGAAAGAAAATCCATCTGCCATAAACCTTCCTCACGTAAAACTTAAGTATACTTTCGACGATCTTATAATCAGCAATGACCCCGTCTTCAACTGGTTTTATAGCTGAAATACTACCAGGTGTTCTTCCTAACATATCCCTGGCCTCGGTTCCGATAGCTAAAATTTTGCCAGATTCTTTATCTATCGCTACTACGGAAGGCTCATTAAAAACTACTCCTTTACCCTCCACATAGACCAAATTATTAGTGGTCCCCAGATCTATTCCAATTTTTTTGCCTAGAGAAAACATTTTAATCTTCCACCCTGGTGATTTTCGCTCCCAGTTTAGATAATTTCTCTTCCAGTCTCTCGTAGCCCCGGTCGAGGTGATGAATACTCTCGATCTCGGTTCTTCCCTCAGCGGTCAATCCGGCTAAAATCAAGGCAGCACCTCCCCTTATGTCAGGAGTCCTGACCACAGCACCTTTTAAAGAGCTCACACCTTTTGTCCTTACCTGTGACTTGTCTTCTTCAATCCTTGCTCCCATTTTCCTTAGGCCCCGAACGTGAGTAAACCGGCCCTCAAAGATGGTTTCTCTAATTAGGCTGGTTCCCCGAGCCAGACAGGCAAGAGCTGTTATTTGAGGCTGTAGATCAGTGGAGAATCCGGGATAAGGAAGTGTTTTTACTCTGATGGGCTTTAAGAGATCTCCTCCCTTGACTCTCACCCAGCGCTCGGCAGCCTCTATCTCCGCTCCCATCTGCCTTAATTTAACAAAAATCGAGGTTAGATGACTTGAACAGATTTCTTCTAACAATATCTCTCCGCGGGTAATAATGGCGGCCATTATCAAAGTTCCTGCTTCAATACGATCAGGAATAATTCTGTGATGCACGCATTTAAGCTGTCTTACTCCCTCAATTTTGATCAAGTTTGTCCCCTCTCCCTCAATCTTGGCTCCGGCCTGCTTCAGAAAACTGGCTACGTCTACCACTTCTGGACTAGAGGAGGCATTTCTTATAAGAGTTACGCCCTTGGCTAGACTGGCCGCCAGCATTAAATTTTCTGTAGCTCCCACGCTGGGAACATTCAAATAGATACTGCCGCCCTGAAGACTCCCTTTAACGCTCGCCTCAATGTATCCGTTATTTACTTCTATCCTGGCTCCCAGTTGTCTTAATCCCTTGATATGCAGATCCACCGGTCTCCTACCTATATCACATCCTCCCGGAAGACAGACCCGAGCATGGCCCCGACGAGCCAAAAGAGGACCCAGAATCAAGATAGAAGCTCGCAAAAGTTTAACGGGTTTATAAGGGGCCTCATAGTAGAAAAGATGCGTAGAATCGATTTCTAAAGTTCTATTCCTCCTTCTTACTTTGACCCCTAAACCCTCTAACACCTGAGTCATGGTCAATATGTCAGTAAGATAGGGAGCATTTTCAAGCCTTGATATCCCCTCCGTGAGCAGGCCCGCGGCCATGAGTGGAAGAGTGGCGTTCTTGGCTCCATTTACCTTTAGTTTCCCTTTCAGGGGAAATCCTCCTTCGATGACGAACTTGTCCACTTACAGCTCCTTCTAGTTTTTGATGACCCTGATCTCCGAGTTTGCAGTCAGCTCCTTCAACCATTCTTGCATACTTTCTTTCTTCTTTTCTTCTTTTAGATACTCTTCGATTTCCTTCTCACAACTGACAAAATCAAGCTCTTTTCTCTTTTTTAGTTGGATAACGCGATAAAAATTCTCCTTCTCTTCCTTTACCTTTACTACCTCTCCTTCCTTAAGAGAAAGAATCACCGCTCTTAAACTCGGCTTTATCTCTCTAAGGCCAATCCACCCTAATTCACCTCCTTCTCCGACATTATGGTTTAAAGAAAACTTTCTGGCCAGAACCGCCAAACTCTCTCCTTTTTTTAATTGTTGGAGGACGAGGTCAGCTGTGGCCTCACTTTTAACTATAATTTGAGCTATTTGGACCTTTCCTGCGTTTGCCAGATTCTTTTTGTGGTTACGATAAAACTGAGCGACTCCCGCTTCTGAAATATCTTGTCCGTCTACATATTTCTTTAATTTCAAATAGAACTCTCTTATTTGCGTATCTTTTATTCTTATTTTCTTATCAACTTCTTTTTCCTTTTGGTACTTTAGCCTATCTCGCAAAATTTTCCTTCTTAGCCATTCCTTGTACTCGCTTACGGCCAGTCCACCTTGGGCTAAGGCTTGCTCAAATTCGGTATCAGAAAAATCTGCTTTAATTTCAACCAGAGCTTTTTCCACGGTCTGGGAACTTACTGATATTCCTTCTCTTTGAGCTTCCTGGCAAAGAATGAAATCCTCTATAATATCTTTGAGCTCCACATTTCCTCCGTTTAGGAATATTACCTGGTCTAACTGTCTTTGAGTAATGATTTCTCCATTAACCACTGCTACCACTTCGTCAATCAACTCACCGGAGTAAGCAAACTTAGCTCCTGTCACCACAACAAAAATCACAAAAAAGGAAAAAATCCCCCTCATCTTACCCTATGCCTCACGCAGAGTATAGCACATCTTTGAGTCGTTGTAAAATCTTCTCTAAAGATACCAAAAGTCCTTTCCCCTCACCTTTTTTAGAGATGATTAAATTTCTCTCATCCAGAGGAAAGGACTGAACTTCAGGTGAGAGTTTTCTTTTAATCTGAGCTCGACTATCTTGATTAAGAGGGGTGAAAGGAGAGAAAGTAGTCCAGATTTTAGATCCTTTGTTTCTCAAGCAGACAATCCCGAGCTCCTTAGCTATAAGTTTTATTCGCAGGAGATTAAGGAGATTTTTCGTCTCAGCCGGCAAGGGTCCGTAGCGATCCCGCACCTCCTCTTTTAATTTAAGGATCTCCTCATGGTGGCTTATTTCCCCTATTCTTCGATAAAGCTCAAATCTTTGTTCCTGGTAAGGCACATAGGAGGAAGGAATCCGAGCTTCCACCTTTAGATCTAAACTTATGGGTAGAGATGGCTTGACCTTTTCTCCGCGTAATTTTTTAATCTCCTCGGAGAGAAGCTCTGAATAAAGAGTAAATCCTACCGCGGCTATGTGACCGTGCTGTTCTCTACCCAGAAGATTTCCCGCTCCTCTTATCTCCAAATCTTGCATAGATATGCGAAATCCAGAGCCAGGTTCTTTAAACTGGTTAATAACTTCCAGTCTTTTGCGGGCTTCATGAGTAAGTGATTTAGCTGGAGTAAAGAGAAAATAAGCGTATCCCTTTAACCTGCCTCTACCAACTCTCCCTCTCAATTGATAAAGGTCAGCTAAACCAAATTGTTCGGCCCCTTCCACAATTAAGGTATTTACATTGGGCATATCTATGCCCGATTCGATAATGGTAGTGCATGTTAAAACATTGTATCTTCGTTCAAGAAAATCCCGGGTAACTTTTTCAAGCTCTCTCGAAGGCATCCTTCCATGCGCCACGGCAACTTTACTTTGGGGAACCAGCGCCTTTATCTTTTCAGCAACTCTATAAATTCCCTCAATTCTATTGTAAAGATAGAAAACCTGGCCTTTCCGCCCCAGTTCTTCAATTATAGCCTCTCTCATTAGCTCCTCATTATACTCTGCTACCTGCGTTTCCACATTAAGTCTCTCTTTGGGAGGCGTAAAGATCATGCTCATCGATCTGACTCCCATCAACGACATATAGAGAGAGCGAGGAATAGGGGTAGCACTGAGAGTTAGAACGTCCACTGAACTTCTGAGTTCTCTTAACCTCTTCTTTTGTATTACTCCAAATCGTTGTTCCTCATCAATGATGACCAGACCTAGATCCTTAAACTCTATGTCTTTTTGTATTAGCCTATGGGTACCTATGACAATGTCAACTCCTCCATTCTTGAGCTCGACTACGATATCTTTTTGTTCTTTGAGACCTCGAAAACGGGATAGCATCTCGATCCGAATAGGATAAGCTGCCATTCTCTCGGTGAAGGTTCGGTAGTGCTGCTCGGCTAAAATAGTGGTAGGAACCAGCATAGCTACCTGCTTGTCATCCATTACCACCTTAAAGGCTGCTCGCATAGCTACTTCCGTCTTTCCATATCCTGCATCTCCACAAACCAGCCTATCCATAGGGCTAGGACTTTCCATATCTTGTTTTACCTCATGAGTAGCTCTTAACTGGTCAGGGGTTTCCTGATAGGGAAAAGAAGCCTCGAATTCAAGCTGCCAGTCAGCATCGGGGGAGAAGCGATGACCCCGTATTACTTTTCGAATAGAATAAAGCCGAAGAAGAGAAGAAGCAAGATCCCGAGCAGCTTTTCTGACTCTTCTCTTTGTTAATCTCCACTGTCCCCCTTCTAAACTGTAAATGGGAGGTGGATGATCAGAATCTCCCATGTACTTGTGCAATCGGTCTAGTTGATCCAGGGGGATGTAAAGTCTATCAGTTCCTTTGTAATTTACCTGAAAATAATCGCATTTTCTTCCCTGCAACTCCAAGGTTTTTATCCCACTGAATTTACCTATTCCATGATCAATATGTACTACATAATCGCCTCCTCGAAGTTCGGTCCATCTTTCAATTTTCTTCTCCTCTTCACCAACCCATCTCTGTCTTCTTTCTCTATAACGTTTAAAGATATCCTCATCGGTTATAAGGACTTGTTTTATTTCATGGAAAACAAAACCTCTCCTCAGATCACCCAGAGAAATGAGAAGAGGGGGAAAGTCCTCATACACGGAAAACTTCTCTTTTACCGGTATTTCGAGATCTTTTTCTTCAAATAGCTCCTTCAATCTTTTGCCCTGACCTCGATTGGGGGTCAAAAGAACTATTTTGTACTTTCTTTTTCTCCATGATTTTATGTCCTGAATTAATAAGTCAAAGTGACCCTGGTAAGAAGGCAAACCACTGCAGGAAACCGAGATGCTCTCCCGAGGCTTCATCCAGGACGTCTTCCGGGGCAAGGTGGAAAGATACAAATGAGGAGACTCTAAAATAGGTTTAAGTATTTTATTCTCAGAATTTGCCCGTTTTTCTAGCCGATCCTGAATCTCACCCGGTTCATCTAGAATTATAGTAAAGGAAGGAAAAGTCTCAAATAAAGAACAAAGTCTTCCATTTGTCTTCTTGCTCAAAGCTAGCTCATCTTGAGAAGACAAAACGACCTCTCTTTTCTTTCCCACAGAGGACTGCGTCTCGGGATTAAATTCTCTAATCGATTCTACAGTATCTCCAAAAAGTTCGATCCTGATAGGTTTGGGGTAAAGAGAAGAATAAAAATCTACGATTCCTCCCCGAAAGGAATAATCACCTTTTTCTTGTACCAAAGGAGAAAACTCATATCCTCCTTCGGTTAAGTGCTTTATAAGTGTACCTCGACTTACCTTTCCTCCTCTTTTCACCAGAAGAGAGTCCCTATCCAAAATAAAAAGGGGTGGTACTTTTTGACGAAGAGCATCCAAAGAGGATACTATGAGGATGCTATCCTCTTTCCTTAATTGATGTAGAATCCTAAGACGTTTTCCAGTTTGGTCCTTTTCTTGAGACGGAAAAAGGGAAATTTTTCCGTCTGAGGGAAGCAAGGGAAGCAAATCTTGGTATGTATTCTCAGCCTCTGATTCACCGGGAAGAACTAATAAAAAAGGAACCTTCAGCTCTTTACTCAGGAGGGCCATGGCATAAGATTTAGCTTCCTGAGTCAAGCCATAAAGCCAATAAGGAATAATTCCTTGTTTTATCTTTTGAAGACATACCTCAAGTTTGTTCCTTGCCAACTACAAACCTTTGCTTCCTTAGCTTTCTTTGAAGAGATTCGATTAGGTGGTCCATCTCTCCATTCAAAATACCTTCCAAATTATGCAGGGTTAAGTGAATCCGGTGATCGGTGACCCTATTTTGTGGAAAGTTGTAAGTCCTGATGCGCTCCGATCTTTCTCCACTTCCAATCTGATTTTTTCTTTGCTTAGAGATGTCCCTTTGCTGCTCACTTTCTTTTCTCTGAAGGAGCTCAGCCCGCAGGACTCGCATGGCTTTAATTTTATTTTGATGTTGGGATCTTTCATCCTGACATTGGATTATAATCCTGCTAGGTCTATGAGTGATTCTTACTGCAGAATCGGTAACATTTACGTGCTGCCCTCCTGCTCCTCGAGAATGAAAGGTGTCTATCCGTAGATCTTCAGGTTTTATCTCAACTTCTACTTCCTCGGCCTCGGGAAGCACTGCTACCGTTACAGTCGAGGTATGAATTCTACCACTCGATTCTGTAACAGGCACTCTCTGTACCCGATGCACTCCACTTTCAAAGCGCATGGTAGAAAAGACATCTCTTCCTTCAATGGCAAAAACCGCTTCTTTAAAGCCTCCTCTATCTGTAGGGCGGTGATTTATGTTCTCTATTGTCCAACCACGTTTTTCTCCAAAGCGGGTGTACATTTTGTATAGATCAGCCGCAAATAAAGCCGCCTCTTCTCCCCCTGCTCCAGCACGAATCTCCACAATTACATTCCGGTGAGAATATTGGTCACCAGGTTTCAAAAGATCTGAAAGTTTTTTCTCTATCTCTGCCAGCTCATGGTTTAGGCTCTTTTTTTCCTCTTCGGCTAATTCTTTAATCTCTTGAGTCTCTTTTTTATCCTCCAGAATATCCTCTAGCTTCGTTATCTCATTTTGAATCTTCTTATATTTTTGCCAGAGAAAAACGGTTTCTTCTAGTTCTCGGTATTCCTTACTGTATTTTTCTAGAAGCTGTCTATTTTCTAAAACATTAGGATCGGAAAGAAGTCTACCAAGCTGTTGGTATCGAAATTCGAATTTGTCTAAACTAGCTACCTCGGATTTCTGCATCAAAGAATCCTTATTATTTAATCACCAGTTTTTTTAAATTTTAATGCTATTATATACTCGGCAGTCCCTTTGTCAATTCCTAGAAAATATAGAAAATAGGGACGTGATTAGAAAATGGGGACGGGATCATTTTTTGTAAAGGGAAAAAAATTGGAGAGAGAGAAAATTAGAAAAAGAAAAAATAATCACGTCCCCATTTTACACTTTACAAAAAATAATCACGTCCCCATTTTCATTCCGGTAATCCTCTCATAAGCTTCCAGATATCTTTGGGAGGTTTTTTTGATTATGGCAGGAGGAAGGGAAGGAGCAGGGGGAGTCTTATCCCAATCCAGACTTTCTAAGTAATCTCGCGCAAACTGCTTATCAAAATCTACCTGGTGATGTCCGGGTCGATAGTCTTTCTTAGACCAGAATCTTGAGGAATCCGGAGTCAAGAGTTCATCAATCAGGATAACCTTACCCTGATCGAGTCCAAATTCGAACTTGGTGTCTGAGAGAATAAAACCTCTAGACTCTAAATACTTACTGGCTCTTTCATAAATCTCTAGACTTATCTTTTCCAATTTCTGTGTTAATGTGACTCCGATCACTTTCTTCATTTTTTCCTTGGTTATGTTAATGTCGTGGCCACTCGCTGCCTTTGTCGCCGGAGTAAAGATGGGCTGAGGGAATTTGTCAGCTCTTTTCAATCCAGAGGGAAGCTTGATACCTCCTACAGACCTGTGTCTCTTATACTCCTGGTAGGCAGAGCCAGCCAGATATCCCCTTATCACACATTCAATCTTAATGGGTAAGCTCTTTCTCACCAGCATAGATCTTCCTCTAAGAAGATCTCTAAATTCTCTTAGTTTGGGAGGAAAATCCTCTTCTTTGGTAGTGATTAAGTGATTGAGGATAATGTCTCGGGTGAGATTAAACCAAAACTCTGACAGACCAGTTAAAATCTTACCTTTATATGGAATTCCAGCCGGCAGCACACAATCAAAGGCTGATATTCTATCAGTGGCTACTATGAGAAGTTTTTCTTTTAAATCATAAAGATCACGTACTTTTCCTTTTTTAAAGATTTTTAATCCAGGAAGATTTGTCTCTAGTACTACTTTATCGGTAGGCAATTTTTAGATGCTGCTGGATTGATGCCTCAGCTATTTCTCATCCTGCTCTAACTCAACATTCCAGTAGGCAAGATCCAGAAAGTCTTTCCAACTTTCCTTAATTATGTTGTCGAGACTGTATTTAACGAAAGACCTCCAGTGAGGTCTTTTGGGAGTTCTAATGAGACTCATTCCAGCCTCAGCCAAGGTTCTGTTTCCCTTGCGAAGATTACAAGAGACACAGGAACAGACTACATTCTCCCAGCTATCCTCCCCTTCTCGGGACAGGGGAACCACGTGATCCAGGTTCAAATCCTGGGACTTAAATTTTCTTCCGCAGTATTGACACGTATTTTCGTCCCTCTTATAGATATTTTTGCGAGTAAACTTCACTCTCCGCGGAGGAAATCTATCGTACACGAGCAGGAGTATGACCCGAGGTATCCTGATTTTATAGGTAATCGTTCGTAATATCTCGCTGTCCTTAAAATGGTCTTGAGAGAAGTCTCTCCAATCCTCAAAACCAAAGGTATAAAAAGAGCCACCTTTTTTCAGTACTACCTGGGCATGCCTTAAATAAAGCAGACAAAGGGCTCTCCTGACCGAACACACGCTAACTACCTGCCACAGCTTATTTAGAACTAACACTTCGCTCGTAAGAATTTCTGTTGGCAATGTAGTCAACCCCCAATTTTTTGTCTGTCTTCTCTTTTCCCTGAAAGCTTATCTATCTCTTTTACCAGCTCTTCGGGGACTACAACGCGAGTTCTTTTTTTCATGGTCATATTAATCTCTTTTGTTAATTCATAATTACATTTTTATGTTAATCGAATTACGGAATTTTGTCAAGAGGCGAGAAGTTTGCTTGTCCAAATTATACCAGCACGAGGTGGCTAAAGCATGTATTGAAAAATACCTGGAAAACTCCTCGACATCTGCTCGTTGTCGAGCGTACTTTGATAAGAAAATGGGGACGGGTTTACTGATCAAGGGATTGACAAAGTTGCTTTGATTATGTATAATAAATATGTAATAATTTTATGTAATATATAATAGGAGGAAAATTATGGGTAAGACAACCGTAGTGCTCGATGATAAACTTCTGGAGGCAGCCATTAAGTTGACAGGAGCAAAAAGCAAGAGACAGGTAATTGAAGAGGGATTAAGAGAATTGGTTCGTAAAAAAAACATTGAAGCCTTGCGTAAAGAATTGGGAACTTTTGATTTGGATTTAACTTTAGCGGGATTAGAGAAATTAAGAAAGGAAGAATAGGATGGTTCTGGTCGATACTTCGGCATGGATATTTGCTCTTAAAAAGGATTTCCTCCTACCATTGAAAGAAAAAATAGATCTTCTTTTACGAGAGGGGCTGGTCGTGACTTTTGGTATGATTAAACTTGAACTTCTCGGAGGGACGAAAAGTGAGAAAGAGTTTAGCCGTTTAAAAAATCACCTGGATGCTCTCTATGAAATTCCTACCGATCTGCCTCTATGGGATAAGGCGAGTAAGCTTGCTTTTATGCTTCATAGAAAAGGGATAACTGTTCCCTACACCGATATCCTTATAGCTTCCGCGGCTCTACGTTCTAAAGCTACTCTTCTTCATGCTGATATTCATTTTGATCTTATGGCAAAACATACAGAATTAAAAGTTGAAAGCTTCCTTTCGTTAATTCAGGGTAAAGAGGCTCAAAAGCAAAAAACCGAAAAATAAGAAGATGGGGAATTGGAAGAAGCTGAAAGTTTGGGAGAAGACTTATAGCTTAGCGGTTGAAATCCACAAGAGCAATTAAGCTATCGATCTTTTTCCTCACTATTAAGGCATAAGATGCAAAAATATGGCATAAGGCGTGCAAAAATGTCTAAGTGTACGGAAATGTCTAAGTATTATAAGCTTTCAATATCTTAATTAAATAATTTTCTGGGCCGGACAGCGGCTAAAGATGTACAAATTTTGGCACCAGGAAGCATAGAAGTAAAATAAAGTCCACTTGTTGTAAGGTGAACCTTACTATAATAAGCCTTCCGGATGACGTCTCTGGATGGCTTATTTTTGTGTTTTCCCCAGAGTTGGCAAAGAACTTGCTCTATCTAATAATGACTAATGACGACTACCAGAGTGACGGGACGAAATTGTAGAGAACCTTGAAGATATTGGCCAAAATCTCTCCTAATACCTAAAAGTAGAAGGGTGCCAAAAACTGTTCTTAAGTGGAGGAGGCTAGATCTTGAAAACCATCTATCAGGCTAAAGCGAAAGGCTTATTTTATAAACTAGAGCTCGATGATAAGACCTTAAGACGGACTATTATTAATCAAGGAAGGCAAGATATTAAATGGTGGCGATTTGAAAACTTCTTTTAGACAGAAAAGGCCTTCAGGCAAAAATTGAACAGAAAAAGAAGACAAGGCTACCATGGAGTAATTAAGTTCGTGTCTGATAGTAAAGAAGAAAACAAAGATAGTAAAGGGAAAAACAGAAGCAGAAGAATCGCCGGGAGAAATGAAAAAACCAGGTCAGAATATGTCTGGATTCTAGGAAGAAGGCTTTCCCTCTAACCCATTTCGGCTAAGAGGCTATATCTTTTCAGTTAACTTTTTCCAAAAAAGATATAGCCTCTATTTTTAATTAACGCGATTTCTTACCTTAGGAGAGAATTATTGATATAATGTTGATAGTTAAAAAGTGAATGGTGTGCAAAAAGTCTTAACAAACTCAATAAACTAAGGCAGGTTTGACTTGAAAGGTTTTTTTGTTAGAATAGATATAAAAATGATGGAAAGAATTGACGGGGTTTGAGTTAACAAACTGAGGAAAGGCAGGAATATTGAGCGCTTTGGAAGGTAGGCAAGTTCTGACCCAAAGAGCAAAGCAAGTAGCAAGGCTAATGGGTAGAATGAAATTGGCTGAATTTATGAGCCTGCCCGAAGAGGAGTTTCAAAAACTCGTCAAAGAGGTTGAAGATGATCCTCTGTTTAAGAAGTTAATACTCTCGGAAATCAAAATTATCAGGTACAAGAAGCTTCCCTGGACTAAGATTGTCCAGCCCAAGATGCTTCCCCTTGATCCCGCCATCACTCCTAGTCGAGACACTCTCGAGGTAGAATCTTTCCTGGCTCAGGAAAAAGACCTGGTCTCAACCATTAAAAAGTTAGGGGTAGATAGGTTTAAAAAGTATTTTTTGGATGGAGTACCCGAGATAACTTCTAAGGAAGTAGCTCGACAATGCGGTTTACCTATAGAAACAGTAAAGAAAATAAATGATTTTGTGGATAAATTCTATCTTCAAAGTAAACTGACCGAGTCCCCTCAGAATAATAGGACCGCTAGAATATATTATTCTACCATCGCCTCTATTGAGAAAAATAATGGCGGGTTTTCCATTGGTTATTTCTCCCCCGAGATGGCTAAGGGACGTTACCTCATTGATTTTGATAGAGTTGAAAAGATAAAAAAAGGGGGGATTTTTGCCAAAGATGAGATTCGAAAAATTGACTCTTTACTTAATAAACTTAGGTTGATCAATAGTAGAAAAACTACTATCTATCAGGTAATTCAAAACTTAATAGAGGTCCAGCGTGATTTTGTCCTCTCAGGAGATTTCAAGGATTTAAAGGCCGTCACTCAGGTCTCATTAAGTAGAAAAATGGGGGTAAATCCATCTTTAATCAGCAGAGCCATCAATAGGAAGGCCATTCGTACTCCTCAAGGAAGACAAATTTCCCTTAAAACTCTCTTTCCCAGCGAACGAGAAATAAGAAAAAAGCTTATCAGAGAAATTATTGAACAGGAAAAAAATGAAATACAAAATAGGTCTCTTCTCAAGGCTTACAGTGACGAAGATATTAGAACCCAGTTAAGAAAAAAATACGGGACTTCTATTTCTAGACGTTCTATAAGCGATTGTAGGAAAAACTTAAAGATTTCCTCTGGTTTCGAAAGGATGCATCAATACCAGGAATTTTTAGAAGGGGCATCTACCAAATTGGGCACTTAGGATCTCCTGAAGGGTGAGACAATGTCATCGGCTTGAGAGAAGGGCACCGCCGCGATCAAAGAGAGGAAAGATTCCTAACTGCGGTTGCCGATACACTAGCTGGTATCATTGTGCGGAAGCGGGCGAAGGAACAACTTCAACAAAGTTTTGAGAAGCTGCAAAAAATCTTACGGGGAACTGTCAATGCCCTGGCATCAATAGTTGAAACAAGAGATCCCTATTCAGCAGGCCATCAGGAGTGCGTGACCCAGCTGGCCTGTGCTATAGCCAGGGAGATGGGCCTTCCGGAGGAACAGATCGAGGGAATCCATGTGGCTGGGATTCTTCATGATATTGGCAAGATATATGTACCTGCTGAGATTCTCAGTAAACCTGGGCCGATAACCGAAGGTGAATTCAGTATAATTAAAACTCACCCTCAAGTCGGTTACGATATATTAATTAAAGAGAATAGAATTTCCCTGGCCGATTGCCAAGATCGTGCTTCAACATCATGAAAGGATGGATGGTTCTGGATATCCTCAAGGCTTATCCGATCAAGACATTCTCTTGGAAGCAAGAATCTTAGGTGTAGCTGATATTGTTGAGGCTATGTCCTCTCACCGACCCTACCGAGAGGCTCTGGGTATAGATAAGGCACTGGGGGAGATTTCAGAAAAAAAAGGGCACCCTTTATGATCCTCGTGTCATAGGTGCATGCCTGAAACTTTTTACTGAAAGGAGATTTCAATTTAAGTAAGATAAAGACAGCAACTTCATCTACAACAAAGAAAAAACTTCGGACTTACTCCACCCCGGAAACCTCATCGGAGAAAAATCCACCTATTTCTTACGAATCTCCCTTTTAACTTGACAACTTCTTTTATGTGTTATATTTTGAATAATAGGAGTAAACAGAATTGAATTTCAAAGGCCTAGCAAGTGGCCTGTTTAGTCTTTTTTTGCCGGCAGACTGTAAGATATGCGGCCAGGCTCTTGGGCCCTTGAACTTCAGCTATATCTGTGAAAACTGCTGGGACAAAGTAAAATGGCTGAAGGTGCCCCATTGCTCAAGGTGTGGCAAACCATTTCCTGCCTCTCTGGCCTCCCGGGACGTCCCCTTCCTTCTGTGCGTAGAGTGCCGCCAGGACTCATCACCCTTTAAGAAGATTTTTGCTCCCACTCTTTACGAAGGAGTAATGAAGGAAGCGATCCATCTTCTTAAATACCGCAGAAAAAAAGGGATAATGAAGCGATTAGAAAAAATCCTTAAAATTTATTTTTTTCAGACAGACCTTCCTTTTTCTAAATTTGATCTGGTAGTTCCTATCCCTTTACATCGGAAAAAACTAAAGGAAAGAGGATTCAATCAAGCTGAGTTATTAGCCAGAGTAATAGCTACACATTTTGGCCTCAAATTAGTTAAGAACAATCTCCAAAGGGTCAAAGCAACTAGAAGTCAAACTTCACTGAGTAAGCCCCAGCGGATAGAGAATATAAAAGGAGCATTTCAATTCAGGAACAAAGATAAATTCCGGGCAAAAAAGATACTTTTAGTTGATGACGTTTATACAACAGGAACAACGGTTAGAGAAGCAGCAAGAGTCCTTAAAAAAGCAAAGGCCAGAGAAGCTTACATATTTACCCTGGCCAGAGCTTCCTGAAAGTTCTTTGTTTGACAAACTTATCTTTCTATATTATAATCTCCCTAATTGAGTTCGAAACGTTAAGAAGATGTTTGTACCGCAGTTTTTGAATTTATTAGGAGGTGAAGTATGTCAGAAGAAGGAACGGTCAAGTGGTTTGATGACCGTAAGGGTTACGGGTTCATTGAAAGGGAAAATGGCGAGGATGTTTTTGTCCACTTTTCCAACATTGAAGGAGAAGGATTCAGGAGTCTGGAGCAAGGCGAGAAAGTGTCCTTCGACGTCCAGGAAGGTGAGCGAGGTCTTCAAGCAGTTAACGTCGTTAAAAAATAAATAGCACGCTTGACTTTCCGAACTTTACCCGGCTGAACGGGTATAGTAGAAAGTGAAAAGTTCAACAGTATGATCTTGTAATTTTTATTATAGTTGTTCGGCCGGGATTTATCTTGATAGTATAGGAATTTCCTTTTCGAACGCAGATTATTGAAGATTTAAGTATAAAAAACTGACTAAAGAATCACTAAAATTTTCAGAAATTGGATTTTCACTAAACCTTAGTTTGGAGCAGTAGTTATAGAAATTTCTTTTGGGACACAGATCTGCGAAAATCTGCGTCCTAATTAAGTTGATTGTTAAAGATTACAAGGAAGGGAGGCGCAGTAATGCAGGTGGAAGTAAGCGGAACTCATCACATTCCAGTGAGCGCGGATCTTGATAAGCATATCAGGAAAAAACTTCAAAAAATAAATAAATACCTGCGGCGAGTTTTCTCTGTACGGGTAAGGCTTAAAGAGGAAAAAAAGAGGTATCTAGCTGAGATTAATGTTGTAGCTGATGGGCTGACCATCCATGGAGACGGATCGAGCCCAGATCTATATAGCTCGGTGGAGATTGCCATTGATAAAGTAAACCGCCAGGCTAAGAAGTTTAAAGAGAAGATCAAATCACGCAGATCCCGTCTACGGATGAAAAAAGGAGGTTTCTTATCCACTATCTCCGAGGAGTCTGTCCATAGCAATTATCCACAGATAACCCACATCACTAGAGCGATTGCCAAGCCTATGACCGTGGATGAAGCAGCCGGGGAACTCTCTTTAGCGCAGGACAGATTTTTTTTCTTTCTAAACACCGATACCAACCAGATTAATGTTCTTTACTTAATAGATGACGGTAACTTCGGTTTAATAGAGCCCCAAATATAAATATCGATAGTTAAAGTTGGCCCATTTCCATTCTGGAATGCTCACTTCTAACAAAAGGAGGCGAAGGTGCAGATAAAGAGTTTTCTGGATAAAAGAGCCATTAAGCCAAGATTAGAGTCCCGCACCAAAAAAGAGGTACTAAGAGAGTTAACTGACCTGTTGGAAAAAACCGGTCAAGTTACCGATCAAGAGGAGTTTTTAAGGGTCATTCAAGAAAGAGAAGAATTGGGAAGTACGGGAATTGGATATAATATAGCCATTCCTCACGCTCGTTCTTCAGGGATCAAATCCCTGGGGGGGGCGTTCGGTATATCCAAGGAGGGTATCGATTTTGACGCTTTAGATAAGGAGCCAGTTAATTTATTCTTTATGTTAGCCGCTCCCAAAAATGCTGCCGGAGATTACTTAAAAGCCTTGGCCACAATCTCCCGTTTCTTAAGACGTAAAAAGTCTCGCCAAGCTTTGATGGAAGCAGGCACAGTTGAGGAAATTGAGGAGATCATCGAGGCAGAAGAAGGTTAAAGATACCAAGAAGAAAAGAACGTAGTTAAGTCAGTGATGTGAATGGCCTAAGGAGTTAGCCAATGAGCCGAGAAAGGTACTTATTTACTTCCGAATCAGTGACAGAGGGACATCCAGATAAAATCGCTGATCAGATATCGGATGCTGTATTAGATGCCGTGTTAGAAAAAGATCCTAAGGGAAGAGTAGCCTGTGAGACTTTGGTCACGACAGGTCTCGTTTTTGTAGCTGGAGAAATTACCACAGAATGTTACGTAGACATACCCAGGATAGCTCGCCAAACAATAAAAGAGATAGGGTATACGCAGGCAAGCTTTGGTATCGACTATAAGAGTTGTGCAGTTATTACTTCAATCAATGAGCAATCACCAGATATTGCCTTGGGTGTGGACCGGGATGGAGCAGGGGATCAGGGAATGATGTTTGGTTATGCTACCACGGAAACTCCTGAATTCATGCCTCTTCCCATAGTTTTGGCCCATCGGTTGACGCACAGATTAGCCGAAGTGAGAAAAAAGAAAGTTCTCGCCTATCTTCGACCGGACGGGAAAGCTCAAGTCACCGTAGAATATGAGAATGGGGTACCAAAAAAGGTAACCTCGGTGGTTATCTCTGCTCAACATAGTCCTGAGGTGGAAGTAGAGGATATCGAAGATGAGATAATAGACAAAGTGATAAAGCCCTGCATTCCCGAGCGATATAGAAATGAAGAGATGGGTTATTATATAAATCAGACCGGGAGCTTTAAAATAGGCGGTCCTCAAGCAGACACTGGCCTTACCGGAAGAAAAATAATCATGGATACTTACGGAGGAGTGGGTTCCCACGGTGGAGGATGCTTCTCAGGAAAAGACCCTACTAAGGTGGATCGCTCAGGATCTTACATGGCCCGTTATATTGCCAAAAATTTGGTGGCTTCAGGGATCACTGAGAAATGTGAAGTGCAACTTGCCTATGTGATTGGAAAAAGTGAACCTGTTTCTCTTATGGTAGGTAACTTTGGTAGCGGGAAAATCCAGGAATCCAAAATGGAAAAGCTTATCACAGATAACTTTGATCTTACTCCGGGGGGGATGATCGAAACCCTGGATCTTCTTCGTCCTATTTACAAGAAAACCGCTTCCTATGGTCATTTTGGTCGCAGTGATCCCGAGTTTACCTGGGAGAGGATAGATCTTGCTGAGAGTTTAAGAAAACAAGCCGGATTATAAACCTCAAGAAATATCTCGGGACTCTTCCCCTCGATACCCGTCTAAATCTTCTAAACACTAATGCTCTCCTAAGGAATCAAGTTGGGGGAAAAATCTGATTGAATTAATCTCCTTAATCATAGATCTAGATAGGTCGTTAGCCTGGTCTGAATATCTTTGAGGGGCTGTATCCTCAAGAAAAGGAAACCAGAGTGTATTCCTAGACTGAGGATTGGCTAGAAGTCCGGTTTCTACATCTATCTTTTTGAAAACTATTCCAGAAGGAGAAGGAAAATCCTTTACCGGTTTTTCCTTTAAGGCTCTTTTCATAAACTCTGTCCAGACAGGAATAGCTACTGCACTTCCCGTCATCTTTTCTCCCAGGGGAGTTGCGTCATCGTTGCCTATCCAAACCCCTGCTACCAGGTCGGGAGTGAAGCCGATGAACCAGGCATCGATTGTTTTATCGGTAATTTCTTGTCCTGGCCATCCCACTGTTCCGGTTTTTCCTGCGCAGGGTCTGTTGAATCCTAACCAGCGTACTCTTTGACCAGTTCCATAATCGATAGTCTTTTTCAACAGATCAATCATTACAAATGAAGCCTGGGGAGAAAGGACTATTTCTCCTTGGGGAAAATTTTCCTCGATGACCCTTCCTTTTTGATCCTCAACCTTTTGGATAAAAATGGGTTTGACCTTTATTCCGTAATTAGCTATGGTAGCATAACCTCTTACCATCTCCAGAAGGGTCAACCCTGAAGTACCCAGAGTGAGGGTAAGATCATGATTTAAAGGACCTTCGATGCCTAATCTGTGAGCATAACGAATGACTTTGCCCACTCCTACCTCCTGCAGAAGTTTTACCGAGCTAACATTAATAGAGTGGGTGAACATTTGCCATAGATAAACCTGTCCCCAAAAATGCTTTTCGAAATTCTGGGGAGACCAGTAATCACCTTCTTCTCTTATTTCTCCACTTTTTCCTACTTTTTTAACTCTTTTAAAAAAAATAGGGGCATCGTAGAAGGGACTGACTGAAGTAAATTTTCTACTATCAATAGCTGCTGTATAAGTAAAAATCTTGAAGGCAGAACCAGTTTGACGACGGGCCTGGGTGGCTCTGTTAAACTGGGATTCAGCAAAATTCCTTCCTCCTACCAGGGCTTTAACCCAACCGGTATGGGGGTCAATGGCCAATAGAGCCCCTTGGTGATTATTTTCTTCTAAATATGGTACCAGACTCTCTTCTGCCTTTTTCTGCAAGTCCAAATCCAGCGTGGTATAGACCTTAAGTCCTCCCCGCCAGAGCCTCCTATATCCATATTTTTCTTTTATTTTCTGACGGACCCACTCCACGAAATAAGGAGCGTGAAAGACAGCTCCTTCACTTCCTTTTTCTTTATTTATTGCCACATTTATGAACTCCTCCTTGGCGGTTCTCCACTCATCCTCGGCGATAAAACCAAGCTCCAGCATTCTTTTGAGGATTACCTCTTTCCTTTGGTTAGTATGATCCGGATAACTTAGGGGAGAATAATAGGTAGGATTTCTTGGAATGGCAGCTAAAAAAGCCGATTCAGCCAGATTTATGTCACTAATGTTTTTCCCAAAATAAAAGGAAGCGGCTTCTCCTACTCCGTAGATTCCCTTTCCAAAATATATTTGATTAAGATACATCTGGAGGATCTCTTTTTTGCTGTATCTTCTTTCAATTTGAATGGCTAGAATCGTTTCCTTAAGCTTACGAAGAAAAGTTTTTTTAGGAGTGAGGAAAAGATTTCTGGCTAACTGTTGGGTGATGGTGCTTGCTCCTTCGGCCATACTCCAGGTTCTCAGGTCAACCCAGGCTGCCTTAAGAATACGCCTAAAATCTATCCCTCGATGTTGATGAAATCTTTGGTCTTCGGCGGCAATGAAAGCATTTTGTATCCAAAGAGGAATACGTGAAAGGGTAGCGATTTCTCGTCTTTCCTGGGAAAACTCTGCTAAGACTTCACCATCACCAGAATACACTCTGGTGATCTGGCTTGGCTGATATTCCTCAAGTTGCTCAATATGAGGAAGATTATAAAGATCAGCCACAAAATAACCCCCCAGGATTCCTAGTCCGCCAAAAAAAACCACCAGAGCTAAATAGAGAAGAATCTTTCCCATAGAGACAAGCTTGTTATCTTTTGAATAATAGAGTAAAGATCAAGGTGAGGATTAAACTAATAATGACGCAAGTAGTGAGAGGAAAATAAAATCCAAAACGTCCCCGCTGGATATAAATATCACCGGGCAGTCTTCCCAGAAAGGGTATTTTGTTTCCCCACAAAAATGCTGCTCCTATCAGGACTATAATTATCCCCAGGATAAGAAGACTCTTCCCTACAAGATTCAATTCCAATATCTTTTTCGTAAGCATTCAGCCCTCAGCGTTCAGCTTTCAGTGAAAAATGGGAAGATGATTATTTTTTCTTTTATTAGTGGATTGCTGATAGCTGAATACCTTATTTCTAGCGTGCTCTGCGGTGAAATATTATAATAAGACTGAATAGATACTCTTTTTCCTTATTAAAAGCTTTTTCGCTAGCCTTAGAATTCTTGAAATTTTAATAAATATTGTATCTACCACCCAAGCAAAGTCAAGAGAACGAGAGGCTTTTAATATAACCTTCTTCAGTAACTTGCTGATTGCTGAAAGCTGAGAACTGAACGCTATATAAGCCGGGATAAATACTCGTATGTCTCTGATCTTAGGCTTCTTGAAACGCGTTCCTGTGTTTTTTCTCGCAAAATTAAATCAAGATCTAGCTTTACCCTTAATACCTCCTCCTGGCTCGGGGAGGCCTCGGCAACGACTTCTCCCTTGGGATCAGCCACCTTGCTCAGACCACAGTACTGAACATTGCCTTCCTTTCCAACTCTGTTTACGTGAGCTACGAAGATTTGATTGTCCTGGGCCCGGGCCCTTGCTCGCAGGTTCAAAAGATACTCATAGCCTTTAGGAATGGCTGAGAGGATAAATATCACTTGTGCTCCTTTTAGGGAGAGTATCCGAAATAACTCGGGAAATGCATGGTCATAACAGATGGTTACTCCTACCCTCACCAGTCCGAGATCAACAACAGGGAAGTCCTTTCCTGGCTTAAAGTATTGGTGCTCTGGTGGGTAGAGGTAAAACTTTCTGTATTTACCGGCCAACTTCCCCTCCTTGTTGATGATAAAGGCGGTATTATAAAGAATTTCTTCAGATAAGGGGTCCTTTTCCACAATACTACCCACAATTGTCAATCCGTATTTCTTTGCTTTCCTGCCTATTTTCTCTGTTGTGTCGCCGGGAACGGTTTCGGCCAGATTATAAAACTCAGTCCCAATTAGATCTAAATTGTAGCCGGTGGTGAAAAACTCTGGAAGACATGCGATATCAGTTTTCATTTTGACTTTTTCCAGAAAATCCAACGCACGGCTAAGGTTATTTTCCTTATCTTTTATTTTGCAATCCATCTGAATTAGTGCTAATCTTATTTTTTTACTATTCAACTTTTTAGCCTCCCTCGGAAGTTATTCAATCTTCTTTCAAAACCCAAAAATATTTGTTACGCATGTCTCAAGAAACCATCGATCATAATATAAGTAGCCAGGAACATCAGAGCAGAAAATATCAGCCTCCATTGTATTAATGTTTCAGATAAATAATAAAAAAGGGCACCAGACGCCACGATGGCGAAAGCCAAACTTGCAATTTTTCTCGTAATTTTCATGAGTCTCATCCATACGCGTATATCAAAGAAATGTTTCCGCCGATTTTCCATCAAAAATATGAATCTTTTCCTCATTAAAGGAAAGCCAAACCTCATCCCCAGCCTTTATATCTTGAGTGGAACTTCTTATCGCAATGAAAGAACTTTTTCCCGCTTCTAAGTAAACGTTAAATTCTCTTCCCACTGGTTCTATGTGGACGACTTTTGCCTCAAACGAGTTCTTTTGGCTCTTTTTTATGATGGCAATATTTTCTGGGCGTATTCCTAAAGTTACCTCCGATGTTTTAGCTCTTTTCATCAGTCTTTTCATCCTCTTTGAAAGTCCGTAGGTGGAAAATCCTAGATCAATCGCGATATTTCCATTCTTCTCCACCAGCCTTCCGTCCAGCATATTCATGGGCGGGCTCCCGATAAATCCAGCCACAAACTTGTTCTTGGGATTATGATATAATTCAGTTGCTGTACCCATTTGTTCTAAGTGGCCGTCGTTCATGACAGCAATTTTATCACCCATCGTCATCGCCTCTACTTGGTCATGAGTGACAAATATAGTAGTTACACCCAATTCCTGTTGTAATTTTTTCAGCTCCACCCTTGCGTGAACTCTTAGCTTGGCATCGAGATTTGCGAGGGGCTCGTCCATTAAGAAGATTCTAGGGTCCCTGACTATTGCTCTCCCCAGTGCTATTCTTTGTCTCTGACCGCCGCTGAGCGCTTTTGGTTTTCTATTCAAAAGGTTATCAATTCTCAAGAGTTGAGCGGTTTTCTTAACTCTTGCCTCGATCTCATGTTTGTTAACCTTCCTGATTTCTAGCGGAAATGCGATATTGCCAAACACGGTCATATGCGGGTAAATGGCGTAGTCTTGAAATACCATTGCTACTTCCCTCTTTTGTGGAATTTTAAGTATGTCGTGCTCAGGAGAAGTTACTAACTCGTCCCCAAACCATATCTCCCCCTCATCTATTTCAATCAAGCCAGCGATACTATTAAGAACTGTTGTTTTGCCACACCCAGAGGGACCCACCAATACTACGAACTCTTTATCTTTTACCTTTAAATCTAGATTTTCGACAGCTCTCGTTTCTCCGTATTTTTTCGTTAAGCCCTTTATAGTCAAACCGGCCATTTTAACCCTTCCTACATTCCACTATATCCACGTATTATGTATTTCCCCAAAAATATAAAAATTATCAATGTGGGCAACGTGACCCATAAGGCTCCTGCCATTTGAAGGTTCCACTTGGCTACAAAGGATCCCTTCAGATTTGCCATCGCTACTGTAACGGGTAAATTTACTTTCCCAGTAGTTAACACCAACCCCCAAATGAAATCATTCCAGATTATAGTTACCTGAAGAAGCGCTGCAACTACGAAAGGAATCACGGAAAGCGGCAGTATTATGCGTCGATATATTGTCCATGTCCCGGCCCCATCCACTTTGGCTGCATTTATAAAACTATCGGGAATTTCATCATCATAAAGAGTCTTGAAGATAAAAGCGCACATAGGGATACCAAATAGCATGTACAATAAAACTAATGAACCCAAATTGCCATGCAATCCCAAATTCGACGCGACTCGCACCGTCGGTATAAGTTGCACTTGGGGTGGGATATACAAGCAAAGGATAACTAGAATAAATAAGACCATGGATCCCCGGAATCTGCGCTTAGAGAAAACGTACCCCAAGATGGAACCAAAAAAACAGGATACCATCACGCCTGATCCCACGAGTACGAGGCTGTTCATCAGCGGTCTTTTTAGATAGTCAAGGGATTCCATCAATGGGGCCAGAGTCGGACGTAAAGGGGGTGTTATGGGTGTTGTGAAGATCACCTCTTTTGACGTTTTTAAAGCAGTTACAACACAACTCCAGAGGGGGAGAACAGTTAAAATTGCAAAGAGCACAAGCAAGATATAAAGTATTATACGACTGGGTCTGGGGATTCTCACTTTCGTTACCTCCTATATAGTCGGTATAAAAATGGTACAACGATAACGAGGCTAAGCACGAGTATTATCGTAGAATAGGCAGCCCCGTAGGCAAATTTGTCCAAAGCAAAGGTTTCCTTGTACATGGTTACGCCCAAGATATGCGAAGAGTATCCCGGGCCTCCTCTATTTAATACCCAAATAAAGTCGAATGCTTTTAGGGCAAAGCACATGAAGATAATAAATGCGGTCACGAATGAGGCTTTTAATTGGGGAAAGACAATACGCCTATACAAGGTAAAGCTAGAAGCTCCATCCACTTTCGCCGCCGCTATCTGAGATTCAGGAATAGATCTTATTCCCGCTAAGAAGATTATTCCTGAGTACCCAACAAATTGCCATATGAGGGCTATAATGATACAGTACATAACTATGCTTGGATCGGTGATCCACCCACTCTTTAGGAACCCAAACCCGACTTTTCTCAATAAAACGTTTATGGTTCCTACCCTTGGACTATACATCCACGTCCATAGAGCTGCGGTAACTACGAACGAGAGGGCAAAGGGCAATAAATAGATAGTTCTAAAAACGTTCGCTCCTCTTACTTTTTGATCTATTAATACAGCTAAGATAAGGCCTATAAGAATAACACCGGGCACAAAAAGCAGAATTAACAACAAATTGTTTTTTAAGGAAGTCCAGAATATTGGATCGTGGAATAAGGTCACATAATTTTTAAATCCCACCAGATTATAACTGGGAATAAAGCCTTTCCAATCGGTAAGAGATATGAGAAAATTCCATCCAGTGAAGCAATAGTAAAAGAAGAATATGCTCACGAGAGCTGGTAGAATGATGAGTAGAGTAATTATCTTTTCCTTCTTTTTTGGATCCAATCTAATTACCTCAAAAAATTTTATGCTCTCTCTTTTTAACCTTTTTGCAGGTTATTTAATAAATGGCTTTCCATGGAACAATTGGTGACCTTTATCTCTTCGGAGACTGGATCAGGAAGGGGGGAATAACTCAAAAGGAGATCGTCCAAATGAGAAACCCCCACCTCACTTGATCTCTATTGTCTATCGTGCAGAAACAAAAAGAAATGGTTTCTCTAGCTTCTGTTTGTTAAGGTGTAAGGTCCCATTCCTTTGGCCACTCGGTTTCCGCCTGAAGGCTTGCTATTGCGCTTGCTCCCTCAGTTATGTCTCTCTTTACCCCGATTTTTTCGGATATTATGTCGGTGAGCTTACCCATGAACGCCGGAGGTGTACCACTCCACATGCCAGGACGGTGATACCTTGCAGTCTGGAAGTGGCGCATACTCTCGAAACATTCACCAGGGAAATCTTCAGTTAACTCCACGTCCGTCCTCGCTGGTATCTGGCCCTTTACCGCGTTAAATCTAAGCTGCGCTTCTTTAGAAATAACGGCTTTATGGAAGTTTACGGCGTTGACCGGATGTTTTGCGCCCTTCGGTACGGCGAAAGTATCTAAGCTAACTCCAAATATGTTCTCCGCTCCCGGGGCGTAGAACGTGCCGTAGTCCACTCCATAATTTGTTTCCGCAACCACGAATTCTCCGGTAGCGCACTCACCCATTATGTTTATCGCTGCCTCTCCCTTTACTACGAGGGCCACCGCCTCATCCCAAGTTAAAGCAGCATGATCCGGGTTGACATAGTCTAAGATTTTATTGAGTTTTGCCAGCGAATCTTCGAGCTTGGGGTTATCTGCCGAAGTAACCTTTCCGTTAATGAAATCCTCGTAGTATTTGATTCCCTCACTCGCCGTGATTGTCCGAAAGATGTACGTTAGCGGCCACGCGTTTTTGTCTCCTAGAGCTATGGCATCTACTCCCTGTGCTTTCAGGGTATCGCATATCGCCCAGAAATCATCCCAGCTTTGAGGTTCTTTTAGGTTGTACTTATCGAAGATCTTTTTGTTGTAGTAGAAAATGCCTGCCTGCTGAACTCCTGTTGGAGTGCCATAATAGTGTTCACCAAGCTTGAATGCGTCTTGAACCCCCTTTGGGACAAAGGCTTTAATCTCCTCAGTCCAAACCTCGTCTACAGGTTGTAACATCTCCGCTTCATAGTATGGCCACAGTCCAGCCGGATAGGACTGAAACGCATCTGGAGCCTCCCCAGCGAGCATCAAGGTGTGTATAACTTCTCTTATTGTTATTCCCCCTCCACCAGCTACTGGACTTTGTAATACCATAACGTCAGGGTACATCTTCATGTAAACGCCAACGAGCCCGTCCATCGCAGCTTTTTCTGACCCTGAGGTCCACCAGTGATAAATTTCAAGTACCTTTTCCTTCGGATCGGCAGCTCTGGCAGTGTTACAATACGTTCCAAGACCTACAACTACTCCAATGATGATGACAGCGATAGTCAACATCACAGCAGCGTTTGTTCCTCGTTTACTTCTCATATTATTATCTCCTTCTTTGACTCTGTTCATTTTTCTTATGGAAAGCTCCTAAAAGAGAAATTAATCTTTCGACACTTTTTCTCTCTGGAAAGCCTTCCCTTTCCCTAGCTAACAGCCCACCTATATTTTCACCTCCCTTCCGGCCTTATTTTTAGCTTTTCCTCACTTCCCTTCCTCCCGACAGATTTTGGACTTGATGATGTTGCCCCGCAGGAGGATCTGACGACCAATTCAGGTTCTAAGCATATATGCCGAGATATTCTTCTGCCCTGCTGGATTCTTTCCAGAAGAAGTGTTATGGCCAGCTTTCCCATCTCTGATTTTTGCTGAGCTATACTGGTTAGCGGAATGGGTAAAAATGGGCCCATCTCATCATCGTCATATCCTATCACTGCTATATCATCCGGCACCCTTAACCCTGCTTCCCATATAGCCCTTAAAGCTCCTATGGCCACATTGTCATTTACGGCAAAAATAGCCGAGATCCTGGAGCCATTTTTTAGAAAAGACTTCATAGCCTTATAAGCACACCCTTTTTGTTTGTTTATATTCTTTTCCGTTTCAATTATTTTCCTAAAATGGATATTATGGTCAGTCAGTGCCTTTCGGTAGCCCTCGATTCTATCGGAGACCGAGGTACAGGGAGCCTCTGGGCCGCTTAGGAAAGCAATCTTCTTATGTCCTAACCTAATCAGATGCTCAATGGCCAAATAGGCACCTTTGACATTATTGGTAGTGACCCGGTCAGTATCTATCTGAGGGAAATATCTATCCACGAATACCAAAGGGATCCCTTTTTCCAGACGTCGATAGTACTTGAGATCTACTCCTGGTGATGAAGGTATTATTATCAAACCATCAACCCTTCTTTCTCGGAGGAGATTTATAAGTAGCTCTTCTTTACCTGTTTCTCCATAACTACTACCCAATATTATACCGTACCCGTTTCTTACAGCCTCATCTTCAATAGCATGGAAAATTTCGGAATAGAATGTACCGGCCACGAAACTAGGAAAGATTAAACCAATAGCGGCCGATCTGGTTGACTTAAGTCCTGCAGCCAGCTTGCTTGGCCGAAAATCCAGATCTTTTACAATCTTGAGTACTTCCTGTTGCGTTTTTTCGGCTACCCGATGAGGGCTGTTATTTAATACTCGAGAGACGGTAGCTATGGAAACTCCAGCTGCACTGGCTACATCCTTAATGGTGATCCACATTTCTAGGACTCTCGTTGGGATGGTAAACGTTTACCATTTTTAATATAGTAAAAAATAAAATTATGTCAAGGGGTCGTCGAGGATGTTGATTAAAAATTAAGCCTGTTGAGGTTGTTGAGGGGTTGATAAAGAAAAAAAAATATTATATAATACCACATCCTAATCATTCAACTCACAGTGCAGTAGAATACGGCAGTCTTCTTCGATAACTGAAAAAGGAGTTTTTTTATGGTGCACATCTCAGAGAGAAAGGTAACTATTTATCTACCGGCGAAGATGCAGAAGAAACTAGTTACTCTGGCTCAAAGGAACAAACTTAAGAATCTGAGAAAAGGGGTGCAAAGAGAGGACAAGTTGCCGGAGACAATGGGAGCCATAATGCGGGAAGCTTTGGAAAAGTACTTTGAAAATGTGAATGTCAATCCAAAAGAGATTCACCTGTAACAAAGTAAAAGAGAATCACCCCTGAAATATAGCTTTCCAATCTTTCCTTTTTCTTCCACCTTGATTGTCTTCTTCCTTCAGTAACTGATGGTTATCTTCATCGGTATACCGGATTCTTTTGATCAGGTGGTCCTGTTTTTTTTATCACTTGACTCACTCCCCTTTTAGTTTACCACACACTTTCTTCTCTTTTTTTGAGAAAAATAGAGAAGGGTGGAAGCCAACCCATGTGCAGTAATCATTACACACTCCTAAGTGGTACACTTTAGTTGATAAATATATCCTCCTTCCACAGTTTCTTTCTTTTCCTTAAAACAATTCGGCTTATTGATCTTTCCCTGATCTTCCCCCTTGACAAAAAATAAATATATGCTATAAATATATATAGTAGTATATAATATACTATATGACTAATAGAGGCTTCATCATTTTCTATAAACTGAAAAAAGTATAAGTCGGAGGGAGTTTTAACCTTACCGATAGTTGTTATTTTCTCGAAATTCAGACTAAGAATAAATTTCTCTTCGTCAATGAAAAGATGATCTTTATGGTACGCATCTCTGAAAGGAAGGTAACTATTTATCTACCAGCGAAGGTGCAGAAAAAACTAATTGCTCTGGCTCAGAGGAACAAACTTAAGAATTTGAGAAAAGGGGTGCAAAGAAAGAACAAGTTACCAGAGACAATGGGAGCTATTGTACGAGAGGCTTTGGAAAAGTATTTTCAAGAAAAAATAAAAAATAAAAGTTGGAAGGAGGTGAGAATATAAAAGGCTAACTAGTTTTTAAATACCAAAAATTAGAAAGGAGGGTAAAAAAATGGTTTCGAAGAAACATTGTTGGCACCAACGTTTTTTGAAAGGTGTAGGATTGGTTCTTACTGTTAGCTTTGTCCTGAGTTTGGGTGTTGGCTTAGGTTTTGCCCAAGAGAAAGTGGAGCTTACCTGGAGTGAGTGGTGGGACCAGGAATGGGGAGAGGAAACTGTTAACTGGGTAGCCTCCTCGTTCGAGAAAAAACACCCCAATGTTGAGGTAGAAATAGCTTATATTCCTCATCCCCAATACATGGACAAGCTTTTAACACTTTGCCAGGCTGGAGAAGCTCCTGATGTTATGGCTATGGAGGTTACTTGGGCGGCAAACTTTGACAAACTGGGGGTATTTAAAGATTTAGACCCCTTGATCAGTAAAGCAGATCCAGAATTTACCTCCCGTCATAACCCTGCCTGGGACAGTTGGTGGAAGGGTCGGCTCATAATGACTTACCTATATACCATGTCTTACGGAGTTTATTACAATGTGCGGATGTTTGAAGAAAAAGGAATAGAGCCACCGACTGATTGGGAGGAGCTAAGGGTAGCTTTAAGAAAGTTTCGCAGTCCTGAAAAACACCAGTGGGGAATAGCTCTACCTGTTGCTATGAAAAGTTCTGCTCACTTCACCCTGTATAATTTCTGGACCCGTTTAATTCAGGCTGGTGGGCGGATGACAAATGAGGAAGGATTGGCTGTCTTTAATTCCGATGCTGGCGTAAGAGCTTTAGAATACTGGGGAAGCTTGTTAGCCGAAGGTTTGGTTTATCCTGGAACGGTCCCCGGTGCGCTTGCTATAGGTGAGAAGGAAATGATAGAGCTGTTCACCGCTGAGCAGGTTCCCATGCAGCAAACCGGACCTTTTTTAAAAGCACAAGCTCTTGAGCGTAATCCAGAAATGGCAGCTTACGTTGCCCTGACCCCTCCATTTAAAGATGTTACCAGTGGATATCTAATTACTGGGAGTGGTGCTAGTTTATCCTCACAGTCCGAGCATCCCGAGCTAGCCTGGGAGTTTCTAAAACATCTGTTAAGTGATGAGGTAGCTTTTAAAATGGTCAAAGAAAGGTCTCTTTTCTGGGCCAATACCAAAGCGCTTAAGTTCCCATCTATCAAGGAAGACCCGGTACTTCGGTACCTCCCCCAGATGATAGGTGATCCAGCCTCTCAACCCTGGTCTGTTTTACCTCAACTGGGTGATCTGTGCAATTCCTTGATGAAAAATGTACAGGAGTATTTCCTGGGCAAAAAAGATGCTAAAACTGCTCTGGACGATGCGGTTGAGTATTGGAATAAGACAATTCGAGAAGCAAGGTAAGCTATCCAATTATAGCTAAAACACAAGGGGCTCACCCCCCTTGTGTTTTTGTAAAGAAAGATCAATGTCATTATTAACAGAGTATAAAAACAGGTTTGAGTTGAGGGGATTTCTTTTTATCGCTCCCGCCATCATATTTTTACTTTTTGTAATTATTTTCCCTTTATTTAAGGTTTTTGAGTACAGTTTTCAAGAATATGCCGCCCAGAGTTCTTTCACTTTTGCGGGTTTGAAGCAATATCAGCGCCTTTTTTCTGATGAGCTTTTCTGGACCAGCATAGAAAATACATTTATCTTTACCATCGGCACAATTATCTTAGATCTGGCAATTTCATGGGGAATAGCTCTTCTGTTAAATGTGAAATGGCCCCGACTAAAGATGAGAAATTTTTTCCGAGGTTCCCTGCTTCTTCCTTTTCTTTTCTCTGCTCCCGCCTCAGCACTATTGTGGGGAATCCTTTATCAGCCACTCGGATTCTTAAATTATATAAATGAACAAATCTTTGGCATCACTATAAACTTTCTCGGTGATCCAAAATGGGCTTTACTTTCTGTTCTTTGGGTAAATGTCTGGAAAAATTTTCCTCTCATAATGATATTAATCCTTGGTGGGCTGCAATCCATTCCTCGAAATATGTACGAGGCTGCTCGGATAGATGGAGCCAATCGGTTTCAATCTTTTTGGCACATTACTCTTCCCCAGATGCGCTCTTTGATGATGACCATCATTGTTATTGATTTTGCTACTACCTTTATTCATTTTGACCTGGTGTGGACGATGACTAAGGGAGGCCCTTTACGCACCACTTATTTAATTAGTTTTTTCCTTTACCAAAGAGGAATGCGAGCTTTCAAATTTGGTTATGCATCAGCTATAGGTGTTGTCACTGTGCTCATCATATCTGTCTGTATAGGTATTTACATAATCCTCTATTCTAAGAGAGTGGAGACCCAAGCATGAGAGGGAAAAGAAGTAAATTTAGATACTTTCCTTTGTATACTTCAGCAATTGTAATTACTTTTCTCATTCTCTTTCCAGCTATATTTGCCATATTAACTTCTTTTAAGCCTATTCGGGAGATATTTGTCTATCCGCCAAGTATATTGCCACATAGCTGGACTGTTAAACCGTACATCTCAATCTTTTCCCGAGAAAAATACTTGCACTATTTCTTTAATGGGTACTTCATCTCCATTTGCTCAACTTTTCTCTGTGTGATTCTCGGGGGCCTGGCCGGTTATGGATTTTCCCGGTTCAGGCTTCCGGCAAAACGAGTTCTCCTTTTAGGAATCTTAGCTGCACAAATGTTTCCCGGAGCGGTCCTGATGGTTCCCTATTTCAATCTATCAAAACAGTTGGGTTTATATAATACCTATCTTGCATTAGTAATGATAGATACCACTTTTGCTCTTCCCCTGGTTATCTGGCTGCTTAAAAGCTATTTTGACTCAATTCCCGTAGCTATAGAAGAGGCGGCTCTTATAGATGGATGCAGCCAAGCTAAAGTGCTCTTGCTCATTGTAGCACCTTTGGCTCGGGCCGGGGTTATTGGAACCGGGATGCTCGCCTTCATAAGAGCCTGGAACGAGTTTCTCTTTGCCTTGATTCTCACCAAAGGGCCAGAGAGAGCTCCTATCACGGTAGGGCTTGCCGAGCTTTTTGGTCAATACAGCATCAACTGGAATGGTATTATGGCAATAACTACTCTTACTGTTCTTCCTTTATTGGTTGTGTTTATCTTTGTGCAGCGCTACGTCATTTCCGGGATAACCAGTGGAGCAGTTGATTAAAGAAAAAAATAAAAGAATAAAAGGAGGATATTCGTATGAGAGGAACCTTGGCTATTAGCGGTGGAAAAAAAACGGTACCGGACGGGTTAAAGAAAAAATGGCCCATAGTAACCCAACACGACAAAGACACTGTGGTAAAAACTCTTGATGAAGAGGTACTCCATGGGCCTTATGTTCCCGAAGTAATTGCTTTGGAGCAGGATTTCGGCAATTATGTTGGGACAAGATACTGTATTGCTACAAATAGTGGGACCGCCGCCTTACATATGGCTATAGCAGCTGCAGGCGTTGGTCCAGGTGATGAGGTAATTACCTCATCATTTACATTTTTGTCCTCAGCAACGGCCGTTCTTCATCATAACGCCGTACCTGTGTTTGTTGATATCAATCCCAGGACTTTTAACATCAATCCTGAGAAAATTGAGGAAAAGATTAGCCCAAAGACCAAGGCCATTATACCTGTTCACATTCACGGACTGCCGGCAGATATGGATGAAATTAACCAGATTGCTAAAAAGCACAACCTCATAGTTATAGAAGATGCCTGTCAGGCTCCTGGAGCAACATACCACGGAAAAAAAGTAGGAAATTTCGGTGATATGGCTGCCTTCAGTTTGAATGTAACCAAGAATCTTCCCGGAATTGAAGGAGGATTGCTCCTCACCGATAACAAAGAATACAGAGATGCGGCTAATATGTTGCGGATGTTTGGAGAGGAAATCAAGCCTGGGGAAAAGAGAAAATATAATGCTTACGGAATGGGATGGATGTACAGGACCTTTGGAATGCCAGCTGCTTTTGCTAGAAGCCAGCTAAAAAGGCTTGATGAATACAATGCTCGCGCTCAAAAAAATGCTGAGTTTTTATCAAAGTATTTAGTCGACATCAAAGGGGTAACTGCGCCCTTTGTTCCTGAAGATAGAACTACTGTTTATCATAAGTATAGGGTAAGACTTGATCCTTCTGAGTTAGGCATAGACATCGAAGCTTCCAAATTCAGAAATAAAGTAACGAGGGCCCTGCAGGCAGAAGGGGTAGATGCAGTATTATGGCAATCTTTTCCTGTGCCTGGCCAGACGCTTTTCCAGCTGAAAGAGGGTTACGGTAAAGGCTGTCCCTGGAGCTGTCCTTACTATAACAAGGAGATCAAATATGACATTCAGGATTACCCTGAGACTGTTAAACTGCTTAATGGCTCGTTTGTTATCTGCTCCGAGCCACACCCAATTTATGCTCAGAAGTTGGAGTTAATGAAATACTATGCAGAGGCATTTCATAAAGTGTTTGGTAATTTAGAGGAGGTTTTGGAGAAAGTATAGCATAGATGTTCCCGAATTCTAAAAAAGGGAGGGAAATACAATGCGTATGAGAGTTACAAAAAATAGAATTAAAAAAGACCTTCGAAACTTAGGGTTAAAAGAAGGCGACTGGGTCCTCATGCACAGTTCCTTAAAGAGCTTGGGATATGTTAAGGGAGGAGCGGATACGGTTATTGATGCTGCTATGGAAGTTATAGGAGAAAGTGGCCTCTTGATGGTACCCACGTTTACTTTCACAAACTTTACCCCTTTTTTTAACCCTGAAAACACACCTTCACAAATGGGCCTGATAACGGGAACGCTCCGTTTAAGAGAAGAGTCAGTGAGAAGCTGCCATCCTCGACATTCGGTGGGTGTTTTAGGAGAAAAAACTAAAGAAGTGGTAAGTGGACACCTGCAAGCAGGATCAGTAGGGAAAGGAAGTCCTATAGATAAGCTGGCAAAGCAAGGTGGCTATGTTCTACTACTAGGAGTAGAACATACAGTTAACACCACAATACATACAGCTGAGGTCTATGCAGAACTTCCCTATCTTTACACGGTCAAGGATTCACCCGATTTTCCCGAGCAGGCCGTGGTTAAGACTCCCAACAACGGAGAAAAGATAAAAGTTGACCTTGCTCCATATCCCACCTGTAGTGAGGGTTTTTGGAAACTGGAACCTCTCATGCGAGATAAGGGAGAGATCCGATACGGAAAAGTAGGTCAAGCCCACTGTCAACTGATGAAATCTCAGGATATTATCGACACAGCATCGTCCTTGTTGAGAGAGGACCCTGGAGTTCTTTTGTGTGATGATCCGGACTGCTATTCGTGCAATGAGAAAAGGAAAGTTATCCGCCCGTTATTACGCAAGGACCTTCAGAAAAAGAAACGCACTTTAGTATCACTACAGAGCTAGATCTGAGGTAAATACACATGTTTTGCAGATTTGAGATAAGGGGATCTGGTGAGAATGAAGCAAGTGAAGTTTGGACTGCTCGGTTTTGGTGAATGGGCAAGATGGCATGCCCGTTTTATCAAGGAGATACCAGGTGCTCATCTGGTAGCAGTGGCTGACACCAATGAAGAGAAGCGTAACATAGCCACAAGAGATTTTGGGGCTAAGGCTTACTCAGATTATAATGAATTGATAAAAAAGGAAGACCTGGATGTTGTAGATATCCTCTTACCCAATTATCTACATCATGAGGCAGCAATATCTGCTCTTCGAGTGGGAAATAATGTTTTACTGGAAAAACCTATGGCTCTCACAGTAGAGGATTGCGATTCAATTTTGAGATTCGCTCAAGAAACTCACCATCAAGATAAAAGGCCATTTTTGGCCATTGGGTTTGAACTGCGATTCTCCTCCCTCTGGGGAAGAGTGAAGAAATTAATTCAGGAAGGAAAGATTGGCACTGTTAGGGCTGCAAATGTGGAGATTTTTCGTTCTGCTCCCTCTGTAGGTTCAGGAAGATGGCGCCTTAACAAGGATCAAGTTGGCAGTTGGATGTTAGATGCTCCTATTCACTATTTTGATCTTATTCGATGGTACTTCGAGGGAACAGAAGAACCACAGTCTATTTACTCTTCAGCTAATTCCTCATCAGAAAAAGCTCTCGTGGATAATTTCTCAAGTATTATTAGGTTCTCCGATGGTGGTTACGGTGTTCTCTCCTACAGTATGGCAGGATATGGACATTATATTATAACGAAGGTCGCAGGGGATGGGGGTGCGATATGGGCTCATTGGGAAGAAGCTGAGGAAAAGTTCCTTGGGGCAAAATTTTGGCTGGAGCATGGTCAGAATAAGGTTAAACATAAGGTTGCTATTGAAAGACCAGCTGGGGAAACCTTTGACTTGAAAGCTGAGATTAACCAAATTGTAAAGGCAGTTCAAGAAGAGGCATCCATCCCGGCCACTGGCAAGGATGGTAGAGAGGCGGTACGAATTTGTTTGGCGGCTGACAAATCCCTAACTACCGGCGAGGCTGTCAAACTATAACAAGCTAAACTTGGGATAGTCTTTTGAAACAATCCTATACCTGGTTGGGTAAATTTTGCATTTGGAGAGGAGATAAGGTAGATGAATAGGAAAAATGACGCCAGGAGTAAATTAGCTATATTGGACGGCTCCCCTGTGAGGAGCAGTTCCTTTCCTTCCTGGCCGCAGTTTGGTAAGAGAGAAGAGGAAAATCTTCTGCAGGTGCTGCGGAGCAGGAAGTGGGAAAGACATGAGGGATCCATGGTATCCAAATTTGAACGGCGCTTCGCAGAGTTATGCGGAGTTGAGAAATCTCTTATGGTTACGAACGGATCCACAGCTTTGGAAATTGCTCTCACTGTAGCTGGCGTGGGGGCAGGTGACGAGGTATTGGTTCCTCCTTATACCTTTATGTCCACGGTTATGAGCGTGCTATTGGTCAATGCCCTTCCCATATTTATCGACATTCATCCAGATACTTATTGTATGGACCCTCGGTTAATCGAAGAGCAAATTAGCCCCAATACAAAAGCTATTCTACCAGTTCATCTAGCTGGGATGCCTTGCGATATGGAGGCAATAATGGATATCGCCTCCAAACACAACTTAACTGTTATCGAGGATGCTTGTCAGGCTCACCTGGCAGAGTGGAATGGGCAAAAGGTGGGAAATATCGGAAAATTGGGTTGCTTCAGCTTTCAGGTAAGCAAAAACATCTCTGCCGGGGAGGGAGGTGCTATCATAAGCAACGATTCTGCCCTGATAGATAGCTGCTTTTATTATCATACCTGTGGTCGACTGCGGGCAGGGATGTGGTATTTTCATCCCTATCCTGGGACTAACCGTCGGATGAGCGAATTTCAGGCTGCTGTCCTTCTGGCTCAGATAGAGCGTGTCCCGGATCAGATGGCACGCAGGTCCGATAACGCAGCCTATCTCTCAAAGAAGCTATCCCAGATTCCGGGCATCAGTCCTTTATCGGCTCCTGAGTTGGTTACCCGCCATGCCTATCATCTTTATATTTTTCGGTACAGTGCGGACGCATTTGGTGGACTGCCCAGGGATATCTTTGTAAAAGCACTACAGGCGGAGGGAATTCCTTGCTCAACAGGCTATGTATCCTTATACGGGCAGGAATTTATTAGAAAGACGATAAGGATGCGAAAGTTTCAAAAGATCTTTGGCCCAAGCCGTATAAATCAATATTATGAGTATTTATCTGGTGTCCATTGTCCGATTACTGAAAAAGCCTGCAGGCAGGAGGGGGTCTGGATTCCTCAGTCAGTCCTTTTGGGAACAAAAGAAGACATGGATAGCATTGTAGAGGCAATCCAGAAAATCCAAAGATATGGGGGGGCTCAACCAAATATATAAGAACTTTGACAAGTAAGAAGATCACCAATATAAAAAGATTCTTCATAAACTCAAGAATCTATTGAAGGAAGGAGGTTGCGCTAATTATGATTTCTCGAAAGTTTGACGTGGTTCTGGTGGGACACTTCTCTAAAGATAGAAATGTTGTGGATGGAGAGGAAAAAAATGTACCTGGTGGGGTTGTTTACTATGGAACTTTCCCTCTTAAACTGATGGGAATTAATGTAGCTGTGGTGACTAAAGTTGCCAGAGAAGATCTCTCTAAGCTGGCTATTTTTGAAAAGGAAGGTATCCCTGTATTTGTTGAGGAAAGTTCACAAACTACGGGAATAAAAAATATATACTCCACCAAAAAACCAGATAGAAGGGAACATTACCTGCTTGGATTTGCCGGCCTTTTTACTGAGGAGGATTTTCCCGATATTGAGGCTAAGATAATTCATATTGGTTCACTGATGAGAGAAGAGGTATCTCTTGATTTGGTGAGAAGTCTCTCACAGAAAGCTGATCTTTCTTTGGATGCTCAGGGATTCGTAAGGGTAAGAGAAGGCAGTCGACTTGCTGTCAAGGATTGGGAAGAAAAAGAGCTGGCGTTACCTTATGTTAAATATCTGAAGGCAGATAAGGCTGAAGCTGAAATACTGACAGGCAGCTCTGAGATAAAATCTGCTGCCAAAGCTCTTGCCAAACTCGGCCCTTCAGAGGTTTTAATAACTCACAAAGATGGCGCAGTTTTGTTTGCCCAGGAAAATTTTTATCAGGCTCCTTTTACTCTGAAATCTTTAAAGGGCCGCACTGGACGAGGTGACACCTGTATGGCAGCTTATATAGGCAAACGCCTGAGTTTATCAGCTCCTGAAGCGCTTTACTTTGCTACAGCTCTTACTACGATTAAGTTGGAGAAAAGAGGACCTTTCAAGGGTAAACTGGAGGATGTTGAAGCTCTTTTAAAATAGCCTCCTACATTCAAAAACTTTAAAGCCAAACTTACTTTAGCGCACCTATAATAGGTCTTCACCTTGATTCAAAAGAGCCCCTTTTGGGATTATTTTTATTTTTTCGCCGTCTATGAAGCTGGATGGCAAAATAAACAAGACTGTGCAGAGTTCCTACATTGGAAAGATTTCCAATCGCTTTTCGCGTTCCACTGATAAATTCCCGATAAACTACTCCCTTTGGCACCTCCCCTTTCTCACGAACCAGGGATAGACAATGGAGAGCATAAAATCCCAGGACGAAGGCAGCAAAGAAGAGGAAATCCAATCCCTTAAAGTTTAAAAGATAGGCTGTCCATCCTCCATCAGGGCTCAGCCAGCGGAAAGTAAGAGAGATTTCCATCAAAGCTAATATATCGGCGAGCAGTCCTCCCAGGATAGGACCGATTCCCATGCCCACGGAAACTAAAGCGCCGTTAACAGCCAGATATTTGGTAGCATCACCCCGGGGGGCTAATTTGAAGGCAATATTAAAGGAAGCGATAGAAACTCCTGCTACGGCAACTCCTAAAAAGATATGGATGAGAGTCAGAAGTGGGAAAGTAGCAACGTGTATTTCCGGAAGGGTAGTGAAAGGCCAGGCAATAATACAAATAAGCAAAAGCATACCACTCACCTGCATTACTGATTTGTTAGAGAATTTATCTGTCAGCGGACCCCAGATACCAAGGAATAGAATATAAAAAAACTGAGTGACTACTGAGAAAAGTATCACAGTAGTTAAGGATAATCCAATTCTTGTAAGCATGTAAACGGTGAAGAAGGGAACTGCAAAATTAAAACCCAGAGCCCAGGAGATGGTGAACCGTAGCATCCTCTTGAAATTTTCGTCCCTAAAGGGGAAGCTTATTATTTCCCAAAGGGAAACATTCTTAGGAGACTTTTCCATTTCAGGTTCCGGGGTTGCTCGAAGTGCCAAAATACTGCCAATTCCAAATCCAAAGGCAATAAGAAATACTATAGAGTAACCAAAAGCAGCCTGAGCAGGAAATTGGGCTTGCCAAAAATCAATAAGTCGACCGGCTAATAAAGATAAAGGCATTGCCAGGACAAAACTCCACGTCAGGCGTTTGGAAAAAAATATACCCCGGATTTCATCAGGTATCAGGTCTCTCATCCAGGAGCTCCAACTACAAGCAGAGAAAGCAGCAGCAACTCCGGAAAGAAAAATACCCATAATCAGAAGAGGAAGTCCAAATTGTGTAAAAAGCAAGGGTATCAAGGCAAATACTGGTAGCCAAGCCCGGGAAACAATAGAGGCCAAAATGGCAATAAGTTTGCGTTTTCTGAACTTTTCCACTACAAGCACAGCAGGAATCTGGAAGATATTTCCCAAAAAAGGAGCTGCTGCCAAGACCCCTATGATGACGTTAGATGCTCCCAAAAGTAAAGCAAAAGCGATTATAAAGGCTCCGCTGGACAAATTGAACATGGTTTGAAACATCATCCCATCATAGAGAACATACTTTAATCCTTTTTCTCGTTCTTGAGAGGTAATTTGTTCGCTCACCTTTTCTTCAGCCATTCTCCTTCTCCTTATGATACTCCTGCGTTTTCTTTCTCATCTTTGACCCACTTGCCATACCAAAACTACGGCGATCTTTTTCCCCTCCTTGCTCTGATTCCACTCTTCCTTAAGAAGGTAATAAATATAAAATTTTTTAATAAAGTCAATACATACACATATTTATTGGACATCGCCAAAATTTCATATCTTTTTCCCTGAGATGTTTATTGAAGAGGAATTGAGAAGATCAGAAAACAGAAAAGAACTTTTGCATGACAAAAATTGACATTTTGGATAGAATTTGGGGAAATCTCCAATTCTAGGGTTGACAAAGAAAAAAAATATTCTATATATAAAATATTCAATTTATTCCATTAAAATAAATTGCTATTTAACCTTCGCTGATAGCGGAAAGGAATCTTCCATGCAACATATTTCGGAGAGAAAATTAACTATTTATCTACCAGCCAAGATGCAAATGAGGCTAATCACGCTGGCTCAAAGAAATAAACTTAAAAATCTTACCAGAAGGGCTAAGGGAAAGCAGAAATTGCCTGAGACCATGGGAGCTATAGTAAGAGGAGTACTGGAAGAACACTTTGAGAAAAAAAGATACCGATAAATATTTGAGGTTATTAAATTCTTGCCCATAATTACTGGATCTAGCTCGATAGAATTTATCACTCCATCTTCCCTAAAATAGAAACCAACCTAGATTTAACTAATCTTGAGCAAAGCTCAGGTAACGTATTTGGCAGACCATCACATTTTGCTTCTAACAGTCCTCTACTTTGTTTATTTTTCAAAAGAACCCCACCTTTTCAACCATAATAAGCCATGAGCTGAAGCTACTCTATCAAGAATTTCAGCTACAGCAGGAAAGTCCAGGACAAAAACTTGACAAAGATAAGATATGTGCTATACATAATAGTAGAATATTCGCTCAATCAAAAAATTGATCAGTAGCAGACTCAAAAACCAAGATACCCATTTTACTTTAAAAGAGGCAGAGAGTTGAACCATGTCAAAATAGCAGGGTATAGAAAATGCGCGACCTCTAAACTTTTGGAATAGATTGGGTTTAAAGAGAAATTTTAATAAAACAAAAAGGAGGGAACATGCCAGTAAAAAAGGGAGATGAGGTAAAACTACATCTTAGTGGCAAACTAAAAAATGGAAAAGTCTTTGCGACTACTGAAGGTAAGAAACCTGTAGAGTTTACAGCAGGAGCTGGTGAGATTCTACCTGGGATTGATGAAGAGGTTATAGGTATGGAGAAAAATGAGGAAAAGGAGATTACACTTCCTCCAGAGAAAGCATTCGGAGAAAGGAAAGAAGAGCTAGTAATGAAGGTTACCAAAAATAAGTTAAAAGGAAAGAAGGTGGAAGTAGGACAAAGGATATCCGTACAAAGTCAGAAAGGGCAAACGATGTCAGCTCAAGTTATGAAGATAGGAGAAAATAGGGTAACTTTAGATCTGAATCACCCTTTAGCTGGTAGAGAACTCATATTTAAGATTAAAATTGTGGAATGATAGTTTAGTTTCTCTGCCATGGAAGAAGTTTTGAAAGGATAAACTATGGATAAATCAACCTTTCTGGTTAACGCTTTAAGACACCTCGATATGAATTTAAGAAAGAGACTGGAAAGAATGGCAAAAAGAAGAAAAGTAACTGTTACATCTCTTATGAGAATGGCGCTTGTAGAGTGTCTTGAGGAGAGAGAAGCCGAAGAAAGAACGAGGGAAGACTGGCATGAAATCATTAAGAGAATAAACCCGGGAGAGGAGGTAAGAAAATGATAGAAGTAAAGGTAGTGAAAGTAGCTATAGATGTGAATTCAAAAATGCCGGTCATTGTTTTGAGGAAAAAAGGAGGAGAAAAGATCTTTCTCATATGGATTGGTTTATTCGAGGCCCAGGCTATTGTATTGGCATTGGAGAATGTAAAACCACCCCGGCCTTTAACCCATGATTTAGCAAAATCATTGATTGAGAAACTACATGGCAAAGTAGATAAAGTAGTCATCAGTGATCTCGTAAATAATACGTTTTATGGTCGCATTCTCATCCGGAGAAACGAAGAGGAGGTACAGATTGATTCGCGGCCCAGTGATGCTATAGCTTTGGCTCTTAGACTCAGCGTTCCCATCTTTATAGATGAAACAGTATTGAATGAGGTAGCTCTAGGCAATGAACCTATCGGGGATGAAGAAGTTGAAGATTTTAAGAAGAAATTGCAAGACTTAAAACCGGAGGATTTTACCGGTTAGCCATTCTATACTAGCTAAAAAGAATCCTTAGATAGATAGGTGGCTGGGAGACATCGAGAGAATTTCCCCAGTAAGTTGCAGCGATAAAAAAATATGCAGCCTTTCTTCAGGAACTACGAAAAACTGGGACTCCCCCTGGATCTCTCTCTGGATAATCCTACCTTTTATTAGGGAGTAAGTTAAGTAGAGGCTTTCTCCTTATATTCTGGGTAGAGAAGTTAGATTGCATCCGAGGGCCGTAATGTTTGCCATTGTAGTGGGAGGGGGCAGCCCTGGGGATAAGGGGGGTACTTCTAGCTATTCCTCCCGTGGCAGCACTCAAAGCTCTGTTTATCCGCCTCACTCAGACGAAACGATAGTCTTAATAAATTTGTTCCTTTAAACCGTGGGTCTTTGACTTATCTATCTCCAAAAGTATCTTCTCACACACCAAAATAGTCAGATAGTCCCACACCGCATTGGAAAGAAAGCGTTTGCGTTCCCAGAAAAAATCGGGGTGATGGCAAATAGTAGGAATTCCCGTCTCCGCAATTACCTCAGTCAGAGCAAGCCCCAGGGGCAGATTCACCGGGATAGTGAGCGCATTTTCCGCTACCAGAAGGTCAAAATTGAAGCCTCTGATAAATTGATAGAGGCGCCTTTTCAGGATGTCTTTTAACTGGTGAATCTTCTCGGTAATTGATGGTTTCCTGGTTGTTGTGTCAAAACATCCATGGGAGATCTCTTGAACCAGAGAATGATTAAAATGTGCCTCTTCTACCAGTAGCGGCTGTTCGGTCGGTCGGTTCAGTTCACCGGCTATATAGAAGTAGCGGTGACCCTCGGTTTCAAAAACTCTGGCCCACTTTGCAGCCTCCAGCGAAACTCCATCGGTTCCGGCAAGGCGGGTGGAGACAAATCCAATATTCCTCATTTTATTTCGGGCACTGTATGTCATAGTGGACCTCTTTGGTAATGGTGTTTACATAGGAAGGGGACGATTTTACTGTCTGTCGTATTGGGGACCTTGCATAGTCTGAGTGACTATGTGCGTGAATCTCTTCGCTTCTTCAGTTGGCCTTTTCCAGAAATTTCTTCCAATTATTTTTCCCTCTGCTCCGGCGTCCATGACAATCCCGGTTGTTTCTTCTAGGCCTCAATTGACAAGGGAAGCTTATTTCTTATAATAAGAAACAGGATAATCAGGTCCCTTTATGTCTCCTCTTGGAAGGTAAGAGACTGTAGAATTGATTGCCTGTCAAAGTATGTATCTTTTCCCTGTTCAAGCTATATTTGATAAAGCACGTATCCTTCAGGAAGCAGATAAGAACAAGGTTCGGTTGGTGCAGGGAGAAAAACAATTCAGCATTGAATTGGTAATTTTAAACTGTGAAACGTATGCTTATTGCTGCCTGGGTAGTTAGCATGATTGCTTTCGTTATAGCAGTTGTGACCTTACTGGATATGAGTCCTCAGTTTTTCAGGGGCAACAAAGAAGGATAGATTGTTTAAAAAATCATATGGGTGAGAGTAATGGATATATCGGCTAGTTTTTGGGTTGGACTAGGCACAGGGGAAACATTGGATTTCGCAGTCAATAGACAGTAAAATAATTGCAAAGAAAACGGGCAAATTTAAAGATGAGGTACCAAAGCACTCTCCATGAGGAAGCGAAAGAAAAATTAGAACAAGTGGGAAAAGCTGATATTCTGGTAGGAATTCCCAGCTACAACGACGAGAAAACTATTGGTCAGGTGGTTAGAGCCGTCCAGTATGGACTGGCTAAATATTTTCCTAAGCACAAAGCTCTGATCATGAACTCTGATGGTGGTTCCACTGACAGAACCAGAGAGATTGTTAAGGCAACCAATGTGTACACGGATTTGGATACTATCTTGGTCGAGCAGCCGGTGCATCCTGCAAAGACTCTTGCAACTCCTTACCATGGACTCCTTGGTAGAGGAAGTGCTTTCAAAGCTATATTTGAGGGGGCAGTTGAACTGAATGTTGATGTGTGTGTAGTAGTCGACTCAGACCTGAGGAGTATCACTCCTGAATGGGTGGAGCTATTAGCCGGGTCCATTCTCGTTAAAGATTATGATTATGTCGCACCTTACTACTCACGGCATAAGTACGATGGAGCAATTACCAACTTTATTGTGTATCCTCTCACTAGAGCTCTTTACGGAAGAAGAGTACGACAGCCCATTGGAGGCGATTTTGCATTTTCCCCGAGAATAGTGCAGAGGTTCCTGAGTAATGACATAAAGGACGTATGGGAAACAGATGTTACTCGTTACGGGATAGATATCTGGATGACCACTGTCGCTATTAGCGAGGGTTTTAAAACATGTCAGTCCTTTTTAGGAGCAAAAATTCACGATGCCAAAGATCCCTCTCAACATGTCGGCCCTATGTTTGAGCAGGTTGTGGGAACACTTTTTTACCTCATGACCCAGTACGAGGATAAGTGGAAAAGTGTAACAAACTCCTGCCCTACCGCTATGTATGGATTTCGCTCCGAGGCTTCCCCTGAACCCGTCTATCTGAGGGTGGAATCTATGGTTGAAAAATTCAGGGTCGGAGTCAGAGAAAACAAGGATTACTGGTACTCTGTTCTACCCAAGGAGAGAGTAGAAGAGCTCGACGAGACTGCCTCATTACCCCTGGATGAGTTCAACTTTCCTATGAGTCTCTGGGTAAAAGTAGTCTACGACTTTGCAGTAGCTTACAAAAATAACAGACAAACTGGATCCTCTGGCACGGAAGTCATAATGGACAAGGTGGTAGCCTCTCTTGTTCCAGTGTACCTTGGTCGCACAGCCTCCTTTGTCATGGAAACTGAAGATATGCCCACCTACGAAGCTGAGGAAATAATAGAGCGTCTCTGTGATGAATTTGAAAAGATGAAGCCCTATCTTATTCAGAAATGGTTCAATAAAACATCTCAAACTTGGTCTTTAGCATAATTGTTATCTACCATATCATTTTATACTGGAACTGGATCAAGAGTATACCAAAAATGGTCAGTCTTTGAAGAAGTGCAAGTTTTTCTTTTCCCAAGGACAAAAAGGAAATCATCGAAACTATGGTGAGAACGCTGGAACTAGATCTGATCCCTTCGCTGGCGAAGACGAGGAATCAAGGAAAAGATTCTGTGAGAACCATGGAAACCCTTCTCCGCAGCCACTTATCCTCTCCCAAAAAACAAAAGGAAGTTGCTCTCATAGTGAGTTTAGTCTTCTCATACTTAGGAGATAAACGTCTACGAAAAAATAACCAAGCTGGCCAACAGTTATATTCAGGGCATAGAAGGTATTATTTGACAGGGACAAGAGGCCCAAATTATAAGGAAGGACATCGATGCTGGTGCTGCTGCATCATTGTTTTTAGCTCTCATATACGGACTAACCTTCTTAAATTATTTAACAGGATTACCAAAGGAACTATTGGAACACAAAGGTTTATTTTGGGACATCTATTTTAGAGGAATTCAGCGAGATAATCAAAAGAGAAAGCGAAGTGTATCTTCTACTTGCTGCTATTGGGGATAGAGTGTCCCAAGGCTAAAATAGTCAAAAAGGGAGAGTGTATTATAAATTAAGAGCAATGAAAGTAAATGAATGGATTAAGAGCAATACTCATCATCACTCTTCTTTTTCTAACATAAGTCGGTTGGTTGAGCTGAAGAAAAAGAAAAATATTACGATCAGCTTAGCTCTTCCGACGTTGAATGAGGAGGAGACCATCGCCGAAGAAATCAACGTGATAAAAGAAATGCTACAAATGGACTATCCTTTGTTAGACGAGATTGTGGTCATGGATAGTGGTTCCACTGACAGAACCAGACAGTTAGCCCGGGAGGCTGGAGCGAGGGTTTATCTGGCCGATGATTGCCTTCCAGAGTTTGGAAGCATCAGAGGTAAAGGGGAAAACCTTTGGAAGAGCCTTTATGTTCTGGAAGGGGACATCATCGTCTGGATAGATGCCGATATTAAGAATATTCATCCCAAATTTGTCTATGGGACGGTGGGACCACTTTTAGAATACGATCATCTTAAATACATCAAGGCCTTCTATGAGAGACCTTTAGTGCTGGGAAAGAAGATGAGATCCTCAGGTGGGGGGAGAGTTACTGAGATCTTAGTAAGACCTCTTTTAGCTAATTTTTATCCAGAACTATGCGGTTTTATGCAGCCCTTATCGGGTGAATATGCTGGTAGAAGAGAAGTTCTGGAGGCGGTTCCTTTCCGAGTTGGCTATGGAGTAGAAATGGGTCTGCTTATAGACATTTATGAAAAATGTGGGCTGGAGGGCTTAGCGCAGGTAGATCTAGATAAAAGAGTCCACCGATCCCAGAGATTAGCTGCTCTGGGCAGGATGTCGTTTGCCATCCTGCACACCTTTTTTACCAGGCTACAGGAGCAAGATGTGGTGATTTTCAAAAAAGTAATCTCTAATGAGTTTGAGTTGGTCAAGAGACGAGGAGAAGATATCTTTTTGAAAAAGGAAAGATTTACGCTCGTAGAAAGACCTCCTATGACTACAGTGGAGCAATATCGACGTAAAAGGAGAAGTATTGAAGAGAGTAATTTTGGTTCGGCACGGCGAAACAGACTGGAACCTAGAAAATAGGATTCAAGGGAAACTGGATATCCCCTTAAATGAGCGGGGAAGGGAACAAGCAAGAGACATTGCTTCAAGACTGGCTCATACAGTCATTCATTATATTTATTCCAGTGGGCTTTCCCGGGCCCAAGAGACTGCTATTGAGATAGCTAAGCTTCATAGATTGGAAGTCTTGACCGACAGAAGGCTCGATGAGCTTAGACAGGGGAAATGGGAGGGAATGAAGGTCTCAGAAGTGAGAAGATTGTATCCGGATCTTTACTTAAGATGGGAAAAAGATCCTACTTCAGTTACACCTCCAGGAGGAGAAAGTGTGAGGGAGGCATTCCAAAGAGCGAGGGATTTCTGGACTGAAAATATCCTCCCCAGAGAGGGAACGGGAGTCATAGTCGCTCATAAAGTTATCAATGCCTTAATAAAATTAGTTTTGAAGAATGACAGTCGCCTGAATCTGCTATGGGAAAAACTGCCCGAAAATGCCCAAATTCAGAGGTTCGGAAAACTCGACATTTTTGAAAGTCATTGAGCATATTTTCTAGTGATTGTGGCAAGTGAAATTATTCCTCAAATTCCGCATCAAATAAGAGTTTCAGCTGAATAGGTGTCGTTAATTCGATGAGATTCTCTTTCTTGATAGAATAATTACGCAGTCTGGCCTCTAATTTTGATAACAAGTCCATAGATAAAGGCTTATCCGACATGGCTTCCATTTTTAGGTCCAAAGTATCTTTCCTGGTGGTTTTTATTGCTTGCTCTCTGTTAGCAGAAGTTGGGATTCTTTATTATTTTTTGATCTGGATTCCCCAACGACTACCAGAACCTCCCTTCTTAAGGTATCTTATCCAGGTAGAGGGAGATGAAATTCCTTCATTTACCCCTGTGGACCTTGCTAGCTTAAAGAAGGCGTTTGAGCGAGAAAAAGAGTTTCTTTCCCAAAAAATAAGTTCCAATCAAAAGCTTCCTTTCGGCCAACAGAGAGTGGGTGCTGAGCTAATTAAAGGATCAGCCGAGCTTTTCTTCAAGATCCTTGGGGAAGCCGGAGACGCAAAAGAGCTAAATCGGCTAATACGAAAGTGCTTCAACATCTATCTTGCTTTTGGACAAAAAAGCCAGGCTAGGGTTCTCTTCACCGGGTACTACTCTCCGGTTCATAAAGCAAGTCTTAGTAAGCACGCTGATTACCGATATCCCCTCTACCTTGAACCTTCAGATCTAAAGGTAGCTGAGCTAGGTGAGTTCAACCCCCAGTTGGAAGGGGAAAAGATCGTCTACCGCATCGACAAAAAGAGAGAGGAAATTATTCCTTACTATACCCGAAAACAAATTGTGCAAGAGAAGGTGCTGGAAGGAAAAAGTCTTGAGCTAGTATACCTGAAGAGCAAAATAGACAGATTCTATCTTATGATTGAGGGGTCCGGTAAAATAGTGCTGGAGGACGGACGAAGCTTTTGGGCAAATTATGCTGTCAGTAACGGAAGACCCTATACCAGTTTGGGCAAACTTCTGCGAGAAGATGGCAAGCTTTCCGCAGGAGAGCTTACCCTACAGGGGATAAAGGAGTATTTTACCCATCATCCTCACGAGATAGATCACTATTTAAACCAAAACCAAAGGTTCATATTCCACAGAGAGGAGGAAGATGGTCCGTATGGGGCCACGGGGATAAAACTTACTTCCTTGAGATCCCTCGCCGTAGATAAGAGCATTTTTCCTCTAGGGGCTTTAGCTTACATTGAGTATCAAGGCCCCAGGCTAAACAAAGTCGGTAATGTGGAAGGCGAGGTTAAATACTCTCATTTTGTTTTCTGTCAGGACAGCGGGATCGCCATAAAAGGCCCAGGGAGAGCAGACCTTTATTTTGGGGAAGGAGATCAGGCGCTAAAACGCGTTGAGCGCACTAAATCCCTGGGAAGGCTTTATTTTCTTATAAAAAAGAATTGATTGAACTTGCGAGTATTGACAGCTCAAGAGGAATCTGTATAATACGGAAAATTCTCATGGGAGGAGAAAATGGGCTTGAAAGAAATTGCCGATAACCTCATTAAGGGGAAAGCTCCTGAGGTTAAAGAGCTGGTACAGAGAGCTATTGATGAAGGAGAAGATGTACAAAAAGTTTTAAATGAGGGTCTGGTAGCTGGAATGAGTGTGGTGGGAGCAAAGTTCAAAGCCAATGAGTTTTATGTTCCTGAAGTTCTCATTGCCGCTCGAGCTATGAAGGCAGGTATGGAGATTCTAAGACCCATCTTAGCTGACAAAAATATTAAAGGGGTAGGTACTGTAGTACTAGGTACAGCAAGAGGTGATCTTCACGATATAGGTAAAAATTTGGTGGCCATGATGCTAGAAGGAGCAGGGTTCGAAATAATTGATTTGGGAGTGGATGTGAGCCCTGAGAAGTTCATAGAGGCAGCTAAGGAAAAGAAGGCAGATCTGGTAGGACTTTCAGCCCTCCTTACTACTACTATGCCCTCGATGAAGGATGTGGTCAAGGCGGTGGGAGACTCTGGTCTCAAAGATAAGGTTAAAGTGATGATTGGAGGTGCTCCCGTTACCCAGAGTTATGCTGATGAGATAGGAGCCGATGGCTATGCTCCCGATGCTGCCTCAGCAGTTGATGAGGCAAAGCAGCTCCTTGGGGCTGGTTAGCAAAAAGTAAATTGAGATTTTTCTGAAGTAAGGCGCCATAACCATTGATGAGAGTCAGCGATTATTCTTTGATATAGCTGACTTGTAAGAGATAATGATTATCTCTAAAGAAAGGATTTTGCTCATAGATTTTTTGATAAGCTTATGAAATGGTTTATTGTCGCGGATGTTAGCATTGATAACATTCTAGCCTTTTACAATGCTGCCAGGAAGTATGGTCGGCACCCTTTAAATTTTTAGTGACTCACCGTTTTACTCTGAGCAAGTGACCAGCCTACAAATCACCAGAGTGGATCTTTTTAAAAAAATATTTTGACAATGCCACAATGATTTGCTAAACTCCGACAAGAAAGAGTTTGTGTCCCTCTGAGAGGGAAAATTTCTAGTTCACCGATATTTCCAGATGAAGAATGGGGTGGGTAAATCTCTCTTAAGAAAGAGAATTTTAGCTCTGCGTCGATCTCAATCTCCTCAAGCGATAAAAAGAAAAAGTGATGAGATAAGGCAAAAGCTCTTTGAGAATCGGCAATTTTCTGAGGCGGGAACGATTCTCTTTTATCTTGCTCTAGCCGATGAGGTTCAAACTGAGAAGATGATTGAAGATTCCTTAAAGTTGGGTAAAAAAGTAGCCGTTCCTCTAATTGACTCCCAAAATAACCAGATTCTAATATCGGAGCTGAAAAACCCTGAAAAAGAGCTTGCAGCCGGGACATTAGGGATCCTCCAACCAAAAAAGAATTTTTATCGTGCTCTCAAGAAAGGAGAGCTTGAATTAATAATAGTTCCCGGAGTTGCTTTTGATAAGAGAGGAAATCGGCTTGGGTTCGGAAAGGGTTTTTATGATCGATTCTTAAAGAAAACTCCGGGCAGAACCAAATCCATAGCTTTAGCCTTCGAACTACAGTTGGTGGATAATGTTCCTTCTCAATCACATGATGCCCCAGTTGACTATATAATTACTGAGAAAAGAATCATTGAGTGTAAAAAATGTACTTAGACCAGCCATTAAGGAGTTTTCTCGAGGATACAGCATCCAAAACCCCTACCCCGGGAGGGGGAAGTGTAGCTGCCCTGGTAGGATCTTTGGGAGCTGCCCTTCTCTGCATGGTAGGAAACTTCACCTTAGGGAAACCTAAATTTGAAAGAGTTGAAAGGGACATTCGAGAGATCTTAAAAGAAGCAGACAAGTTTAAGGGCAAGTTTTCTGGGCTCATTCAAAAGGATATTGAGGCATATGCCAGGTTTTCTCAGACTTCTCGTATGCCCAGGGATACTTCCGAGCTAGAGGAAAAAAGGAGACAGGCTTTACAAATTGCCCTGAAGAATGCAACCCAGGTTCCTCTGACTACAGCCAAATTGGCTCTTCGGTTGTTAGAACTGGCCCAACTTCTTGTTTCCAAAGGGAATCCTAATTTAATCACCGATGTAGGCGCAGGTGCTTTGCTGGCAGATGCAGCTTTGCAAAGTGCAGCCTTGAATGTCCAGATTAATCTGGTCTATATTAAAGATGAAGAATTTAGAAAAAGGACAAATTCTGTCCTTTCCTCAACGTTGTCTCAAGGTCAGGAGATCAAGGATAAGGTCATAAAGGGGGTTAGAGATGCGTTGGGGGGTTGAAAGAATGAAACTAAATTGAAGGTTCTCTTCGGTGTCTGTTCCTGGGGTCTGGGTCACGCTACCAGGGATCTTCCTCTTCTCCGCAGGATGATAAAAGCTGGTCATACTCTTACCCTGGTAGGAATAGGAAGGTCTCTAGATCTTTTAAAGGACGAGCTTAAGGATGCTTGTTCTTATTTTACTATTCCCGATTATTCGTCTGCCTACTCTGAGAGAGATTTTTCGGTAGCTAAATTCCTTAGCTATTTCCCCATCTATATGAATGAAATTGTCGAGGAGCACAGTCAGATAAAAAAACTGATTAAGAGGGAAAAATATGAAAGAATAATTTCCGATAATCGCTACGGTGTTTATAATAAAGAAATTCCTTCTTATCTTATTTCTCATCAACTTAGATTTATTGCTCCCGGTAGGGTGAAACTTTTTGAAATGGCAACGGAGGGATTCAACTATTCCTTTTTCAAATATAACTTCTCTAAGTTTCTTGTTCCCGATTATAAAGAAGATGGGTTGAGTGGAGACCTTTCCCACAATTTAAAATATTTTAAGGAAGAAAAGATCGAATATTTGGGAGTCCTGTCCGACTTAAGAAAAAGAGAAATTGCTGAAGACATTGATTATTTCATTCCCCTTTCGGGACCAGAGCCGCAGAGGACAATTCTGGAGAAAAAAATCTTGGAGCAGGCGCCTTTTTTAAAAGGCAGGGTGGTTATAGCCCTGGGAAAACCAGAGGACCCCCGAAATGAAACTGTTAACCATCTCCGTGTTTTTGGTTACTTAGGAAGGAAAAGACAGGAAGAGATCATGAATAGGTCCAAACTAGTGATTACCAGACCCGGCTATACCACCATCATGGAACTTTCCCTCTTAGAAAAAAAAGCTCTATTTATTCCTACTCCGGGGCAAACTGAACAGGTCTATCTAGCGGAATATCATAAAAAAAGGAAGAATTTCTACAGTGTGGATCAAGATAAACTGGATCTCACCAGAGATGTGGAGGAGGCTAAAAAATACCCGGGACTACTCCATAAAACCGGGACTGATGAAGCTGTAGGTAGGTTCATGAAGATAGTGTTTGGATAATGAAAAGGGAAATAATTATCGTTATCTCCACGGTAGTCGGGCTGACAGTCCTGATTTTGATATTTTATCTAGCTGGTATTCAAAATGTTTTCTTTGAGATAGGTCAAATAGGTCTTTTGGGAGTGGTTATTTTTATTGCCAATGCACTTTTCATCTTACTTCTCTTTACTTTCTCCTGGCAAATTATTTTGGCCTCTTATGGCTATCGTCTTAGCTTTAGGGATGTCTTTGCGGCAAGGGTAATCGGGTTTGCCGTGAGTTATCTTACCCCTTCTATGTACATAGGAGGGGAGCCGCTCAGGGCCTATATGATCAGTAAGAAACATCAACTTCCCATAACCAAGGTAGGAGCTACGGTTATAGTAGACAAGTTCCTGGAGCTTGGGGCTGGTTTATTTTTTATTTACCTAGGTAGTATCTGGACTCTCATCGAATACCCTCTGCCCCGGCAAATCTATTTGACCCTTTTTACGGTCAATATTGTCTTCGGTGCCGGGATGGGAATGCTTCTGATCAATTTTCTTTATGAGAGTAAACTCTTTACCTCCCTGGCGACTCTATTAGAACGTATAAATCCCCTATCTAAAATTATCAGAAAAGTTAAGCCTGAGATATCGAAACTGGAAGATCATGTTTTTCTTGCCTTTAATCAACATCGAACCACAACCTTACTTGCTTTTTGCATAAAACTTAGTGCTGGGTTTCTCGTATTTATTAAACCGGCTATTTTCTTTTATTTTCTTAAGACAGTGTTTAAGCTTTCCGAGCTTGCTCTTCTCTTTGCTTTGACTCACCTTGTTCTTGCTTTGCAATTCACTCCTGGAGCCCTGGGAATCTTTGAGTTAGGAGAAGTAGGGATTTTTAAACTTGTGGGAATAGGACCTAATAGGGCTCTGGCCTATAGTTTAATGGTCAGGGTGACTGATTTTTTGGGGGTAGGGGTAGCTCTTTCTTTGGTCGTTCACCTCGGATGGAAAGGTTTTTGGAGGAAAAGGGGATAATGAGAGTTTGTTTTGTCTCCGACCAGACCTTTCCTGCCGTAGGAGGGGAAGGGATCTCTACTCAAAACTTCTCGCTAGAATTAAGAAAAAAGAAATATGCGGTTATCGTTTTTACCTCCCGCGCCAAAGAATCCTTCTTAATGGCGGTGGAGGGGATTGAGATTTATAGATTTTTCGGCATCTCTCTCCCCCGGGAAAAAGGTTATTTCGCTTTTGCTTCTGCAAAGAAAGTTTTTTCCATCCTCAAAAGAGAAAGAATAGAAATTATTCAGATTAACCTTCCAACTTATTTAGGCTGGCAGGCATTAAGGGGGGCAAAGAAATTAGGTATTCCCGTGGTTTTGGGATTTCATGTTCAGATAGGGAATGTTCTTCCGCCACAGTTTCCTTGGTTCCTCATGGAAAAGGCGATAGAGAGTTGGTTTTCCTATTTTTACAACCGGGGTGATCTGGTAGTTGTCCCTTCGCATTTTGCGGGCCAGATTGCCCAGAATTACACTCGTCGACCTATTCAAGTGGTAAGCAATGGAATAGATTTAGATCAGCTTAGTTCTAGGAGAGCCGGTTTGGAAAATCGGATGAGGTTCCGCGACTCTTATGGATTGGGTCGATCTCCCCTCCTGCTTTATGTAGGCCGATTGAGTTATGAAAAAAATCCCGTCTATCTTATTGAAATAATGGGATCATTATTAAAGAAAAGATCTGAGGTTAAATTATTAATGGTAGGCGGGGGTATTCTAAAAGATAAGTTGAAAGAAAAAATAGCCAGTTATGGGCTCAAAAACGCTATTATTCTCGCCGGATATTTGAGGGGAAAGGATTTGCTTTGTGCTTATCTAGAGGCGGATATTTTTATTTTGCCCTCTTTTTACGAACTTCAGAGTATAGCTACCCTGGAGGCTATGGCTACTCGAAATGCCATACTTATTGGAAAAAGTCGGGAAAATGCTGCCCAGGAGCTGGTTAAGGAAGGAATAAACGGATACACTTTTAGTTTGGATGACTCTCAAGACGCCTCAGATAAAATTGAGCACATTCTCGGCAATGAAAAACTAAAACGATCTATGCAGGAGGAGTCCTACCGAATGGTTCAGGCTCATAGTTTGGAGAGAAGCGTCTCCAGATTGGAAAATATCTACAAATCACTTATAGGTGGTGCTCCAGATCTCCTAAGATATGGAGGTGGATAGTACCAGGAAAGTATTAGTATTCAGGAAATTTATACGCGTATCGTATACGCGTATCGAGGGACTTTCCCCGAACCGTAAATATTCAGTCAACCCCGTTCAAGATTTTATGAACTTCTTAGTCACCTAAATCCTACGACTTTAATCCTACCATAATCTTTCTGTTCTGGCAAGAAAAGAATTCTTCTGGCTACAATGATACTGCACACTTTTTAATGGAGAATATAATAGGAATTATTACTTCAGGAAAATAAAAGAGGTCTTGACGACAAGCAAGAAAGGACAAAGTCTTGCAGGATTCAGATATTTTGGTATCTTAATACCGAATCTATCTATTAACTCATTAATGTCCCTTGACCAAAATATATTCCTGGGGGAAGGATAATTGACCTTCGAGGCTGCTATCAAGGGAGTGAGGATAGTTCCGGCAAAGCCTGGCGACAATACCGGTGTCCGGGGAGCGGTCGCTACTGTACTACAAAGAAATCACTGGATATGAGGAAATAAGTGAATTGTAAAAGCAGACGAGGCAGGAATCATGGGAAAAGAAAGTGGAGGAGGTGAAAAGATGGAGATTTTGTGCATTTTTCTTTACGAAAGCCACTGTTTAGAGGACTTTATGGACGTTTTAATAGAGGAGGGAGTAGAGGATTTGCTGGTAGCTGAGGCACAAGAACTTAAGGAATTTCTGGCCTTTAAGATGCCGCTTTTCAAAGAGTTTCGAACTAGCCTTGGGGGTCGTCGAAAAGAACCAAAATTGATCTTGGCCCTGGTTAAAGATGAAGATACGATTGGAAAAATGGTCAAGGAGTGGAAAAAAGATATGGAACTCGATAAAGAGGAGATAGCTGTTATTTTTAGTTTACCGGTGAAGCTTTGGCAAAAGTCACCTCATTTTTATTGAAGCATTAAGACTAACCAGAGGGATACTCAAGAATGAATGTGCTTTTAGTTGTGGGGATGGCGGTTATTCTAAGCTTTATAGGTGGAAAAATAGTTAACCGACTAAAAATCCCTGTCATTACGGGCTGGGTAATCATGGGGATTATTTGGGGGGGATCAGTCTTGGGAGTTTTTAGTGAGAGGATTCTTAATAGAGTAGACCTTGTCTCCAACATTGCTTTAGGGCTAATCGCCTTCGGTATCGGAAGGGAGTTACTTATTTCTAATTTAAGGCGCCTGGGAAAGTCAATTGGAGCAATTGTTATCTGCGAGGCTTTAGGAGCTTTTTTTCTGGTGATGATTTCTATGTTTTTATTGACTCATAGACTATATGAAGCCTTAGTCCTAGCCGCTGTTTCCTCAGCTACGGCTCCGGCAGCCACTGTTATGGTCCTGGAAGAAACAAGATCCAGAGGAGATCTCACCACCACTATTTTGTCGGTGGTAGCCCTTGATGATGGTATAGCTTTGATTCTTTATGCGTTTAGCTCTTCTATAGCCAAAGTTCTTCTTGTTCATAAAGGAGGGCTCGTGATCCAAACAATTCTGGGAAAACCCGGTCTAGAGATTCTCGGCGCATTATTACTAGGAAGCTCAATTGGTTTAGTACTGAGTTTGGTTACCCGGCGAACCCGCTCCCGCACCGATGTCTTTGCTATCACTATTGGAGCAATTCTGGTTTGCATCGGTTTAGCTACCCATTTCCATCTCTCAGCTCTATTAGCCAATATGGCTTTAGGGATCGCCTTCGCTAATTGGGCTCCTCGAGGTTCCCGGAGTATAGCAAGTATTTGGGAGCATGCTACTCCTTTTCTCTATATGGCCTTCTTCTGTTTAGCCGGGGCACATTTGAATATTAAGCTTTTGCCTCAAATTGGATTAATTGGACTGGTCTATACAGGAGCGAGAATGTTAGGTAAAGTTTCAGGCGCTTCTTTTGGAGCCAGAGTTTCCCACGCTCCGGAAGCTGTTCAGAAATATATTGGTTTTTCTCTTTTTCCTCAAGTGGGAGTTGCTCTAGCCTTAGCTATAGTGGTGAAAAGCGATTTTATAAATTATGGGATAGCTGGAAGAAACCTTGCTCTTGTGGTAATTAATCTTCTTCTTTTTACCACCGTAATTACCGAAATAGTAGGGCCCTATTTGACTAAATGGGCCTTGGTTAAATCAGGCGAAACTGGAAAGAAAAGAATAAAATAATGAGGAGGCATTTATGGAACCAATCAAAGCCAGGGAAGGAGAGATTTTCGATATTGAATTAGAAGAGGATCTACTCAAGAAAAATGAAGAACTTGCCCGAAAAAACAGAAAGATTTTAGACAAATATAAAATACTAGTTTAGGTGAATAAAGCTGGAAATAAGCATCAAAAAAGGAATCTAGACCAGAACCTTCCACACTCTTTTAGCGTTCGCGGGGTGTTCACGATAACCATCTTTTCAAACCCTGCTTTTCTACACTTCCTTACATTATTTTTCACATCCAACTTCCGGGTCTCTATCACTATATGGTTCATACGGATAAAGTACCTATGTTTATCCCGTCGTTGAGGGTGAGAACTAAAAAGAGGCTTACAAAATGAGAGACGCAGCCTATCGCCTAACACACCATATACGCAACGGGCTTACGCCCTTGCCTTTCAGGACATGGCTCCCTTTAATCGCAACGTCGTATATGCTGGAACCGTTAGGCGATGTTTCGGTCATTTTAGGTCTTAAGAGGATATTCAAATGAGCACATATGTCTTTATGAAGATACTTGAATCCGTGCCAAGTGGGTATGAAAAGGGAATTCGCATTCTCACACTTGGGAAATTAGATAAGGCTTATGATGGTTTAACATCTCATATAAAAAAAGGACAGAAAGTCCTTGATCCTGGTTGTGGGACTGGGGCATTGACACTAAGGGCTGCTCAGAAAGGTGCAAAGGTGAAAGGGATTGACGTCAATTTTCAAATGTTAGAAATCGCACAAAAACAGGCAAGTGAGGCGAATCTTACACAAAATATAGAGTTATGTGAGATGGGCCTTGCTGAGCTTGGAAGCGAAGAATCAGAAAGCTACGACGTTGTGATGAGTGGTCTTTGTTTTTCTGAATTAACTGAAGACGAATAGCTTTACCTTAACTTGTCCCCAGAGGATACCATCAGGGAGTTTTGAACAGGTGGCAGGTTCCAATACGCTTTGTTATCTACCATAATACTCCGCGTGAGGGGTGAGTAAAAATGCTGGAACTTGTTAAGAAAAGGTCAAAAAAGGTTGGTCTTCCTCCAGGACTCTTGTTCACATAGGAGAGAAAAAGATCGAGAAGGTAAGGATTACCATTATTGACTATGACGAAGCCCATTTTCAGCAAAAGGAAATAAAAACGATTGAGGAAGGTTTTCCCTTTAAGGATAAGCCAACAGTAACCTGCCTTCCTTTTCTTAAAAAGTTAAGCATTTTATCCTCCTATTGTTGTTTTTCATGTTTTGTTTATTGCAGGTACTATATTATAGGGCTCCTCTTACGAATGTCAATTTTTTTTTGGCTACAATGATACTGCACACTTTTTAATGGAGAATATAATAGGAATTATTACTTCAGGAAAATAAAAGAGGTCTTGACGACAAGCAAGAAAGGACAAAGTCTTGCAGGATTCAGATATTTTGGTATCTTAATACCGAATCTATCTATTAACTCATTAATGTCCCTTGACCAAAATATATTCCTGGGGGAAGGATAATTGACCTTGGAGTGGAGATGTTTGACTCCACTAGTTCTGCCTGCTTATCCTAAGGCATAGGTTAGCTTTGTATCACAATTTCTCAAAAGGAGGATAAATTCTCAATATGAAGAGTTGAGGAATCCACAATGTGGGAATCTCTTTGGAATATAATGGGTGTAATTGTTCTTTTTGGTTTTCTCATTTTTGCCATCTATTCTTTTATCGCGAGCACTCTCCTGAAGAAAAGAGCGGGATGGCATATTTTTGGAGCTAGTGTTTGTTTAATACTCTTTATAACAAGCACTCTTCTTTTTCCTGGAGAAGAGGAAATTGCCGAGGAAATAGCCAATCCCATAAAGATATACCAAAGAGGTATAGAAAATGAGAAAAGAGGGGCTCTTGAAAGGGCAAAAAAAGACTACCAAATAGTTCTACGCCTGGACCCTCAAAATGAAGAGGCCGTAGAAAAACTGCAGCTACTGGAAAGAAGAGAAATTGCTCTGACTTTTCTCCAGGTGGCTAAGAGGTTACGTAGAAGAAGAAAATTGGTCACAGCTTTGATAAAATTAAAAGTAGCAGAGAAAATAGCTCCAGCCCCTGGAGCATTGGAGGATAGCTTTAATTTGAGAAATAAAATAAAAAAGGAGTTAAATATAGTTAAACAGCTTATTTCCGAAAGTTCTGGAAGAAGAGGATCTGATTGATATCATTGATACAAAAGGTAGCAGACTTTGGATGGGAATTATATGAGATTTACATCATAAAACGAGGTAAACAGTTTTTCTTTCTCGCCTTTATTACTTTTTTACTCACCATTCTCCTCGCAAGATGTATAGTTACATGGATCAATGCGGATAGACCATTTCTTAATTTTTTTAGAGTTTCTGATTATCACATACATCACTTTTACCTGGGAATTTTTTTAATTATCCTCGCTAACTGGTTTCTTCTGCTCTGGAGCAAAAAAAGATACATCGAAGAGATTAAAGCGTTAAGCAGTATCCTCTTTGGTGCTGGTCTTGGTTTAATTACTGATGAATTCGGCCTCTTATTAACCATAGAGTTTGATATAAAAGGGGAGTACTGGGCACCTCACTCTTATTATCTTATGGGTATAATAAGCGGAGTGTTTTTATGTGGCATAATTTTCCCCCGGTACAAAAAGCAAGCTTGAGCTTACTTCAATCCAAAATAGAACTGAGGGAGTATAAGTCATATGCAAAACAAAATATGCTCTCGAGGCTGCTATCAGGGGAGTGAGGATAGTTCCGGCAAAACTTGGCGACAATACCGGTGCCCTGGGAGCGGCTGCTACCGTATTAAAAAGAAAAGGCAGGATATAAAGCAAAGAAGGGGGCATTTATGGAGCCAATCAAAGCCAAGAAAGGAGAGATCTTCGATATTGAATTAGAAGAAGACCTGCTCAAGAAAAATGAAGAACTTGCACGACAAAACAGAAAGATTTTAGAGGAATATGAAATACTGGCTATAGATATTATGGGTTCCATCGGGACCGGGAAAACCTCTTTAATTAAGAGTCTAATCTTTCATTTCTGGTTAAAGGAACTTTTTAAGGATACCTCCGCCCAGGGGGCAAAGATTTACATAAAGAAGATTTTCTCGAGAATAAAATGTAAAAAGTGTGAGCATGAGGGAAGTATGAGTCTCAAGGATGATCCTTTTTATCATGTATATTTACCCCCTCAAAGTCCTCACCTCTCTCCCGGCCGTAAGGTACCGCAGGCATCGAGAAGACGAGTCCCGAGATATTTTCGCCGGGCAACAAAAAGAGGATTTTTCAGGAAAAGGGAGGTGGTACTTTGACGAACGGTGATTTTTTATTAAAATGAGGAGAGGATAATGTATGAATTGATGATTGAAACTGAATTTGCTGCTGCCCATCAGCTAAAGGAAATAGGGGGAGGCTGTGAGCAACTACACGGGCACACCTGGAAGGTCCAGGTTTTTGTCAAAGGAGAGAGGTTGGGTCCTTATGGGATTCTCGTTGACTTTAGGTCCATGAAGGGGATAGTTAAAAAATGGACAGCTCATTTGGATCATCATTATTTAAATGAAGTTTTGGGCAGCACTAACCCCACCACAGAAAATATAGCCAAATATCTTTTTCAAAAGCTCGAGAAAGAGATAAATTTAGAGACCATAAAACTGAGCAAGGTGAGAGTATGGGAAGCCAAGGATAGCTCGATAACCTATAGCCAGGGAGATAATTAATGGAGCCGCTAGTTCAAATTGCCCTGGATTTTGTGAACCTAAATAGAGCCTTGAAGGTAGCTGAAGCAGCGACTGCCGGAGGAGCAGACTGGCTTGAAGCAGGTACACCCTTAATTAAAAGCGAGGGCTTGGATTGTCTCCGGGCTCTAAGAAGGAGATTTCCCCAAAAGACTCTGGTAGCCGATATGAAGATTATGGATGTGGGCAGGATTGAATCGGAATCAGCTTTTAAAGCGGGGGCCAACGTGGTTTGTGTTCTTGGGGTAGCCGATGACTCCACTATAAAAGAATGTGTGGAGGCAGCTAAAAATTACGGGGGAAGGGTCATGGTTGATTTGTTAGGACTGAGTGATCCGACAACACGGGCCAGGGAAGTAGAAAAAATGGGCATAGATTACATAGGAATGCATACCTCAATAGATGAACAAATGAGGGGCAAAGATCCTTTTAGCCAGTTGAGAGAAGTCTCCCGAACAGTAAGTGTTCCCGTTGCCGTGGCCGGAGGGATAAATTCTGAGACGGCTGCCAAGGCCATAGATGCAGGAGCCAGTGTGGTTATAGTAGGAGGAGCTGTAATTAAGGCCAAGGATCCCGGGGAAACCACCAGGCTAATCAAGGAGGCGATAAAGGATAAAAAGGTTATTCCTAGCGAGCTTTTCAAGAGAGCAAGGGGTAAGGAAATTGTCCAGATCTTCAAGAAAGTTTCTACTCCCAATCTTTCCGACGCTATGCATCGAGCTGGAGAGATCAAGGGTTTAGTGAAGATCACTCCTTCTGTTAAACTGGTAGGACCAGTCCTAACAGTGAGGAGTTATCCTGGTGATTGGGCAAAACCAGTTGAAGCTATTGATAAAGCAGAAAAAGGCCAGGTGATAGTTATTGACGCAGGTGGAGTGGGACCAGCAGTATGGGGAGAGTTAGCTACCCATTCAGCTATTCAGAAGAAACTGAGTGGAGTAGTAATTGATGGGGCAATCAGGGACGTTCCAGAGATAGTGAAATTGAAATTCCCCGCTTATGCCAGATTTATCACACCCACGGCCGGAGAACCACGAGGTTTTGGAGAAATTGGGATCCCTATACGAATTGGAGGGGTAAGGGTATCTCCTGGAGACTGGCTGGTAGGAGATGAAGACGGAATTGTGGTTATTCCCCAGAAGAACGCGGTGGAGATAGCTAACCGGGCCATGGATATTTTAGAAAGGGAAAATCGCATTCGAGAAGAAATCCTGGAGGGGGGTACTCTATCCTTGGTTACCGAACTCCTTCGATGGGAGAAGAAGTAAGGGTATGAAAGCCAAGATTAAAGATTTTATGACCAAAAAGGTGGTGGCCATCGGCAGGGAAACCACCATTAAGGAGATAGCTCATATCTTTCTCACTCACACCTTTGATCTCCTCCCAGTAGTGGATAAGGGAAACAATCTCTTGGGGGTTATCGCCAAGAAGGATTTGCTTTCTCCTTTTGTGCCCGAGTACTTCGATCTCTTAGAGGACATTGGATTTATTTCTGATTTTGGTTCCTTAGAAACTATTCCTGGCGCTATACTAGAAAATTTGCTGGTGGCTGAGGATATAATGAGGGAGAACCCGGTAACTATCGATGAAGAAGCCTCCTGTTTTAAAGCACTGGCCTTGATGGCTTCTCATGATATAAGACATCTTCCGGTGGTAAAAAAGAGGAAATTAATCGGGATAGTGAGCCGCACCGATATTCTCAAGGTAATTTTTCCTCTTTAGATTTCCTATTGGAGTTTCAAGGTCAAAATGAAATAAATTTCTAATCTTCGCTTAAATATTGATTTTCCCCCCAACTCACCGCAAAAAGGAAAATTATGACCAACATTTTGGTGGCTTCGGCGATTTTTACTACCTGCTTTATTTTTTTTATCTTCGGTAGACCTCATCGAACAATTGTGGCTATGATGGGAGCAGTAGCAATGATGATAGCCGGAATGTCTCTGGGATTTTATACCCAAGAGGAAGCTTTAAAGGCTATAGATTTCAATACAATTGGTTTATTAGCTGGAATGATGGTTATTGTTGGCGTTTTAAGGGGAACAGGTTTTTTTAGATATCTGGCTATAAAAGGAGTAAAATTAGCTAAAGGTGATCCCTGGAAACTTTTGTTGTCCCTGGGCCTATTAACCGCCGGTGTCTCTATGCTTATAGACAATGTGACTACTATTCTTCTGGTGGCTCCTGTGACTATGCTTATAAGTGATATCCTGGGAATAAATCCTCTTCCCATTCTTCTTGCTGAGGTTTTGCTATCCAATGTAGGTGGGGTGGGAACTTTGGTAGGCGATCCTCCCAACATTATGATCGGCTCAGCAGCAGGATTTAGTTTTAACTCTTTTATTACTCATTTAATGCCAATAGTGTTATTGGCTCTATTTATAGCTCTTTTACTTCTAGGATTTATCCATAGTAAAACTCTTCGTTCTAAACCGAGGAATATAGAGCGAATTATGCAGATAAGTGCTCAAAGTGCGATAAGGGATAAAATAACCCTCTATAAATGCTTGTTAGCCCTGGGAGTAGTCTTAATGTTGTTTATCTTGGAAGCCCGTTTGGGATTCAGGACATCTTTTGTGGCCTTCCTGGGAGCGGCCTTTGTCCTGGTTATGGTTAGACCGGATCCAAAAGAGGCCCTCGATCAAGTAGAGTGGCCGGTATTGGTATTTTTTGTCTGCTTATTTATTATCGTGGGAGGCTTGGATAAGACAGGTGTTTTGAGGATGCTGGGTCAGCAACTTGCCCTTTTTTCCTACAACCCCATCTTGATTACCCTGGTTATAATCTGGGTTTCTGTTATTGCCTCCTCCTTTGTAGATAATATTCCCTACACTGCCGCTATGATTCCTGTCATACGACATATAGCTGCCACAGGGATGAACGCAAATCCTCTATGGTGGGGATTAGCTTTGGGAGCAGGTTTTGGAGGAAATGGAACTCCCATAGGTTCTGCCGCAGGGGTGGTAATTATGAGTCTGTCTGAGAAAAGTGGTCGCCCCCTAACTTTTGGGAATTGGCTGAAATCAGGAGTAACCATAACTTTGGTTGCTTCTGGGGTAGCAAGTCTGATAATGGCAGTGTTCTTCGGATGGTTTAAGTAAATAGAATTTATGAGCTCATTGGCTCTTTCGGGACAAAATTTGCTCTTTCCAAAGCTGGTGAAGTTGGTGGTCAGTAAGTTCCTCCTTATATTGGGGAAACAGAGCTCCTGCCGAGATGATTAGCTTAAAGGCTTTTTGTATTCCGATGGGCACAGGGATGGTATCTTTCTCCGGAATTAGAGCCAGAAATCCAGTGGTAGGGTTTGGTGTGGTGGGAATGAATATACTTAACATTGTCTGAGATCTACTATTAGTCGGGTTTTCTACCGCTGTTTCCGCAGTAACAAAGCCAATGCTGTATACTCCTCGTCGAGGGTATTCCACTATTACCACTCTTTTGAAGATATATTTTTCTCCCGTAAACAGTACATCGTTGATTTCTTTGATAGTTCGGTAGATGGTACTGGCGAGGGGGATTTTGAAGACCACCTTTTTTTCCAGGAAATCCAGAATTTTTCTTCCCACAACCCGTGAAGTGAAAAATCCAAACAGAGTTATAGCCCCTAATATTATTAAAAAGGCAAGTATTTTTATCCCAATGGAGATTATTCCTCCTGCTTCTGCCATCAAGGAGGGAGGAATCAGGGTCGGTGTGAATAAAGGAATAAGACGGGTTAACAAGCTGTTCAGTTTTTGAAAGACCCAAACCAATATGAATATGGTGATTACTAAAGGAAGTAAGGTAATCAAGCCGGTAATGAAGTAATTTCTTAAACTCTTTCTCATGGAACGTCTTTTTTCTCCTCGGGTTTCTTCCATAGTTTAACTCTTTTCGCTCCTTTTTCGTCAGCTTCCACTATGGTGATCTTTAAATTGTTGGATTCGATTACTTCTCCCACCCTTGGGATTCTACCCAAGCGATCAAAAATAAATCCGCCTATAGATTCAAAGGTGGCTGTCTTTTCTGGAAGATCAGTGCCCAGTTTTTCATTGATCTCATCAATGTCTGTATCTGCTTTGATCAGGGCAGATCCATCCTTTTGCATGGTTACCTTTTCTTCCTTTCGATCGTATTCATCTTCTATTTCTCCCACAATCTCTTCCAGAAGATCCTCCACAGTAAGCATACCTGCTACTCCCCCGTACTCATCGACCACAATCGCCAGATGGGTTCTTTCCTTCTTGAGTTGATGCAAAAGTTCACCCAAATGGATGGTGTAGGGAACAAAAATTGGGGAATGCATTATTTGTTTCACTTTCAGATTTTTGTCGGACTGGCCAAAGAGACTCAACAGATCTTTAGCATAAGCAACTCCGGTGATATTATCTCGGTTTTTGTGATATACAGGTATTCTTGAATACCCAACTTTTTTTATCAAATCCACCAGCTCTGAAAAACTAGCCTCTTCATCAATACAAACCATCTTTGTGCGAGGAATCATTATCTGTTTAGCCTTGGTTTCATCGAATTCTAGGGCGCTATGGACAAGTTCCTCTTCCCGTTCATCCAGAGCTCCCTCTTCCTGCCCAATATCTATGAGAGTATGGATTTCTTTTTCTGTTATCAAACGGCTCTTTTTGACCTCTTTTGCGCCAGCAGTTTTTAAGATAGCCTGGGTTAAAAAATTCAAGGCTTTAATGATAGGACTCAAAGCTATGGAAAGAAAAAGAATCGGGCGAGCTACCTTTAAGGAAATGGTCTCGGCGTGCTGCTGGCAGTATCTTTTAGGGATTATCTCTCCAAAAACCAGGATTATAAAGGTCATTACCCCGGTCACAATTCCTACTGCCTTACCGGGAGCTCCACTTACTAGCCGTGTCACTAGCAACATAGCCAGGCTAGCGGCGGCAATGTTAACCAGGTTGTTTCCAATGAGAATTGTGATCAACCACCGCGATGGTTTCATTAACAGAGATTCTATGAGTCGTCCTTTTCTGCCCTTTTCTTTAATTAATCTCTTCACGGTTATCTTGTCCAGGGAGGAAAGGGCGATCTCCGACCCTGAGAAAAAACTAGATAATCCAACGCAGATGACTAAAAGTAACACTGCGATCCACACGTCACTCAAATGGATTTATCTCCTAGAATACTTTTTTTCTATCTCGGCAAGTTTTTTTAGGCGTTCTTGGTGTCTTTCTCCCATAAATTCTGCCACTAGCCATTCCTCTACTATTTGCAGGGCTAAATCCTTTGCTGTTATCCGTGCTCCCAATGCAAGTATGTTGGAGTTGTTATGTTGTCGAGAAAGACGGGCCGTAAGAATTCCATAACAAGGAGTGGCTCTTATTCCTGGTACCTTATTGGCCACTAAACACATACCCAGCCCGGTCCCGCAGACGAGGATTCCTCTTTCAAACTCATTCTTGGCTACCGCCTCGGCAACCTTTATTCCCCAGTCAGTAAAATCAGTAGAATCAGCATTATAGGTGCCGAAATCGTGGTGGTCTATTTTTTCCCGTCTTAAGAAACTTTTTATTTCCTCTTTTAATCTATAGCCAGCGTGATCTGCTCCTAGTGCTATCCTCAATTTTTTACTTTTTTTAAATTCAGCCGCGGATTTACGCTGATATTTTTCTTTTATTATCATCTACAAATCTTTTGAATTCTGGTTTTCTGGCAAAATTCAATAATAAGCTACCTTCAGTAGTTGTTGCCTTATTTTTCAACTCAATAAACCCCACAAACTCAACAAACCCAAACCGTGTTCATCTGTGTGAATCTGTGGCTAAAGAGTTACCCTTTTTCTTAAATTCAGCCAGTTTATCGGTGAGGGATCTATTTAGTCTTACTCCAAGGACAACTTTCCCTTCTAGGTAATTTTTACTTAAGACCTCTCCTTTTGAATGAACAAGCGAGATTAGATCGCTTCTCTGGTAAGGAAAGCTAAACTCTGAATAGACTCTTTCTTTATCCAGAATCTGGGTTATTTCATCAAGCAGTTGATCCAGACCCTGACCCTGCAGGGCTGATATGGCTATACTGGAATCAAAGGCTCTACAATAACGGGAAAGTAGGTAGCCGTTGTTAACTAAATCTATTTTATTTAAAATATTAATAGCCGGTTTATTCTCTGCCTTTAACTGTTTTAGAACTGAATAAGTAGCCTTATTTTCCTCTTCCAGCTTGGGGTGAGAGGCATCGAGAACGTTTATAAGTAAGTCTGCATCCTCAATCTCACTTAAGGTAGCATGAAAGGCAGCTATGAGGTGATGGGGAAGCTTATTAATGAAACCAACCGTATCTGTGAGAAAGAGATTTTCGTGGTTAGGAAGGATTATCTTGCGCGTGATAGGATCTAAAGTGGTAAAAGGTTTACCATCTACCCCTGCCTCTGCTCCGCTAAGTGCATTGAGGAGGGTAGATTTACCTGCATTGGTATAGCCAATAATCGCGGCTGTGTAATAGGCTCTTCTCTTTCTATGTTTTTTTATGATCTTTCTTTGTTGCTCAATTCGCCTTAACTTTCCCCTTAGGTTGATGATTCTTTCTTTGATCCGCCGACGATCAACCTCCAGTTTAGTTTCTCCCGGTCCCCTTGTTCCAATGCCTCCTCCTAAACGGGAAAGAATAATACCTTTTCCTATCAAGCGGGGGAGCAGGTAACTCAGTTGTGCCAGCTCGACCTGGAGCTTACCGGCTGCTGATCTCGCCCTTCTGGCAAAGATATCAAGAATTAGTTGGGTCCGATCAATGATCTTAACTCCTATCTCTTCTTCTAGATTCCGCTGTTGGCCTGGAGTTAGATCGTTATCAAAGATAATAAGGTTAGCTTCTCTTTCTCGAGCACAATTAGCTATTTCAGTAGCTTTCCCTTTTCCGATATAAAAGATAGGATCTGGACTGCGACGATTTTGAATAACCTTGAAGATGACTTGAGCACCGGCCGCTTCTGCAAGAGAGACCAGTTCTTTTAAGGAATCCTCTACTGTCCAATCAGCTAAAGATCTAGCTTCCTTTTCTCGTAGGGCTACTAAGATGGCCTTCTCCTCCGACCAAAGCTCAGTTTTTCTTAACGTATTTTTTTTCGTAAAAATCTTCCCTCCTCAAATTTTTATCCTGTCTATCATAATTATAATTATCTACAGGAGTATGTCAAGAAATATCGAGGCACTCTTCCCCTTCTCTTTACTCAGGCAAATTTTTCAGAGCCTTTACTATAGCCTCACCAAACTCTTCGGCAGCTTGGGGGCCCTCTCCAGTGATGATCTTTCCTTCTACTTGAACAGGTTTTCCAGTGTAAATAGCTCCTTTGGCTTCCAATTTGCTTATCTCTGAAGAGGAGACAGTGGCCTTTTTTCCGGACAGAACTCCTGCATTGGCTAGCGTTACCGGTGCAATGCAGATAGCACAGAGGATTTTACCTTTTTGCACCGCCTTTTGAGCAATTGAATGAGCAAGCGGATCATTCCAGTATTGGCTAGCCCCGCTACCTCCCACAAAGATAATTACATCATAGTCTTGGACCTTGACGCTGCTTAGCAATATGTCTGGCTTAACTGTCGCTCCTAACATACCCCTGGCATTTTGTAAGGAGGTGGAGGCAATGGTAACTTTTATTTCCCGGTCCTCAAGTATTTTTTTGGGCTCCAACAGTTCTTCATCGCGAAAGTTTCTTTCTGCTATAATCATTAAAACCTTCTTTCCCGTTAGTTCGGCCATCTTTTCACCTCCAGAAAAGGAATAAGAATAAAGCGTCATTCCTGCTATTAATGTAAAGAGCAATAAAAACTTTCTTTTTATCGAAACCATCAGCCCTCTTCATCTAATTTGAAATCATAGACAGACCTTTTTATAGTTAAGTGAGTAGACCTAAGACAGTTTCCACCAGAGATTCTATATCTAATCCTTGCATCTTGAAAAGATTCTCCGGCAGTCCTGAACCACCGTAACTGATTATACCTAACTTTCGAAATCGTGGAGCGAGGGAATTCTCAGCCAGAAAGTTGGCCACTAAACTGCCGAGTCCAGTGTTGACGTTATGGTCCTCATAAGTGACCACTGTTCCTGTTCCGGCAGCTTCGGTTAAGATGCTCTCATCTAGGTTGCTCAAACAGCTAACGTTTATTATCCGTGCTTGACAGCCTCTTTTCTTTAAAATTTCCCAGGCTTGGACAGCGCGGTGGACCATACTTCCGGTGGTGATAATGGCAGCTTGGCCACCTTCTCGTATTACTTCTGCCTTTCCATAGCGAAATTGATAGTCGCCAGCAAAGAACGGACTTCCGTTCTCTCTTAGAATTACGGGAAACTTTGAGCGGCCTACTCCAATGAAGAAATTACCGGGTTGGCTGGCAATGTACCGAATAACCCGGTCAGTCTGATTGGGATCAGCAGGAATGATGATTTTGTATCCATAGAGGTTGTTGATTATGCCCACGTAGTCGATGCACTGGTGGGTTTTTCCATCCTGACCAACGTCAATACCATTGTGAGTACAGACGAGTTTGAGATTGGTCTGGTTAAGATCGTTTAGTCGATGCTGGTTATAGGTTTCATCAACGCCGAAGACTCCGAAGTCAGCAAAGAAAGTAAGCACGCCTTGAGTGGAGAGAGCCCCCGCCACAGTGGCAGTATTATGCTCCTGAATCCCAGCTTGAAAGAAATGGTCCGGATAATCTTTAGCAAATTTTTGGGTTTTGACTGAGCCTACCAGATCGCAGTCCAGCACAGATAGAGGACTTCTACCAGGCCGATCGGAATTGAGCTCGCCTAGATCTTTAAGGGCCTGACCAAATGCACTGCGGTTGTCAGTTATTTCGTCTGACCCATAACTACGAGGCTGGCCACTATCTATCTTGATTTTCTCAGATGGTCGTTTTTTCTGCGGTTTCTTTTCCCGAATTTTATTTCTTAGGTGAAGAGATCTCTCCATATCGTTCTCAAGGCCAAGTTCTGAAAGAGCAGAAGCACACTGATCAGAGGTTAGAGGCATACCATGAAATTCAAATTTGTTTTCCATAAAGGAGACACCTTTTCCCATAAGAGTCTTGGCCATGATGGCTGTCGGAGATTGGGTATTTTTTACCGAAGTTTGGATGGCTTGATAAATTTGCTGATAATCGTGTCCATCCACTTCGAGAATTTCCCATCCATCAGCAACATAGTTTTCTTTAATGTTCTGAGGCATAATCTCATTAAGAGGACCGCTCAGTTGAAGTCGATTGTAGTCGATGATTACCGTGAGATTGTTTAAGCTATATTTTTTGGCAAAGCGTCTTGCTTCTCCCACCTGACCTTTTGTCTGCTCACCATCGCTCATAACTACGAAAACCTGATAGTTCCGGTGAAGAAGCTTGGAGGCCAAAGCAAAGCCGCAGCCAGCAGAAAGACCCTGACCCAGATTACCACTGCTCCATTCCACCCCAGGAATTCCTCGCTCTACATGTCCCTCGAAGATGGTTCCGGCTTTGCGGAATCCGGTGATGGCACTATCCACCTCAAAAAAACCCAGCCGAGCTAAGGCAGCGTAAACTCCGGGAGAAGTGTGTCCATGACTTATTACGATGCGGTCACGCTCATTCCAGTAAGGATGAGCAGGGTCCACATTGGCACAGGAGTACAAAACCAGATAAATGTCAATGCTGGACATCGATCCTCCAGGGTGACCCGATTTAGCCAGAGTGGTCATCTTCAGGATGTCTCCCCGGGCAAGCTTTGCCAACTCTTTCAGTTTGGCTATTTTCTCCTCACTCAGTTTTTCGCTATCAAATCCCCATGACATTCTCTTTCGCCTTTCAAGAGACTTCCAGTCCTTTTCCCCTATATAAATTAGTCTAGTTTTCTTCTACCTCGATGGCCTCGGATGGACATCCCTCGGCCGCTTCTTTTATTTCATCCTCAAAGTCATTAAAATCGGCCTCTGCCTTTACCACGGCCACATCATTAACTTCAAATACCTCAGGGCAGGTCTCTTCGCAGATTCCGCAGGCAGTACACGCCTCTTCATCGATCCGGACGTGTATAATCATTAAACCCCTCCTTTTTGCTCTCTTATGGTAGTAAAACTACCTTAAATGTCAAATTCTCCCCCTGCTAATCCATAGGATGAGAGATCCTATTCCTAATATCCAGCAATAGTAGGAGAATAGAGAAAGCTTGCCCTTGACAACAGTCTTTCGAAGAAGAACCAGAGAAAGATATCCGGCAGCAAAGGCAGATAGGGCTCCCACTATCCAGGGAAGTGGGTGAGAAGGGAAAATTTTTTCTATTGAGGCATCTTTTAAGGAAAGAGTTAAAGCCCCCAGAATAGCAGGAATGGAAAGGAGGAAGGAATAGCGAAAGGAAAACTCCTTATTGATTCCCCTTAAGAGAGCGGTAGATATGGTGGCCCCTGAGCGAGATATACCTGGGACTATAGCTATCCCCTGCATCAATCCTATTAAGAAGGCATCCATTATACCCATCTCTTTTATCCCTCTGCCGGTTCTCTTTGTTTTCCCCCCCACGCGGAGAATGATTCCTGTGCTGATGAGCATAACGGAGGTAAGGCCCATCCTGGTGCACAATAAATCCGCCCAAACCCGTAGAATTAGCCCCAGAATCACAGTAGGTATGGTGCCCACCATGATAAGATAGAAGATCTTGCGTTCCAGTATTCCTTGAGAATGGTGTATCTTTAATTTTGTGAACGAGCCTATTATGCTGCTTAGATCACCTCGGAAGTAAATTAGAACTACTACCAGGGTTGCCGTATGCAAAGCCACGTCAAACAATACCAGGGGCCGTTCGAGTCCTAAATAGTGCTGCACAATAACTAAGTGGCCAGAGCTACTCACCGGAAGGAATTCGGTAACCCCTTGCAAGAGACCGAGAACTAAGGCCTGAACTATAGACATGGAGCAGAGACAGGAGACAATCCCGCTTACCTCACCTTTCTTTCTTTACATATTCCTCTTTGTGAGTTCTTAATGAATGAACAGAGGTGTCGGACTGGAGGACTTGATTCTAACTCATTGGAAATCTTTTCGATGGCCTGGTTGGTATTTAGACCTGATCTGAACAATATCTGGTAGGCTTTTTTTAAGGCTTTTCTTGTCTGGAGGGAAAAATTAGCACGACGCAGCCCTACGCTGTTTAATCCCCAAAGAGTGGTAGGATGACCATCTGCCTTGGTGTAGGGGGGTACGTCCTTGACCACCTTGGAACATCCTCCTACTATAGAATAGGTCCCGATCCTCACGTACTGGTGCACCGCACTTAAGCCTCCAATTATGGCTTTTTTCTCCACTGTCACATATCCGGCCAGGGTGCCTACATTGGCAATTACTACTCCATCCTCAACGACGCAATTATGAGCTATATGAGAGTAGGCCATGAAGAAATTGTCATTCCCAATGCGAGTAGTGCTTCCTTCCTTGGTACCCCTATGAATAGTGGTATATTCTCGGATAAGATTTCTGTCTCCTATCTTTACAAAACTCTTTCCATTTTCAAAGTTTATATCCTGGGGCAAGGTTCCAATAACTACTCCCTTGCAAATAGTGCATTCTTTACCGATGTGAGTCCAGCCATCCAGTTGAACATGGGGACCAATTTTAGTTCCTCTACCAACAGTCACGTTTTTTCCAATTATAGAATAAGGATCTACTTTCACCCCCTCATCTAGATTTGCCCTTGGACTTACTATGGCCGTGGGATGCACGAAAATACTCATTTTTCCGCCTTTCTTACGCCAAGATTCCTACTCTACGAAAGATGTGATCCACCCAACGAAGGTAATACTTAGGATCAAAGAAAGATTCTAGTTCATCTTCTTTGAAGTATCTTCTTATCTCTTTATCTTGCTCGATCAGTTGTTGAAAATCTTTATCTTCTTGCCAGGACTTCAAGGAAACCCTTTGCACGAGCCCGTAAGCTTTTTCCCGGGAAAGGCCCTTTTTCACCAATTCTAGCATTATTCTTTGAGAATAAAACAGTCCCTTTGATTTGACCATATTTTTATGCATATGTTCAGGATAAATAAAAAGGTTATTTAGAACCTCAATAGATTTTGTTAGCATATAATCTACCAGGATAGTGGAATCGGGAATTATCACCCTCTCGGAAGAGGAATGGGAAATATCTCGTTCTCCCCAGAGACTGATATTCTCTAGAGCAGTCTGTAGGTTACTCCTTACCAGGCGAGCCAGACCACAGATTCTCTCACATACTATGGGATTACGTTTGTGAGGCATAGCGGAAGACCCTTTTTGTTTTTTACTGAACCCCTCTTCGACTTCTCTTATCTCGGTTCGATGCAGACCTCTAATTTCCAGGGCAAATTTACCTAAAGATGAAGCAACGATGGCTAGAGCAGAAAGATATTGTGCATGGCGGTCTCGCTGAATTATCTGGTTAGAGATCGAGCAGGGGGTAAGATCTAACCGACGGCAAACATATTCCTCCACTCGAGGATCAAGATGAGCATAAGTTCCCACTGCTCCCGAAATTTTACCACAGGAGATAATCTCTTTAGCTCGTCGCATTAGCTCTAAATTTCTTTTGCTCTCCTCGTACCAGAGGACGAATTTCAAACCCAGGCTGATGGGTTCTGCATGAACTCCATGAGTTCTTCCCATCATCAAAGTCCCTTTGTGCTCTCGGGCCTTTTTTTCTAAAACCCTAGTTAGTTTCTCTAAATCTTGTATTATTATCTCGCCGGCCATTTTCATCTGAAGTGCAAGAGCTGTATCCACCACATCGGAAGAGGTAAGTCCAAAATGAATATAGCGGGCCTCAGAACCGAGGTGTTCGGTTACACTGTTAAGGAAAGCTATGAGGTCATGCTTAACTTTTTCTTCAATTTTCTTTATTCGATTGATATCGAAAGTGGCATTTCTTTCTATCTTTTTGACTGCCTCCTGGGGGATTTTCCCCAGCTCAGCCCAAGCCTGGCAGACAAGAATCTCTATTTTAAGCCAGAGCCCAAGTTTTTCCTCTTCCTTCCAGATTTTTCCCATTCTAGGAAGAGTATAGCGAGAGATCATTTTTTCCTCGTTTTTGCCATAGTTTTCAGAGGTAGTCCCCAGATGTGGATGAATCCTGGAGCCGCCTTTTGATTAAACACGCTTTCCTTACCGTATGTAGCAAGGTCTCTATCATACAAGGAATAGGGAGATTTTCTTCCTACCACTTCACAACCGCCTTTGTAAAGCTTTAATTTAACCCGGCCAGACATCATTTTTTGAGTTTGGCACACGAATGCATCCAGAGCTTTACGTAAGGGAGAGCACCAGAGTCCATTGTAGACAAGTTCAGAATACTTTTGAGCAATGATGGGCTTAAAATGGAGAGTTTCCCGGTCCAGGATTAGCTTCTCGAGCTCTCTGTGGGCACAGTGAAGAATCACAGCCGCAGGGGCCTCATAAATCTCCCTTGATTTTATCCCCATCACCCTATTTTCTACCATATCAATGCGCCCGATGCCATTTAATCCCCCTATTCTGTTCAATTTCTCTATTAGATTGACCAATGAATAGGTTTTACCATTTAACTTTAAAGGAACTCCCTCCTTAAGTTCAATCTCCAAATAAGTGGGTTCATTCGGTGCTTTTTGAGGAGGGCGAGTTATCTGATAAGCTTGTGCAGGAGGCTCCTGCCAGGCATCCTCCAAAATTCCGCATTCAATGCTTACTCCCCATAAGTTTCTGTCCAGGGAATAAGGGGATTCCTCGCTCACCTCCACGGGAATGCTGTGCTCTCGAGCATATCGTATTTCTTCTTCTCTTGAGTTTAATCCCCATTCTCGTAAGGGGGCCAGGATGATAATTTCAGGATTTAATGCTCGTGCCGTTACTTCAAATCTTACCTGGTCGTTTCCTTTTCCTGAGCATCCATGGGCAATAGCCTCGGCTCTTTCTTTTTCAGCCAGCTTCACCAGTCCTTTGGCGATGAGGGGACGTCCCAGGGCTGTGGCCAGGGGATACTTCCCTTCATAAAGAGCTCCTGCCTGCAGCGCTGGAAGAACATACTTCTCACAGAACTCTTCCCTGAGATCCTCTATATAAGCTTTCGCAGCCCCTGTTTTCTCCGCCTTTTTCTTTATAAAGTCAAGTGATTGACTCTGTCCCAGGTTAGCAGTATAAGTAATGACCTCAGCCCCATATTTTTCCTCAAGCCAGCAAAGGATTACCGAGGTATCCAATCCTCCAGAATAGGCTAAAACAATTTTTCTAATCTTTCTCATAGTTAAATTCCTTTCTAAATATTCAGCCGCAGATTTACGCAGATATTTTTCTTTTATTATCATATACAAATCTTTTGAATTCTGGTTTTCTGCCAAAATTAATTAATAAGCCAACTTCAATAGTTGTTGCCTTATTTTTCAACTCAACAAACTCAACGAACCCAATGAACTCAACAAACCCAAACCGTGTTCATCTGTGTGAATTTGAACTCCCTCCTCAGGACTCACTTCCCATGAATGAAAGTTAAGATATTTCAACTCAATAGCTCTACCAGTATGGCTTTTTGTAAATGCAGGCGATTCTCCGCCTGTTCGAAGACAATGCTTTGACTACCATCCATAACCTCAGAGGTAATCTCCTCGCCTCTATGTGCGGGAAGACAATGCATTACCAGAGCATCTTTTTTAGCTCTCCTCAAAAGATTCTCATTGACCTGATAGGGCTGGAAAATCCTTTGGCGCATCTTTTTTTCTGGTTCTTTACCCATGCTTGTCCAGACATCGGTGTAGATAATATCTGCCTCTTGCACCGCCTTTAAAGGGTCTCTCTGGACTACCATCTTACCATTACCAATTTTTTTTGCTATCTCCATTATCTTTGGGTTTGGATCATATCCTTCGGGATTAGAGACAACGATGTCAACCCCTAATTGGGCTGCCCCTAGAAGAAGAGAGTTGCAGACATTGTTCCCGTCCCCGACATAGACAAATTTTATGGTTTCTAAATCAATTTTTCTTTTCCAGAGTGTATAATAATCGGAGAGAACTTGACAGGGATGAAGAAGATCAGTGAGGCCATTGATCACAGGGATACTGGAGAATTGCGCCATTTTTACCACTTCTTCCTGATCAAATGTTCTTATCATAATAGCATCCACATATCTGGAAAAGATTTTGCCTGTATCCTCGATGGTTTCCCTCCTTTCCAACTGAAGATCTTGAGAAGAAAGGAATATAGCGCATCCACCCAGTTGATACATTCCCACTTCAAAGGAAAGACGAGTGCGGGTAGAAGGTTTACGAAAGAGCATTCCCAGGGTTTTACCCCGCAGGGGGTGATAAAGCCTTCGCCTTTTTAGTAGATTTCTTAAGTAATCTGAGAGTTCAAAAAGATGAAGAATCTCATCTTTACTTAAGTCCGCAATCCAGAGAAGATCTTTCTTCATCAATGCTTCCTATATAGGAGAACCCACCCTTTCTTTTAACAGTTTATTCACCACCTGCGGGCTGGCTTTCCCTTTCGTTTTCTTCATTACCTGTCCCACCAGAAAGCTCAAAGCTTCTTTTTTACCCTTTTTAAAGTCGTCCATCGCCCCCTGGTTTTCTTTTACCACCTCTTCCACTATGGTTGTCAATTTTAGCTCATCAGTGATTTGCGCAATCTTTTTCTCCTCCATTATCTTTTCTGGGGCCTTTCCTGTTTTGAACATCTCTTCGAAGACGAGTTTAGCTAACCCCCCACTTAAGGTTCCCTCTTTCATCTGCGCCAGCAGTTTACCTATCTGTTCAGGGCTCACTTTCACCTGTGGTATTGGAAGATTGGCTTTCTTGACCAGCCTCAGAAACTCTCCCATTATCCAGTTACTCACCAGTTTAGGATGGGGAAAACTCACCACACATTTCTCAAAATAGTCAGCTAGATCTTTGGTATCGGTAAGAACTCCCGCATCGTAAGGAGGAAGACTGTAATCTTTTATAAACCTTTGATATCGTTTAAGGGGAAGTTCAGGAAGCTCTGCCTTTAAATTCTCCTTCCACTCCTCATTCACTTCGATAGGTAAAAGATCAGGTTCAGGGAAATATCGGTAATCGTGTGCGTCTTCCTTACTTCTCATTCCTTTTGCTCTCTTTTTCTTAGGATCCCACAGGCGGGTCTCCTGGATAACATTTTCTCCTCTATCCAAAAGGCTTGATTGTCTTTTTACTTCTGACTCAAGTCCGTCTCTTAAGTCCTTAAAAGAATTCATGTTTTTGAGTTCCGTCTTAGTTCCCAACTTTTCTACTTGGGGAGAAACTGAGATATTAGCATCGCAGCGCAAAGACCCCTCTTCCATGTTACAATCACTGATCTCTAAGTAGCGCAAGATCCTTTTGAGGCTAACCAGATATTGATAGGCTTCTTCGGGAGAATTAAGCTCAGGCTGGCTCACAATCTCCATTAAGGGAATCCCGGCTCGGTTATAGTCAATAAAACTTGCCTCTCTATCTTCGGGGTTTTGGGTATCTTCCCCATGAATGAGCTTGCCGGCGTCTTCTTCCAGGTGGACTCTCTCAATCTCAACTCTTCTTAGCTTGCCGTTTATCTCAAACTCCAGATATCCATCCCTGGCCAGGGGTTCATCATATTGGGAGATCTGATAATTCTTGGGTAGATCCGGATAATAGTAATTCTTCCTGGCAAATCTACAGAGGCGGCTAATTTTACAGTTTAAGGCTAAAGCCGTGGAAAGGGTGTATTCTACAGCCTTTTTGTTAATGACGGGAAGTACTCCCGGTAGACCCAGGCATATGGAGCAGGTCTGGGTATTAGGTGGTGCTCCGAATTTGGTACTGCACCCACAGAAAAACTTGCTCTCAGTTGAAAGCTCCACATGAACTTCTAACCCGATATTGACCTGGTATTTCATCTTTTCATTCCCACTCCATCTATCTTAGCCTGACAGAATTTACACCTACCTTCCTCAAGATAAAATTTCTCTATTCCGTATCCATAGCGTTGAATAAGCATTCTACCGCAGTTATAGCAGTAAGTGTTCTCACCCTCATCTCCAGGAACATTTCCTGTGTAAACATATCTTAAGCCTGCCTCGAGGCCTATCTGGCGAGCTAGATGAAGAGTTTCTGTGGAGGTGGAGGGAAGATCATTAAGTTTGTAAGTCGGATAAAATCGGCTGAGGTGCCAGGGAGTATCTGATCCTAAATTAACTATAAATTCAGCTATTCTTTTTAAATCCTCCGTAGAATCATTCAGGGTGGGAATGATGAGGGTAGTTACCTCCAGCCAGATTCCTATTTTCTTCATGAGTTTTAAGGTTTCCAGAACGGGGGTGAGTTTACCCCCGCAGTTTTTTCGGTAAAAGTCCTCGCTGAAGGACTTCAAATCCACATTGGCCGCGTCCAGATAGGAACTTATTTTTAGCAAAACGTCCTTATTCATATACCCATTGGTAACAAAGATATTTTTGATGAGCTCTTTGTGGGCTAGCCTGGATGTGTCATAAGCAAACTCAAAAAAGATAGTAGGCTCTGTATAGGTATAAGCGATGCTCTTACATCCAGATCTTTTGGCCTGAGAGACGATAGACTCAGGAGTATAATCCTTTCCTTCAATTTCTCCCCTCTCTCTGGGAAGCTGAGAAATACTGTAGTTTTGGCAATTCACACACCTCAGATTACATCCCACCGTAGCCAACGAAAAAGCATCTGAGCCAGGGTAAAAATGATAAAGAGGCTTTTTTTCTATGGGGTCTATGGCTGATGATACTACCTTTCCATAAACCAAGCTGTAGAGTTTTCCTTCCCGGTTTTCCCTGACTCCACAGATTCCTCTTTTGCCCTCTCCTACCCGGCAGTAATGAGGGCAGAGCTGGCAGATTACTTTTCTATCTCCCAGCTTCTCATAAAACATAGCCTTATGCATTTAGCTTGTCTTTGTGCTAAAAGAGTGAATTTTTACACCCTATAATAGGGTAGGGAATTTTCTTTGTCAAGCTTGACAATTGGTTAATTTTTTGTAGAATTAAAGCTGATATGATCCTTACTGTCACCCTTAATCCCGTCTTGGATCGGGTAGTTGAGATACCTGATTTTCGAGTCGGGAAGGTCAACCGGGTAGAAAAAGAGAGAATAAGGGTGGCAGGGGGAAAGGGGATAAATGTCTCCCGGGTAGCTAAAATCTTGGGCGAGCCAACCTTAGCCACTGGTTGGCTGGGAGGCCGTACTGCAGGGTTTATAAAGGAGAGATTTAAAAAGGAGGGTATAGCTTCCGATTTTGTTTCCATCGCGGGAGAAAGTAGGCTGAATTTGACCATTCTCGATCCGGTAACCCACAGCCAGACCCACCTGGTGGAGAAGGGCCCCCGGATTTTTCCCTCTGAAATAAAGAAACTAGAGGAAAAAATTGGAGATCTGGTAAGAAAGGCGAGTGTGGTAGTTTTTTCTGGAAGCATCCCCCCAGGAGTAAGTGAGAAAATCTACAATTCCTTAATCTGTTTAGCCTACCAGGAGAAGGAGGATATTATCCCTATTCTGGACACGCGAGGTGAACCTCTCAAACAGGGACTTCAGGGGAGACCCTTTATGCTTAAGCCCAATAAAGAGGAGATGGAGAATCTCATTGGAAAAAGCCTTGAGTCTGAAGCCGATTTAATTCGACAGGTAAGGGCTCTTGTTAAAAAGCATGTTCAGCTTGTGGTTGTCTCCCGAGGCAAAGATGAGGTTATGGTAATGGAAAAGAAGAGGCTGCTCATGGTCTCTCCTCCTGAAATAAATTCTCTGAATACAATAGGAGCAGGAGACGCTCTGGTGGGTGGTTTTGCTGTGGGACTCTCCCGAGGATTAAGTTTAAAGGAGATGTCAGCTCTGGCGGTAGCTTGCGCAGCAGCCAGTGCAGAAGAGGGAAGAGAAAAGCCGCTTTCTCTTAAAAGAATAAACCGGCTTAAGGATAAAATTAGGTGTAGAGAGGCAAGAGAATGAGTTCTCAGAAAAATAAAAGCCATGCAGACTACAAAAAGAAATGTTTAGAGATAAAAGCGAAATTCACCACTGAAGAAAAAAAGCTTAAGGATGCTAAAAGGGAGATTTCCTCCCTTCGGAACCAGCTTAAAGCAGTAAAGGAGGAGCTGAAATCAACAGATAAAGAAGCGGGTGAGTATCTGGATTATCTTAAGCGATTAAAAGCAGAGTTTGAGAATTATAAACGTCGGAGTCAAAAAGAAAGAGAGAGGATAGTTAGTTGGTCCAACGAGGATTTAATTAAGCAATTTTTGCCGGTTTTAGACGACCTGGAAAGGGCAGTGGACTCAAGCCAACAGTCAAAGAACCTTGCCAGTCTGATGGAAGGGATGAGGATGATTCTTGAAAAGCTAAAAGCTGTACTTCAGAAGCAAGGATTACAGGAGATTAAGGCAGAGGGTGAAGAGTTTGATCCCCATTTTCATGAGGCACTTATGAGTGTGGATCTAGCCGAATATCCGGATAACTTAGTAGTGGAGGAGATGAGAAAAGGTTATAAGCTCAACGATAAGATTTTAAGACCAGCTATGGTTAAGGTAAACAAGAGAAGTGAAGAAAACAAGATAAAAGAGAAAAGTAAAGATTAGTGATGGGGACAGAACGGATTTTACCCTAATCATTGATCTCTAATCACTTTAAAAGGGGGAGTATCTATGAGTGACAAAAAAGTAACTAAAAAAATAATCGGTATTGATTTGGGTACCACCAACTCCTGTGTGGCAGTAATAGAGGGGGATGAGCCTGTGGTTATAACTAATCAAGAGGGTTCTCGAACAACTCCTTCCGTGGTTGCTTTCACCGATAAGGGAGAAATGTTAGTAGGTGGACCAGCTAAAAGACAGGCTATAACCAACCCTAAGAATACAGTCAATTCCATAAAAAGACTTATGGGTCGTAGGTTCGATGAGCCAGCAGTAGAGAAGGCAAAGAAAAGAATCCCTTATGATTTAATAAAAGATTCTCAAGGTAGAGTCAAAGTGAGGGTAAACAAAGGAGAATTTCTACCCCAGGAGATTTCAGCTCGTACTCTCCAGAAGATGAAGCAGACAGCCGAGCAGCATCTGGGAGCAAAGGTAGAGCGAGCGGTAATTACTGTTCCTGCTCATTTTCGTGATAGTCAGCGCCAGGCAACTAAAGATGCCGGTGCTATTGCTGGTCTTAAGGTAGAGCGTATCATTAATGAACCTACGGCAGCAGCTATGGCCTATGGATTGGAAAAAAAGGGAGAAAAGAAAATAGCAGTCTATGACTTAGGTGGGGGAACCTTTGATATTTCCATTTTGGATGTAGGGGATAATGTGGTGGAAGTTCTTTCCACTAATGGTGATACCTATTTGGGAGGAGATGACTTCGACCAGCAAGTAGCGGACTGGGCGGCAGAGGAATTCAAAAAGCAAAGTGGCATAGATATAAGAGAAGATAAGATGGCTTTGCAAAGGCTTAAGGAGGCGGCAGAAAAAGCCAAATGCGAGCTTTCCTCCAGTCTGGAGACCCAGATAAATCTACCCTTTATTACCGCCGATCAAAGTGGGCCTAAACACTTGAACTTGACCCTTACTCGGGCCAAATTAGAGCAGTTAACCGAAGATTTAATTGAAAAGACCATCAAACCTTGTGAGCAGGCACTGGCAGATGCTAAACTGAAACCTGAGGATATTGAGGAGGTAGTCTTGGTGGGAGGCCAGACCAGAATGCCCAAAGTGCAGCAGGTAGTGAAGAAGCTCTTCGGAAAAGAACCCCATAAGGGAGTCAATCCGGATGAGGTAGTGGCGGTAGGGGCAGCTATTCAGGGCGGAGTTCTGGCTGGAGAAGTCAAAGATATCCTTCTTCTGGATGTTACCCCACTTTCCCTGGGAATAGAGACTCTGGGAGCGGTATCTACCAAGCTCATTGAGAGAAATACAACCATTCCCACCAAAGAGAGTAAGATCTTCACTACGGCTGCTGATGGTCAGACAGCGGTGGATATTCATGTTCTACAGGGGGAGCGAACCATGGCGGCTGATAACCGCACTCTGGGGAGATTTCAGCTTACCGGAATTCCCCCTGCTCCTCGTGGTATCCCTCAGATTGAAGTTACTTTTGATATCGATGCCAATGGCATCGTAAATGTTAAGGCCAAGGATAAAGGCACTGGCAAAGAGCAAGAAATTACTATTAGAGAATCAGGTGCTTTATCCAGTGAAGAAAAGGACCACATGGTCAAAGAGGCCGAACAACATGCTGAAGAAGACAAAAAGAAAAGAGAAAAGATTGAAGCTCAAAATCAGGCAGATAACATAATCTACGCTACCGAAAAGACTCTTAAGGAGCATGGGGATAAGGTTGGCGAGGCCGAGAAGAAGAATATCCAGGAGGCAATCGAACAACTTAAGAAGGCAAAAGATACGGGTAGTGTGGAGGAAATCAGAGATAAGATAAAAAAGCTGAGTGAGGTCACGCAAAGACTTGGCCAGGCAGTATATGAGGAGGCAGCCAAAAAACAGGCTCAAGAAGAGTCTAAGCAAAAAGGTGAGGCTGGCAAGGAAAAAAAGGAGAAGAAAGAGGGAGAAGATGTAACTGATGCTGACTATGAGGTAGAGGAGTAGCTGAGTGGCCAAGAGGGATTACTATGAGATTCTAGGCATTTCCAGAGATGCTTCTCCTGAGGAGATAAAAAAGGCTTACCGCAGATTAGCCATCAAATACCATCCTGATAGAAACCCGGGCAATTCCAAAGAAGCAGAGGAAAAATTCAAGGAGGTATCCGAGGCTTACAAGATTCTCTCTGACTCTGAAAAAAGGCAAATCTACGATCAATATGGACATGCGGGACTGGAGGCAGAAGTTGGCGCAGGTGCCGGATTTGGTGGATTTGACGTCGATCCCTTTAAGATCTTTGAGGAGGTCTTTGGTAGAGGAGCTTTCGGAGGGGATATCTTTGGAGATTTTTTTGGGCGCAGAGCCAGAACAAGGGAAACCCAGCCAGGCTCAGACCTTCATTATACTCTGGAGATTAGCTTTGAGGAAGCGGCTTTTGGAACCGAAAAGGAAATCAGAGTTGGTAGGTATGAATCATGCTCCAGTTGTGGAGGAAGCGGAATTAAGCCTGGTTCTGAACCTCAAACGTGCCCAACCTGTAAAGGGACTGGTTACGTATCGGTTGGCCAGAGCTTTTTCTCCATATCCAGAACCTGTACTCAATGTCAGGGAAGGGGAACTATCATAAGAGACCCCTGCCGGCAATGTCGAGGTACGGGAAGGATTCGAACTGCTCGGAAGATCAAGGTGAAGGTCCCTGCCGGGGTCGATCATGGAGCTCACCTGAGGTTAGGGGGGCAAGGAGAAGCTGGTTCACGTGGGGGTCCACCTGGTGATCTATACGTTAGTCTCCGCGTCAAGCCCCATCCCATATTTGAAAGGGATGGAAATAACATTATCTGTGAGGTTCCCATTAGTTTTGCCCAGGCCGCCCTGGGAGGACGGGTCATTGTTCCCACCTTGAATGGCAAAGTAAAGTTAACTATTCCCCCCAGAACGCAAACCAATAAAATCTTTCGCTTAAGGGGTAAAGGCATTCCCTATTTACACTCTCCTAATCGAGGGGATCAATGGGTAAAGGTAGTGGTAGAGACCCCGGTGCATCTGAACGAGGAACAAAAGGAGCTTCTCAGGAAATTTGATGAACTAAGACAGGGAAATGGACAGCCCCATATGAAGGATTTCTTTAATAAAGTGAAGCGGCTTTTTGGCAGCTAGCAAAAAAAGGGGACGTGATCATTTTTTGGAAACGAAAAAAATTTTAGGAAGAGAGACCTGGAAAAAATAATCACGTCCCCTTTTTTCATCCCCTTTTTTCGATGGTGATGAGGATGCTCAAAGTAGCTTTAGCCACTCTAGGCTGCAAAGTAAATCAATACGAAACCCAGGTTTTGCGGGAGCGCCTCATTCAGGCTGGTTTTCGAGAGGTTCCTTTTAAGGAAAAGGCGGATTTTTACATTATAAATACTTGCAGCGTCACTGAGAGAGCTGATCACAAATCAGAAGAGTTAATCAAGGCTGCCAAAAAGAATGGTTCTAACGCTCATTTAATTGTCACTGGCTGTTACGCAGAAGCAGAAAAAGACAGGCTAAGAAAGAAGTTTCCCCAGATAGATCTAGTGCTCGGAAATGAAGAAAAATTAAAGATACCGAGTATAATCCTTGGACCCAATAAAAATCTTACCAACACAAAGCCCTTTATTCAGACCTTTCATGCTCATAGTCGAGCCTTTGTAAAAATAGAGGATGGATGCAATCAGTTTTGTAGTTATTGTAGGTTGCCTTATGTGCGTGGAGCTAAGATTAAGAGCCGAGCTCCCGAGGAAGTTCTCAAGGAAGTAGAAAGTCTTATTCTCAATGGGTTTAAAGAAATTGTTCTGGTGGGAGTAAATCTTGCCCTTTATGGAAGAGATCTTGACTCACCTACGAGTTTAGTTGATCTTTTGAGAGGCATGCAATGTTTTGAGAAAACTGTGAGAGTGAGACTGAGCTCTCTTGAGCCCCATCTTCTCCCCTCAGGACTAATCGATCTTATGAGTAATTGCCGCCTAATCTGTGCTCATCTTCATCTTCCCCTACAGAGTGGAGATCCCGAGATTTTGCAGCGCATGGGAAGAAAATATAGTCCTCATCAATACCGAAGACTGGTTGAGCATATTAAAAAGACGGTTCCCTCAGTAGCTATTACCACCGACGTTATGGTAGGCTTTCCTGGTGAGACCCAAAGACAGTTCCTTAATACCTATCGTTTCGTGCGAGAAATTGGATTCAGTCGTCTTCATATTTTCAGATTCTCTCCCCGCATAGAGACCAGGGCTTATTCAATGCAGCCTCGTGTGGAAGGAAAGGTGAAGAAAGAAAGAAGTGACCACCTAAGGGAGCTGGGAAAGAATCTGACTCAGAATTTTGCCTCCCGTTTTTTAGGTGAGAGCTTAAGAGTCCTGGTGGAAGAAAAGGTTGACTCAAAAACTGGGTGGTTTACCGGATATACTGATAATTATATTCGGGCAAGTTTTAAAGGTGAAAATGAGCTAAAAAATAAATTGGTGATGGTGAGGCTGGTAAATGCTAACCAGGGACAGATATTAGGAGAAGTGGAAAAGGTATTCTCATGTTGATGCCAAAGAAGTTAAAAGATTTAAGTAGGGGTGATTATAAGAGGATCTTGGAAAGATCTCGCTCAAGGATGGAGGAAATTCTCTCTCGTGTTATCCCCATTATTCAGGAAGTTGAAAAACGCGGCGATGAAGCAGTTTCGAGGTTCACCAGTAAATTTGATGGGGTTAGCCTTAGCGCACGGGATTTTTTGGTTAAAAAAGAGAGGGTAAAAGAGGCTTATAAAAGGGTTAGTCCAGAAGTTATAGAATCACTAAGGAAAATGCGAGACCAGGTTTATGATTTTCATCGACACCAGTTGCCTAAAGACTGGTCAATTAATAAAACCTTCTTAAATAAAGGTGAGGGTAGCTACACCCTGGGGCAAAGATTTGTTTCCTTTAGTAAGGTAGGTGTTTACGTCCCCGGGGGAAAAGCCAGATATCCCTCCACCGCCATAATGGCTACAGTTCCAGCCAAATTGGCCGGGGTAGGTAAAATCATTCTTGCCAGTCCTCCTTCAAAGGAGGGTGAGATGGCTGAGGTAGTTATGGTAGCGGCTGATATAGCCGGGGTAGATCTTATGCTTAATGTGGGTGGAGCCCAGGCAATAGCTGCTCTAGCCTTTGGCACTGCCACCATTCCTAAAGTTGACCTCATGGTGGGCCCGGGAAATGCCTATGTTAATGCAGCAAAGGCCTATCTTTCTAGTTTAGGGAAAGTGGGGATAGACTGTCCGGCCGGGCCTAGTGAGATTTTAGTCCTGGCTGATGGTTCGGCAAATCCGGCCTATGTGGCGAGTGACCTATTATCTCAAGCAGAGCACGATGAGGAGAACTGCTCTATCCTGGTAACCACTTCCGAAAAATTGGCTGAAGAAGTTCGTCAACATGTAACTAAGGAGATAAAAAGATTTTCCCGCAGAAAGATAATGGAAAAATCTCTAGAAAAATATGGAGCCATTTTAATGGTAGAGAACCTGAATGAGGCCATAAATTTTGTAAATGATTTTGCTCCCGAGCATCTAGAGATAATGACCCGAGGGCCCAAGGGGGTTCTTAAGCAGATAAAGAATGCCGGCTCCGTCTTTCTGGGCGATTTCTCACCGGTAGCTGCGGCTGATTATCTAAGCGGAACCAATCATATTCTTCCTACAGGAGGCTGGGCCAAAAGTTTTTCTGGCCTTTCGGTTCAGACCTTCCTTAAATTACTAACCTATCAATCCCTTACCAAAAAAGCCCTAAAACTGATGGCCAAAAATATAACTACTCTTGCTTTCGCTGAAGGGCCCTATGATGCCCATACACGCTCCATCGAAGTAAGGCAAGAGTAAATATCTGGTTTCCCACCTCTTCAATTTCTCGTAAATGCTCAGTAAACGTTGTGTCACATTGAATTTTCAGTAGCCGCACCCTTTAGGGTACGCAAGCTCTGAGCCTTGCGACTACCAAAAACGACGGGGTTCACGGAATACTTACAATTCCCCTCGCCCCATTTTTCTTGCCTAGTTTTCCCATTTTCTATATCATGAAGAGAGGACGGGTGAATTGCGGATAAGTAGGCTAGTTCCATTTTTTTTATTTTTCCTTTTGATCCTTTGCCTTCCCGGACCCATAAAAGCATGCCAAAAGATAAGTCTCTGGGAAATAGCCCAGGAAAAGCTCTATTCGGCCTGGTTGGGTGGCGCTCTCTTGAAAGAAGAAGCTGCGGATGTTACCGTAGAAGAAAATACCGAAGAAGGAGGAATCGTTAACACCAACCTTACCGGGGGACCTCACCTGAGGATCTTTGGTCGCAAAGTAATTGGTATAAAATACCTGCACCGCTATTATCTTGAAGGAAGTGAGGCTCTTACTGAATCAAAGAAGCCCACCGCAGAGACCGAAATTGAGCAAAAGCTTCAGGTTAAGGTGCGGGGAGGGGTGGGGGAGAGGATTTTTGCTAATGTGGATTATGATGATACTGCTCCCCGCAGTGAGCAGCAGAAAATGTCCCTTATCTACCAGGGCAAAAAGGATGAAATCATCCAGGAAGTTGCCTTAGGGGATCTTCAATTGGGCTGGCCTGATACAGAATTCCTTGCCTATAATAAGAGCCTCTTTGGAGCTAAAGTGACCGCTAAAACCGGCCAGTTTAACCTTATGGGGATAGCCAGCGTGAGCAAAGGGACCTCAGAGAGTAAAACCTTTACTGGAAAGACCACTTTTGAAAAAAAAGAGATCCCCGACACCTCTTACTTAAAGAGAAGGTATTATCTGACTTACTTTGATCCTGCCCATCTTCCTCTTACTTCCCAAAGCCTGGAGGTCTACTTAGATGATCAGGATGGCACCAACAATGAAACCTCGCTAAAACTAACGGTAACAGGGGAGGAAGGTGCCACTTACACTGGCTACTTTGATCTACAATACGCGGGAGAGGATTATTTATGGGACTCAAGGGAGGGAATAATAAAATTTTACCGAAGTATAGAGGAAAATTTCGTTATTGCCATTAGCTACCGAGATAAAGATGGTATCCGATATCCAGCCTCAGGATACCGCATGATAAAGAAACAACAGGATTCTGTTTATATAGAAAAATATGAGTTAAGAAACTATTATTATCTCGGCTCCCAGAAAATTCGTCGGGAGGATTTTACTCTTCTCATCTTTGATTTGAACGGCCGTGACGTAACCTCAAATTATGAATTCGAGATAGATTATGACTTCGGGGTTTTAAAATTTACTCATCCTCTGCCGCCCTTTCCCAATGCCTACCCTCCTCATCCCACTCATGTGTACACCGTTTATACAGAATATAAACATGGGGTTGATGTCTACCTTCTTCATCCTGACATCATTCCCGGAAGTGAAATTGTATGGATGGATGGAAGAAGACTGACCAAAGAGGTAGATTATTTAATCGATTATAGTTCGGGCTTTTTGTCCTTTTTTGATCCAGCTCGCATAACCGAAGATACCAAGATCAAGGTAGATTATGAATGGATACCCTTTATGGGGGGAAAGGCAACCATTCTAGGAATTCGAGGAGCCTGGGCTCCTCATGAGGGAGTTTCTTTAGGGTCAACCTTTCTTTCCCAGAGTTCTCCCCGCCTCAACCAACCACCACAGGTGGGATCTTCTCCGGTCTCTCATCAGGCAATGGGACTGGACACCCAATTTAACTTGGGGCCCGGCTCATCTGCAAAAGACGATCTTCCTCACGCGCTTAATCTACAGGTTTCAGGAGAAGTTGCCAGAAGCGTGTACAATCCCAACACCTTTGGCAAGGCCATTATAGAGAACTTTGAATCTACCAAAATTAGCGATGATTTATCTATGGATAAGGATGCCTGGTGGCTCGGAAGTAGGCCGGATCTGGCGAGTTTGGGAGAAAGGGTCGGGGTTGACATCCTCAATGAAGATATTCCTGGTGAGGATATTAATCCTGACTGGAGTCGGGACAAAATAGAGGTTCTGGTTCTCAATTTTGATTTTTCCATGCCCGAGAGTTGGGAGAGTTTAGTTTATTCTATCTCGAAAGTAGGAAGGGATTATAGCGAGAGAAGCTCTCTTGAGCTATGGATTAAAGGCGACGGCCAGGGAGAGAGATTATGGTTTGATCTGGGGGTGGTGAGTGAAGATGCTGATGGGGATGGTGAGTTAGACACCGAGGACAAAAATGGGGATGGAAAGCTTAATCCGGGAGAGGACACCGGTATTGACCTGGGTGGAGAACTTATAGGAAGTGGTAACGGAAAACTGGACACTGAGGATCTTGACGGAGATGGTAATTTGAGCACTAATGAAAACTATTCTCAATATGGAGACACGATTGAGCCAGATTTAAAAATCAACTGGGTGGGATGGAGAAAGGTCACTATTCCCTTAGCCAGGAGTTCTAATTGGGATGAGGTGAACCAGATAGTTAAACATCTTCGTATGTGGGTTCAAGGCAACCCCGGTTCGGCACGTCTTACATTTGCTGTCATAAGCATTTCGGGGGATCGCTGGCAGAAAAAGAATTTAACAGTTGAAGCCATAAATAATCAGGATAATCCAGATTATAATCCCTTTGACGATGAGGGTTTTCGCAGCTACTATGACGAGATGTACGGAGATTTTGAAACCCGCGAGCACAAAAGAAAAAAAGAAGGAGCCCTTTTTCTTTATGGCCTGGCCAGGGGAGATGAGGGTTATGTTCAGCAGACCTTCATCAGTCCTAAAGACTACTCCAGTTATCAAACTCTTAATTTCTGGATTCGGGGTTCTGATGAATGCAGCCAGGAAAATACCTATTCTGCCTATCTTCGTATAGGCTCAGATGTTAGTGATGGAGGAGAATATTTAGAAAAGGAAGTTACGGTAGACTTTAGTGGCTGGCGGCTGATAAAGGCTGATTTTGCTGATTTAGCTTCCCAGGGAAGCGTCTCTCTGCGAGAGATCAAGCAGTTGAGAATAGGAACAAGAAGTAATTTCAATTCTAATCCTGACAAAGGAGTTTACTTTAATGACATCTTTCTCTCGGGAGTAAAAAAAGAGGAGGGTTTTGCTAACCGAGTGGGATTAAAGATGGAGCTGGGAAAGTTTCTCTCCATTAGTAGTGAATATAAGACATTGGATGCGGTATTCCGAACTATAGGGGTACTTCCTACTAATCAGCGGATGAGAGAATATCACCTGGGAATCAATCTCTTACCTCTGGAGTATCTCCCCCTCTCATATGATTTTACCAGAAGGGATACTGATACCTTATGGGTGCGAGAGACTTCCCTGAGCACCAAAGAATTGGGGAAGGTGGTGGAGGAGAAAAGAGACTACGGATTAGATTTTCTTCTTCCTCGCTGGCCCAGGATGGGTCTGAGGGTGGAAAATAAAGTCACAGATTATCAATCCCTGGCCGAGGTCGAGAATGAGGATACCTATGGGGTCTCTCTAGAATATGAGAATCCTTATCGCTTTGTGCTTCTACCCACTTCTATCCAGACCGCCTATGAGATTGGAGAAAAGCGAGAAATTTTTCTGGATACAGCAGAGAATAAAAAAGAGGAAACAAGAAAGTGGCGAATTACCCTTCCGTGGGAAACCTTTGAGAATCTCAAGATCAAGCCCACCTATAGTCAGACGAAAGTTAATGAGATGTCTGAAGGAGCTTTTATGCCCAAGTTGAGAGAAAAGGAATTTGACTTAGAATCAGAGGCTTCCTTCCTTCATCTTTCCCCTCATCTTTCGTTTCAAGGCGGCTATAGAGAAGATGGTTTTTCTTTTGAGAGTCCCCAAAAAAGGGATATCTCCACTCATTCTCAAATCTCCCTAAGTTTGCCGCTCAGAATGGAAGAATTCTTTCCCCAATCTCAATTCTTAAGTACCTTAAAGTTCTATACCCAATATGAAATAACCAGGGAGGGTCTTTACCATGATACTTCCAGTCCCATGGGTCTTGGCCCCCAGTTGGGACTAAAGACTCTGGATTTAAAAGACGGAATGACCAGGCTCATTTTAAAGAGAGGAAATTTTAGCTTAAGAGAAAGATGGCAACCTTTTGATTTTCTTAACTTGGGGACTGACTATAGTAACATCAGGGAAAAAAAGATGCGAGAAGGAACTCCTTATCTTCTTAAGATCAGAACCTGGCCCAGTCTGGATCTTAAGATTGATTTGAATAAGAGTCCTTTGGGTATAGGTAGGTTCTCTCGGATACTATTTGCCACTTCCCTTTTGATGAGCGGCTATGTCCAGAAAATCACCCATAAAGAGAATATATCTTCTACGCGAACCTATCGACCCTCTCTCGTCTGGAAAGGCGACTTTAAGAACCTCAAGGATCTTAGTCTAACCGTTAGTTATAATTCTACCGAGGATAGAAAAAAATACCATGAGGAACCAGCAATTTTAGTTAAACTCTCTTCTTTGTCCGGGATAAAGCTGGATTATTTTACTATTTGTCCCTGGGGGAAAAAGATTCCCTTTCTGCGGCGGATCATAAACTTTGATGATAAAATCCATTTTACTACCGGGCTGGATCGGGAGAGAGAAAAAAATTACCTTTCCTCTGGTCGGATAAGCAGAAATACCCAAAAGTGGACTCTGTTCGGTGAGGCAGGGTATGAGGTGGCCAAGAACGTTCAGATGAAGCTGGGATTGGAAGGGGGATATTTTGAAGATAGGGTGACGGAAGGTGAGGATTATTATTTCTGGGGAGGGGACTGTGAGGTAGAGATAAGATTTTAGGCCAAACCACTTCCCAGACAGGCAGTTTGACAATATCTTTAAGGCCAACTAAAATGGCTATGATAAAAGTCCGCTTCTAACGTAACAATCACCGCCAATGTAATGGCTACAAGATAATATTACCTGTATCCAAAAGAAGAAACAATAATGATGGATGAGGCGCAAAGAACTGTGAGCAAACTATCTCAAATCTCTACGGCTATGACTATCCTGGCCATCGCTTTGCTAGTGGGAGCTCTACCGCTGAAGGTCGCTCAAGCGGCTAATCCTCCGGCTTATGTCAGCCACACTCTGGACACCTCTACATCCTGGCGCTCGGATGCCATTTTCTCGCACTCGGTTGCCTCGGGTGCTTATCGACTGTTGGCGGTTGCCGTGATGATTCGCGGTGATGGCGAGGTCAACTCCATTACCTACTCCGGGGAATCGCTCACACTGGCAAAAACCCAGGATGGGGGCGGGTCCGACCAGCAGAAGGTTGAGCTCTGGTATCGAGTGAACCCCCCGGTGGGGACCGCGGATGTCATCGTGCACTTCGCTTCTTCTGTAAACCCCTCCGGTATCGCCGCGGTGAACTTCACCGGCGTCGACCAGACTAGTCCCATCGGGGCGAAGGCCGCCGACGACGGTCCCCCTGGCGTTGCCCCTCTGCAGACTGCCACCATTGATATCACCACACTGAACGCTGACTCGCTCATCTTTGGGGCGGCGTCAACCCGTGGAGGCGACACCGATCCCTTCACGCCCACCACCGACATCACCGAGTTATGGGACGGCGACACTGGCTCTGACGACCCCGACGGTGACGATGGGCTGTGGGGCGGCGAGCTGGAGGCACCCATGGCTGGAGCCTACACGTTCAAGGCTACTTTCAGCTCCGATGACGACTGGGCCATTGCCTGCCTTGAATTAAAAGCCTCGCCCGCTCCTTCTTTTAGCAGCATAACCTCGGACAAATCTGCCTATAAGGACGGTGATACCGTCACCCTCACGGTCACCCTGGCCAACCACAATACCGCCTGCACTCTTACGGCAGATTTTTCCAATATTGATGATCAGTATGTTACCGGGGCAGAGTCGACGGTTAACTGGGGAACGGATGGGGATGACAATAATGGAGACGGACACAAAGATGAACCGGCCGAGCAGGGCGTATATGTGATTACTTACGTTATTAGTACGGTAAACAGCATAGGCGATGGCTCTTATTCTGTTCCCGTGACTGCCACCGATGGGGTAGGTAATTCTACCCCGAGCAGCACTACTCTTACCCTGGATAACACAGCTCCTCCCTCTCCCACCAATCTCTCAGCCACGGCTCTTACCGGGGGAGGCATTCAGCTTACCTGGATTCTCCCCTCCTCTGAGGCTGATGTTAGTCGGTATAATATCTATCGCGCTCTTACCTCTGGAGGCCAGGATTTTTCCAATCCCTTAGATTATGTTTCTAAAGGGACTGCCACCTACACTGATGCCGCCACTACCAGTGGAACAACCTACTACTACATCATAAAAGCCCAGGATGTCGCTGGCAATACTGATACCAACACCACTGAGGCTTCAGTCACCGCAGGGATTACTACCGGCCCCTCCTTTAGTAGTATTACCTCAGACAAGTCTGTTTATAAGGATGGAGACACCATTACTTTAACCGCTACCCTGGCCAATCATAATACCGGCTGCACCTTTACGGCAGATTTTTCCAATATAGATGATCAGTATGTTACGGGAGGGGAGTCGGTAGAAAATTGGGGAACCGATGGAACGGATAATAATGGAGATGGAAAAACAGATGAGCCGGCGGAGCAGGGTGTCTATGTCATTAGCTATCTCATCAGCACCGTTAATACTACAGCCGATGATTCCCATAATGTCCCGGTCATGGCTACTGATGCAGCGTCAAATTCAGCTAGCAATAGCATTAGTCTTACTCTGGACAATACTGTCCCACCTGCTCCCACTAATCTCTCAGCCGCCGCCATTGCCGGCGGCAGCATTAAACTTACCTGGACTCCCTCTTCTCCCGAGACTGATGTGGCTCAATATGATATCTACCGGGCCACTATTTCGGGAGGTCAAGATTATTCTTCTCCTACTTATACCGTCTCTGCTGGAATTACTACCTATACTGATTCGGCTACTACCGATGGTCAGACCTACTACTATGTGGTGAGGGCCCGGGATGCCGCTGGCAACACTGAAACCAATACCAATGAGGTCTCTGCTACCGCATCTGGTACCGGTTCTCCCGCTCCCACTAATTTAACCGCTGCAGCCATTGCTGGCGGCAGCATCGAGCTTACCTGGACTGCTTCCTCCCCTGAGACCGATGTAGCTCAGTATAACATCTACCGGGCCACCAGCTCCGGAGGTCAGGACTATACCAGCTCTCTTGCTAATGTCTCCGCTGGAACCACCACCTATACTGATACTACCACCACCGATGGAACGACCTATTACTACGTGGTCAGGGCTCAGGACAGTATTGGGAACATCGAAACCAATACCAATGAGGCTTCAGCCACCGCAGATACCACTCCTCCCCCGGCCCCCACTAATCTTGTTGCCACTGGCACTACCGACGACGGCATCCAGCTTAACTGGACTCCCTCTTCTCCCGAGACTGATGTGGCTCAATATGATATCTACCGGGCCATCACCTCGGGGGGCGAGAATTACTCCTCTCCTACTTATACCGTGTCTGTAGGAACCACCACCTACACCGATACCTCTACCACTGATGGTCAGACTTACTACTATGTGGTGAGAGCCCAGGATGCCGCTGGCAACACTGAAACCAATACCAATGAGGTCTCGGCTGCGGCAAGCGTTGTCGGTCCTTCAGTTAGTGTTTCCCAGATCTATATAGAATATAAGAGAGAAGTTCTTTATGACCTTGCCTCATCCACTGATTCTGATAATCCCACCGTCTTTGCTAAAAGTAAAATTGATGAGGTCTATCTTCGACTAAATTTAAGTAGTGGATTTGGACTCAGTGAAACTTCCTCCAGCATTGCTTTATTTAAGGGGGTGGATGAGAGTGCTGAGCAGATCACCGGAAGTCAGAAGATCGATCAGGGAACAGGGTGGGCTGAGTTAATTTTCCGCGTGGATCCTGTGTTTGATCCAGGTGTGGACGATCATTCTCGAGATGCTCTTTACTGGGTGGATGTTTCTGCAGTTATTACAGGAGGGAGTACCAATGACTTTGATTTTTATTTTATTTACGATACCATCTCTCCTGAGATTCCTAGTTTTCAGGTAAGCTCCTTTGATTCTACCGCTGGCTCCATAACTGTTTCCGGCGAAACTAAACCGGATGAGCTATCAGACCCCCAACAGGTTGAGATATTTATTAATGACTCCTCCCAAGGTACTGCTACGGCTGATGCTAACTATGAATTTAGCAAGAGTGGGATAGGATTAATTAAAGGGACTAATTACATTGCTGTGCAGTCAATGGATAAGGCAGGAAACAAAAGTGCACTTTCAAAATCTTTAAGGCTAAATTATAACCCGGAATCTCTTCTTTCTATTGTTATTCGCTCGTCCCATGTGGTTCGTTCTGGTAGCTCTACCGAGTCGGTTAAGATTATCTACTCTGTCACTCAACCGGTTGAGGTCACCATCCGGATCTTTAATCTTAAAGGAGAGATAGTTAAGGAATGGAGTGGATCTGCTTCTCCCGGAGAAGAAACTGAGTGGGATTGGTACGGTAAAAATATGTATGAGGAGACGGTCAATAATGGGGTCTACATCTTTAGAATTAAAGCTAAAGCTAGTAGCGGTGAGAACGATAGTTCAACCAAACTGGTGGGAGTTTTACGCTAGATCTAACCAGGAAAGTGCGCTTAAAATGGTAGAACCCGCAGTGGGATTCATTCGGCCTCCCCATAAACCTCAGTCTCTTTCTCCTTCCACCACCAACCCAACAAGGCTTGATCATTCCAAAATCAAGAAAGGAGCAGAGTAGAATGGAGAGAGAAATGCGGTTAAAGATTATTTGGGCAGTGGTAGTTCTAGTTGTAGTTGGTCTTATGGGAATGATGAGGAGTTTCACTTTCGCCCAGGATTTAGCTCCCCTGGTGGGGGAAAAGAAGTTTTCTCCAAAAATGGAGAGCCTCCTGGGAATGTTGGTGGAAAAGTACCTCGAGGGCAAGGCAGTGGCCCAGGATTTCGCCCGAGAAAAGAAAATCCCCTTCCAGGATGATCGAGTTACCGTTATTCTGGTTCCGCCATTAGGCAATCTCGCCGCAGCTATTGATGAGGCGAGATTGATCTCCTATGGAGTCAAGATTGAGGCAAGGTCCAGGCATCTAATCAGAGCGAGAGTCCCGGTATCTGTCCTTGAGGAGGTGGCAGAAAAGGTGAGCGGTGTTTCTTACATTAGGCTTCCCTATAAACCTTTACCTCTGGCCGTAACCAGCGAAGGAGTTAGTCTGATTGATGCCTCAGTTTACACCGGTGCTGGATATGAGGGTCAGACCGCCAGGGTGGCCATTATTGATGTGGGATTCATAGGTCTGGCTGCAGCTCAGGCCAATGGAGATCTACCTCCCACTGTGGTCACCAGGGATTATACAGGAGGTGGAATCGAGTCAGGGGCTGTGCACGGAACCGGGGTAGCAGAAATTGTCTACGATGTAGCCCCTCAGGCTCAGCTTCATCTTATCAATATAGGTGATGAGGTTGACCTGGAAAATGCCAAGGACTACTGTATCTCAGAGGGTGTAGATATAATCAACCATTCCGTGGGCTGGGTTAATACAAACTTCACTGACGGAGCCGGAGTAATCTGTGGAATTACCGATAACGCCAGAGCCAACGGTATTCTTTGGGTTAATGCTGCCGGTAATTCAGCCAAAATGCACTACCAGGGTTCTTTTACTGATACTGACGGTGATGATTGGCACGAGTTTGCCTCAGGAGACGAAACTAATGATATCCAGCTTACTAGTTGGGCCTATATCTATGTATTCTTAACCTGGAATTCGTGGCCAGTCACTGATCAGGACTACGATCTTTACTTGTATGATGTTTCCTATAACTTGCTCGATTGGTCAGAAAACTGGCAAACTGGCACTCAGGAACCAGCGGAGGCAATTTATTACCTTGCTCCTCCCGGGACCTACAAAATAGCTGTGGGAAAATATAGCGCCACTGGTAATCAGAAACTAAAGGTTTTCACATTTTACCAGAATTTAGAATACCAAACTGTGGCTCACAGCCTGATGGCTCCCGCTGATGCTACTGGAGTGATAACCGCGGCAGCCATCGATCAAGCCAACTGGACAACCGGGCCTCAAGAGAACTTTAGTTCTCAGGGACCGACCAACGATGGGAGAATTAAACCCGATATAAGTGCTCCTGATGGAGTGAGTAGCTTTACTTATGGGACGACTGGTTTTTTCGGTACCTCAGCTTCTTCTCCTCACGTGGCCGGTGCGGCGGCTCTGGTTCTTTCTGCCATGGTTGGCCTCACGCCAGACCAACTTCAGTCATACTTGGAGAGCTGGGCCGTGGATATGGGTGATGCCGGTAAGGACAATGTTTACGGATCAGGAAGGCTGAGATTGCGTCTGGTAGCAGCCAATTTAGAGAATCTCATAGTCTATCCTAATCCATTCAGGCCGGGGGTGGGCCATACCAGAATAACCTTTGCCGCATTAACTGAGCAGGCAACGATCCGTATTTTCACGCTTGCTGGAGAGTTAGTAAATAAGCAGGATATGAGTGGTCAATATGGTTGGGACTGGGATGTGAAGAATACCGATGGAGACGAACTGGCCAGAGGTATCTATATCTGGGTGGTCACCAATCCTGCCGGAGAAAGGAGAACCGGCAAGATCGCTATAATTAAATGATAGATGGAAAGGAGAAGACGAGTAGTTTGCTGATAGCTGATAGCTCATGGCTGATAGGTGACCACAGTGAAGTAAATAAAAGGAGACAGACTACTTTTGTGAATTTGGAACCATGAGCTATGAGCCATGAACTATGAGCTAAAATACAGCGACGAAGGGGAAAAATCCCGACATATTCTTAAATATCTTTCTTAAAAAGGAGAAAAAGATGCGAAGAATGTTAACAATAAGTGTCGGAATAGGTTTTTTAGTTACCATTTTTGCTATCCCTGTCCTTGCAGGCGGTCCGGGAACCACAGCGGCTAATTTCCTGAAAGTTGGAGTGGGTGCAAGGGCAACTGCTATGGGAGGAGCTTTTACTGCTCTGGTTGACGATGGTACCTCCTTATACTGGAATCCAGCAGGCTTAGCCCAAATAAAGGGAGGAGAACTTTCAGCTACCTATAATTTGTGGTTTGAGGATATCAGGCAGGGCTATCTAGGTATTGGATTTCCCTCACTGGGGGGAACCCTGGGGTTGGCTGCAAATTATGTAGACATGGGGACTTTCGAGGGTAGAGATGAAGCTGGTAATCTTACGGGGAATTTCACCGCTTCCGATCTGGAACTGATGGTAGGATATGCAAAAAAAATCTTCCCTATTCTTAGCGTTGGTTTTGGTGCAGGAATTGTCCAGGATACTATCGATAAGGATAAGGAGAGTGCCTTTCTGGCCAATGTTGGCCTTCTCGCAGAGGTGAGCAAACTTCTTTTCCTGGGTTTTGCGGTTCAGAACCTGGGCTCTCAGTTAGGTAGTGATCCTTTACCGCTCACTTTAAGAGGAGGTCTGGCGTTAAGACCGGGTCCCTTCGGGATAGCCCTGGATGTAGTGAAGCCTGCTGATGATGATATCTACTATTGTGCTGGAGCAGAGTGGTGGATAGGTGGACTGGCGGCTTTAAGGGCCGGCTATAAGAGTAATCAGGACATAGGTTCTGGCCTTACGGTAGGACTGGGTTTTAATTTAGCTACTGTTGAGCTTGATTATGCTTATGTTGACTATGGAGATTTAGGTAATACCCACAGGATCTCTGTGGGATTTAAGTGGTAACGACCACGATTTTTGTAGGTTCTTCTGCCTAATTTATCTTTAGGGAAGGTTTTGGTGGCGGTGCGAGGATTTGAACCTCGGACTCCACGGGTATGAGCCGTGTGCTCTAACCAACTGAGCTACACCGCCATGAAAAATCTGGTTGCGGGGGTCGGATTCGAACCGACGACCTCCGGGTTATGAGCCCGACGAGCTACCTGACTGCTCCACCCCGCTATGGGAAAATTTCTATAAAATCTTAAAGCTCGGTTAATAGTTCCTTTTTATGGGGTAAGATCTCTTTTCTTTTCGACAAAAGCCCGCTCTTTCAATGTCTGGTGCCGGAGGCCGGACTCGAACCGGCACGGACATTAACTATCCAGTGGATTTTAAGTCCACTGCGTCTACCCATTCCGCCACTCCGGCTCTTATCACCGGGACGCCTCACTCTAACAAGATACTCGAGAGGGGAAACATCCCCCCTCGACGGCTCGATCGGCAAAGCCGACTCTCACTTCGCTCGAGCAAGTCGAGCCTGCTCCCCTCTTTTTTCTGATATCTCGTCTGCCGAGGTTTACTTCATAACAATTCAGAGAAATTATTGAAATTCTTATACCTCTACTTTATCAAATAAGAAACGTTTTTAACTATTTGAATTTATAGCATATCTTTTTATCTTGTCAAGAGAAAGCAAGATTTCAAAAACTGGGGCATGACAAGAAGTCAGGGGGGAGCTGATAGGGTACGGCTTTGAGGGTGGGTAATTATTTCTTGGGCTTGGGAGGAAGGATTTTATAGATAATTTCTCCTTTTTTGGCTAAACCTAGCTTTTCTCTAGCCATTTTCTCGAGGTAGAAGGGGTCCTTCATGTTTTCAACTTGCTGCATTAGGGTTTTGTTCTCCAGTCTCAATTGATTTAGCTCTTCCTCTACCTTCTTTACCTGGTTTTGGGCTTTCTTGACCTGGTAATAGCTTTTCGCTCCCCAAAAGAGGAGAAAAGAAGATTCAATGAAGACTAAAATAAGGAAGAGTTTCTTATTCCACGTGATTTCGGCCATTTTGTGGAGTCCTTCTACCAGGTTCCCGTATCGGGTTTCAAAGTTTTTGAAAGAATTTCTATTAATTTTTCCGGTTTTGACTCAGGACGTTGGACTTCGGACTTTGATTTCTCACCCAGGACTTTAGACATAGGACATTATTTCCTACCATTGGGGAAATTCCCGGGCTAATAATAGACAAAGGTTAGGTAAAAACTGAGCAATTTGCTTCCCCAGAAAAGAGAAATCAAAGCCGCTGCTACCAAAAAAGGAGCAAAAGCAATCCTATCCTTTCTCTTTTTTACCCGGGTCAAGAGAAGAAAAATGGCCACGATCGCCCCTAAGAGGAAAGAGAGAAAAAAACAGACGAGTACGTGACTCCATCCCAGAAATGCTCCTATACCCGCTGCTAGCTTTACATCTCCCATTCCCATGCTTTCTACCTTCAAAAAGAAAGTGCCCAGAAATCTGATTATTAGAAATATTCCTCCTCCTATGGCTAACCCTACCAGGCTGGAAAAAAGGGATCCGGTGAGGAAGCTAAGAAGTAGTCCAGAGATGAGAACTCCGTAAGAGAGAGGATTGGGAACAATTCGATGCTCGAGGTCAATGAAAAAGATCGGAATGAGAAAGGAAATGAAGACGAGGTCCTTCAGAAAAGAAAGAAAAAGAGGAAAGGTGAAACTCGCCGGAGAGTGGCGAAAAAAGGAAAAGAGAAAGAAGGTCCCTGTCAGTGCTTCCACCAACGGATATCGAAAAGAGATGGGAGAGGGGCAATGCCGACACCTTCCTTTTAGTAGAAGATAGCTCAGGAGGGGAATATTGTCATACCATTTTATTGAATTACCACATTGGGGACAATGGGAGGGAGGGTGAATCAAGGACTGTCTCCGAGGAAGGCGGTAAATACAAACATTTAAAAAAGAGCCTATGCATAATCCCAAGATGAAAATAAAGAAAGAAGAGAACACGAATAAAGGCAATTTAAGGTCCACCTCTTCCCAGATCACCGTTACTGGTGGCACCAGCAACGGGATCATACCAATCAAATCCATATCCTGAGTTGGCGCCTTCAGAGCCCCCTAGTTGTCCGGCTACCCGAGCAGTCCAGTCAATAGTTCCCCCAGCTGGTACATCTTTGTCGGTATCTGGCCCGTTAGAGACGAGAAGCCAAGCAGTTCCTGCAATTTCTTCACCGGCTACAGCAGGATTGGTGTAATACCTGTAACTAGGAACCTCGGCAGTTCCGAAGGGATCCCTGGGCAGATTAGTGATGTAATCGGGAGTCAAAGCATCCAGATCTGCCGGATATGAGATATTGTCCACAGAATAAGACTCGAGGGCATCAGCTATGGCTCGCATGTCGGCAAATGCTCGGGTCACTCGGGCTTTGCTTCGAGCTCCTAAGAAATTGGGTATGGCAATCCCAGCTATTATGCCAATAATAGCCACCACGATGAGAAGCTCGATCAAAGTAAAGCCTTTATTTTTCCTGGATAATTTCTTCATTTTTTTCTCACCTTGCTTTCATTGTTTAGTTATTTTTAATTCAGCCGCAGATTTACGCTGATTTTTTTCTTTTATTATCATATACAAATCTTTTGAATTCTGGTTTTCTGCCAAAATTCAATAATAAGCCAACTTCAATAGTTGTTGTCTTATTTTTCAACTCAACAAACCCAATAAACTCAATAAACCCAACCCGTGTCCATCTGTGTGAATCTGTAGCTAGATGGTTACTCTATCTATTAATTGGCATGCTATTTCCCTTGATAGTTTCTCCTAAACTCCCTTTTAAAATTTTTGAAAGAATTGTCTCTAATCGTCTCCCCCGCCTGCTCCATCAATCGAGCCAGAAAATAAAGATTATGATAGGTAGTAAGTCGCATGCCAAGAATTTCCCTGGCCCAGAGTAGATGTCTAAGGTAGGCACGAGAAAAATTTTTGCAGGTGTAACATCCACAATCTGGGTCCAGCGGTCCCGGATCTTGCTTATAGGCCGAATTCTTAACGATTATTTGGCCCCTATGGGTGAAAACTGCACCATTTCGAGCAATACGAGTGGGAAGGGCACAATCAAACATATCTATTCCCAAAGAGATGCAATCAAGGAGTTCCTCTGGAGTCCCTATCCCCATCAGATAACGGGGTTGAGAGGTTGGAAGATATTGAGTGGTGTATTCTATTATCTCTTGTCTTAAGGTTGGTGATTCCCCTACGCTTAGGCCCCCCAGAGCATAACCATCGAAGCCTATCTCAACCAACTCCTCAACGCATCTCTTTCTCAAATCCTTAAAAGTACTCCCCTGCACTATTCCAAATAGTCCCCTTTTTCCATCTTTCACCCAACTATGTCGAGTAATCCTGGCCCAATTCAAGGTTCTATTCAAGGCCTTCTCCGCCTGGGCATGAGGAATGGGATAAGGAGTGCATTGGTCGAGAACCATTATTAGGTCTGATCCTAAAGCAAGCTGAATCTGCAAAACTGCTTCCGGGGTTAAAAAATGCTCTGACCCATCAAGGTGAGATTTAAACCTTACCCCTTTTTCTTCCGATTTTTGCAAAGAGGATATACTGAAAATCTGATATCCTCCGCTATCAGTAATTATGACTCCATTCCAGTTCACGAATCTATGTAAGCCACCTATCTTTTTAATTATCCGATAGCCGGGGCGAAGATAAAGATGATAGGTATTGCAGAGAATAACCTTTATTCCAATTTCCTTTAGTTCATCGGGAGAAAGAGCCTTGATGCATCCCTGAGTACCTACTGGCATAAAAACAGGGGTATAGAAAGAGCCATGAGAAGTAGAGATTTTTCCCTGTCGTGCTCTGCTCGCTGAATCCTCATGAATGAGTGTAAATTGCAATCTTTTACTCTCTGATCTTATGGCTTATATATTTTATAATACCAAGGATGGCAAGGAAGTCAAATAATAAGCATAGCATCACCAAAGGATAAAAACCGATATCGCCGCTTTATCGCCTCTCGGTAGGCAGCCAACAATTTCTCCTTACCAATAAAAGCAGCCACCAAGAGAATAAGAGAAGATCCAGGCATATGAAAATTGGTAAGGAGCGCTTCAACTATCTTGAATTTGTATCCCGGATAGATAAAAAGGGTTGTCCATCCCTTACCTGATTTGACTAAACTCGATCTCGCAGCCTGTGTCTCCAGAGCCCGCGTGGTAGTAGTACCGATAGCTACTACGCGGTGGCCTTTTTCTCTGACCCGGTTGATAATCGCAGCAGCTTCATCATCAATTTTAAAATACTCTCTTGGAACCACATTTTTCTCAACCGTGGCCTGAGATAAAGGTTTGAAGCTAGCCCATCCTGTGTGCAAGGTAATTTCAACAATATTTATTCGGTTTCTTTTCATACTCCGGAGTAGAGAAGAAGTGAAATGTAGGCCTGCTGTGGGAGCAGCCACGGCCCCTTCCTCTCCGGCGTAAACGGTTTGATATCTTTTTTTATCCCGGAAAGTAGGACCGGTGGGTCTTTTAATATAAGGCGGAAGGGGAATCTGACCTACTTTAGTCAGAAGCTGCGTGATCTTTTCCAGAGGATTAAATTCAACTATAGCTTTCGAGCCTTCAATTCTGTTTATAACCTCTGCTTTGAGTTCTGTTCCCGGGAAAAAAATCTGACTTCCTTCTTTTAGTCTTCTGGCAGGTCTTAGCAAGCACTCCCAACTGCCCACTTTCTTCTCTTGAAGAAGAAAAACCTCAACCTTTCCTCCGGTTTCTATCTTTCTTCCCCTTAGCCGAGCCGGGATCACCCTGGTGTTATTCAAAACTACTACATCACCCTGACGGAGAAACTGTCCCAGTTCAGAAAATCTTCGGTGCTCAATTTCTCCTCCTTTTCTATGAAGTACCATAAGTCGACAACTATCCCTGGGAGTAAGAGGCTGTTGAGCGATAAGGTCTTTAGGTAAATAATAATGGAAATCCTTTAATTTCACCTTTATTCTCCTCTTCTTTCAAACCCTTTAACTTAAGATTATCATCAGTTTTCTCTTCGTCAAGAAATATCTCGGGACTGTTCCCCTCTATCTTTGGGGAGACTGTTCTCCATATCTTAGAGCCGAATAAGATCAATTTTTTTGGGTAAAAAACAAAAAACAAAAAAAGGATTGACAAACTTTTAGACGAGAATACAATAAAGTGTAGATTTCACTTCTAGAGGTTGGGATAATGGCAAGGATTAGTAGACTCAGTCTTACCGATGTCTTACTTAAAGAAGGATTCATCACGGAGGAAGATTTAAAGAAAGCTGAGCAGCATCAACGGGATAATGGGGGACTTCTCTCCTACGTTTTAGTCAAGGTAGGGTTGGTCACAGAGGAACAGATTGTAGTAGGTCTTGCCGAACAGTTAGGAATCCCCCATATGAAACTTACCCACTATAAACTGGATCCCAAGGTGGTGGAACTTCTCCCCGAGAGAATAATTAGAAAAGATAAAGTGATTCCCCTCTCTCAATCCGGAAATACTCTTACTGTGGCCACCGCTGATCCTCTCAATGTTCTAGTGATTGACGATTTAAAAGCCCTAACCGGTTGCAATATTCAAACTATTGTAGCTACCCCTTCCGAGATTGAACGAGTCATCGGGGACTATTATTCTACCAAGGCCTCTATGAACCTGGACAAATTGATTGCACAATCTGAAAAAAAGGCAGAGACACCGGTAGAGGTTGTTAGAGACAAGCAATCAGTGGATCTGGACCAATTAATAAGAGAGGCGGAAGAGGCTCCCATTATCAGAATAGCCAATTTGATTCTCTCTCGAGCTATAAGGGAAAGAGCCAGTGATATTCACCTCGAGCCTCTGGAGAAGAAGGTAACGATCAGGTATAGGATCGATGGCACTCTTTATCCCATTATAACCCTTCCCAAGAGAGTACAGGATGCGGTGGTCTCCCGAATAAAAATACTATCTGAGATGGATATCGCCGAACACCGTCTCCCCCAGGATGGAAGATTCAGGATAAGGGCACATAACCGAGATATAGACTTTCGGGTCTCTACTATCCCCACCCGCTTTGGAGAGAAGGTGGTGCTGCGTCTTCTTGATAAAGCGCAACTTTCGGGTCTGACCATTGATAAGCTGGGATTGGAAGAAAACGTTCTGGAAAAATATCAAAAGGCCATCAGGCAACCATATGGAATGATTGTCATTACTGGTCCTACCAGCTGTGGAAAATCCACTTCTCTCTACGCTGCTATTAGAGCCATTAACAGCCCTGACAAAAATATTCTTACCATTGAGGACCCGGTAGAGTACGAAGCTGAGGGAATCAATCAGGTTCAGATCCATGAGAAAATTGGATTGACATTCCCCCAAGCTCTGAGGTCTTTTCTGCGCCAGGACCCGGATATCATTATGCTGGGAGAAATGAGAGATCTGGAGACAGCCGATATTGGAATCAAAGCCGCTTTAACCGGACACCTCCTTTTCACCACTCTTCATACTAACGATGCTGCCGGAGCGATAGTCAGATTAGTCAATATGGGAGTAGAGCCTTTTCTTATTTCCGGGGCTCTCACCTTTATAGGAGCACAAAGACTTATGCGAAAAGTATGCAAAAATTGTGCCTACTCTTATCACCCTTCAAAAAGACTTCTCAAAGAATTAGGGATAGAGGATGAAGTAGATGAGGATCTTTCGTTTTACAAAGCAAAAGGATGCCGTGTCTGCAACAATACCGGATATAGAGGAAGAATGGCTGTAATGGAGGCTTTAGAGATTGATGATGATATCAAGGAGTTGATCCTCAGGAAAGTCCCGGAGCTTAAAATTAAAAAAACTGCTATTTCCAATGGAATGATTCCTTTAAGGAAAAATGCTCTGGCTAAGGTAATTAGAGGAGATACAACCCTGGAGGAATTGGCCCGGGTAGCCGGAACCGCATAAGGGGGTCTCAGCGACCCAAAATATTTGGCAAGGCTAATCACCATAAAAAAAATGACTGCCTATCATTATTTGGCAATAGATCAAGGAGGGAAAAAAGTTAGGGGAGTAATAGAAGCAGATAGTGAAAGGCAGATAGTAATTGAATTAAGACCTCAGGGACTGACCATTATTTCAATCAAAAAATCTCCTGGTCTTTTTCCTTCTCTTGCCGGAAAGTCAACTCTTAAGTTAGAGGTTTTCAAACCCAGAGTAAAGGTAAAAGATATAATTGTCTTCTTTCGCCAATTTGCCACTCTTATTAATGCAGGTCTTCCTATGGTGCAAGCTTTAGCTACTATGATTGACCAAACTTCAAACTCAAGCCTGAAGGAAATAATTGGTGAGATAAAAAAAGATGTTGAAGCCGGAAAACCACTGTCCGAGGCCCTGGCCAAACATCCCCGCATATTTCCTTCTCTATCTCATAATATGGTGAAAGCCGGAGAAATGGGGGGTGTGCTTGATACCATCCTTACCAGAGTAGCCGAATACCTTGAGTCTATAGAAAACATAAAAGAACGAATAATTTCGGCCATGCGTTATCCTATCTTCGTTACCTTCATGGCGGGAGGGCTCACCTCTGGCCTCATATTTTTTATTCTTCCCCAGATGAAGGACCTTTTTGCTGAGTCACTTCATGCCGAACTTCCCGCCCTCACTCAATTTATGCTCAACTTCTCAGATTTTGTCAGATTTAGATTTTATGTGGTCCTCATTATTATAGGTGCCCTGACAGCCGGCTATTATCTTCTTCAAAGGTCCCCTAAAGGAGGCTATCTGGTGGACAGTTTAAAATTAAGGTTCCCCGTTTCAGGGAAACTCTTTCACAAAATATCTTTATCCCGATTTGCCAGAACTTTAGCTCTCCTTGCTAACAGCGGGATTTCTATCCTGGACAGCCTGGAGATGACCGGAAAAACGGCCCAAAACCGGGTAATTGAAAAAGCTGTGGAAGAGGCAAGGTCTTCTTTGAAGGAAGGAGGAACTATCGCTGAACCCCTGAAAGAATATTGGGTGTTTCCCCCCATGATGGTGAGTATGATCTCGGTGGGTGAGCAAACGGGGGCTCTTGATCAAATGCTCAATAAAATCTCTGACTTCTATGATCAAGAAATAGAAAATATGGTTAATTCCTTGGCCAGTATAATTGAGCCACTTTTGATAGGATTTCTGGGAGTAACGGTGGGATTAGTAGTGATAGCAATGTACCTCCCATACTTTACCATGTTTCAGCATATAGGAGGATGAGGATAACGTAATCCCTTTAGCCACGGATTCACACAGATGGACACGGTTTGGGTTTGTTGGTTGAAAAATAAGACAACAACTATTGAAGTTGGCTTATTATTGAATTTTGGCAGAAAACCAGAATTGAAAAGATTTGTACATGATAATAAAAGAAAAAAATCAGCGTAAATCTGCGGCTGAATAATAGATGGAGCTCAAGAAAGGAGGTTCAAAGTGTATGCAGTTGCTTGGGCTATTGATGGGCAAGTAGCACCGGGAGCAGGAAGCATGGTTACTACTCTTATGCCTCTAATTCTCATCTTTGTAATCTTTTATTTTCTTCTCATTATGCCTCAGAGAAGAAAGCAAAAGGAGCATCAGCAAATGGTGAGGAATTTGAAGAAAGGAGACAAAATAATCACTACCGGAGGCGTCTACGGAACCATCATTGGGCTTAAAAAAAATTACGTGGAAATAGAGGTAGCTAATCAGGTTAGGATAAGAGTACAGAGAAGCTGTATTTCTCAATTAAGGGGAGAAGAATAGGCTGGAATTGTCTTCTATTTTTGCTTTCTCTCTTATTTTTTGAAGCCAGAGATTTAGCTCTTCTGTTCTCTTCTGGGAAGTTAGATCTTGGGTAAATTTTTCCCTTTCTTTGGCAAACTCCTCAAGAGAGAGATCTCTTCCGGTTAATTGTATTACATAATATCCTTTGCTTAGCCAGACTGGTGGGCTTACCTCTCCTTTGGCTAGAGAAAAGGCGGTCTCCATAAATTTTTCTCGGTCTGTGCTACCGAGCTCCTCTATCAAATCTCCCCTCTTAAGGTATTTTAAACTCTTATACTCTAGACCAAATTTCTTAGCCAGAGAGGATAGATTCTTACCTTCCTTTATCTCTTTCTGTATCTGTTTTGCTTTTTCCTCGGCTGTTCTTTTTGCTTTCTCTTCCACTATCTTCTCTTTTATTTTTTGGGTTATCTCCTTTAACGGCGGAATACGGGAGGTTTTTCTTTCCACCAGTTTCAATATAGAATATCCTTGGGGGATTTGCACTACAGAGCTAATTTCTCCGGGTTTTAAGGAAAAAGCAACCTCATTAAATTGAGGGACCCATCCAACGCCTTCAACTTTTTCCGTGGAGGAGAAAAACGGGGTGGAGTTATAGCGAAAGGGATGTTTTTTCACGTAGTCGGTAAAGGTTATCTTTTTTTCCTTGATCCTTTCCCTCGTTCTCTCGGCCTCTTTCTTAGCAAGGTCATCGCTTTTTTGCTCTATCAATAGCTTTTTGATCCGTGATTTTACTTCCTCAAATGGCTCGGTATAGGCTTGTTTTATTCCGGTCAACTTAATTAGATGATAGCCAAAGGGGCTTTTGACTATTCCACTGACCTCACCTTCTTTTTTCAAAGAAAAAGCAGCTCTACTAAAGGAAGGAATCATCTGGGTATAGGTGAAAAACCCCAGGTCGCCCCCTTTTTTGGCAGAAGACGTATCTTGAGAATATTTCTTGGCTAGGGTCGTGAAATCAGCTCCCTTTTCTAGCTTTTTTTGAATCTCTTCTATCTTCTTTTTTGCATTCTCCTCTTCCTTTTTACTCGCCGAAGGAAGTAGTTTGATCAGAATATGACTGACTTTCCTTTTTTCCGGAACTTCAAAATTGGCTAGATGTCCCTCATAGTAAGACTTTAGTTCTTTGGGGGTAGTTTTGATTTCTTTGGTGAATTCTCCAGAACTTATTAAAAGATAGTCTACTTTTACCTTCTCGGGGATAGTAAAGTCTTCTTTATGTTTCTCATAATAGATGGTTATCTCCTCCTGACTGACTACCACTTCCTTTTCATACTTTTTAGGAGAAAGATAAATGTAGACAGCCTTTATCTTCTCATTTTCGCGTAACCAGTAGTCTTTAACTTCCTGGTCAGTTACTCCTACACTATCCTGAATTCGCTGGGTGAGCTCGTGTATGGCCAGCTGCTTTCTGATTTGTTCTTTCAGGTCACGGTAAGAAATGTGTTGGTAGTTGAGAAATCTCACGAAGGCCTCCCGAGAGGGAAAGCTCCTCATTATTCTTTCGATGGCCTCAGTCAGTTCTTCCTCGCTTATCCTGATTCTTGCCCTGTTAGCTTCCTGCCAAAGGATTTCGTTAGTTATGAGCCGGGCCAATACCTGGTACTTTAAGTAGGTTTCTACCTGTGGTGAAATTTGTTCGCCGGATGTTTGTTGGTATCTCTCATAGACATCACTATAGCTCCTGGCAAAGGTTGCATAGGAGATGGAGACGCCATTGACTTTAGCTAAAGGTTTTTGGTGATCACCAGTTCTAGAACGTAGGTACATGAGGGGTAGGGAGGCGCCAAAAGCTATAGCTATTATCCACATCATGGGCTTTATTGATTTTCTTAAATCTTGTAATATCATCTCAACTCTCCTACTGGTCTCTGACTATGCTACCTAGAATTATACATTTTTCCTTAAATTTTGCAAATTAACTCGTCAGTTTGGTGACAAATCCTCTTCTTTTGGCTGCCCCACGAGGTGTTTTCCATAAGGCAGCCTCAAGCTTTTCTTGATGAACTAGGAAATTATATGGTCTACCGAAGGATATTTTCTGGTCCGAAGGAGACGCAGCCGAAGCCTTGTAGGAGCTACCTTAATGAAACTTCGAGTTGAGGAAAAAGAAAAATATACTGTTTGAGGAGCAAGGCGACGAGTTTATATTTTTCCCGGCTGGTAAGTGCCGCAGGCAACGAGAAGCTGAGTAGAAAGAATAAGAAGCTACTATACAGCGACGGAAGAAATTGTCCTGAGGTATTTCTTGACTTTTCCCCTATGGTTAATATAATGGCTTTAAAATTGGGAAATACAGGCCATGTTTAGAGATTTTTTTAGTTTTAGGTTATTTGGGGATAATTTAGGCATAGATTTAGGGACAAGCAGTACCTTGATTTATGCAAAAGGTAAAGGGATTGTTTTAAATATGCCCTCTGTATTGGCGGTGGCTCGGAAAGATGGAAGGATTGTAGGAGTAGGAAAAGAGGCTAAGGAAATGCTGGGAAAGACTCCTCAGAATATCGTGGTTGTGCGTCCTTTGCAAAATGGAGTAGTTGCCGACTACGATGCAACCCAGAGGATGGTTGAATATTTTCTCTCTCAGATTCAGCCCTATCACCGTTTAGTTGGTCCTAAACTGGTGATCGGGGTTCCTTCGAGGGCTACCAAGGTTGAAAAAAAGGCGCTAGTAGACATAGCTACCCATCTGGGAGCTCGCCAGGTTCAGCTAGTACATGAGCCAGTGGCAGCAGTAATTGGAGCAGATTTACCCATATCTGAACCTCTGGGTAGTATGATAGTGGATATTGGGGGAGGGACCAGTGAGGCAGCCATAACCTCCCTCGATGGGGTAGTGATAAGCAAACATATTCGAATAGCCGGAGATGAGATGGACCAGGCCATAATTCTACATCTAAAGGAAAATCATAATTTATTCGTTGGCGAACAGATGGCCGAGCGTATTAAGATAAATATAGGATGCACCCATCCTCCCTCGCGGAAGGAGAAGATGAAGATGAGGGGAAGAGACTTGAGCACTGGTTTTCCCAATGAGATAGAGATAGACTCTGAGGAGTTAAGCAATATTCTTTCTCCGGTAGTATCCATGATTTGTGAGATGATAGAGAGTACCCTGGAGGAGAGTCCACCAGAGCTAGCGGGAGACATAATGGAGAGAGGAATATATCTTACCGGAGGGGGAGCTTGCCTTAAAGGATTTGACAAATACGTTTCTAAAAGAATCCATTTGCCTGTGAAGCTAGTCCCGGAACCTCTTCTTTCGGTGGTGATGGGGGTGGGGAAGTTATTAGAAAATCGGGAGCTGCTCTCTACTGTAGAAACCAAACCTGAGTCGGAATAGTCAATCCAAGATGATTAAAAGAGCAATTTCTTTGAAGATATTTTTTTTAGTTGGGTTTCTCTTTCTATCCTCTATTCTAATGTTGATTTCCTCCTATCATAGTGATGTGGTTGTCCGAATCAGAGAGAAAAGCTATGTCTTAATGGGGTTATTCCCGGCAGCCGGTTTTCATGTTAAATCCAACATAGGCGAATTCATCGAAGATATCCATAACTCAAGAAGACTCAGAGAGGAAAACAAGGCCCTTAAGGATCGGCTGGCCCAACTCATTTTCCAGGAGAAGAATTATTATCAGAGGATAGTCTCTACCAATGAGAGACTGGGGAAGATGCTTGAATTCCAACAAAAACAACCCTGTGAACTTCTCCCTGTCCAGGTAGTGGCCTATGCCCCTCGTGACTATTTCAAAGTCTTTTTTTTAGGAAAAGGGAAAAAAGAGGAGATAGAAAAGGAGATGGTTGTGGTTAATGCTCAGGGATTGGTAGGAAGGATAATTGAGGTCTATCCTCATCAAGCCAAAGTTCTGACAATTCTGGATGAGAGGAGCAAGGTAGGGGTAAGAAATGAAAGAACCAGGGATGTGGCTATCTTGCAGGGTATGGGGAAGGCATGTGAGTTGAAGTATCTTTTAACCAGAGCCTCTGTCGAGGTAGGGGATGAGATTGTGACTTCGGGTCTGGGGGACCTTTTTCCCAAAGGAATTCTGGTGGGAAGAATTTCTCGGGTAAAAAAGAATCCTAATCGTTTATTTCAAGAAGTGGAGGTTGTTCCCTCGGTAGATTTTGGGAAGCTAGAGGAACTGTTTGTCATAAAGAAATGAAAAAATTGGCTATCTTTATCCTTCTAGTTAGTCTGGTTTTCCTTCTGGAGGCTGCTTTAATGGGGGTAGTTTCTTTTAGAGGAGGTAGGCCAGATTTCCCTTTTATTCTGCTCATTCTATGGGCCTGGACCCATGACTGGAAAGAAGGATTATTAGCCGGTTTTACCATTGGACTGCTCGAGGATATCTTCTTTTATCCCTTACTGGGGCTAAACGCCTTTGCTCTGTCTTTAGTAGGATTTCTTACCTCCGAGGTGAAGGAAAGGGTCTACCAGGAAAACATCGTCTTTATTCTCCTCATCGTGGGGCTGCTCAGCATCCTGAGTGGAGCTATCCTTTCGGCCTGGTTAACTATCTTTCGCCTTTCCTCTTCTTTTCTAGAAAGAATCGTCTATCTCACTCTGCCCACTTCCTTGTATAACATGGTTTTAGTTTTTCTTATTTTCTTCATACGAGAAGTCCATCGAAAGGAAAGAATCTATAGAGCTTAATTACTCTATTATCTTGGGAACCTGAAACTGATTTCGTTTCTTCTTGGGAGCATTGGACAGGGCTTCTCGCTGGGGAAGAGATTTCTTTTGCTTGTCCTCTCTGAATACGTTCTTTAAAGCAAAGACATGGGAAGTAGGAGGGATATTACGAGTATCTACTTCTTTCAGTTTGTCCACATAGGTCAGGATCTCTCCCAACTGGCGGCTGAATTTTTCTTCCTCTTCCGAGGTTAATTGAAGCCGCGCCAGGTGAGCAATATACTTGACCTCTTTTCGATCAATCTTCTTCGTCATTTTCCTGTTCCTCTGAAAAATGGGGACGAGAAAAAATAATCACGTCCCCATTTTTTGTGGTAGACTTTTCTCGTAAGGAGATTGGTGTATTCCTTTTTCCGTGATGATACCTTTTATATACATAGCTGGAGTTACATCAAAGGCAGGATTATATGTCTTAATTCCCTGAGGGGCAATCCTTTTTCCCAAAAAAGTGGTTATCTCGGAAGAATCTCTTTGCTCAATAGGGATTTCTTTACCAGAAGGTAGAGATAGATCAATGCTGGAGAAAGGACAGGCTACGTAAAAGGGAATCCCATTCTCCTTTGCTAGTACCGCCAGCATATAAGTTCCTATCTTGTTGGCCACGTCACCATTAGCGGCGACTCTATCTGCTCCCACCAAGATCTTATTGATCTTTCCCTCTTGCATTACCTGTCCAGCCATATCATCACAGATCAAGACCACCTCAATTCCTTCCCGGAGGAGTTCCCAGGTAGTCAGTCTTGCTCCTTGAAGAAGAGGACGGGTCTCGTTAACGTAAACTTTGACTTTCTTTCCTTTCTGTTTTGCTCGGTAAATAATCCCCAGGGCAGTTCCATAATCAGCTGTAGCCAGAGCTCCAGCGTTGCAGTGGGTTAGAATTGTCTGTCCATCCTCAATAAGACGTGCTCCGTTTTCCCCAATCTGCCGATTACATCGTTTATCTTCTTCCATTATTTGAAGTGCTTCTTTTTCAAGAATGGTCTTTATTTCCTTTATCTGTTTGTCTTTGTTCTTTTCTGCGCAGTTCCTCATACGCTTCAAGGACCAGAAAAGATTAACCGCCGTAGGTCGGGAACGCGCAAAGTAATCAATGACTTTTTCTATCTCCTTCTGAAAGCTAAGATAGTTCTGAGAAGAAGAATTCTTTATCCCCAGGACGACCCCAAAAGCTGCCGCAATTCCTATCACAGGAGCACCCCTTATCTTAAGGGAGCTAATTGCCTCTCTCAGAGTTTCTACATCCTTACAATAAATGTACTCCAATTTTTGAGGAAGTTTACTCTGATCTATAATCTTAACCTTCCCTTCTATCCACTCGATAGTCTTAATAGGCATCTTGATTTTCTCTTAATCTACAACCCTTCGCTTATTCTGACGAACTCCTCCACCGTCAGATCCTCTGCTCTTCTTTTCCCGTTAATCCCTATTCGGTTTAATCTCTCCTTAACCAGAGTTTTCTCTTTTCCTAACTCTTTACTAAGCGCATTCACCAGCATCTTACGACGTAAGCGAAAAGCTCCTTTCACTACGCTCATAAAACGATCCTCATTTTTTGCCAACTGGTTTTCCTTTCTATCTATTCTAATTAAACTGGATCCCACTTTAGGAGCCGGAATAAATGCCTGGGGAGGAGCATTAATGACTCTATTGATAATGGTATAATGGTTCATGAGAACAGTTAATGCGCCTCTTTTTTTTTCTCCGGGTCTAGCCAGCAGTTTTTCTGCCACTTCCCTTTGTACCATTACCACCATAAACTTGATCCATTCCTTTCGGGCAAGATTTAAAAGAAAAGAAGAAGCTATCTGATAGGGTAGATTTCCCACTATTTTAACTGATTGCGGCTGAGTAAATCTTTTCTCGAAGCAAAACTGTTCGATATCTCCACAGATTATCTTAAGGTTATTGTAGTCGGCAAGTTCTTCCTTTAAAATCTGACATAGCTTTTCATCAATTTCTACTCCTATCACCTTTCCGGCACTCTTAGCCAGCCTCTCAGTTAAAACCCCGGTTCCTGCTCCTACCTCAACTATGGTATCAGCTTTAGTAAGCTTTGAGCTCTCTATTATCCTATCAACTATACAAGGATCGATCAAGAAATTTTGACCCAGCTCTTTTTTGGGAGTAAAATTATACTTCTCCCAGAGATACTCCGTCTTCTCTTTCAATTTAATAAATGGGGACGTGATTATTTTTTCGCCGCCATTTTTAGGTTTTGGCTTGCTTTTTGAGTTAGGACTTCGGACCTCGGTTTTCTGGTTTTGGCTTTTGTTTTCCGACCCCGGACTTCGGACTTCGGACATAGGACTGCCTTTTATCTACTGCTTAATACGAGGAAAAAGAGGTGGTCCTTTCTTTACCGTAGTTCCCGGACTTAATTCACCCCAAACCCCCGCCTTGTCCAGAGTTTGACTGCCCAGATCTTCTTCCATTCCTAACTGAGTCCATATCTTTTGTGCTGACACGGGTATGAAAGGGAAAAGTAGGAGTGCCAGCACCCTCAGAGTCTCTAAAAGATTATAAAGAACGGTATTTAACCTTTTTTGCTTATTGGCTTGATTGGCCAGTTTCCAGGGGGAACATCTGTCTATATAGAGGTTAGCTGATTTTATTATTTCCCAGATATAAGATAAAGCTTTCGAAAAAAAGAGGATATTCATGGCTTCATCGAGTGAGGGAGGGATTTTTTTTATTTTTTCCTCTAAAGTTTTGTCTTCGTCCGCTGGAGAAGGTACCTTTCCTCCACAATGTCTCACCACCAGAGGAATGGTTCTATTGAGTAGATTTCCCAGATCATTGGCAAGGTCGCTATTTACTCTTTTCACAAAAAGAGGGATAGAAAAATTGCCGTCCTCTCCAAAGGAAATCTCTCGAAGAAGAAAGTAGCGCAGTTGATCTGCTCCGTGTTGTTTCACAATTTCTTCGGGGTCGATGACGTTCTTTTTGGATTTGGACATCTTCTCTCCCTTTATTTTCCACCAACCATGAGCAAAGACTGTCCGAGGAAGCTCTATCCTTAAAGCCATTAAAAGAGCTGGCCAGATAATGGCGTGAAATCTCAAAATATCTTTTCCAACCAAATGAACATCAGCCGGCCAGAATATAGAAAACTTATCTTTATTCACCTCATATCCTAAGGCTGAGATATAATTGATAAGAGCATCGATCCAGACATAGATTGTGTGCTCCTTTTCTATGGGGCAGGGTACACCCCAGGCCAGTTTTAGTCTGGTAATGCTAAGATCCTTTAGTCCCCTTTTGACAAATTCCACTACCTCATTTTTCCTGCTAGGAGGGAGAACAAAGTCAGGATGGTGCTCAAGATGGTCCAGAAGTGGTTTTTGATATTGGGAGAGTCTAAAGAAATAACTTTCCTCCTCTACTTTTTCAGTCTTGCGTCCACATTCGGGACAAAGGTTTCCATCTCTTAGCTGCGGCTCTAACCAGAAGCTCTCGCAAGGGACGCAGTACCATCCCTTGTAGGTTCCCCGGTAGATATCTTCTTGCTCGTAAAGCCTTTGGAAGACCTTACTTACTACTTGAGTGTGCCGGAATTCGGTTGTGCGGATAAAATCATCGTTGGAGATAGAGAGCTTCTTCCAGAGATTCTGGAAGCGACTTACCACTTGATCAGCCAGTTCAATGGGAGCGATACCCTTTTCTTTAGCTGCTCGGTTGATCTTGTCCCCATGCTCGTCGGTGCCGGTTAGGAAAAGAACCTCGTATCCCTTAAGGCGCTTATATCTTGCCAGGGCATCCGCAGCAATGGTGGTATAAGCATGCCCCAGATGAGGCACATCATTAACATAGTAGACGGGAGTGGTCAAATAAAATTTTTTTTTCAAATTCTATCCCTCTTTTGCAGTCCATCCTATCATATGCGGCTTCTCTGTCAAGAAATATCTCGGGACTCTTCCCCTCGATACGTGTATAAATCTCCTGAATACTTTTCTGGTATTATATGGTACTATCAAACTGGGCTATTTTTAAAGGGTTTGGGGAAGGGTTAAAGGAAGAAACGATCTTTCAGAGAAAGACTGATAAATTGACAGAGGGAATTAGTTTTTTATAATGAGTTAGACAACCATTTTCGAACTTACAGGAGAAAAAGATGTTTCTTCTAATGTATCCAACTCGCACTATCTTTGGCCGAGGGGTAATTAAAGAACTGGGAAAAGAGGTTAGTTCTTTAGGTAAGAAAGCCTTATTGGTAACCGGTCGCTCTTCAATGCGAAAGACGGGCATTCTGGATAGGGTTATAGGGGTTATTAAACAAGAGGGAATTAGCCTGGATCTTTTTGACCGAGTTGAGCACGATCCCTGTCTGGAGACAGTGAATCAGGGAATTAAAATTGCCCGTAAAAAAAAATCTGACGTTGTCATTGGCCTGGGTGGGGGAAGTGCCATGGATGCAGCTAAAGCTATCGCCTCTCTAGCCAAGCAGTCAGGTACAATCTGGGAATATCATTCTGGTAAGAAGATTGAAAAAGAAGGACTGCCTTTTGTGGCCATTCCCACTACCGCTGGTACCGGAGCAGAGATCACTAATAATTCTGTTCTCACCGATAGAAGAGTCTCCCTTAAGAAAAGCATCCGTAGTCCCTATATGATAGCTAGAGCGGCCCTGCTTGACCCCGAGTTAACTCTTTTTCTTCCTTCTCAAGTTACAGCTTACACCGGGATGGATGCTTTCACCCAGGCTCTTGAGTCCTATGTTACCAGGACGTCAAATCCTATTAGCGATACTCTGGCTCTTCAGGCTATTGAGATTATTTTCCAAAATTTACCTCAAGCCGTTGCCGATGGGGAAGATACAGAGATCCGTGAAAAAATGGCTTTGGGTAGTTTACTTTCTGCTATGGCTTTCTCTAATTCCGGCCTTGGTGCAGTTCATGGACTGGCGCACCCGATCGGAGCACGGTTTGGCGTTCCCCATGGACTGGCCTGTGCTATTCTTCTACCTCATGTGATAGGATTCAACCTGGGGGCAAGACCGGAGAAATTTACTCGGATAGCAAAGAAAATTGGAGTTAAGAGAGTAGAGGATCTCCCCTACGCCATAAAAAGATTTTTGGAGCGGATCGACCTGCCTCTCAATTTTAGGCCATACGGAATTACCGAAGCTCACTTTCCTGGCATTATTGCTGAGTCTAGAAGTAGCAGCATGAGCAAAAATCCACGAGAAGTGAGTGATGAAGATCTAAGAGAGATTCTTAAGTTGACCGTTTGAAGAGGAGGTCAAGGGGCAGAGAATTAACGAGGAAGATTGTGAATATCGAGGAATTTTGGATGTCTGATAGAGTGACGAAAGTTGGCATGCCCAAGCAGAGCTCAAAAAAGAGAATAAAGAATTTCAATGAAGTAGCCCTGGGGTATTCTTCCGAACAGGCAGTAGAGGAGGCTAAAAGGTGTCTACAATGTAAAAAACCTCCCTGTGTAAAAGGATGTCCGGTAGAAATTGACATACCTGCCTTCATAAAATACATAGCGCAGGGGAATTTCCAGGCCGCCATAGAAAAGGTTAAGGAAAAGAACAGCCTTCCCGCTGTTTGTGGGAGGGTTTGTCCTCAAGAGACTCAGTGTGAGATAAAATGCGTAAGGTCTAAAGAGGGAGAACCAGTAGCCATTGGAAGGTTAGAGCGATTCGCCGCCGATTGGGAGCTAAGGCAGAAGGAAAACAATGAAAAAAAAGTAACTCAGAACCTTGTCTCATCCTCCGTGGCTCAAGTGGCCGTGGTAGGATCCGGCCCTGCTGGACTTACAGCAGCAGCGGAGCTAGTCAAACTGGGTTACCGAGTCACTATATTTGAAGCTTTGCATAGCTCAGGTGGAGTTCTAAGGTATGGAATACCTGAGTTCAGACTTCCCAAGCACATCCTTGAAATTGAGATAAGGAATATTGAGAAATTAGGGGTGAAGATCTGTCCTAATGTGTTAGTTGGAAAGACTCTAACCATTGAGGACCTCTTAAAAGATGAATTTTCTGCAGTTTTTGTAGGAATCGGAGCCGGGCTTCCTCATTTTTTACGCATTCCCGGGGAAAACTTAGATGGCGTTTATTCGGCCAGCGAATTTCTTACTCGGGTTAATCTGATGAAGGCTTATCAATTTCCTTCCTATGATACTCCCATTAAAATTGGTCGAAAAGTTGGAGTAATAGGCGGAGGCAATGTGGCCATGGATTCAGCCCGGGTGGCTTTGAGACTGGGAGCAGAGGAAGTTTATGTAATCTACCGGCGATCAAGAAAGGAGATGCCAGCCCGCGAGGAGGAAATAAAGAATGCCGAGGAAGAAGGTGTAAAATTCCACCTTTTGACCATTCCAATAGCTTTTTTAGGGGATGAAAAGAGGGGTCTTGCCGGGATGCGCTGTCTAAGAATGAGACTGGGTGAGCCTGATGAAAGTGGGAGGAGAAGACCTATACCTATAAAAGGGTCTGAATTTAATCTTGATATAGAGACGGTAGTGGTGGCCATTGGTCAAGGAGCCAATCCTCTTTTGACTCAGGGAACCCCTGGGTTAAGATTGAATCGTTGGGGATACATTGGGGTAAACGAAGAGAATGGCCAGACCAGCATTCTTCAGGTTTTTGCTGGAGGAGATATTGTTACCGGAGCCGCTACAGTTATTGCTGCCATGGGAGCCGGAAAAAGAGCGGCCCGGGGAATCCATCAATATTTACGGGGTGGCCGTAAGGTAACTTTCTCCTAAAACCCTTTTAACCCTACGATTAGGAAGGCTACCATTACGACAAAGGTGACCGGAAGGAATAGTAGTTTATATAATTTTCTGAGATCTGCCTTGAAGTATTCTCTGGTAACGATAAGACAGAGATGAAATGGAGAGAGAAGAACTCCGGCAAATCCAGCGGCATAGGCAAGCATGGCGTAGGTCAGGTTTGGTTGGCTCCTAATCATTAAGGGTAAGAGTAAAGGGAATGCTATTCCTATGAAAGCAGAGGTAATTCCTGTTAAAAGACCGGCTAGAAAAGGAGCAAAGAACAAAATAATCAAAGGAGATACCCCCCAATGGCTAAAAATGGTAGGAATTACTGAAAATGCACCTGAAACCTCAAACACTCTTTTGAAGACCATAACGGAGATTATCAAAAGAAGCATGGATAATGAAAGACTTTTTTTGAAAGATAAAAATATTTTATGTCCCTTCATTCTGGAAGAGCCAAGAACGATTAATACGATGGTTAGGATGGCTAGAAGCAGTTCTACCTTGAAAATCAGAACTAGAAGAATTATAGCCAGAATTGGCCAGGTATTGAAGACAAGAGCCCGAATCTCCTTAGCAAACTTGGTTTTATTTTGAGGCTCAAGACGCCGGAAGGACGGTGGATAGGAGCCCTTTTTCATGCAGAAGAGAAAGCCTGCGGCAACAGCAGCCAGGGTTAAAGGGTACTGGGCCAGGATAATATCTCTAACCTTAACGTTGAGAAGTGCTGCCGCTAGAATTAATCCTGGATAAAGAGGCCACATATACTCCCATATGTGACGAAACCAGTAGTTTAGAAGAGTCTTATTCTCTGAACTTACCCCCATTTTCCTACCAAATTCCTCCACCATGGGAGCGGAGAAAAGTGCTCCGGCAGGCATGGGCAGAAGTCCCATCAGAGCAGGTGGAATGACGGACCCCAGGCGGCGATTTCTGATTATAGCTTCAAGAGAGGAAACTATGTTTTCTAAATTTCCCCTCTCTTTCATGAGATTTCCCAAAAAGATAACCAATATAATTAGAGCTATTAGTTGTAAAGTGGAGGGATGAATCGAGGCTAAAAAAATATTTTTTAATATAGTAGTCGGGCTCATTCGGAAAAGAATTCCCACTATCAAGGATATAAAAAGTATAGATAATCCCAGACTCCATTTCCCCTTCAAAGGATCTTTTAACTCCTTTCTTACAAGCTGTCATCTTCAAGTTTTTGTCCACAGTAAGGACAATAGGTAACTTTACCCTGGTAAAGATTGCCACAATAGGGACATACCCCAGGTCCTGTGGCTGGTCTGGTAGGGGCGGCTGACCTGGATCTCAGGATAAGATAAAGGGGCAAAAATACGACAAGAAGAAGCCAGACTCCCAGGAACCAACCGATAATTTGACCTCGAGTATAGCCTCTTTTCTTAGCATCAGAGGCTATCCACCAGGCAACAAACAAAGGCGCAATTATGGCAATTAATAACATTTACTTTCTTCGAGACTAATGATCATCCAGAGAATCTTATCCTCTCAATTAAGTACGTACAGTTTAGCATCTCATTCTGTCATCATCAATATGATGGCCCTTTTTCTATTTTGGCAACCAAATCTTCCACGACTTCCCTTGAATTAGAAAGTATAAGACCAACTGGCCAAAATACTTACTCAACTATCTCAAAATCAACCGTTTTGGTAGCCGTGGCTTCTCTCAACACATCGTGCAGCACCGCTTTAAAGGTATATTTACCAGCCGGAACTCCGTTCAGGTAAATAGTGAGGGGAAAGAAGATATCAAGCGTGGGGGTTGCGGTGTTAAAGTGCGCCGACACGGCATCGGTCTTCTCCAACAGCACTTTGCCGTTCTCGTCAAGAACAATCATGTCGAGTGTAACCCAAAACTCGTATCTTCCCCCCTGAGTATTGGTAAATTGATTAGCTGGCTCAGCATAAATGAGCATTTCTTCAGTACCTACTTTTACCTTCGGCTCCGGCAAGGCAACGTACTGCCCGAAGGTGATTATTTTGGAACAGAGAGTGAAGTTTCTGAATCCTAGTTCTCCTTGGTTCTGAATCTTGATGATCTCATCCTTGAGTTTTAAAATCTTCTCATAATTTCCCTCCTCGCCGACCGCATTCCCTGAGAGTATTGCCACCAAAAAAAATGACAGAACCACTCCCTTTACCCATAGACCTTTTTTCATTGGTTTTACCTCCTTATTCTTTTATAGCCGCGGATTGTCCATTATCTGAATTCCTCAAATTCCTCTGTGTAATCAAGGACAGAATAGCATCTAGTCTTGGAAAAGTCAAGCAGTTGCTCTAACTATTTTGGCTTTTGACAAAGCCATTTGGTGATGATAATATTGCTAAAGATAAAATCTGAAAAAAAGCTAAGTTGTATAAAGGTAAGATATGAAAATCCTGTTTAAAGTAGAGTAAAATGAAAAGGATGTTGTTTTATCTGATTATACTGTTACTTTTACAATATGGGGGTCCAGCTTGGTCAAAAGAATGGAAATCTCACCTTCAAACCATCAAAAATACGTATGTAAAAACGTATGCATTGGTAGGGAACGCCTTGAAAGAGAATGCAACTGAGGATGAGATAAAGCGTAACCTTCGTCTTCTCTATGAAAGAGCCCAAGTCTTTCCTGAAGAAATCTATCGATGCCGGGAAGCTCTGAGCCTTGATCTTGCTAAGGAGGACCAGCAAGCCACAAATAAGATTGAACGACTGATCCTTGAAATTATTGCTGAAGAAAGAGGATTGACTGTTCTTGGAACAGCTCGCGAACTCCAAAGAGAAAGACTCAACGTTAAGGGTTACCGCCTGGCAGAGTGGAGAATGTCTCATAACTGGGTAAGGGATGTCTTTCCCAAGGAGGAGTTTTCTGATCTTGGACATCCGGTGATTGACTTTGGATCCGGTGCCATCGATGAACTGGTTGATTTCTTTTATTTTGAGGACCGGATTCTGGATGAGAAGGTGACTATTAATTTTTACTTTTTTGAAAATCAACTATTTCAAGTAAAAATATATCGACGGGCGGGCGAGTTCTCCTTCTATCAGATCCTAAATGATCTCCTGAAGGAAAAGTATGGAAAGCCTGTTCAAGAGGAGGTCGAGCCAGATAAGAAATCGGCGAGGACTCTCTGGCTGGGCGATGGACTTAACGTAATTGAGCTATCTTTTGATCCTAAATCTCTCCTTTTTCCAGGCATTACGATCTCTTATATTGATACGGCTCTGGAGAAGGAACTTAGCCAGACTCGAAGCCAAAGAGAAAAGCTTAAACGAGAGGAAACGCAAAAGAAGTTATAATTCTTTATGGAAGCCGATGGGTGTTCCTGTTAATGGAGATAAGACGAAGAAGATAGAAAGTGAGGAAAACAGATGATTCTCGAGAAAATTAACTTAAAAGAATGGAAGATAGTGGTTCTTTTTTTGATCTTTTTTGGGGAATGGGCATCGTTGGGTTTTGCTTCTCCTATAGATGGATATGAAGGAGCCCTATGGGGAATGTCTCCAGAACACGTGAAAAGTATTGTTGCTAACGGAGATTTTTCTCCTCTAGAGCACTACCGGGCAGGTGTTGTGATCGTTTCGGTAGATAAATTGATACGCTCTTTTCACCATCAGCATCGATTATTTAACCAGGTAGCTCTGATTACCTTCTATTTCTTCACCAACCGCCTTTTCCAGGTGAGGTTAGATTTTTGGGGTGCCGGTGGATACCAGTATCGTTTTTTAGGTGAGTTACTGAAATACCTGACAGACAAATACGGAAACCCTATTAAACCATATGTAAAAACAGGCACTCTCGGTGGTGCTCAGTGGGAGGATGCTAGTGGCAACACTGTTCAATTGAGCGTCAGCGATGACCCTTTCCGTCCCCCGGTAATCGTCTGCTACAGCCAGGGGCTAGCTGCCCATATAATTGAGATGGTGCGATTCTACGAAGAGCAAGAGAAACTGGAAGCAGCAAAAAGAAAGTTGTAAATTATCCCTTTTAAGCGTCTTCGTGTGGGCGAGAGTGTTCGAGAGACTAGGTAAGCAAGTGAAGAAGAGCTTTCCTAAAAGAGACAAATCTCCCGCGCTAAGGTGCCGGAGGTGGGAGTCGAACCCACACGGGGGATAAACCCCACTGGATTTTGAGTCCAGCGCGTCTACCGATTCCGCCACTCCGGCGTATCTTTCCCAATCCTCATTATACCTAAAATCTGGCAATCTTGCAAATTTTGTTTTTTACTAGGCCCTACCTTCTCCCTTTTTCTTTTCCCATTGGGGAGGTAGTAGTCTACATACCAGTTTATACCCTTTTTGTAGACTCCCATGAATTAACCTTTTAAAATGAGAAAAAATGTTAGGCAGTAAGAGTCTAACCAATTTGTTCCTATCCGTCAACATGTCTGTCAAAAAAGCCTCAGGAGGTCCTCCCATTTGTGGTCTTTTGAGTAAGACATCACCATTAACAAAGTCCCAAAATTGCAAATTCTCTATTTTCTCTTCCAATTTTTCACTTCCAATAAATTTTTATTTTTCTAGGAAGTTCAGGCTGGTTTAAGGTAGGCACTAAAGGTAAGATTTCAAGGTGCAAATCGCTGTAATATGGAACCATAAAGCATTAGACAAATTTTTGTGGGAGAGAACAGGCAATCAACCCCTTGACAGTTTCATATTTTATGTTATAATATAAGATAAGATAATATATACCTGGGAGAAACCTATCCTTTAAAAAAGGAATAAATCCTATGATGATAAGCATTTACTACCGCAAGGACGATGCTTGGCTTTTAAAGAAAGTGGATAAGATATGCGCAAGAGAAAGGAGAAGTAGAAGTGCAGTGATTTTATCCTTCCTGGAGCAGTACTTTGAGCAAGAAAAGAAAATAGGGGAAATTCTCCAAGATATGGGATTTATCTCTTTGGAACAACTTCAGGGGGCTCTTGAGCTACAGAAAAAGGAGAAAAAACAAAAGAAATTAGGCCAGATATTAAAGGAAAAGGGAATAATCACTGAAAGGCATGTTCAAAGAGTGGTCGGATTGCAGAGGAAAACAAGGTAATATATTAACGTTTGACTCAAGATTAGCCAGGAAACAAAGACGAGATTCTTGGGGAGCGAATGTCTGTATCTAATTACAGAGGGTTAGAAGGAGTTTTGCAAGAGAGTTGACTAATAAACTTGCTTAACTGGAATTACAAATGTTTTTAGGCACACACGATGAAACATGAGGACAAGACAAAAGAAGAGCTTGTGCAAGATCTGGTAAAATTGCGCCAAAGAATTGCTCAATTGGAAAGATCAGAAATCCAGCGCAAACGAGCAGAAAAAGTGCTGCGAAAAAACGAGAATAAGCTACGAAACATAATTAGCTTTTCTCCCGATGCTATTACGATCAGTGACTTAAAAGGAAAGATCATTGATTGTAATCAGGCTACTTTGGATCTACATGGTTTTTCTTCAAAGAAAGAGCTCATCGGCAAGAATGCTTTTGATTTAATCGCTCCAAAAGATCGAAAGAGAGCAGCGGAGAAACTGAAGGAAACTCTTGAGCAAGGCAATGTCAAAAACATACAGTATACGTTCTTGACTAAAGATAGGGCTGAGTTTCCAGTAGAACTTGCTGCAAGCCTTATCCGGGACTCTTCTGGTCAACCTGAATTTTTTGTAACCATAACAAAAGGCATCGCGGAGCGCAAACAAAGAGAAAAGCAGCTTTACTACCTGGCTACCCATGATGCTTTAACTGGTCTACCTAATCGAGTTCTGTTCAATGATCGCCTTAGCCTGGCACTGTATCAGGCAAATCGCAATCAGCAAAATTTGGCTGTTATGTTGATTGATTTGGATAACTTTAAAGGTGTCAACGATACGCTCGGACATAGAACAGGGGATAAGTTACTACAAGCCGTGGGTGAGCGGATAAAAAACCTTTTGCGTAAAAGTGATACTGTTGCTCGCATGGGAGGGGATGAGTTTTTGCTGCTCCTGCCAGGAATTGGTCAAATAGATGATGTGGCTACAGTTACCCAAAAAATTCTGGACGTTTTTCAAGAACCATTTGTGGTTAAGGATCACAAACTCCACATTACCACGAGTATAGGGATTGCTATCTTTCCGCACCATGGCAAAGATGATGATACTCTAATAAAGAATGCTGACATTGCTATGTACCGTGCCAAAAGATGTGGCCGGAACAACTACCATTACTATACTGGGATCGTGGAGGGTAAACCTGCAGGGTGAGCGATGGAGGTTGAATACAACTATTTCATTTTAGAAGAAGACTGAAATGAAACATCAAAATAAGACCAAAGGGGAGTTTATACATGAACTAGTGAAACTGCGCCAGCGTATTGCTGAGTTGGAAACGTCAGAAGTTCAGCGCAAGCAGGTGGAACAAAAATTGGAGGAGGCTAGAAGTCATTTTGAAACCTTGTTTAACGTTGTGGTGGATCCGGTGGTCATCATAGATGGGAAGGGAAAGATCTTAGAGATTACGAATAGAGTGCAAGAGGTTACTGGATTCAAGAAGGAGGAGCTGCTGGGAAAGAGTTTTCTGAAGATGAACCTCCTGACGGCAAAGAGTAAAGCAATTGCGATAAAGAATTTGGCCAAACGGATGATGAGAATGAAAATTGCGCCATACGAAGTTGAAATGCTCACCAAAGACGGGAAGAAAATATCCTTTGAGATAAATGCTGCAAGAATCGATTACAGGGGAAAACCTGCAGATATGGTGTTTTTCCGTGATCTTACCGAGCGCAAGAAAACTCACGAAGAACTTCAAGGTACTCTTAAGAAGCTGCGAAGAGCCTTGGGGGCGACCATCCAGGCCATGGCATTGACCGTTGAAACGAGGGATGCTTACACGGCAGGTCACCAACAACGGATGACTGATCTTGGCCGGGCTATAGCCAAAGAAATGAAGCTTTCAAAGGACCAGATTGATGGTATCCGGATGGCTGGAACCATTCATGATATCGGTAAGATAGGAGTGCCAGCTGAAATTCTCAATAAGCCCACTCGCTTAGCCGATATCGAGTTCAATTTAATCAAGATTCATCCTCTAGTCGGCTACAATATTTTGAAGCAAATTGAATTTCCCTGGCCCGTAGCCGAGATAGTCCTTCAACATCATGAAAGAATGAACGGCTCCGGTTATCCCCACGGTCTTTCGGGTGAAGACATTCTCTTGGAAGCACGTATGTTGGGTGTAGCTGATGTTGTGGAGGCTATGGCTTCTCACCGACCCTACCGACCAGCTCTTGGCATCGACAAGGCATTAGAAGAAATTTCAAAGAACAGAGGCACTCTCTACGATTCTCAGGTAGTAGATGCCTGCGTAAAGCTTTTTAGAGAAAAAGAATTTAAGTTTGAGAGGAACTCGAAGGGATGGGGCCGTCGATGTAATAAGAGAACAGTTAAAACAAGTTATTAGTCCGAATGTCCAGAGAGTTTACAAACAAAAGAGAAGGTAAAAAAAGGAGACTAAGTCATCTAAATCTTTTCTTGCTGAGGGAATAATATTTACTTTATAATTAAAATAGGGACAGGACTATTTTTTGGTTGGTGTTTCCCGGTTTTGATTCCTCGGAAAATATTCAGAAGATTTACCCGTGTGTCGAGGGGAAGAGTTCCGAGACATTTCTTGACCAGGAGAGGGATTCTGATAAAATTTTAGAAATTATTAGAAAGTACTTGATCTTAAAAAGAGCTTGGTGGGGAAGTTAAATGAAATCTGCCTCCGATTACATTGTGGGAGTCGATTTAGGAGGAACCAATATTGTTTCTCTTCTCATTAATAGCGATGGAAAGGTTATAGATAAGGATACTCGAGCTACCTTAGGCCGGGAGGGTAAGGAAAAAGCTCTCTCTCAGATAGTGAGCTCGGTGAGAGCCGTTCTCGAGAAAGGACAGTTACAAGGGATTTCTTCTGCTTCCATAGAAGGAGTAGGAATTGGTAGTCCCGGACCTCTAGACACAAAAAAGGGGATAATTCATTTTGCTCCTAACCTTCCTGGCTGGAATAATGTACCCCTGGTTAGCATTTTAGGAAGTCAGCTTAAATTACCTATCTTTTTGGAAAACGATGCTAATGCTGCCGCTTTAGCTGAATGGTGGATAGGGGCAGGAAAGAAGGTGGATAACTTAGTTTTATTAACCTTAGGTACAGGAATAGGAGGAGGAATAATTATTGGGGGAGAAGTTCTTCACGGAGCCTGGGACACGGCTGCCGAGATAGGTCATATGATAATCCACGAGGGAGGACTGGTTTGTGGTTGTGGGAAGAGAGGGTGTTTAGAGGCTTATGCTTCCGCAACTGGAGTAATAAAGCGTACAGTTTCTCTCATAAAAGAGGGAAGAAAAACTCTTCTCCATGAGTTAGTGCATAACCACTTGGAAGATATCACCTGTGAGCTAGTATACCAGGCGGCTGAAAGAGGAGATGAGGTTAGCCAGATGATAGTTGAGGAGACAGCAAGATACCTGGGAATAGGCATTGCCAGTATAGTTAACATCCTAAACCCGGAGATGGTCATTCTATCGGGTGGAATGACTGCTGCTGGTGACCTTTTATTCAAACCGGTAAGAAAATATGCCCGGAAGTATGCCCTTGAGGCTGCTATCAGGGGAGTGAGGATAGTTCCGGCAAAGCTTGGCGGCAATACCGGTGCCCTGGGAGCGGCTGCTACCGTATTAAAAAGAAAAGGCAGGATATGAAGCAAAACCGGGAAAAACCTCTTTAATTAAAAGTCTAATCTTTCATTTAACAACGGCCAGTCCACTCTCGGGGTCGAACAACTTAACTTTTTCGGTGTCGAAGGCAAATTCTAGTTCCTCACCCTTTTTTATCCTGGGCGAAGAATTAACATTAGCTGTGAGCTTGTGCTCACCGGAGCTTAAAAAGAGGCGAACGTTGGGTATAGTGAACTCAATGTCATCCACCCGAGCCCTAAAAAAAGAGATTTTCTCCGAAGCAGGAAGGTTTTCTCTTAATTTGATCTCTTCGGGGCGAAGACCAAAAATTATCTCTTTTCCCAAATAGCCTTTTTCCCTCAGGATTTCAAACCGGGATCCCCGCAGTTGTACCCGTAAGTGATTGCTTAAGAAAAGGCCGTAGGGATTTTCTCTTATGCCTAAAGGTAAGAGATTCATGGGAGGATCACCAATAAAACCGGCTACGAATAGATTGGAAGGATGATAATAGGCCTCATTAAAGCTATCCACCTGCTCAATTCTACCTTCCCGCATAATAGCGATCCTATCAGCCAAGGCTATCGCCTCTGCCTGATCATGGGTAACGTAGACAGTGGTTATGCCAAATCTGGCCAGCAGGTGTTTGATCTCTATTCTGGTCTTTGTTCTGAGCTTTGCATCTAAGTTAGACAGTGGCTCATCCAGTAAAAATACTCTTGGGTTTCGGATGATGCATCTTCCCAGGGCGACTCTTTGCTTTTGTCCGGCTGACAAGTTCCTGGGAAAACGTCCCAGGAGGGCATGAAAACCTACTCCCAGAGTATTGGCTGTAAAACGAATCTTTTCATCAATGTCATCCTCCGGCCATTTTCGCAGCCTAAAGGAAAAGGCCAGGTTCTCTCTACTAATCATGTGAGGGTAAAGAGCATAGTTTTGGAAAACCATGCCAATTCGCCTATCTTTAGGAGGAATTTCATTTACATTCTCCTCGTCAAAGTAGACATTTCCCTCATCAATTCTTTCTAAACCCGCAATGACCTTAAGCAGAGTAGTTTTTCCACATCCGGTTGGTCCAATAACGCATAAGGTTTCACCTTCCCTTGCTTCCAGATAGAGATGATTGAGGGCAAAGATGGTTTTTATCTCTCGGCCCCTTTTTTTAAATAGGGAGACCTCCTTATCAGTAAATCTCTTTACTACTTCTTCCAATCTGATGCTACTCATTGATTTTTTACCCTTTTTCTTTTTCTGAGGAGATGAATTTTCCTCCTGAGACATCGCGGGACAGAATCCGATAACTTCTGTCAAAATCCACTGTGATGTTTATCAAATTGGGACATTTTCTCCCCAGGATTTCCTTTCTTAAGGTGTAAGCAGCTCCTTTTTCCCCAGCTTCGGTATATAAACTCTGGATATCGCTCCTGCGGTTGACATTGATCCTTATCTCTTCTCCGCACCTATCACACTTTACTGCAAAGAGAATAAAGTCACCCTTTAATCGAGGGGATATTCCTTTTTTCGCCTTTCTAGAGAAGAGCCTTTTCCAAAAGCCCATCCTTATCACCCCCTTTTCTCTCACCCGAGTTAGGTGATGATTTTATAGACCCTGTGCCTATCTTGACTTTACAATTTTTGACTACTGTTAAAGAAGTGCCGAAGGGGGGAGTCGAACCCCCAAGGGGATAACCCCACAGCATCCTGAATGCTGCGTGTCTACCAATTTCACCACTTCGGCGTCTCTATGTTACTGTGCTGGCAGGGATTCCGGGATATTGATTTTCTCCTCTTTCTTTTTTCTCCCCGTGGTGTCCCTATGGTGTCCATCTGTCTACCTAAGACTTCCACTGCTCTTTTAATAATACTTACCTACAGAGAATCGTCAAGAAGAACGCCTCAAGACAATTTTTCTTCTACCTACTCCTCCTCAAATAGGATGCCTTCTGGGGAAGTTTCTCGGAAAGAGAAGGGTGGGGGATTTTCTTTAGAGAGATGGGGCCGGATCTCTTCTTTTGTCTTTTTTTCTGCTGCTGGTTCTTCATAAAAGTCTAATAGTTCAGAATGAGCCGCAATTAGAGATCTTAGCTTGGTAAGAAAGAGCTTTTTTTGTCCTTCTAGTTTGGCAATCTCCTCTTTTATTTTCCCCAGTTTTTCCTCACTTTTCTCCGCTATTCTTTTGGCTCTTGATTCTGCCTCCTCGACGATTAATTTAGCTCTTTCCTGGCTACTTTCAGTGATCAGTCCGGCACTTCTTTGGGCTGAAATCAGGGCTTCTTCCAGTTTTTCTTCTCTTGAATTATACTTTTCTAACTCTTTTTTTACTTGATCTATCTCTTCTGACAAGGCTTTATTTCGGGTCAGAAGCTGCTCATAATCTTTTTTTATCTTCTCTAAGAACCCATCTACCTCTCTTTGGTTATATCCTCTAAAGGAAAGCTCAAATTTCCTTTTCTCCATTTCAGAAGGGTCTATAGGCATAGTTTTCTTCCTTACCTATCTTCTTAGCTCTCTTGCTCTTTCGGTGCCCCGAATTACCGCCTGAACAAGACAACCCTTGAATCCTCCTTTTTCTAAAACCTTGAGCCCCTCACTAGTAGTACCTCCAGGAGAGACAACCGCTCTTCGAAGCTCATCCAGGGAAATTCCACTTTCTTTAGCCATTTTTGCTGCTCCCAAGGTAGTCTGTATGGCCAGTCTCGAGGCTACTTCCTTGCTGAGTCCTACCTTCATTCCCCCTTCAACTAATCCCTCAAGAAGGGTATAGATATAAGCTGGTCCACTTCCACTTAAGCCGGTTACTGCATCCTGGAGTTCCTCAGGAACTTCTATTGTCTCCCCGGCTACTCCCAGAATTTCCCTTACTATTTTAATATTTTCCATATTTGTACCCTCGGAAGGGGAAATGGCCGATATTCCTTCTCCAATTAAAGCTGGCGAATTGGGCATAACTCGAACAACCGGGATCTCAAGGCTCAACTTTTGCCTAATATAGGAGGTGGTAATCCCGGCCACGATGGAAACTATGAGTTGAGAAGATCGAATTTCATTTTTTAAATTTTCTAGAACTTCGGAAATGTCCTGCGGTTTGACAGCTATGAATATAATATCAACTCCTTTTATCATCGGCTTTATTTTGACCGAAGTATTAACCCCTCTTTTCGAAAAGGAAGAAAGCTTTTCCCGAATCTTGTCACAAACCCATAAATTCCTAGGAGAGACTAACCCCTTTTCTAGAATCGACCTAATTAAGGCTGATCCCATGCTGCCTGCTCCAATGAAGCCAATTTTCTCTTTTAGCATTCTAGTCTCTCCCTCATTACGTAAGTATTCAGTGGACCCCGTCATTTTTGGTAGTCGCAGGCCTTAGCCTGCGCACCCTAAAGGATGCGACTACCCTGAAAATTCAATGTGACACGGCGTTTACTGAGCATTTGCCTCATTACTTTTTGCCAGAGCACTCATACATAAAATGAACGTACTCATTAAACAGGCAGTCTTACTATAACCAAATCTGCGAGTGTGTCAACAATGTAATAAAATGCGTTATGTTTATCAATTCTCAAAATAAGCCAAAAGAGGACCTAAATTTGGACTTTCTCCGAGAAGACGAAGAATTTTCCCTGACCACCACAGAGTACCTTAATTTTTGCCGTTGTTGAGAAGATTTCAAGGCTGATATAAAACAAATTGATCAAATTTTAGCTCATTAAGTCGACAGGGTAGGGGAATCACCTAATTTTTCTCATTTTTTAATCCTTTTTTAATTTTTTGGCGAAAGCCCGCCGGACTATAGCAACAGAAGCAAAAAGAAATCGAGATATTGACAAAAAAATTTCCTTTGCAATAATTGGGTAACTTTGCAATTTAGACCCTATGTAATCGCCAAGGAAGTAAATTATGAATCCAGAAACAATTACAGACCTTGGGTATATAACCCAATTATTCTATCCCCCCCAAATCCTTAACAAAGGTTTGTTAAGAAAGATATATGTGGAACTGGGTAATACCCTAAATTTAACTGAATGCAAAGAGATTCCTAATGGATTTCGATTTGTTTCTCAAGTTCCTGAGAGTAAAGAAACTGTAGAATATCTTATAACACAAGATAGGATTACTATTCGTGACCAGTTTGTTACTGGTGGCCTTGAGCTTTTTTGGCGAAGAGTAGAAACATTAAGCAAGAAAGCGCAAAAAAGTTTTAAGATCCCTGTATTTCTTTCACAGACTTGTCTTATTAGAATTTTGGCAAATCCTAAGCCAGTCAATGATTCAAGGCAATTTATTGGAAATATGGTTTGTAGTTTCCAACCTCAAAATTTATCTCTCTTCGAACGACCTGCTCAAGCAGTAGGCTTAAGATTTTATTTCCCCCGAACATCGACATTCCTATATGATTTTAACGTAAAGATAGAGTCCAGAGTGACAGACGTAACTAAAATTTGGCTCGAAAATGCTGCCCGATTCTTTAGACCCATTCCTATCGATAACTTGTCGGTTATTCATGACAACTTACGCATTGCAAGAGATTTTTTAGTAAAAAATGTAACTAATTTTCTAACCCAATATAATAAGCGAAGAGAGGTTTAAAATGACAGAAGTATATGTTGCCAAAGATAAAATTATTGTTTGTCCTTTGGGATGGAATGAGGAAGGAAGAAGCATAGAAAACGAAATCACTCTACCCTATGAAACAGAAAACGAAGAAGACATTACTTCTATGGAATTAGCTAGATTAGCTCAAGAAGGAGGCAGTTTTGACTTTCTCTCCAATCCCCAAGAAGACATCTATTCTTTAACAGATGGAGAAAGTATTGAATAGAGGAGATATTGTATTGGTTTCTTTCCCTTTTACAGACCTAACCGCTACAAAAGTTCGGCCCGCTGTAGTTATCTCAAATGATTCCATAAATAGGTTTAGCGAAGATATAATTTTAGCATTTATATCATCTGTCGTGCCTGTTCAAATTAACGAGACAGATTTTTTAATCAGAAGTTCAGAATTGGATTTTCAAGCCACTGGTTTAAAAAACGATGCACTTTTTAAGATGGCAAAGATTGTAACCTTAAATAAAAGACTGATACAAAAAAGAATCGGGAAGGTAAGCAGACAAATCAGAAAAGAGTTGGATGAAAGACTAAAAAAAGCACTAGCTCTATAAAAATTTCACTTATTTTTTAGATACTTCCTCAGGACCTGCCTCATAGATAGCCGAGGCTGTCCTTCTTTGCTTAATAGGGCATCTTCAGCTTTTCCTTTATAACCTTACCGAGCGTGGAAGCCGTCTTTTCCGTAGTTCCTCCCCAAATCTGCTGCTAGAGAAATCCCTCTATCCCACAACTGGCCTGATAAAAATCTCTCGATACAGACAGTCTGATTTCTCAAGGTCATATAGGTTACCTCTCATCAAGAAAGTGCTTGGATAAGTCTCTATGAAAGCGTTTTTTCTTGTCAATTAGCATAAAGTTTTATTTAGCCTGGTTGGCCCCCTCTCTATTCTTCTACTTCTTTTGTATTTTTCAGGTCCTCTAACGTATTCTCTAAAGATTCCATTTGAGATTGAGTTTCCTGATCTAGTTCCTCAGTGCTATACTTACTATCTAAAATTCTAAATACTGAACTATTCAACAACTCTGAGGTGAGGTCATAAGGGTATTTTATAATTGTTCTTGTGACTGTTTCGGTGCCTATAGTTCCCCAATATCCCTCAACCCATCCGCCTTTCCTGTGGTGTCCCTTAACATAAGTGCCGTTTTTCCTGTAATATCCTTTTACATATGTTCCGCTTCTATAATGCCCTTTTACCCATGTTCCTTTTCTATAATGTCGTTCAACCCAAACCTTTTTTGGTCTCTGGACTGTCTCTACTCTATATTCTGGCTTAACTTGAGATTTTGTAAGAACCAGAGTTTTTTGAGGATTTACCTGTTTCAATAAGATTAACAAGGAAAGGTTGCTATTTAAATCAGTGGTCAGTTGACATAGGTTGGATTCGGTAAGAACAGTGACATTAAAAGCTGGCATAGATAATCCATCATTGATTACTACCTTCTCTTTACTACATAGAAAACTAAAGAGAGTATTTAAGGATTCACTATAAGGTCTAACTTTAACAGCCGACTCCCAAGAGGGAACCTGTAGTTGAGAAGAAAAACCGTCGTGACAAAAAGCCAGATTTCCTACTAACCCAATAGCCAAAATGACCAATACTAACTTTTTCCCAAGCATAACTTATCCTCCTTTCTATTTATTGGTTTAGAGACTCTTGACGATAAGGATTAGCATAGGCATCGCATCGTAAAATATCATCTCCGCTCTCAAATCGCCATACACCACATAGTATTTTTGCCCCTTATCCCTGCTTGCGCTATCGAGAAGCCTTTTGAAGGCTTCCGCTGCCTCGTCTTTGGACATCCCAAACGCCCGCATGAAGAGAACCGCCCGAATCGCCAACTCTGCGCTTTGCTCAACCTGGCCCGACACACCTGAGAGCAAGGTCGCTTGCTTCAGAGGTACTCCGATTAACTCATAGTTGTATAAGTCTTTCAATTGAGCCATCCATCGGGCTGTTCCATCAGAGAGGTCAGAGCGCTCCCAACTTGATTTGCTCACGGTATACTCCTGCCCGATCCCTTTCTCAATTCTCTCGGGATGAGCAAGCAGGTCTATGATCGTGTTCCGGCTCCGTGTGAAGGGAAAAGCCATACTGTCCATCACTAGGAGTGCCGACAGAGCCACGAATACTGACAAAGCTCTTTTCCTCATTTTTTTCACCTCCTCCCTAGAAATCCCGCTATCCCATAACCAGCTGGATAAAATTCTCTTGATAGAGGAGCTTTGATTTTACTCAGGCCTTATAGGTTGTCTCAGGTCGAGAAAGTGCCTCTGTGTGGGTCTTTTTTCTTGTGAATCAGCGTAAAATCCTAATTTGGCTCGATTTTAATGGCGTTATAATTGTACCTTATCCTAAACGTGGTCGCCAAGTAATACGTGTATAATGGTCCGGCGGTTTACGATGGTCCGACTGTGTTTCAATAGCCTAACGAATCAGCTCGGACAAGCCGTTTAGACCCACCACTTTAAAATCCTTGATAGGAGTTCGAGACAATAATCTTACGAATTCTCGATCCTCTGTCACAAACTCACCGGCAGCCGACGCTAAGATCGCATGATGTATATCCCGAGAGTCTCCCATATCTGGAGTACGCCCCTCGAACGTCTGCGCGTAAGTAAGAGAGAGATTCATCCCAACGCCCAGTCGCACGCTCCTGAGCTCAAGCAAACCTTTAATAGTCTGCTTTTTACATGCATCCAGTACGCCCACGCGTTCTGCGAAGCTCTCTGCCAATTTGCCTGCCAGTTTTTTCCAATAGTCGTTAAAGCTTGGACAGCGGCCTTTCAGTTTTTTTGCCGCGAGCAGGACCTTCTCTCTTATCTCTCTCATACCGGCATTGAAAGCCTCTTTCTGCTCCCGGGTCGCCTTTACAACTGACAAAAGTTCGACTATATCCCTCTGGCTAGGATTCTGCAACGCACGTAGACTTGATTGGATTAGGGAATCCACAATTAAAGGCTTGCTCGAGACACCGGTCAGTACATAGGATTTAATGTCATCACGCAAAAGTAGATGTGGAGGTTTTAGCATTCTCTGTCTGCCGGTCAAACGTAGAATAAATTGAAGTTCTGCTATAGCAAGGTCAGAGCATGACTCCAACGCACACAGTACTTCTTCGAGATTCACGGTACTAAGCAGAATAGAGATCTTTCCTGTCTTGACGGCAGAATCTAAAACTAGTAAGTCAGGCTTTGAAACACCGATTTTCTTATAGACGTGGTCGAAGATGTTCGTGTCGAAATACACATTATCTTGCGAGTTAAATCTATCCAATGTCTCAAGACCTCTCTATCACTATTTCTCCCACAAGTGATATTCCCCTTAATAGAAGTATGCCAGGGGGATCAATTGCCTACTCTTTATAATACGGCTACAATATCATCATCCATATCTTCAGCTATGTGCTTTATGTATGTATATAAAATTTCCAATGTCCCTTTAAATTCATTCCGTAATGCCACAGATGATTCATTTAAGAACTTGTTTCTGCTGTCGCTTATTGTCACTATAATTTTTCCAATCGTATCAACGTCCTCTGGAATTCCATGGGGTTCGTCCAATATGGTATATTGGAAATCAACTTCAAGAAATGTGTCCGGATTCCGCATTATATAGTTAATTCTAGCTCTTAATAACTCAAAATTTATGTTCCATACTTTTTCTTTAAATACCCATTCTTTAATCTCCCCATGCCCCAAGGCAGGCGCAAGACAAAGACCTACACCCAACAAAAAAGCAGTTAGTAGTTGATTGCTCCTCATTTCAACTCTCCTTTTATGAAGGTGGCTTACATACCTTACATGGCGTATAGCCTCTTCGTTTCGCCTCTGTCAAAGAAATCGGGATACAACTCTTCCGCAAATAGCGACAGCCCCACCTGTGGTATTTCTTCCCGGTTTTGGTGATGTAAACTGTGATCTCAGGAGGAGCCCTCTCCTGCTTCTTCTTTATCTCTGGGGAGACTGCGGGGAGCTCCTCTCCCCAAAGCTGATTAAATTTCGCAAGGTGAGCTTCCACTATGTCGTTATATCTGATTACTAGAAAGTTCTCGTCACTGTGGTAGGTAGCATTTTTAGAGTAATTATAGCTTCCGGTAAGGACTATATCATCGGCGATTAACGCCTTGATGTGCATATATCCTCCTTTGCTTCCCGCTTTAACTATCAGGGGGACCCCTGCCTGTTTTAGCGTTTTAGTGACTGGCGAGTTTGCTTGGCCCTTGTCCATAATGATCTTTACGTCTACTCCCTGTCTATATTTTTCCATTATGGTTTGGGCAAGTTGATCTAGAGTAAAGCTGTAGATGAGAATGTAGATCCTTTCTTCTGCGTTTTGGATAGTGTCTGTTAGTTTTCCGAGGATTTGCTCGCCCTGTTCAGGAGAGAAGAGAACTTCAATCTCGGAGAGTTCCTGACAACCCCCTTGGTAAGTTGGTAAAGACACTAGGCATACACTTAGGACACTTACAATTAAGATATATTTTAGGAGTTTTCTTATGCTTTCCCTCCTCCTCCCGGGGGGAGGTTCGTTTTTTTTATTCATATCTCTTCTAGCTACCTCTTCTGGCCTTTTTTGCTTTCGCATTCGCGTAGTTCCCTTCAGGCCAGTTAGCCCAACTATTTCTCAGGTATTTCTTCTTCGCACTTTTCCATATATTCCATTAGCTCTCACACAAACTTTCATCTTCTATCCTTCTCTCTCTCAATCTTCTTTCTCTGTTTTAAACCTTTCCTCGTTTTCGCTAACTCCTTCTTAATTATTCGTGAGCTACTGTGCTATTAACCAAGCATTTCAAGCACCACTGGAAAATGTTGCAAATAAAAAAGCCCATTCTGTCCTTCGAAAGAATGGGCGATTGCGACTCAGAATATAAATTCGGTAACCCAGCTACCATTTAAAGAGGTCTGTGGTTTTGCGTCCCATTCTTTCGAATAGTTTGCCTTTATCGATCATATCCTTCTCAACTCTTCAACAATTATCAAAGATCCAGTTCCCTATCAGCTGTGTCCAAGTCTATCAGAGCACATTTCTATTATAGTAAATAAGGAATATTTGTCAAGTTTTGTGCGATGGAAAACGATAAATAGTCCTTATAAAATAGGGGACCATAGACCTGTGTCGAATAGCAGGCTCAAATAGATTTTTGGTTTTGCCCTGTAATTTCGGTTAAGTCAAGAGGTGTAGTTCCAGGAGTTTTCCAAATTTCATATAGTTTTGCCCAAGGTGCTGAATTAAATTGGTAGATTCCTTCTTGTTTTTGGGAGTTTCCCCGAATCCTATCTAAGATATCGAGCTATGTCACGCAAAAAGTCCTTTTCCGCTTTCTCATCTTTTCAATTCCCGCTTACTTCAACATATTGGGAAAAACCATATGAAATTTTGGGGAATGCCGGAGTAGTAAAATAAGATACGCTGATCAACTTTTAAAATAAGCCAAAAGAGGGCCTAAATTTGGACTTTCTCCGGGAAAAAGAGGAAGAGTACTCGTCTACCACAGAACATCTTAATTTTTGCCGTTGTTGAGAAGATTTCAAGCCCGATATAGAATAAACTGATCCAATTTTAGCTCATTAAGTCGATAGGGTAGGGGATCTGGTTTATTTTTTCCTTCTTTTATTTCCTTAATCTTTTCTTGATTAATTTCATGGCCATCATCATCTTCCTGAAAATATCAACCTGCGTGACTCAATAATTTGATGTAGCTCTCCTACGTAATTACGTAATTAACTAAAAGTAAACTCAAAACAGAAGAAAAACTCTAAAGGAAGCTTTCAACAGCCATTATAGAGAGAATTCTTACAGTATACTATAAAATTATCAGCTTGCGTCGCTCTATAAAGACATTTCAGCATTTCAAGAGACAAACACCAGGCTTTGGGCTACCCAAGAAACTGCATCTATAGCCATTTCTAGCAAGAATTCATTTTTTGATTTTCGGGGCAATCTAATTCGCCAGGACAGAGTAAATTCTGGTAGCAAATCGATTGATACTAATATTATAAATAACTTCTCGCTCTATAATAGCGTCTTTTAGCCCTCTCACTTGATTTTATTTCTTAGCTTCGGACCTCTAGAAGCACCAAATCAGCACATTTTTACCTATTCTTTTCGCCGTTTATTGCTGTCTATGTTCCGATAAGATATACGACAGCACCCTAATTTTTTTACTGGAGTGCTCATCTGGTAAGTATTTTGGCAAGCTGCGGGGTGGGTTACATAAAATGTTTTCACCTCCTTTGCTATCAGAATAAAAAGGTGGCCTCAGAGCTTGTGGGAGCAATGAGGCCGGGGGCTGCAGTGGCGTATCTATTGAGGCAAAAACCTCAAAGAACGATCCTGCAAAAAATGCAAATTTTTCTGAGAGATATGCCATCCCACAACCCCCTCAAACAACTACTTTATTATACAACATCTGAAGAAAGTGTCAAGTTCCCGCATTAAGTCATATATAATGTAACCGAAGGGTAACTGGTTCTGCCATATGAAATGTAACCGAAAATATGGTACACTAATCCCCAGTTAGATAATAATTAACCGGGGAGAAGGAGAAAATGGATATGAATGCAAGAAACCAGTACCTTAAGGTACTGCAAAGAAAGTACTTCATGGCAAAGTCCCGAAAAGAGAAATCCTCCATCCTGGATGAGTATTGTAGTAATACACACCAGAACAGGAAGTACATCATCAGAAAGCTCGGTTCCCCTATCTCCTTAGTAGCTAAAAGAAGAGGAGGAAAGGAGATAGTTTACGATGGCCATGTCAAGGCAGCTCTGGCAGAGGTCTGGGATATCTTTGATGAACCCTGTGGACAAAGACTGGCTCCACTCCTAAAGACCGAGGTAGATAGGTTAAGACAGTTAGAGGAGATTTTCGTTTCCAATGAAGTAGCAGAGAAGTTAAAGAAGATCAGTTCCAGAACTATCGATCGAGCCCTAAGGCGCCAGAAAGAAGCTCTTCACCTCAATCGAAAGTATCGCCAAAAGAGGAACCCTTTAATCTATCAGAAGATTCCAGTGAAAGCAGGAGGCTGGGATAGATCCCTACCAGGTCAGCTGCAGGTAGATTTAGTAGAACACTGTGGCCAGTTAGCTTCGGGACTCTACGTGAATACGGTAAGCTGTGCTGAGGTTGCTTTCGGCTGGTGGGAAGGAGAAGCAATCTTTGGAAGCGGACAGGAAGAAAGCTTTAATGCTCTAGAAAGAATCCGAAAAAGAACTCCTTTCCGTTGGATCCATGTCCACCCCGATAATGATAAGAGTTTCATCAACTGGCATCTGTTCAGGTATTGTGAGACGGAAGGGATCCAATTCTCCCGATCAAGGCCCTACAAGAAAAACGACAACAACTTTGTGGAACAGAAGAACTCCACCCACATCCGAGCAGTTATTGGACACCTCAGATATGATACTGAGAAAGAGCTTAGCTTTATCAATAGCCTTTACCGAGGAGAACTGAGACTCTATAAGAATTTCTTTCAGCCAGTGATGAAGCTAAAAGAAAAGATCCGGGATAAAGGGAAAGTTCATCGAAGGTACGATACTCCCAAGACTCCCTACCAAAGGCTAATGGAATCAGAGCACATTCCAGAGGAAACTAAGGAGAAACTAAAGGAGCTTTACCAAAGTCTTAACCCGGCTGAGCTCAAAAGAAAAATCGATGAGAAGATCCACCGGCTCTTTAAAGTCTACGAGGAGAAGCAAAGGGGAACGGAAATTAACTCCTCTAAAAAACAGACTCCTAGACTCAGAACAAAAAGTTACCTTTTCAATGGCACAACGACCCCTACTTCGGTTACCTGATCCAATGGCTTGACACGGTTCCCATTATAGGCGCAGGAAATGAGGAAAGGTTCCATCGGATCAAGGTTTCCTCCTGAGGGGCTTTGACCCTCTTTTATTTAATCACGTTTCTCCGATAGCCAATCTTTCGCTCTCACTATTATCGCACCTAAAAGTCTATCCACAGAATCCTTTATTTCCTCTATTCCTTTCCTATTTTGCTCAACATCTTTTGCCAACTCTCCTATCTCACGATTCATATCGGAATAAGACCGAATTAGCCAAATTAAAAGTATATATATAGGAGTGGCTATAACCGCTATAATCCCAGCAATTTCCACATAGCCAGGGGCTGCCACTTCTAAAATCCTATCTCTTTTTTAGGCTCTTCCACCTCTTTAATCGGTCCAAATTTAGCCTCATATTTCTTTACATTAGTTTCTAAAGCGTTAATAACCCGTCTTACATGACCTGGATTCATAAATACTCTGGCGACAACACTACCCGTAGGGTACATAATATTAGCAAACTCTAAGACAAACTCTCCAGACCTATGAGTTACTCTCATCAAATTAGCATACCTACCCATCAGAACATCATCAGTAATTTTTAGCTGTATTTCTCTTTTCTCTGCCATTCCTAACCTCCCTCTAAATTTTGCCAGACTTCCCCCTACAACGTTTCCTTGTTGAGGGAGTTTGGCCCTTTTTTATTTCTCTTATCGCGTGAGTTTCCCAGCTCTTATATCTCTACAACGTTAACAAAGCCGTAGACCGCCCGTGCCCGACCTCCTTTTATCCCTCTCTATATTGTTCCCCACAGTGCAATCACTGTAAATATGATAAACATCGCCATCGACTGAATGATAAGGACTACATCCACGAGCCATCTTTTCCTCCTTAGGGAGTTTGGCCCTTTTTTAATCAATTACGTTCTACAATTACCTGCTTTCTCCTTCGCTCTGCACTCGTTATCTAACTCACCAGATGTTGGTTTACTCTGTCTCGAATCATAATTACTCGTAGGCCAATTGGAACAATTTCTACACCAATGCCACGTATCGCTACCCTTTCTCTTACGGTATTCCATGGTTCCTCACCCCCAATCTACTTAGACTCAAGTTGCCTTAGTCTCTCTGAAATAACTACTAACTCCTTTTTAATTGCAGTTAAATCCTGACCTAACGCCTTCGCAAGATTCCCAAGGCCAGCATTAAGATTCCAGGTCAAAGCATCATTAGTAGCGTCAACCAAATTTACATTCTCCGTAAACTGTCGTTCCGCCTCCATATAGCCCATTACTACATTCACCCCCTTCAGCGACGCATAGCTTCCCCTCCAAGGATAGGGAAAGGTTCCGTCTTATGATTTAGCAACCAGTATAACGTTAAATCTTTTTCTTTCTTCTCCTCTTAATATGTCTATTTCTACCGGAGTTAGAGGTCTTGTCCGTTGAATGCAAGAAATTAGTGCGTCTCTGGAGAAGGCTTCCCTGCCACCATACCATAGAATAATATCCCCTTCCTGTAAACCTGCTGCCTGAGCTGGACAATTAGGATATAACTTTTTGATAAGGATGCCTTTCCTTCCCGGGAGGTCTGCCAACTCGACGCCTAGAAAACCCTGAGGCAATACCTTCTTTTCTCTTAAAGAGCAAAGGTCATACTCAATTAGATCTAGTGTTGTGATTTTAGTAACCAAAAAACTCAGTTTTTCATTGGCCTTGTTCATCTGGTCAGCGAATACTTTCTGCTGAGAAATGAGAGTTTTTATTTCCTTGCTGGATGCTATGGCTCGTTTCATCTTCTGTATATCCATTTGCCCCCATCCAGCAAGAGCTAGGGCACTGATACTGAGCACCAATGCTATTAGGGCTATTTTAACTTTGTTTCTCACCTTTCTCACCTCCTCTTATTTCTTTTTCTTAGGCTTAACCGGGTTAATGTTAAACTCAAACTCGTGTAATTCTCCGATATGGCCACAGAAGGCGCAAACTCGGTCTTTGGTCTTCAGCCGGGTTCTTATGTGTCCCCGTCTTCCGCACTTTGGACATTGCAAAATGGTCCCTGACATTATTTTCTCCTTAGTATTAGACTCTTATTTTCTGTAAAAACTCCATCTATATAAGTATATACTTTTTTTCTTAGGTGTCAAGTCTTTCCCGAAACGAGAAGACGAGCAGAAACAATCCAAAGTCGATATACAGCGACGGAGGGGAAGAGTGCCCAAAAATCCCTCTATCCCGCAACTGGCCGGAAAAAAATCTTGCGATACAGGCACTTTGAGAGGTGGCGACGTATGAAACTCTTGCTCCGCCTGGCCGATGAGCGATTTGCCCCCTCTATGAAAGCGTTTTTTTTGGGCTATCCCCCTTTTTCCTGTTTCAGTAGCCAGATATAGACACTTTTCTGGGAAAAGTAGGTTTTGTTCCCTACCTTGATATAAGGCAACCCCTTTTTCCGATGGTCCCGGAGCGTCTCTTTCTTTATGTCCAGGATTTTAGCCAGCGTGTCCTCGGTAATGATATCACTTAGCACCTTGTTGGATGTACTATTTTCTACCGTTTTGATTCTGTCCTCTTTGCCCAGATTTTTGAGAAGCTCCTGGGTCTCCTTTTTGTTTAACTGAACAGCTTTTCTTTTAGTGATTGATCTCACCCCCTTTTATTGGACTATTAGCTCCGGCTCTAAGGCAACACTGTAATCGCTTCCTCTCGTTTTATCCTCACCCAGATCATACTCCTTCAATATCTCCTCATACCTTTTGCGTGCTTTGCTTGTTGTTGAAAAGACCTCAAGGCAGTCAAAGCATCCTCTATAAATTACTACTACTGCGGCTACTTTCATTATCTCTCACCCCCTTATCAGTGCTTCGGCCACTTTTTTGGCTGTTTTCTCGTCTTTGAACCAGAGGAGGAATTTTCCATTTTTATATGGCCGGGCTTTGACTATGTTTTTGCCATATATCTGGTGTGTCGTATATACTTCCTCGCCTCGTGAAGAGAATATCCCTGAAAGCTTCCCTGCTTCTGCTGTGGTTGGCGATCCTCCCTCTATCACTATCTTGGTCAGCTTTTCAATGGCTTCGAGCATCGTCTGGTTCTTATAGCTATAACCCCCCCAATATACTCTCAATATCAGCCTGTTCTTCTCCCAGATGTCGTCCAGCTCTATTTTCTTTCGGCCATGATTCTCCCAGATGACAGGCAGAGTCTTTCTGGCTTCTTGGAGGATCTCCTCATAGCTCAGTTTGTCCGATTTCTTGAGATAATGGGTCTTGATATAGTTGCTGATGAACGTGGAGCTAAAGCCTAACTGTCCATATCTCTTACTTACTCTCTCCGTTATCTCGCCTGCGTTTATGGTTATATTCGGGCAGTTAGCTCGGCCTTCTTTGCTGACAGTAAACTCGATCAGCTTATCTCGTATATCCTTTATCATAGCCTCCAGCTCATAATCCTTATGAAAGGGGCTATAATAATCTTCCTTTATCCCTTCCTCTGCTATAAATTCCCTGTTGATTTCATGTAAGACCTCTAAGAAAATCTTAACCTTACGATATTTTTTGTCTATGCTGTTCATTTCTTACCTCCTCAAAAAAAGGGGCTTTCAGGCTTTCGCCCTACTCGCCCCCGGGGGTGTCCCCTTAACCTGATTATTTCTTGATTATTCCTCTACCCTGAAAGGCATTACTACTGCCGCCAGTTCCTTGCTCACATAGAAAAGGATAGGATCTTCCCTGCTTTTGACTTTCCAGCCATAATCGCTATAGCCCCTGTCTGTGAGATATTGATAATACTCATAGTCCAGAAACGCCTTCACGCCTTTGCCCTTCAGCATTACGATTAAGCCACTCTGGCCTTTGAGTAGCTTCAGGAGATTATACTCTGTTACGATTTCTGCCTTGTGGTAGCCTTTCGATTTGGGGATCACTTCCTTAAAGTTAGGGAAGTCAGATTTCTTTCTCGGTTCTATCAATCCTGTTTGCCCATCATAGAAGTAGTATCCTGGGGGGAAGTTAAATTCCCGGTATCCGTTCATTACCAGGATAGCCCCGTCTGTCCACGCTTCGGTCTCAAAGGTAGTGTGTTTCCGCTTTGATTTCCATATCTTGATAAAGCCCTTCTCCTTCTTTTTCATAAAGCTAATTGCCTTCTTTGCCATTGTTATCGCCCCCTTCCGTTGTTATTTTTACTTTGCTTTACAATGTAGCCATAGGGAATTTTACATCCACTACTTCTGGCAAGTCAGCTATATTCCGCTGTATAACCTTATAATCAGCATTATCCTTTACGATAGCCACTATTATTATCTTGTGAGCGCCTTCCATTAGTATCGCCCCCTTTCAGTTTTATTTATGGTTAGGTTTCTTTTTCATCAGTCGCAGAATAATAGCTATCCTTCCCTATAATGATAGAATCAAACAGTTTAAGATGAAATAGCTCGCAGGCTTCTTTGACTTTTTTAATTGCATCTTTATCCTGTGAGGAAGGTATAGGATCGCCTGAAGGATGGTTATGGACTAAAATTAACCCGACTGCTCCGGTGATGAGTGCTGTCCTGATTATGTCCGCAGGCTCACAGAAGGCGCTATTAATAGACCCGATATGCACTACCTGAAAACATAGGATAGTATTATCGCCTGCCAAATGTAGGGTCACCAGTTTTTCCTGAGTTGCGTCTTTCAGGTCACAGAATAGCTCATAAACATCTTTGGAGCACTTGATTTTAACTTCCCTTTTTGTTCCATTCGTCTTAAACACGGCTTCGACTTCTCGGATATAGCTATTTGCCTTCATCTCTTGTTACCTTCTCTCACTTTTGACTTGTGATATGCCTTTAGTAGCCTTGAGAGCATTCTTGACGTCCTTGTCCGTGAATAGGCTGATGTCAATATACCGCATGAACCGCCACAGCCTAGAGCCACAAGGCTTGACCTCTAGTCTTCCTTCCCGGGTCAATCTCACTTGCCCAGGTTGCCCAAAGTTATCCTGGATATTCCAGACTTTCATTTTTTGCCCCCGTTTTCGGCTTGAACCGGTTTCAGCCCGTTTCAGCCCGTTTCGAGCTGGTTTCAGCTTATTTCAGCCGGTTGGCGTTCATAAAGGGATGAAATTTCGATTTTGTTGTCCCCCTTCGATGTTTTAGTCAACCCCTCTTTTTTTAATTCCTTCTCCGGTAGAAGCGTTTGCTCTTTTTCTATTAGCCATTTATAGATTGATTTAATAGAAAAGAAAGTTTGCCTTCCTACATTGATAAAAGGCAAGCCATAATCCTTTTGCCAAACGGTGATTGTGTCTTCTGTTTGATCTAAGTATTCAGCAAGGGAAGGCTTGTCAATAATATCATCAACTAAAGGATTTTTGCGCTTGCCTGTTAAAGCTTTATCCATATTGCCATTTTCATAATTCCCCATTTTAGCCCCCTTTCCGGTAGGCTGTGAAAGCAGCCTACCGGCTAGAATAGCTTTACTTTTTCTTTTTGCTTCCGATCTCTACCAGCATAAAATTAGCCTGGTATTTTTTTCCATTGACCGGGACTTTTCCATGTCCATGATAACCCCTTGAACCAGTCTTAAAATCCTTCGCGTCTAGTTCAATAACTTGTAAGACCTGCCCGAGATCATCCCTGATAGTAGCTTTCACTATCATCACCCCCTTTGTCAAAGACCAATTTTATTTGGTTCCATAGTATTAGACTCCGATTTATCAAAAAAGTTCCATACAAAATCTACATACATTTATTATATTACAAAAAAATAGACTGTCAAGTCCTTGTTAATAACTGTTAACTTAACCTATTAGGTTAAATTGATAAAATAGACATAGGAAAATTTGGCCGGATTTTTAGGGAAAGAGAATTTTGAGGATTATATAGGATTGGTTGATTAGGCTGGTAATAAGATTTTTATAGCTTGGATCATCTTTAGCTTTTTCAAGAGTAACCTTGTCAATCTCCGGGAGTCCTCCGCCACGTCCTCTAGCCTCCCGGATGCTGATGAAAGCTGTCTCATTCAAATCGAAATCTCCGAAGACAAACTCACCCTTCGGGAGGTCAGCCGCTTCCCCCCGTTGCAACCTCTTACTTCCCTTTTGCTCGATTGAATGATGCCAGCCGCATAGGGGGCACTTAACCATCTTGACTTCTGTGGCCATAGTTCGTTCTCCTTTCAGCCCTCACGTTAGAGCACTTTACGTAAAGAGCAATCATAATGTGTCTCCATTATACAACTCCATTACAAAAAAGTCAATTGGGTTCCATAACAACATCCATAATGGGGGCCCATAACAAAAACGATAATCCAGACTTGTAATAGGGTCCATAATGGAGCTCCATAACAACGTTCATTATGGGAGCTTTGTAATGGGTCCATAATGGGGGATTTGTAATGGGCCCATTATGGGCCTCCATTACAAAATTTGTAACAACCCATAAGGGGTTGACTTATTAAAAAATTTTTTTATAATGGAGATACGTAACAAATTCTCATAAGTAATTTGTAAGTAATCGGGCCGAACCAAATCAGGTAGCCCGGACTTTGTAATGGGTAGTTACAAAGTCCGGGCTTTTTTATTTGTAATGGCCCGTAAGGAGGGAATGTAATGGTAACAGCCGTGAAGTGCCCATTATGTGGCAACTGGATGCCGGTGCTTACGACAAAAAGAGGAAAACCTTTCCTTTACTGTGGCCACTGCCGTTATGGATTTATGCTACTGGCAAAACCTGGTATCGAGGCTCTTAACAAGATCGCTCAACAGATTAACGAATCTGAACTCATCCCCGAGACCCGCAAGAAATATAATGAGAAGAAGGCGGCTACGGAATGAAGGATTGGAGGCTGGAAAAGAAAGAAATAAATCCCCCTAAGGAGGATGATATGGATGAAAAAGAAATTTTAGCCTTAATAGATAAGTCTAAGCAGGGAACACAAGAACAAATAGATATCTTAAACGAAAAAATTAAAAAGATAGGCGGTGAGAAGCCGCCGGGAGGAAATAACATGCCTATAGACCCTGAGTTAAAAGCGGCCTTGGACGAGATAGGCAAGGGCATGCAGAGGCAAGCGGATGCCCTTGGCATTCTTGCCAAAGAGAAGAAAAAGGTAGAGGAAAAAGAGACATTTGGAACGAGGATGGAAAAAGCTCTTGAGCCTATAACAAAAGAGATAGGAGAGGTGAAGGAGGAAGTGAAGAGGGTAGAGCAGAAATTTTGCAATGAAGATGGAACCGTCTGTTTTCCCACCAAGGGCGACTTTGAGGACTGGAAGAAAAAGCAGGAGGAGGAACTAAAGAAAGCAAGGGAGGAGCTGAAGCCCAAGTCTGGCCACCCCATAGAATACATCCATCCCAAGAATGGCAAGGCGATGATTTATTGCCCTGACTGCGAGCCGCCGATTACCGAAGCTGTTCTGTTGAGGATCAAAGAGGATGAGGAATATCGAAAAAAATTTGCGACTGAGCAGTGCAAGGACAAGCAATGTCGCACAGACCTTTACAATCATCTGTTGGATATCGCCACTGGGGAAGAGAAAGAGAAGCTGGAAAAGGAAAAGAAGTTTTTCCTGATAAAAGAAAAATAAGATGCCTAGCAAAAAGGAAATAGAAGACATTTTAGATAAAGTCAAGAAGGCAGCCGAGACAGGTAAGCTCCCTACTGGGAAGAAAGAAGATAAAGTAAAGGATGAAGAAGAGCGAAAAGACAAAAAGAAGAATCAAAAAAAGGTCCCTCCCCCAGAGAAAGAACCTACCCCTGGACAGTTGGCCCGAGATATAGCTGACATTAAGGCTGGCATGGTCAAACTAACTCAAGCGGTAGTCATCCAACAAGCTACAATACAAGCTCTCCAAAAGTCTCCCTCCAATGAAACCAAGACTTCTACTGAGAGTGGAGGAGACGGTAAAGAACAACAGGAAGTAGTAGATGAAGAAGAGCTTAGAAGACTGCAAGAAGAGCAGGACCAGCACATCAAAGAGGCTCAAGAGAATGTTCCCGCTGATGCCCCCAATTGGTTCAAGTACGGCCTAGTGCCTATAATCGAGATCATCAAGTCGGTAAGTCCTGTGGTTGTGAAGGCTATGGGGGGAGCTGAAGGAGGAGCCAAGTCACCTTTTGACGTTGCCAAGGACGCAGTTAAGGAATCTGTCGGGTTCGTCAACGAGACTTTGAAAACCATTGACACCATCCGTGGGGCGGGAGTTCGGGACCTTTTCACAACCTTGAAGGAAGCTCCCAAAGAATACAAGGAACGCTTCTTTGGGTATATGCTTGGTAGCCCCCCGGGTGAGGAACACGTAGAAAGATGAGGGACTTGACTAGGGATAAAGCCCAGTTCGAGAGGAAGACCCTCAAGGATGTGCTGGGGACTGTACGTCTTGTGGAGAATCACCTCTCCGACCTCATTGCCCTGGGAGCAAAAATTGACAACCCGGAGGAGTTCAGAAAGGCTTGGGAGGATACCGACTACTGCCGAGGGTGCATTGTGATGCACGGAGCGGAGATAGCCGGATATGGCAGCGAGTGCATCAGGGGATACTGCTCCAATCCTCTTACTTGGCGTGACCTTCGGAATTTAGGCTCCGAGCTTTATGACTTCTTCGAGCCTCTGAAGAAGATAGAGCAATATACCAAGAAGGTGTTCGAGGATGCCCAAGACTTTGTGATTCGCCTTCGGGCCACAAGGAACCGCTTGACAGGAGAGGATGGCGAGCATATAGTCAGGGAAGAGCACGTAAGTTAGGAGGTGATTTTTAATGGAGCATATAACCAAGAGTGGTATTGGTATAGGCGGAGAGCCAAGGCGAGGACAGCCCAAGACAGAGGAAGAAAGGAAAAAGGAACATGTAAGTCGGTATGGAGAAGAGAAGCTCCCGCCACGTGGGACGGGAATAGCAAAGCTGGATGGGAAACTGATACTCATGATAGACCTTGAGAAGTGGGAAACAGTCCCGGGAGGTCTAGTAAGGAATGAAGAGAAGGCTTTAGCGACCCCTTGCCACGGCTATGATTTAGGCCAGGGCAAAAAGATGCTCTGGTCCTCAGGGGTAATTGGAACTTTGAGCCTGCCGGAGCAGGAAAGATTCTGTACTGCCGGGATGGATCTTAAACCAGCAACCGGATCCTTGGCAAGAAGAATAAAGGCACTCAGAGAAGCCGGAGTAAAATTCAAATGAGACCCTTGAGTCTTTCCAAAGGAGACCGCTCTACTAAGGAAATATCTCCCAAGTTTTTGCAACAGGTAGCGGAACAAATTAGGGATCTGGCTTACGGCAGTTTGGAGATTGTAGTAAGAGACGGATATATTATAGGGTTCAAATTCCACCAGTGGAGGCTCTTTCGGCCAAGGCAAAAGGGAATGGAAGAGGAAAAGTAAATTACCCCCTTGACACTTGCAAAAATTTTTATATAATTAACTCGACAATCAGGTAAATCTTCGGGTCGAACGTAAACACGTAGCCCGCAAAAGCTAAGTTAATCCTTGGTTTTTGCGGGCTTTTTTATTTGGAGTTGTGGCAAGGCCGAACGCAAACACGTAGCCTGTCCGACTCCTCCTCTCGGGGGAGTCTTGGACAGGCTTTTTTATTGAGGTGCAAAAATCGCCGTTTCTATAGAAAGACTCAAGCCTTTGTCTGAGAAGGCAAAAGAGCAATTTTTCTCAGGATATGTCAACGTTGGCTACGTGGACGGAATGGAGTGGGTGAGTTTAGTTCTACCTGCTTGGTATGAGTTTATCAAAGGAGTTGGTTTTCCCCCTCTGGCAGCAGAAGGCCCAATTGCAGTCCTCTGGAGGGGATCAAAAGTAGCGTTGGTCGCAGAGACCGGAGAGCTTAACGTAATTGAAGATGGGATGTGGATGAGCTACAGGTTGGAGCCAAAATGAGCGAGTGCGTTCCCTGCGATGTATCAGCCGGTGCAGCGGTTTTGATCAAGACCTACTGCAAGTTGCCAGATGAGGGTTGCAAAAAGATAACCAAGGAATTTCAGAAGGGCAGTATGACCCTAAGAGAATTAGGAGAAAAAATCCGTGCCGACCCAAAGTTTATGCAGTTTCTCGCCAAAGAAACCAGCCTAGACCTTTCGCTGGCACGAGCAGTTGAGATAGACAAAAAATCAAAGAAGGAGGTGTAAGACATGAGCCGACACATACCTGGTGCAGAACGTGGCGGAGTTGACGTTAGGGCTTCGGGAATGATGGTCGTGAGGAAGAAAATCCATAAGGACTTGGACGGTGGAGTTCTGGGGACGTCTCAGGTAAGAAGCGCCCAGAACATTATGAAATCCCCCAGACTGATCAAGATTACTTCCTGCATGGCTTCTCATTTAGCTGGAAAAAAGCCTGGGACCTTAGGGAAAGCTCAGGATGCCTTCAAGTCTGCAAGGTCTTCCTGCAAATACTAAGGCTCTAGGAGATGAGGACAGTTACCTCCAATAAGACTGTGACCATACGGATGAGAGGGACTACTCTCAATCCCGCACCTGAGGACAAAGAGGAGGTCAACAAGGTGGTGAAAGCCTTGTCCAAGGAGTGCGGTGAGTGCGGGGATAATCTCGTCCTCCGGCATGACAAACGAAAGGGTTACAAGGAGCTAGAGGTAATCTGTCAGCATCCAGTCAAGCTCATTGAGGAATGAAGCCCAAAACTATAGGGTGGCTTTTATTAGGGGGAGGGATCATAACCCTGCTCCTGTTCAGGTCGAGAATCGCAGAAGCCGTCAAGGATTGGGAAGTTCGACTATTCCTCAATCGGCTCTCCCCCTACCAGTCTATAGTTACGGAGTATGCAGAGCAGTATAGCCTAGACGAGAACTTGATCAGGGCGGTCATCTGGAAAGAGTCTTCGGGGCATCCCAACGCTAAGAGATGGGAAGGAGAAGGATACGGCTACTCCCGAGGTCTGATGGGGGTTCTGTATGGTACTGCCCAGCAGATGGGATTCACTGGAGAGCCTGATGATCTCTTTGACCCTGAGACGAACACTCATTACGGAACGGCATACCTTCGATGGCAGCTCGACAGATACGGAGAGGACATTGAAAAGGCTCTAAGTGCCTACAATGCAGGTACTTATACGCCGACAAATAAGTATTACGTAGATAAAGTCTTGGAGTATTACTCAAGACTTCAAGCAAAATAAGGAGGTAAGTAAAGATGTGGACAGAAAAAATTGCTACGGCTGAGGCGGGAAACGTCCCCTACGGGGCGATTCTCTGGTCCTCGATAGCTCAGGCTGGAGGAGTTCTGGGCGCTGCGGCACTTCGGAGAAAGTGGCCTACCAATACTGAGCTGGCAAAATGGGCTGATACCTTGGTAGGAACCGCCGGAGCAGTATTAGTGCCTCAGGCTAAGAAATTGGTAGGAGAAGCGACAGCTAAGAGTTTGGCAATTGGTTTAGGAAACCAAGCTCTTGCTCCTTGGATTGGGAGGGGCCTCAACAAGATATTCTATCCCACGCCGCCAGTGACGGCTGCACGAAAGCAAGTGGGACAAAGACAGATAGCTGGACACCCGAACCCTAATCCAAATCCAAACCCACGAACGGATCTCAACGGCCAACAGGCAGCCAAGGATTTGAATGCAACTTTGTAAGGAGAAAAACCTTAGGAGGTGAAAAAACATGAGAATAAATCCTGCACTCCTCTTGGGTAGAACCAAGAGAGAAGTAATCACCAGAGCCTTTGATGCCAATAACGACATTGACCCTATACCCCTCACGCTGCCTGGGTACTACACCCGGGTGACGGCCAAGTTGTTTCTCTACGTAACGGCTGGATCCACCCCCTCACCAGATGCCGACTACCCCGGACAGATAATGAGGAGCGTCAAGATCGAGCCGACCAATGTGGCGCCGTTCTGCGAGTTGGATGATGGAAGGCAACTCTACTACGAGGATTTCATCCGGGCCGAAGGCTCGCTCTACAAGGAAGCCTTGCCTTCAGCAGGCGAGACCAAGTGGGTGAGGTGGCACCTTCCCATTCATTTTGGGGACGAGTATAAGGAAGACTACGATATTAGCGATGTAATCGCCAAGCGTGGGCTTTCCAACCTGGCCTTCAAGATGAAATGGGGTAACGAAGGTGACCTCGGCACTGGCTACACCATAGCGGCAGCCGACGCAAACGGAAAGAAGAGTAGGGTGGAGCTGGAAATTTGTTATGTGGTCTTGCAGCCGGGCATAAGGGAGACCCTGGCCTTCCCGGGCACAGTTCCTCTTCCTGGAAGGGTAAGAACCCCCTCGTTCTGGCAACCCCAGTGGCACGTGGACAAGGAGCTTCAGATAACCGCCACCCATGACAGCCTTTCATTCAAGAAGAAGTTCCTCAACGGGTTTTTCCTCAGAGAGGCCGTGATGATGGTCCTTGACGATACCGACACTTTGCGGGACGACATTGTGACAGAGCTTCAAATTGCCGACAAGGAAGGAAAGGACTTCTTCACCAAGGAGTGGATGGGTCTGGAGACCGACAACATGAGGGACTTCCATCTCTCTACACCTTTAGTTGGAGTCGTTTGGATTGACTTCAAGAAGATATTCCACAAAACCGCCGTTGGCATCTATCTAGCTAGTGCGGATGACCTCAACTGGAAGTTCACCATCGAGAACGTCTCCATTGCACACCCGGCAAGCATAGTCGTGGTTTACAGGACCCACTACCGGGTAGCGTCCAGAAGCGATGTAGTAGGCGAAAGACCGGCTGAGTTCGTGGCATAGACCCCCTTAGCAGCTAAAATGGCAAAAGATGGAGGGGGAATGCCTATAATATAGCGTTCCCCCCGTACGGAGGTAATCTTATGATTACTGCTTGGGGGGATAGACAAGATGGCACGTGGGAAGCGGTAGCTACTGAGGTGGATTTTTCGCCTCTTATAGTTTACCAGTTCACCTATACGCTTCCTGAAAAGCCTTGGTGGTGGTCTTGGATTGACTGGCTACCTTTCGTTTCGCCTTGGGCGGGCTGGGCTTCCGACCCCAGGTGGCTCAGAGATGGAGTAGTTAAGGCAATAGCCGCCAAGACTGAAATCCCAGAGGATGAGATTAAAGTTCTCTGGTTTGTCTATAATAGCGATACGAATGCTTTCCAAATCCAGATAAAGTGGATCCCCCCCACGCCTGCTGCTATTCCAGTGGCAGGTGTTTTGCTCCCCATTATGGTAATCATAGGTATTATAGCTATCCCTGTTAGTCTCTACTTTCTAGGAAAAATTGTAGAAAACCTTAGTCCTGATACCGTTGAAAAATTGGTTACGGTATCAGAGGAAATAGTTAAGGGAGTGAAGTGGATAACAATTCTAGCAGGGATAGTAGTAGTAGGATCTCTACTTCCTCTATTTATTCCTAAGAAGAAGGGAGGCTAAGGTGGAATACTTATATCGTCAGAAAATTAGTGCTGGGGATATAGTTGCTCCTGATAAACTCTATTCCTATTATTACCGAATTACCGCTCCTGAGCTTTCACCTCAGTCGGTGCAGGAGGCTCTTGACGTCATCCTAGCCCATTTTCCTGAAATTACCAATATGGTGCTCTGGGGAGAACCCCTGAAAAGAGATGTGGAGTTTTCCCTGAAATTCAGGGAGCCTTCGGATGCCATAGGCAAGCCGCACAATGACTTCTCAGTTCAAATAGAGAGCTTTGCGGCTTCCCACTATGTCTATCTGGATTTGCTTGAAGTAGCTATTTTTCTACCTAGATTTCCTTGGTGGCTGTTGCTTTGCCTTCTGGGCATTGCAGGTATAGCAATAGGAACAGTAGTTAAGAAAAAGAAAGGAGGTTAGTATGCCCAATGCAAATTGGTGGGATTGGATTGTTAACATAGCCGAGACTTTAGCTGAAATTTACAACAAATTGGTGGATGTTGGGATCATCACCACTGCTGAAAAAGAATCTATGGAAGCTCAAGGTCTGACCCGTGAAGAGATTGCCGCCATAGTTGACGCAAGACTGGCAGCAGCACGCTGGCAGACTTACCTACCTTGGATAATAGTGGGCGGGCTGGGCATAGGGCTTGTTCTGGTTCTCGCTTTGAGGAAATGAAATGAGTCCCATTGATATAATTGTTGGAGTTATAGGTCTAATAAAGTTCCTCACTGGTGGAGTTAAACTCGACAAAGAAGCTGAGGTTGAGAACGCCATCAAATCGGTTGAGAGAAAAGTCGGACTTACCGATGACATCAAATGGGCCTACAACTGGTTTGACCATAGATACGAGCAGGAGCTAGGCCCGACAATATATAATGGGGAATGGCACAGCTATTGCCACTATGCGGGGCATACCATAAAAATCTGGGATGATGTGAGCCACTGGCAGGAGTGTTGCCAAGCAACTTTAGAGAGGATTCAATATTACGTAACGCAGGCCATAGAGAAATACCAGATAGAGCACCCGGGGGAGCTGGGTTATGAAGTCCAGGCCTGGTATATCAAATACCTGCCCTACGGCCTTATGGCCGGGCTGGGTACTGCACTAATTATAGTTTTGGCGAGGAGGAGGAGATAAATGGGTCAGGGAGTAACAATTGAGGAAAGTGTCTACGTCCAGACGGTAACCTGTCCCAAGTGTGGAAGTCTCTTGCTAGTTGCTGTCGAGCTACCCCCGTTTGACTTTCCATGGATAGAACCAGTCAAAAGCCTGCAATACTGCAAGATATGCGGTGCTGACTTGGGGATAGAGGGCTACGGTCATGGTATTTTGGATCAAACGACTCCACAGGCAATAACTTGTCCTAGTTGCGGAGCTGCTCTGGTGCTCTATACCTCTCCCACAGCGGAGCGCAATGTGGACCAATATTGCCCTATTTGTGGAGTTTTAGCTGACTAGAGGAAGCGATGGGAAAAGGTGTTGCCATAATAAAAGAGGAAGAACAACCTAAGCCTCCGATTACAGGAATCTTAGAATGGCTAAAGGCCAACTGGCCCTGGATAGCCTCAGGAGGTCTGGGACTGGGCTTAGTGGTAGCCTTAGCTAAGAGGAGAAAATAAGATGCCAATTGCAACAAAACCTACTTTGAAACTGGGAGATGGAGGTATTTTCGTCAATAATCTGCAAACTATTCTTAATATGCTGGGATACCTAGAGACAGCCCAGATAACATCAGTATTTGATTTCCCCACCGAGCACGCAGTTAAGAGCTTCCAGTCTTATTGGGGACTCAGGATTGACGGGATTGTGGGAGAGGAGACTTGGGATGCCTTGGAGGCTGCTATGGGAGGTGTAGCTCCGCCTATAATGGCCGGAGGTATCTGGGAGTGGATTAGGGAACATAAGGTGCTCTCTTTCCTTATGCTGGGCTGTATTGGCCTATGCGTTTATCTGGGGGTTAAGAAATGAGCATAGACTTCGACAAAGCGAGAGATGAGGCGTTCGGAAAATTAAAAACGGACCGCAAAAAGGCTTCGCTGGACTTGGCCATACTAATTGACCGAGACATCGAAGATGCAATGTGCGCTAGGCAGGTGAGGGTTGACTTGGCTATTTATCCGCTCTGGGATGCGGTAGCCATGTGGATGGATAAAAACGCTGGTTTAGCCCGCTATTTCCCGGAAGATATGGAACGGGTGGCCCAACGTCTTAAACTTACAGGATTGTCGGAGCATATTACTTAAATAGGAGGTTTATAAAATGCCCAATGGATTCTCTTGGGAAGGTGAGCCAAGTTGGGGTCATGCAGGCCCCTATACTGTCCAGTATGCAGAGTTTGAGTCTTATGTCAGCCCAATCACAGTTTGTTATCCGCCCACTGGCCGATGCAAGACTGTTATGGCAGAGAATACTCATCCAGAATATGGACTGGGCCCCTGTGACCAAGACGTAGAAAGAGCAGTTATCGCAGCCCTAGATGAAATCAGGGGTCTTCCTGTTGTATGGACAAAGTATCTTCCCTATATTGCCATAGGGGGAATAGGGCTAGCAGTCTTGATTTTGATGCTTAGAAAAAAATAAAGGAGATGACTAAGTGACTTGGCGTGTTCCTACTGGTGTCTCTGGTGATTGGAGCCGTCTAAATGAGGCTATAGATAATAATACTAGCACTCGTGCTGTTAAGAGTGTTCCCGCTAAAAGTTGGAGTCCTTGGATTACCGTAACTCTTCCTGCTCTTCAGTGTGGTAAGATTCGCTTCTGGAGCTATTATTATATTACGGGGCCAACTCAGGTTGAAGTGTATAGAGATGGAGTTTGGGTTCAGGTATTTAATCAGGTAGAGATCAATAATAATGCTTGGACAGAAGTTTCTTTTACTGCTGGCTCTGTTTCTCAAGCTCGTTTTCGTCAGTATAATGGTCGTTCAGCAGCCGAGAATACTAATCTTATAGAGCTTCACTTTGAGGAGACAGGAGAACCACCTCCACCACCACCTCCACCTGCAGGAAGATTTACCTGGAAGGGTTGTAAACTTTGTTACGCTTGGGACTTTGATGTCGATGCAATTCTAGCAGCAGGCTTCAATACTGCCGGTTGCTATACGGGAATAACCAAGACTCTTCTGGACGAGTGTGCTCAGAAGGGGCTGTGGGTTATTCCAATAGGGGTTTATGCTGCTTTCTATGGTGGGAAGGGAGATTTGGCCGGAGCTATTGCTTTTATAAATAAATGGAAATACCACCCCGCCATAGCCGCTTGGTATTTCTTGGATGAGCCTGAACAGCAATCTTGGTGCACTAAGGACAAGCAACAGACTTGGTATAATGCCCTCAAGAAAGCAGATCCAGACCGTGATCTCTTGGTCAGCCATACTACCAACGTCCATGCCCCTTACGACAACTGGAACCCTGACGCAGCCGACCATATTGCTCTTTCTGATTATCCCATAAATGACGGTGTTTTCGATGCAGGCACCGAAGGCTGGTATGGTAATTGGAAGGGCTATATGGACTATGGCCTTAACCGCTGGAACAAGGATACTGGAGGAAGAGCCGCAATGGCTGTAGTGCAGGCTTTTAGAGAGGGAGTCTTCCGTGACCCTACTGGCTACATTGCGGGAATGATTGAGCGTTTTCAGGCCCACGGGATCGGCCTGGAAAAAGACGGACTGGCTATCTACTGCTGGTATATGTCAGCTCCAAATTTTGGGCTTTCCCAAAAGGCGGCACTCCTCAACGAGATAAGGACAGCATTAGCTGGCTTCGACTGGCCTCATGCGCCGCCTGAAGGAGAAGAAGTAACTTATACCTGTCCATATTGCGGAGCTACCTTTGGTACAAAGAAAGAGCTTGACGACCATATTGCTAGTGAACATCCAGACATTCGTATATTAGATGAAAATTGTTCTGATTTCACTGGTTGGAAAAATGGTGATCACATAAATGGAGTCTCTGAAATAGAACCCGCTGGTCAATGGCGAATGGCCGCTAATGCAGCTGCCCCTGGAAATAGAGCTCGTCGGTATAGAGATGATTTAGTTTCTCCACCAGATAAATTTACACTTAGGATTAAAACTTACTTTGATAATATAGGCACTTTAGCTGATGGCGACTTTGCTTACATACAATATTCCACATCTACTTGGCGATTTTATGCTCAGTTTGCCTCCGATGGTCTATTCATAAAGAAAGCAGGTGGCGTAGATGGAGAGGTTGGAATAAATATTGTTGAACAGGCTGCCTGGCACGTATGGGAATTTCATGTGGATAAATCTGGAGGAGAAGCTGTCGCAACTGTGGATGTCTATCTTGATGGAGTTTATCAAGGAACTGTTGACTGCAATTGGGAGACAGCCGCGACCGATGGGAGATGTAGATATGTCCAGTTTGGTTGTAGTACTAACGGTATGTTAAGCCATGTGGACTATATAATGATAACCAGTGGTTACCCAGAAGAAACCTTCACCACTGAAGAGATAACCTGCTCGGTATGCAGCTCAGTCTTAAAAGTAACGATTTCCTCGATAACTGAACATAATGAAGATTTACTCTGTCCTATATGTGAGGCTCCTATTAGAACAGGAACCAAAGTTGAGATAGTCTCTACTCCCGTTATCGACCAGCTTCGGACCGACATAGGGGGTCTGGATGAGCAGATAGGCCAGGCTGAGAGCAAGGTAGCAGAGCTGAAGGGCAAGATAGCAGAGGCAAAGGCTAAAGTAGATGAAATAAAGAAGCTATTGGGAATGTAAATGGCGGTATTTCAGGACTTACAGCTCGAAAAGGAGCAAAAAGAGGCGAGATTAGCTGAACTTCAGGCGGAGATAGCGGACTTGGAGATGGAGCTAGTGAGCTTAGAGGCAGAACTGGATTACCTTTACTCGCTCCTGAAAGAGCCTTTTCAAGTGACCTGTAAGGAATGTAGCTCTATTCTCACTATTACGCCACCTCCTGAAGGCGCAGTAGTGGCAGAAGTTGTTACCCCTTTATATTGCCCTGTTTGTAGGAGCAAAGTCTGGGAGGCTCCCACTGAAGGATACACAATTTCAGTATCCCCAGCGGCAGAGGTACCTTGGTATAAAAAGTATGCTCCTCATCTGGCAATAATTGGGGGAATAGGCGCTGTTATTACTTATTTAACCCTTAAAAAGTGAGGTTAATATGAATGGAGAATACCGAGAAGCGGGATACTTAGAGGTAGCAGAGGAATATCCTCCTGTTGAGCCTCCGATAGGAGAGGAGATACCTTGGTGGAAGAGGTACGGGCCGTGGATTTTAGGGGGGACCGCACTTCTTTTGAGTATTATAGCCTTGTCAAAAAAATAGGAGAGCTAAATGAATGGTGAGAAGCTAAAAGAAAAATTCTTTGTAAAAGAGGAGTTCATCGAGTGGTGGGCCGAGTCCTTCGCTCAAGCCTTAAAGAGATACACGGCTAAGATTGAGTGGTTGGAAAGAAGGGAACTTAAACTTGACACCCCCAGGGTTGCTTTTCCCATAGATAAGATCCCCCCGGAGGGGTTTGAAACAGGCAATTATATCAGGGTCCTCTCTCTGGATGGAACCGCTTCCCTGAGGCTTGACACCCTGGGGTCTCAGGAATTTGACCTTACTATTTATACCGAGTTCAAGCAACTATTTCGTCAGGTGCTTATCACTAACACGGCCCAGCCTGGCAAAAAGCTGATTCTCAGTTTTGGCAGGGGCGACTTTTGGTTTCCCGAGGCCACCCAGAAGGTCCAACCAGCAGATATTCAGGCCCAGCTAAGAACGGTGGTCGCAGACAGTATCACCCCCCTGGGTGCAAATGGAGTATATGAATCTTCCGGCTTTGATGCTCTCAATTACTCAAGGATTACTCTTTTAGCTTTCTCCGACCAAGCCTCGGCTGCCAACGGCGTGCAAGTCCAGCAGTCTATTGATGGAGAGGATGAACATTGGGATTATTCCACTGACTACACTTTGACCGCTGGTGCCTCAGTAGCTGCCACAATCGAACTAGTGGCAAGATACGTGCGGGTGAGGTACACCAATGGAGCAACTCCGCAAGAGACATTCAGACTGGCTGCTCTGGTAAGAATAATTTAGAGAGGAGAACAGAGTGCCTATACTCAGTGACCCTACCATAAGGAGCGACCCGCCCCTCGGGGATATGCAAAAGAGCATCTATGACCTTGATGATGATGGCATAGTAGATAACAGCGAGAAGCTGGAAGGAAAGACCAAAGAGGAAGTCCAAGATCATGTCAAATTTAGCATTGTGATTCCCATTGATACACCAGAGACAACGGGGACTGATAAAGGAGTCTTTTCTTTTGCCCCTGGAGTAGCAGGCACGATTGATGAAGTCTATATAATGGCTAGGACTGCTCCTGGGACTGATAAGACTCTAACGGTCGATGTAAATAAAGGAGGGACAACGATTTTCACCACCCAGGAAAATAGACCGTCACTGACAGGAACGGCTACGGAAGCCACGTCAGGAACGCCTGATGTCACGACTTTCGCAAAGAACGACAAATTTACGATTGACGTTGATGTTTCTACGGCGGCGACTGCGGTAGAAGACGTGATTGTGTTGATTAGAGGAAAGCAAAAGGTGGTATAGGAGGTTAATTATGAAGAAATGGAAAGCTCCAAAGAGAAATTGGAAGGACATACAGTTTGAGTCATTAAGAAGGTTGGTTGACCCTACGTTTAATGAAGCTCACGATGCTTTAAGTAAAGCGTTTTACGAGAAAAAGTCGTTTATTTGGAAAGGAAAGAACTGGGGTATTCTAGACAAGGAGATGTTTGATAAGCTGCATGGTCTGGTTTTTCAGCTGCGGGCGTTGGCTTTTCACGAGGAGAATAAGAAGCAGCCAAAGAAGAGCCAAATTCCAGAGGAAGAATATAATAATGTCTACGATGCTAAGGGAAAGCTAGTGGAAAGGAATACTGATCTAGCATTAGCTAGGGTTAAGAGCCTGAAAGAGGAAGGAATAGAGCTGGAGATATGAGATGATTCCAGTAGCAAGAACACTAATTTCACCTGCAACTAAAAATTCATGGGAGGATGTAGATGTTTCTCCCTATGTCGACCCTGGCAATACTGCTGGTATTGTGTTGGAAGTTGTATGTGCTTCTCTTTCTAAAACTATAGGAGTCAGGAAAAATGGTTCTAGCGATGATTTTAAAGATAGCACGTATAATTGGCGTCATTACTGGGTAGCTATTGGTGTGGACAGTAATGACATTTTTGAATGCTACATTCAGGCAGGTATCGAAATTTACATTGTTGGTTATGTTAAGAATAGTGAAGGGGCATTTTTCGTCAACAGCTATCCTCATCAGGTATCCACAGCAAATGTATGGGAAGATATTGACCTAGCTTCAGAGACAGGTGGCGATACTGCAAAAGTTGCATTTTTTATATTTAAAGCAGGCAGTAACTGTCAGCTTGGACTAAGGCAAAATGGGTCATCAGATAACAGATGCTACTATTCAGAAAGTTGCTTTCAAGGGGCAATGATGTCCCTTGACGGAAATGAAGTAGTAGAAGGTAAAACGAATAGCACCAGTTATTATTTCTACTTTACTGGCTACTTGATCGACAATTTCAGTGGCTGGGCAAATGCTAAAGATTACTCAACTGAGACCACTGACGAGTGGGAAGACGTAGATATGAGCCCCGATATTCCCGCTGGCAATGACGGAGCGTTTTTTCAACCATATAGCACGCAGGCAACGGACTTTGGCATAAGAAAAAATGGTGACTCATACGATAATTTCACCGATATAAGAGGGGGAGTCTATGGTTGGGTAGAATTGGATTCTGGAAGAGTCTGTGAACAGAAGATTGAAGAGTATTATTCATCAGATCTATGGCTCTGGGGTTATACGAGTCAGCCAGCAACACCGCCGCCAACAGCAAAAACTTTAGTTCAAGCTGCTTTAATTTCGATTCCACCGCTGATTGCTTTACCGACACTGCGTGAGATATTAAGATTTACAGGGGTTTGAAAAGAATGGCTGTAGAAAACTTTATCGCAGTCTCTAAAACAGATTCGCCACAGGCTTCAATGGTCAAATGGGATGGTGTGAACCTAACCCAGCTCGATACTTTTGTTTTGTCGAGTTATGGTCATGTCTGCGCATGGCACCCAAATGCAAACATTGTTGCTTTTGGTAATAACGGGATCCATGTCTTAGGATGGGACGGAGCCAACTTTTCTGAGGTTGACACGCTTGTTCTCGGGACTACCGTTTATGGTCTTGCTTTTAGTCCTAATGGTCAGTGGCTTGCGATTGCAAGTGCTAACTCACCATACTTTAGAATAGCGAAATGGGATGGAAGCAGTCTCTCAGTTGTTGATACATTCACCTTTCCAAATTCTTGCGTAGATTGTTCTTGGACTCCTGATAGCCAGTTTATTGCAGTTGCATACCATCGAAAAACTCCTCCACCCGATGATCCTATTCCTTTCAAAGTTTTAAGATGGAACGGAGCTAGTCTAACTTTGGCAGATTCACTCCACATATATAACACGTATGAAGGAGAACAATACGGTGTTCATCTTTTCCGAAGTTGCCACTTTTGCGCCGATGGAAAGTACATTGTTGTTGCATACAGCAATGGCGGCTATCACTGCAGCGTACTTTCTTGGAACGGCTCCAAGTTGGGGTTGGTTGATACTTATACCATAGAGTGGCCTGGTTATATAAACTGTCGTTTTAATCCTCAGGGCGACTTAATTGGTCTTTGCCGTCCCCCCGTTTCTCCATATTTTACTTTACTGAAGTTTGACGGTAGCAATCTCACAGTTGGAGGCTCTATGGACCTCGGGACTGGCCCAATGCAATCTACTTTCGATCCTACGGGAAAATTGTTATTCGTTGCGCATTACGGTGTACCTTTTCTCACTTTACTTGAATGGAATGGTTCCTCATTATCCGAAAAGGCCACCTGCAACGTTGGGTCAAACGGTACATGTTGCGCATTTTACGTAGCCCCAATTCCCATTCCCCCGGGTCCTCCCACTGACCTCCTCTGTGAGCAAAAGAAAAATCCAACAGATGTAACCGATCCAAAGCCGGAGTTTTCAGCAATTTTCCACGGAGATTAGAAATAGCGGGCACAGCGGTTTATTACCAGGTTCAGGTAAGTAAGCGCTCGGATTTCTCAGGGGAGATAGTATGGGACAGCGGTAAGTGTTCAATGAGTGCTGTTAGCGACGGAGAGCGTTGTCAGGATATAGAATACGGTGTCAGCCCCTTGGCTCTGGATGGTAGTACCTACTTCTGGAGGATTCGCTTCTGGGATGATGAGGATAATGTATCCCCTTGGTCAACGGAAACTGCGTATTTTACTATGGTCAAAAAGGAAGAGGTAGTTGTCCCCCCGGAGCGGGGAAACCCAGTTGATGCAGTCGGCAAGGTGAAGAAGGCGAGAGTGCCACTGCTTGGGCGAAGGAGACAGTTAACTTGGTCAAGACTCATAACATCGCCAACAAGGGTGATACTAGACCCATAATTCGGAGGAATTAAATGAGTCCATTACAGATTTCGGCTTTAATGGGCCAATGGTTTGGAGCAGCCATTTGCCTCGGAGCAATAATAGTCTCGGCCATAGGTATTAACATAGAGATTAAACAAAAGGCTCCTCGGGGCTTCCGCTTTATCACCATTGGCAGCGTTCTCTTTGGAATAGGCTGCTTTGTCTTCGCTCTAGCTACGAAAATGTTAGGGTTCTAAAGTGAGCCAAATTCCTCCTTGGGGCTGGGTACTGATTGGCTGCGGGTTGGGAACCCTGGGCTGGGTCGCTAGAAAGCAGAGCGGTCAGAGCCTCACCTGGTTTCTGGTGGGAACCTCAGCCTCGACCATAATCGGCATCCTGATTTATGAAGCCACCAAAAAGAAAGAGACATAATGAATGAGACTAATATTCTTCAAAACTCCAGACTTAACAAGCTACCTAGCAAGGGACGTAAAAGCCTATGATGGAAATATAGTCAATGTTTCCCCTCAGCGGGGAATGCAGTTATTAAAAATCTATCCCCACAATTTCTTCCCTCCCGACATTCCGGTAATAAAACTCGGTGATCCCATCCACGAGCCCTTGGAATTTTCCCAAATAACAGTCCTCACCATCCACTACTGGCCCTCCGATGTGCTTGAGAGATGCCTGCTATCGGGACTGCCACAGGAAACAGAGTTCATAAAAATAGACAATACCGATAACAAGATGTTCAAATCAGGGGCAGAGGCTCTCAATTACGGGATAAGAAAGGCTTCCAATGACATAGTTATCTGTGCCCATGAGGATATGCTCTTTGGCAAAAACTGGTTTGAAGACTTCATCAAGCAAGAATGCAGGCTAACAGACTGGGGCGCTCTAGGAGTTGTGGGGTGGGAATTTGATGGACAGATGAGATGGGGTTCGGACTGTGAGACGGTCCACCAAGTTAGATGGCTCGATGAGTGCTGTATCATCGTCAACAGGAAAAATGGGATTTGGTTCGACCAAGAGACTTTCAGAAACTTTCACTGCTATGGAGTCGATTTTTGCTATCAGTGCTATGACAAAAAACTAGGTGTGTATGTGCTGGCGGGAACTGCTCATCACGCTTGGAGGGGCTACGACCATGACCAGGCTTGGTTTGATCAGCTTGGGATTGAGCAAGACTTGTTTTATAAAAAATGGGCAAGAAAAATTTCTTAGAAGTAGACATCATGATACCGACTTTCAACCGGCCCAATTATTTAAGGAGGGCGATAAAATCGGTCCTAGGCCAACAATCCCCTGATTGGGAGTTGTATGTCTATAATGACGGCTCGCACTATGATTTCGAGCAGATTAAAAGAGAATTTACGGATGGAAGAATACACTGGCTGGGCAAGGAGCAGGTGAGCGATGAGGAGCGATGTGAGATGGGTCATGTCTCAAAGGTGAGGAACTACTTGGGTGAAGCCAGCCATAATGAGCTTTTGCTTTGGCTGGATGACGATGATTGGCTGTGGCCGGAGGCGGTTGAAGGAAGCATTAGGTATTTTAGTGAGCACCCTGAGGCTAAAATTGCCTATGGCAAAATGAGTGGTGTATTCGAGAACTCTGACCCTGAAGCGCCTAGAGAAAAGAGGATTATGTGGCCGGGCGTTCCCCTGCAAGATCCCTACTGTAGACTAGGAACTCCGCAGGTAGTTATGAGAAGGGAGGTTTTAGATTATGCTAGGTGGCCGACCCAGAATCTCCCCAAAGGAGCTCTTGATGATGCGGTATTCTGGCGAACCTTGGGGAAGAAATACACTTTTTATCCCGCAGATGTCTGGATGGCCAATGTCTACTATCGCTCCTCCAAGTGCCATCATGCCCTGACCGAGCAAGGAAGGCAGCTAGACCCGATAAGAGAATGAGTCAAAAAGTTGATATTGTCATTCCCTGTCTTAAAGAGCCTGAACGAGTCCAAAGGCTCGGCAGACTGGTAGAGACGATAGTAGAGCATACAGAGCTGGACTACAACATCATAATTGTTATCTCTGAAGAAAGCTCTGCTCACAATAAAAATCGAGGATTTAGGATGTCCCAAAATGAATATGTCTGCTTTGTGGATGAGGACATTATCATGAATCAGGACGGTTGGCTGGGCCTGATGCTCCAAACCTTAGAAAACTATCCCCAAGCAGGGGCAGTCATACCCAGATTCACCTTCCCCGATGGAGCACCTCAGAATAAGACCAGCAATATACTTGATATTCAGGAAACTAAAGCCAGTTGTAGTGCCTGCCTTCTCTGCCGGAAGGGGATTGCTGAATTTGATGAGAAGTTCATCGGAGCCTGGGCCGAGGATGAGGACTTCATCATGCAACTGGAGGCTAAGGGCTACAAGATATACTGTGACGGAAGAGTCCATATTCTGCACCTTGCCCAGCATAACAGGCCCATTGAGGCCAACGAAACATACATACTCCAGAAGTGGGGGCGAACGAGAAGATAAATTGAGTGAACAAGCTACACATGAGGATTGCTGGCAGATTAAGGATTATAAGTTCAACGAGGAGTTTTTTTCCAAGGACGGTTTCACTTTTTCGGTTGCTAAAAAATGTCTTCCAATCGCCGTACTTTTTGCCTGGGACGCCTATCATCTTTTCTATTACGCTAAGAAAATCCCCGACAAAAGCACTTATTTAGAGATAGGAGGCGGCCTTGGTGGGTCTAGCTTATGCGTATATCTAGCCACTCAGCTATCAGGCTCTTCTGTCAATCTTATAACCATTGACCCTTTTATTCAATCTGATGGTGAGAATTGGTCAAAGGATGATTTTGTTGAAAATACAAAGTCTATTCCTTCCCTTAGACTTATCAACTTCCCCTCCGATGCCGCAAAGGAGAAAGTACCTGATAGCTCGGTGGACCTACTCTTTATAGACGGAAACCACAGTTACCCGCAGGTTAAAAGAGACTTGGAGAATTACTGGCCAAAGGTAAAAACTGGCGGAATTCTTCTTGGCCATGATTATCAAACTCCTCATCCAGGGGTGATACGGGCTGCTGATGAGGTGTTTGGCAAAGACAAATTTACTTTGCTCAAGAACTCCTCAGTGTTTATGGTGAAAAAATGATTAACCCACAGCCCACAAAAAGAGCAGTCATAGATGTAGGAAGACCGTGTAATCTCAAATGCTCGTTCTGTTATTACCGGTATGAGGAAACAGCTCCTTTTGTTCCTTTTGAGATTTTAAAACAGCAAATAATTGATGCCAAGAACCGAGGCAATAACACCATTGACTTTACTGGGGGAGAGCCAACTCTGCACCCTCAGATAGTAGGTCTGGTTAAGGTTTGTTCAGATAATGGAATGACAAGCTGTATTATCACCAATGCTGCGCTTTTGTTTAAGGATAATTTATTAGATAGACTCTTGGACGCGGGCTTGAGTGATCTCTTGATAACTATCCAAGGACTCCGAGAAGCTCACAATAAATCAATCTGCGCCAAAACCTACGATAAAGTAATAAAGGCGATAGAGTTTATGCACGACAATAGCCTCTTTTATAGAACTAATACCATATTGACGATGGATACCTTTAAGGGACTGCCTGAGCTGGCTAAACTCTTAACGGAAAAACAGCCCAAAATCAGCAACTTCATTAACTTCAACGCCAGATACAACTGGACAAAGATTGATAGGGAAAGAATACAGGCCAGGGGTAGCGACATCGCTCCTCATTTGAAAGAAGCAATGTCAATCCTGGAAGCCTCCGATGTAGGGGTAAACGTAAGGTATTTCCCTATGTGTTTACTCAAGGGATTTGAAAAAAATGTGTGCAACAGCTGCTTGGTGATGTTCGACCCTTACGAGTGGGACTACGGTGCTATCCCTAAGACCTTTGAAAAATATAAAGAGGCGGGAGAGAATATTTGCCAAGCAATCAACAGCAATGGACTGTGCCCTGAATGTATGAGTTGCGGGATCAAAGCAATATGCGGCACCCTAGATAAACCCTATTTTCAAAGGTTCGGGGCTGCCGAGCTAGAGCCTTATAAAGAAAAAATGGATGACCTTTATTTTTTTAGAAGGAATAATAAGCCAATTACTCTAATTCAAGGATACTAAATGATAGAGCGCCTAACCCCTGAGGAATACGAACAAAGACAAATCAGCGATATTCCGGCACAGGAGGAATGGCTTGACAAGCAACTGGCGGAGCAAAAAGAGCTACAGGACTATATTTATGGAAGGGAGCCGGAAGCACCTCCCGAAGAAGAAAAGCCAGCGGTTCAATATGTCCCTACGGGTGTTGAGAATAGTGAGAAAGCCATTCCCTGGGGCCTAATTGGAATGATAGCCATAGCGGGGATTATAGCTTTAAGCATAGTAGCAGTGGTGTCGGTGAAAAAATGAGCATTCCTTTTTCAGTTTATTACGAGCCTCATCAACCTAGAGAACCCCTAAGGGTCGAATCGGGACACTCCGAAGTTGTTTATGAATTTGAGTTACCTTCAGACTACGTCGGTTTCATCTGTGACTTAGCAACTCGCTGGTATGCTAATACCTATATAGATTGGGAGGTGGATGATGACCTGGTAGAACGACTGCACCGCCAAGTTGGGGAGTTTAGGAGACCAAAACTATATGACCCTCCCTATTTTGTAAGGGATAAAATCAGGTTTACGGCTTATAATAATGACAATGTACCTCATGATTTTGAAGTGTTATGCGATGGAATTTTAATAAGAAAAATAACTTAGGAGGCGTAATATGCCAGCAATAGAGTTTCCCAAAACGATACCCGAAGGGACTCTGGTTCCTGTGATGCCGGGAGACCCGATAGATACGGGCAAATACTACGAGCACGTCTATGACCTTTATGTTATGGAAGGGGTTGGCATCGACCAGGCGAGGAACTGGGTCTATGCGGCTATGAACGAAGCCCTGAGGAAGCTCGATCTTACCCTCTACGACATGGGAGGCAAAGGAGCCCGGGGCATGTTCTGCGTGATCTTCTACAACATTGGCCCCACCATACGCAAGCACAGCGACCTGGATGCCCAATTTGGCTCCGAGCTGAATACAGTAAGCGGCTACTCCATTACCGGAACTGATGCCCTGTTTATGAACGAATGGGTGGCGAAAAAATTCGCCTGGTGGCTATTAGGGATAGGAGCAGCCATAGCTACTATAGCCATCGGCACGGCAGCTAAAAAGAGGAAAAAATGAAATGGAAAGTAGAGGCAGGAGTTCCGGCGGACTACTGGTTTCTCCGAACACTAGATTGGGTATATAAGGTAAGAATCAGGGAAGATATACCCCTCTCAATGCCAGCGGTAGTGAGGGTGAAGTTCGATATTACAACTGAGGTGTCCCTGACAAGGGAAGAGGCACGACTGAGCTTACAGTCCTTTCTCGATACCGCCAGCGCATATTATAACCTCCATGTGCTCTACGCCTGTTATGACCCCTTCGGAGGAACTATCCTTCTGGACATTCAGCTCTACCAAGATGAAGTTACATTTGAGACTGTGAGCTTTGCGGCGAGCCTGGTCTCTCAGTGTCTCGGAGCCCCCTATGTGGATTGGGATAATAGATGCGACTTTGCCTGGCTGGACTACTTTGAGGTGACGGCTATCACCGTAGGCTATGAGGTGCCCATTGCTTATATAAGCGAGGAGACAAAGTTTCCCATTTTTATTCTCGCTGGCCTGGGAATGCTCGGCCTTGCTCTGTTGATCACCCAGCCTTGGAAGCAGGGGAACTGGAAGAAATGAACGAGGAAATAGCCGAGAATCTGGGACTGCTCCTGAAAAATAGAAACCCCGATACCAGAAGAGCCTATCTTTTCTTCATCAGGAGATTCCTTACTTTCGCGGGACTGAAAGATACCTACGATGAGTTTGACATAAGGAAGTTCTGCGCCCTCCTGGAGAAGGAAAGAAAGTCAAGAGCTTATATCAACTCGGCCTTCTCCGCTATAAAGATGCTCCTCCGGGCAAAGAAACAGCCCCTTATGATCAGCTCAAGAGACATACTTCCCAAAGTAAAAGAGACCGAGCAGCCCACTATGGCTTCCGACAATGTGAGAAAGCTGATTAAGGCTGTGAGGGAACAGGGCAGCCAAAAAGAGAGATTTTACCTTGCCCTCTCTACCATCTATGGCCTCCGACAGGGAGAGATGGAGATAGCCTCCAGGAAGGACCTAGATATAAATAACCGCACTATCCTGGTTCATACCGAGAAGGGGGGAAGAGTAAGGAAACACCTTATCCCTGAGCCGGTGTTTCACATCATTGCTGGCTTTTCCTTCGATGGAGGCTTGGATCTCAATATGATGTTCAAGCGGATTTGCTCTCTTGCCGGAGTAAAGAGAAGGCCCAAGGAAGTCTGGCACTCTCCGAGAAGAAGGCTTATAACGGAGCTAATCACCAGGGGAGTAAAAAGGGAGGAAGTGGCCAACTTTATGCACTGGAAGAATACCGCCGGGATCACGAGCTACAGGAACAGGAACGACCCCACGGCAATGGTGGATAAATACTACCACCCTGAGGATAGGGCGGTGGATGAGGAAGTGTTTGAGAAGCATCCCTTTTTAGGAGCGTGGCAATGACAAATAGCTATTTTGAACCTCTAACCCCAGAACCCAAGAATAGACCTACGTTGAAATACGGCAGTGGGTTTACTACTGAGTGGAGCAATATCAATGCTTGGGTATATTATCTTCAGATGATGTTACAGTTTTTGGGATATGACCCAGGTATCCTAGATGGAAAATTCGGCACTAGGACCAAAGAAGCAGTAAAAGGTTTTCAGGCAGACTATAATTTAGTCGCTGATGGCATTGTGGGAAAAGACACCTGGACTGTTGTTGATGACCAATTTTATAGACAGAGAGAAATAGGGGAACTGAGACGAGAAGGATGGGAAATCATACCAATGGGATTTGAGCCTGTGGTCACAAGAGAAGCCCGAAAGCCCCTCTGGTGGGCAATAATCGCACTAGGGGGCTTGGTTACTTTTTTAGGATATAAGTTATATAAAAAATGAATACCCAACTTACCCAGACTCCGGTTGAGCTTATAGAATACTACAAAGCCCTTGAGCGGGTGGCCCTGCCTACCTATATCGAACGAAGGGGCACCACCGCTGGCCATGATTGGATTCTCATAGGGGCCAATGAGGCCGAATTACAAAAACTGGGCTTCTCTCCGGCTTTCTGGACAACGATTACTGAGCTCTGGATAGTGCCGGGGAGAGGACACTTGGGATTGATAGAATTGGTCGGCTATATTACTGAGGGGCTAGATAGCCAAATGGACAAAGCAAGGAGAATTGCCGAGTGGATCTACAAGAATGTGGAATACGTGATAAATACCGAGGCTCCGCCCTGGGAGCTGGTAAAGCCCGGAGTTACTGGGGACTGCTCTAGTTTTACTCCGCTGGTCTGCACTATGCTGGGAATTGCCGGGATAAAATGTTGGCTAAAACAGACCGCCTTCTGGCAAGAAGAGACTTATTCTCATGTTTATACCTTAGCACTCCTGCCCGAAGGCTGGTATTGCGTTGACCCCACCGCACAGCCGGTCATGTCGAGGGAAGTCAAGGACGTCTCCGCCTATGGGCTATTTGAGGTTGACGAGTGCTTTGCTACTCCTGCCATTGTGGGCCCTGATGAGCCTACCGTTTTTCCTCCTCTGCCGAGCTGGAGCGAGTTCAAGAAGATGCTCCCCTGGCTGGGAGTGATGGGGCTAGGGCTGGGCCTGGTGGTGGCGGTGGGGAGGAAATAAGCCTTGTCTGGTGGGTGTTCTTGCAGAACTCATCCAGAATAGAAGATTTCTCCTTTTTTGAGCGAGCTTGAAAGTACCTTTGTTGCAGCCTTTTGAGATATTGGATTCTTGAGTACATATCCATTGTCCTTTCCTCCCTGACTTTTCATCGAGTCAAGGAGTATGATACTAAATTTCGGTGAGATTTTAAATGGCACAACCAATACACCTACGGTTAGATTTTAGATGATTCAAATCGGCCCCTTGACATTTTTTATTTTTCTATAACAATAAACAAAAAAGAGGTGGATAGACTTAGAATGACGAGGTATGGAAGGGATATTTATCGCAAGGTGAAGGTTCAAAAGGCCGGGGCAGAAGCATGGAATTAAGAACAACGGTGAATTTGATAACAGGCATTATTACTGGACTTAAGACCATTAAGGATTTGGTTTCTGGTGGCCGCACAGAAATAAAGAAAGAAAACGCCAAGGAGTTAAACAAACAATTGGTGGAATTTGAGAAAGAGCTCATGGGTCTTGCAGGCCTCGCTGGAATGGTTCAATCTTATCGAAGACTGCATGAGGATTCTCTTATCTTAGGAGAGGGAGCCAATAACGCTGTGAAAACAATGCTGATGGCGACTGATGGTAAAGATGATATTGCACTTTCCAGTCTCTCAGATGTCTCAGGACGATTCAACAAATTAGAGTCGTCATTCAGGGTAATTACGAAAGATATTGATGAAAGTGATCAGGGTATGGTGACGGCGCATATTAGCCAGTTAAGTTCTAGTCTTGGTCGAGCAGAAGGATATGTTAATAGCACTAATAGCGAAAAATATAAGAAATATCGAAAGGAACTGTTAGAGATAGGAAAAGTTGCTGGAAAAATCTCAGCACTTGCGGGTTCGAGAGTGGAATCGTTGTTGCGGGAATTGGAACGGTTATTTATGAGGAGGTGATAAGATGGATCACAAAATCAAAGACGCACTCACGAAGTTACGAAAGGAGGCGATATCTCCAGAGGAAGCATTAGATGTCCTTACTGAACAATCAATCCACATGATGAGGCATCGTGATGAATTTCTAAGACAAGGGAGGCGCCGGAAGGCTAGAGATATTCACGTCGCTTTGGCGCGATATTATCGCCGCGCAGCCACACTAGTACCAAGCGAGAAAAAAGAACTCTTCTCACTATTGAGCGACTACTGGTATAGGGGTGGTGAGAACTTTTGGGAGCCCTCATCATTCGAAGCAAGGATAATGCCACCGTCTAGGACTCATGAAAAAGACCACGGAATTTCAACGCCTGAGTATGAGGAAAGGAAAGGAATAGCTCGTGGAGAGGAACAAGCTGAGGCTAGTGGAATAGAACAAGGACTGAGTATTGAATTAGGACAGGAACAGAGTGGGGCTACTGAAACAAAAGAAAAAGTTAGTATTGAATTAGCAGACGAGGTGACTCGTTCTATGCGGGTTAACACGATATCCGGAGAATGAGTATTATCGTTTGTTTAGATATGACAAGCCTGCATCATAAAGATAGGCCTAATTCTTAATTACTAGGAGAGACCCCATGAATATTTCAGACGAGCACAGAAGAATTATTGTTGACGAATTTCGGAGTATTGCCGCACGAATGAGGGACACCTCAGATCAATATAGAAAACTGTATTGGTTCAGCGCTGCATATGGAGTCGTAACGAGAGTCTTCAATCTGGAGTTTGACGCTACTCTTGTCTTTATTCACATGGTTCTCAACGGGGCATATAATACAATCAATGCGAGAGCAGCTGCTATTAGTCAGGGTACAGATAGAGCTATCAATATCCCAGAGGGTCTATTTGACAGTCTTAACGAAGTGCTTGAAGAACTAGCTGAAAATATCGAGACGGACAATGAGCAGGACATCTTCAGAAATCTGCAGAGGATAGCAAATCTTACCTATGTGACTACTGGAAATGGCTATTACTTGTATCAAAAAGGATTATTGCAGTTATGATTGATCACCTATACCAAATGAGATTACATATAAATCACGAATTATCCGACTTTTCAAGGGATTTAACATTTTCTCTGATTCCGCCTTGGGTAGCCTTGCGTGCTCTTGTCAGTGAGCAGAAGGAAGGAACCTGCACGCCGTAAGCATAAATTCATTGTTCTTATTTGCTACGTGCTCACCATGATTCTACAGAGGTTTTTCTTCTCCCTTGCTAGCCAATCCCCCTAACTCGGAAAGAGCCTTAAAAAAGTAAACAGCCATTGAGGTCTCGAGGACCTCATGCCCTAAAACTTGTGGATTTAGCTGGAGTGACCTTTAGTAATTGGGGTGCTGGCTACAATGGAAAAAGTGAGAAGAGTTTTGAGAGCGGATGGGGGTAAGATGTGAGTCAGACAGACTCCTCACTGAATCAACTTGAATTTTGTCACATCGATAGTATTTTGCTTATAGCTTAGCGTAGCCTTTTCTTCTGTGAAGTTTATCCAGACATCTATCGTGTCTTGCTCGTACGCCGTTTTATCTGTAATTACCTTCTGAACCTCCACAAGTGGTATTAACAACACGCCATTCCGGGACACTAACAAATAGCCATCTCCCCTTTTGAAAGATTCGATGAGGCTTTCAGATGTGCGTCCCCTCAAAGTAATTTGCCAACCTCTTGGCTTTGGACTGCCTGCGCGGATGAAAGCTTTTTTACTGTCAATTACAACCGCATGGCTTTCCCATTTTTGTATTTTTCTCGCGGTGTTCTGGAGTATCTTCTTTAGGTCATCCCGCATTACTTCTTCTTGCCCTGCTTCTTCGAGAACCTTATAGATAATGGTCTTTTTTCGCAAGAAAGAGTTTAGCTCTGTTTTTAATGAATCAACTAGAAATTTTTGTGTCGCATTCAGCTTTTGAGGCTCTCCCTGAGCCACTACCACATATTTATTCGCTTTGAATAAGCGGATTAAGTATAACTCCAATGCTTTCCTTACAACCGTATCGTTGAAAACGGATTGTGTGGCTGGACGGCCGTCGTTAATTACTATAGCTTTCTTCCAGTCTTTTATCTTCTCTTCCGGATTATTAATGTGTGTCTTTAGGCGATTGTATATGTTTTTAGCCTCCCCAATATAGACCCTATTTTTACCTTCGAATAAAGTGTAAATGGTGGGAAACTCCATTCCCCCTAATTCTTCGTTAAACGCCTCTAAAGCCCTCATGTTACGGGGGATTTCCCACGAACGGACCTGTCTTGCCGTCCAGGCTCTTACTATGCCGTGGTTGTTCCTAGGTTCTTCGTAGAAACCTATATCGTTGTTAGACATGATTTTACCTTTTCAACAATGTAATAATAGACTCCCTGAGCCTGTAACTTCGTATCTGCCCAGACCGTCTTTCTCTCGCCTTTTCTATCTTTTCTATGCGGAGACCTAAATCTGATCCTATTTTCGCTATTAGTAAATCAGTAGGAACATATACATCTGCAATTAGACTATCCCCAATTACTAAAATAAACCGTCCTCCAGAGTTAAGTGAAGAAAAAACACTTTTCATGACTTTATATAAATCATCAAAGTATTTATGAACGATATACGGCATATCTTTCCTTCTGTAACTTCCTCTCTTTGCAATATTCTTTTCAATATTATTTTTAATTTCTTCTATCCAATTATTTGTGTATGTCCATTTGGATTTGGAAAACTCTCTTACCAATCCTTTAGATACATTATCGCAAACAACCATTTCATCTTTGATTCTCTTCAACTCCTTATGATCCTTGACAAATCCTAGCCAACCCATTTCTATTTTATAATTTATTACGTAATCCAAGCCATTCATATATGGTGGAGATGTGATAACTAAGTCAAATTTATCTCGGTGCCTAAATTCCATCGCATTCGCTAGAAGAACCTTACTTTGTGTGTCTATAAAATCCTTATATTGAGAATGGATAAGCTTTAAATCATCAGCGATGGTGTGTATTTTTTGATTTAGCAAAACAAATGGAGCCGTATCGTATATTTCCTTGTTCTTCCAATAGCCAAGACATGGGCTTCGTTTTAGGTTGCTACAATCAATAAGAATTGAAGAAAATCCAACCTTTATTAAATCCTTCGCTTTTTTCTGTTTCTCGTTTCTAGGCTTTATAGAGTCAATGCCTCCCCTGAGAACTTCCAAATTCTTGAGTACCTCCTGATTGAAATGAGAACTTGATTTTAAAAAAGATGGTGCGGGCGATTGTTTATCCCTCGGTATTGCCTTGTACATTTTTAGCAAATAATTTGGAGAAATGTCCCAACAATTAAGTTTGGTATCAGCTATAAACTGTAAAAGTGGGTTTAGTTCGGTTCCAAATGACTTATAGCCATTGAGCTTGGCTTGGACTAAAACCGTACCGCAACCAGCGAAAGGATCAAGGATAACCGGGTCCTTATATTGTTCTTTATAGAGATCTAATATGGACTGGACAAATAAAGCCGAAAATCCTTGTACATAAGGAGCCCAGCGATGGATATGTTCATTAATGTTTGGTGTAAACTGTATAGGTTGTTTGTTTTCAGAAATTTCAATAGCAAGTTCCTTGAGATACGGGATAGAGTCTATATCAGAAGAACCCCCTTTTTTGGGTGATTTTAGGATATTTATCTCTCTAACGCCTAGTTCACTTTGGGTTGATTTTTCAAGACTGTGCTTCATTTCTTTTCCTTATTACTATTTTAGCATAAGGGTTTGAAGCGACCAAACGCGTATAGATAGATAGTAAATAGTTGTATAAACCCATTCCTGTTTATCTCAAAACTCTATGTGGACTCTCATCTACCGCAATCCTTTATACTTTCCGCAGTAATAGCAGTATCTACCCATCCTTATTTTCTTGCCACATCTTTCACACCTTTTCTCTTCGATGGGGAGTGTCCGGTCACTTTTCTTTTTCCTCAAAATAAAAGATCAGTACCAAGAACTTTATCTGAAACTTTCTCAAACCAGACCCTAAAATCAGAAACCATTAAAGTATACCGGAGAAAAAATTATTGGCAATAAGGACAACAGTAACATAAAAAATCATTCGTGATCGACATCTCAAAGTATTGTCCCCTACCTAAATAGGGTCTATGAGCCTAAAAAGAGTAAGTCTCAGGTCGAGTTAGCTTTTTTCCTCACAACTCCCCCCAAGGTCTGTAAAAATCTTACCTAAATATGTTGTTACTCCTCTGTCTTTTTTAATGAATTCTTCATACAGTTTTTCAAAATCAATTCCTTTTTCTAGGCTTCTCGTTCTTGGGTCAGGAACAACTCTTTTTGGTTCAGGTTTTAGCTTTCCAGAAATCATAACGAATTCTGGACCACAATGTGCAAAATAGTTTCTTATAGTGTTAAGTCTATTTAAATCCTGTTTTTTTTTATTGTCTAAATCAGGGATTATTTTTTGAAGAATTCTGCGTTTTAATGCAAAACTAAAATATTCATCATATAGAACTTCTAGAAAAAAGGGCATCGATACCGTCTTAAAATAATGTTGTGAGATTATTGCGTTAATACGCCATTCAATGTTTATGAATTTTCCAATTACTTCACTCCGATATTTAGATAATGTTTTCTTATCCATGTCACTTATTTTTTAAATACTTCCTCAGGACCTTCCTGACAACATCCGAGGCCGTCCTTCTCTCCTTGAGTTACAGTCCTTGCACTTGCCCATTAGTTAGCCTCCCACCAAATTATACCATAAAGGGAAAAGAAAGGGAAGCCAAAAAATTTCTTCTCTCTTTGGCCTCATAAAGTCTCTATAGGAGGGTGTAAAGAGGGGGGTAAGATTTTATCTTCTATCCATCGCTGTCCCGCACTTGGGGCATTTCCTCTGATAGCAGGGCTGACCTGTGGTATGTATCTCGCTATAACCACACTTGGGGCAGTAGCACTGTCCACCTGGGCCCATAGCTTTTCTTCCAAACCTACCTCTTCCGGGCATGATTAGCCTCCTCACTTCATGCACGCCTGAACGTGTCCATGATTTTTGATACTAAAATGTTCCGTGTCAATCTTTACCAATTTCTTGGCCTTACCTATTTGAATATGATGATAAGCAACAGTAGCAACAATCCCTGCCAGAAACTCTTTCTCCGCTTCGCTATACTCTTTCCAAGGACGGTGCCAGTGAGGACCCGAACCCACAACTAATATTCTGTATTTGTAGCCTCTAGGCTGCAGATCCTCACAGGCAACTACATCATTGACCACATCGTGCAAGTACCACTCTGTCTTGTGTTCAATAGGACAGAAGGGACAGGACATCTCTATTCCTTCACCTGATCGGCGTCCGGGAGCCCAGGGATTAAATGGTGGACTATATCAGCCATTTCAATCCCTCTAATCACGTTATCGTCCAGGCTCTTCTTCAATGCCTGAGCAGCGTCGGTATGCTCCGTTAGGTCAACCTTGAAGGGAATTATCTCTTCTCGGAGAAGAGCCTCCAGAACCCTTAATGCTACTTTGATGAGCTGTTTCTTAAACAGCCACACCAGCAATGCTTGCCACATATCATACCTCCTCTTTAAAATTGGGAGCATCATTAGACCCAAAGGGGCAACCATAAGTGGTAATAGATCTACTAGCTCCCCTTTTCTCATCTTTCTGTCCGCTCAAGAATGATGTCTAATACCATAGACACGAATGTCCAGAAATGTATGCTTCCCTCCCAGTATTGTTGAGTGGTCTTTATGAGTTCTACAACTTTTTCCGGATCCTTCACTCCATCACAGTCAAAGAGAACTCCCACTGAATTAGGGTCCATGGTAAAGACCTCTTTCAGTTTGATTTTTACTGACACTTAGCTCACCTCCTTGGTGAATATCTCTATATATGACATCCCGGAGAGTTTTGCTATATCATCAAAATCCTCTCCTTTGTTGTAGTCAAAGTAAAACTCCGAGTGGTGCTTCTTGGTAGGAAGTGACACGTGGATAAAGCGGGGCTTCCACCTCTTATCAAGGTAAAGTATCATCTCGCCCACGGAGTAACGGCAATGGGTATAAATCCAGCCATACACCTTCGGGAGCTTTTGTTTGCGTCTCATGGTAAAATCCACGGCACACGACCTACCAAGAAAAAGATGGTCGCTCTGCTCCGCTCCGTTGACGGCACTATTGAGTTCAACCGTCCTCTTACCACTGGTCACGATAAAGCGCTCATTATAAAGGCTCCGGGCAGGCTCCAAGATAGAGGAACAGATGTAGAAAAGCTTCAGCAGGTCAATCCCGTGAAGAAATATCTTTCTGGCCAGTTCTGGATAATCAGATGAGACCTTGAACTCCCAATCCTCAAAATATTCGGTTATCTTCATAGACTCCTCACAACCCCCGCAAGCATATTAAGCACGTAAGGAATCCATTTGCCTTTCTTGGCTGCCTCCGCTTGGAATTGCGGGTCTTCAGCGATGGCACCCAGAGCTTTAATCATAACCTTAACATTTTGCCACTCTGGCGTTCTGCCCTTCTTGACCTGCTCCTTGAGGTTATGAGCCTGTCTTTCGATAACATCCAGAGCGGTGATGATGAGCTTCATTCTATCTCCTTCAACGCCTTCCTCGGCAACCTCGGGACCACCTTCACCTTCTCTATATTGGCCAGATAAATGGGCCTTGAAACCGACACTGCCTTGCTCCGAAGCCAGTTCCTCATAGCCATGATGAGAAGGGAGACCTTTTCCTCCTTATCTAGCCGGTAATATCCCTCTCCGACAGGGTTGGCCTGAACATCTGGCTGCCCTGGAGTCTGTCTTACCAGAGTGAACCTTCCATTTACCGCCTTGAGGTAGAAGAGATGACACATCCCAGAGGGGTCTTGGCAGGTCCAGGCTACGATGGCTCCTTTGGCTTTAAGCTCTTGTTTTCTCTCTTTCTTCAATTCCTAGCTCCCGGAGTCTTTTCCAAATGTTGACCTCTCTTCTCTCAAGCTCGGTCTGCTTCTTCATCAACTTCTGGATCTCTTTTATGATGAAATTATTCAAACAAACGACATCTCCCAGTATTTCGGCCTCGGTTAGCTGATTGACCTGGTGGAGCTTTTCCCAGTGCTCGATTAGCTCCTGGTATTTTTGTTCGAGAGTTTTTTTCACTTCTGCCTCTGTAGGAATCTCTCAATTTTGGCCTTCAGGTTGCCCCATTCTACATATAGCCGGTCGTCAGTTTTCTTGTGAAGCTCATCTAGTCTCTTACGAATTAAAAGGTCTTTCCTCATCTCATCGCAGAAGTCCCTTATGTCCTCAAGGCTACCCTTCTTTATCGGAGGGGGAGGTGCTTCAAGAATAGGCTCCGAGGGAATAGCCTTTTTCAGCTCCTCCACCTGCTTCTTGTCATTCTTGCCGGTAAACCAATTCCAGAGAGACTTAAAGCAAGTAAGCATCTATTTTTCCTTCCCCAGCCAAGGCAAAGTCCAGGCGGAGATGATCAGAAACCTGCTCCGATAGTTACCGGAGAACCTTGGCCGGGGCTATTTTGCTTTCTCCTCCAACTTCTCCAACACTTTATCCAGCCTGTCCAATCTTTGCCTGATCCTCCGAGCATGTTTTCTCTCTACCCAGACCATCCAGCAGAACATTGCCACGAAGAGAAAAGCAAAGGTTATTTCCATGATTTTAACCCTTTTTTCTCAGTCTCCAGTCGTCGCAGGTGAACTCCAATAGCTCCTTGGAGATACCCACTATCCTAGAGGCCAAGCGGGGATCAAGGTCATTCTCTATTCCCTGGAGGCTCAAGTTTGAAGTGATAATCGTAGATCTCAGCCGGTCGCTTCTGCCGTCAATAATAAGATACAGAGTTTGCAGACTCCAGTCGGTGGTCTTCTCCACCCCCAGCTCATCTATGACCAAGTAGTCGTAATCTATAAATCGGTCAATCAGTTTCGATTCGCTCCCGGAAAACTCCTTTTTAAAAGCCTCTCTGATGCTCATAAGCAGGTATGGAGTTTTGATGAAATACCAGTTAAGCTCTCCTTTTAGTGATAGCTCACGCATGACAGCTACAGCCAGATGCGTCTTGCCCGTCCCATTTGGACCGTATAAGAATAAGCCTTCTCCTAATTTGTGGTTCTCAACATAATCTGAGCAAAGTTTCTTAGCCCAAGTGGTGCTATCATCGACACAGATGAAGTTGTCAAACGAGCACTGCAAGTATCTCAAGGGAATGTTTCTCCGATGGAGCACATCGATCATATTCGCTCTTATCTTAGCCAGTCGTTTCGCCCGTTCCTCCACTAGGTCGGGAGTAGAGTTTTCGATATTTCTCGCTTTCTTCCCGACTTTCTTTAGTGCTCTTTGTACTATACTCTTTACTTCTTCCATACCTCCCCTCCTGAGCATTTTTCAACCAATTTCTGAACCTAGACCGGTAATTAACCTTTTTCTTGAGTCTCTTTTTATTATCCAAGAGCCAGACCTTCCACTTCTTTAGTTCCTCTAGAATCTTAATCCCTGGGAAGTCTACCCAGAGGGTTCGCAGGAACTCCAAGTCTGTCTCGAAATCGAAAGGATAGCCAGAAACTCCTTTGAGAAAATTAAGGATCTCTCGTTCCTCAGAGTTAATATTGCTTTTGCCAATCCACTTTTTGCTCTTCAATACTCCAATTATCATCCCCTTGCTTGCCCGTGTGATGGTGATATAGCGACAATTCTTGAGAGTTTCTAGGTGTCTTTGAGCTGTCCTCCAAGACTCTTCCAATTCGTCTGCTATTTGTTCTATCGTTATCGGCTTTTTTCCTAAAACCCAACCAATACCGTTCTCTTCGGTTGTTGTTTTGTCGATGCACCAAAGAAACTCCCAAACTGCCTCTCCCATTTTTTTTTTATGGCCATCCTGGAGGAGTCCTGAATATACAGGGAAGGGCCAACTTTTTTTGGAGGTCTCCTTAGTCATTGTAATATCCTAATGCATTATCTCTGTAATAAGTCCTAGTTTGCTATTGCTGAACTGTGTTGAAGAACTTGAAAAGTGATGTGACAAATGTGGCGCAGTGATATGACAAATCTGTCATATCAGACCTGACAAATCTATCATATCACTTGTCAAAAATGTCATATCACTCAACCCTCATCTCCTTTCAAGCTAATTCTAAATCCACTCCCATCTCCGCCAGGCACTCCTTGCAGAACCCGTACTTCTTCTCTTTAGTGCTTTCGAGCTTCGCCCGGCACTTGAAGCACCGCCCCCAAATTCCTTCTTTGGTAAGGTCCAGTATTGCCATTTTTCCTCCTTCCTCGGCAAGCATGGCGGCACTAGCTAGACCCTTCGCATTGTGCCGCCTCCGGTTTCAGTAGCTCCACTTAGAGACATACCGTTAGGAGACGTTTTGAATGTCTCAGGTGAGGAGCGGACAGGGTGTCAAGGGCCCTGGGATCTTTTCTCGGATGCTTGCCTTTGGTATTTTCCTCCTTTCCGTCCGGCGGAGCAACGGGGTTAAGTAACTCGATCTGTTGAGAACTCCGCCGGGCTATTCTACCTAGCAATCCCAATAACCCTTTTTCATTTCCCCTCCTTTCCGCCCAACGGAGTGCTACTTGGACATATAGAGGTGAATAGGGATTACCTATTCTCAAAGAGCGAATGCAACTCCGCTGGGCTTTTTATAGTTAAATAAAGGGTCTATTTCCTCCAATGCAGGTTTTATCAGCTTCTCACAATATTTCTTCTTTAGCTCATACCCTACATAGTGTCTTCCTAGCTTCTTTGCCATAATTAAAGCTGTTCCTCTGCCAGCAAAAGGATCCAGCAGAACACCGCTCTTCCAGCCAGCATTGCAACCACAGTCGGTCCAGCCGATGGTTTGATATTCAGCCGTAGTAGCAACTTTCTTACTGTGAGCTTGGAATCCTATTTTTGCTCGAAGTTTTTTACTTATATCAGTATCTTGCGTCCAAGTTCCTAATAATTTTTTATATTCGTTAGTTGGTTTCGTTATCCTCACCCTCGCCTTCCCACACTTCTTGCAAACTTCAGCCGGGCAGGTTGCCAGGATTGGTTTGATTGTCAGTTTGTCTGGAAAAGTTGCGAAATGTGCCTCTGGCCTTGGTTGAGAAGGAATAACCCATACGTCTCCGGGATTCTTTCCTCTACCAGCTAGGACACTCTTTTGTAATGAGGTAAGCATATTAGACATCAGATGATGGTCACCTCCACTCGGTCTTATGCTTTGTTCTTGAAAAGGAATTTCCTTTGGGCCCCGGGTAATCTTTCTTATGTTCAATCTTGGCTTGCTTAAATTTCTAGCTGAATGCTCAACTGGGTTATTTGCGTAATCATATTTATTACCCGGGTCCACACCTCTAAATAGACGAGCTATGGATGTTTGAGCATGCGGTTCCCTTATAGCATCAAGGTCATACCAGTAACCGAGGCTGTGCCAGTGAGTTCTTTCCTTCAGCTTGCCATAATTCTTCTTTTCTTCTTCAGTCGCTCCTTCTAAAAATCTTTCGGTATCGCCATCTCTAACCCTAACATTGAAGATATTTTCATTGACTACGCCTACTGTTTGATAATCCCAATCAATTCCCTCTTTTTGCCTAGCTTTCGGAGGTTTCCTATCAGCCATCAAACCTGTTTTCTCATTCCAGTAATATTGTGGCTTGATATTCTTAACAAAGTGAAACAAGAACTCATAGGAAGGCGTAAGACCATCTTTTTTACTTGAAGGCATACTATTAGGTTTTGCCCAGATTACTGTGTTTCTACATGTCCAGCCTTGCTCATCTATTAGACGATTTCGGAGACGGGAAGGGATACCGAGAAGGCATTTAGGCATAATTTTCCTCTGAGGTTTTTCAGTATCATACAGATAGCCCTTAGTCATGCGCCTAAAATTTTGTACTAATCCAGTATCCCCATGGCCCGAGCAACTGCCTCCATACGTATCCCCCATATTCAACCAGAAGGATCCGGTCTTTTTCAGTACCCGTTTTATCTCAGCGCAGACTATCATCATGTGGTCAAGATAAAGTTGGAAAGTAGGTTCTAAGCCAAGTTGGCCATACCAGGCGCCGCATTTGAGGCAAAAACCTGAGTTTGTTATGTTACCGCGATGAATTTCCTTATTCTTTTCATTTCCAACGCTGGAACTTGCTCCTCGAAATCTTAAATTATCGTGTATCACCTGCTCAAAATTCCACTGATGCTCACAATCCGGATCCCCTCCCCAAACTTCCCTGACATCTTCTCCATAATCGCGGAGGCCAAAGTAGGGTGGGGAAGAGAGGCACATATCAATAGACTCATCGGGAAGCTCGTCCATTTTCTGGCAGGACTTGTTGTAAACTACATCAACGTTCATCCAGTCCTCACAGTAACTTTATGATCTGCTCTCTTGTATTGCTTCCAAGCCTCAGCAATGGTCTTGTATCTTCGGTAATATCTAAGGTAAATGAATCTCCTGAATTTTCGGAGTATCTTGGTGGGTTCGTATAGCATAGGAAAAGGGTCGAATCCCATAGAATTGATAATTTCGCAGCGGTATAAATCTTCCTCTAAATTACTATCAAAGCCCATAAGGACATAAACCATAGCGTTTATTTTGTATTTCTGGAGAAGCTTCATTCCCTCAATAATTTTCTTCTCGTCTTGCATTCTATCCCAGGCAAATTTGGGCTGTGTCGCCCATCTGAGGCGGCTAATCCACCAAGTCTTATGGTTATCTAGGAGTCTCAAATCCATGCCATTTTCTATTACTTTGAGGTCCGCCCGGTGGATTTCCTCAAAAGTCTCATACCAGAAAGGGTCAAAGAAAGTGTTGTTGTTCAATAGCTCTATGGTATCGAATTTAGAATCATGAAATTCCCAGATAGAGTGGTGAGTCCTATCTTGCCGCATCAGGGGAACCTTACAGAAGGGACACTTTCTGAAGCAGGCCCGGAAGGTATAGCCGAGTGAATGGTGCAGGTTGAAAAGACTATAATCCGGCTTCAGTTTTTCGATATGCTCAGGCAACTCGATTTTCGGGTCAACACCAGTGCCTCCGGCTTCATAAGCACCAAATCTTATTCCATCCTCAAAGATCCAACTAGCATATCTGTAATCTGCTTTCCAGAGGGGCATATTCAGCATTACCTCGTCTCCAGCTTTCTTGTGATAAGCGCTGATTTTCATAAGCGCGAGATTATGCTTGGGAGCGTCTGTCATCAATAGAATCCTCACTCTTTCCACCTCACCGGCAGCCTCATAATCCTCGTTTTCCTTAAAATCTTCCTCAAGGGCTTATGTATTATCTTCTCGATAATGGTCTCCTTCTCGAATAGATGCTTGACCTTCGCCCCCTTATTCTTTGCCTTGCTCTTGGCCAGCTTATACTCAATATCTACCTTGGCAGGGTAGGGGAGCTTTTTTATAATTATGAGGAAATTGTCATCCGAGATTACCTGCTCTTCATAATCGGAGTGTTTAGCTAGAAAGGACTGCATTTTTACTCCTCAGATATCCCTCCCAGTGAGGCTTGAACCAATCGGCAAATACTATCTGGGGTAAAGCTAACTTATCAAATAACAAATTTGATTGTGAAAAAATAGTGTTGCCTGACTTCTGTAATCTCTTAGCGTGAGCTTCTAACCTTAAATGGCACCTCTGGCATGCAGATACGAGATTATATTCCTCGTTGTTCTGAGGATCTCTATCTAAATGGTGAACAGTCAAACAATAACCATTTTGGGGGTCATGTTTGTGTTTGCATATTTCACAGTGATACACCTTCTTTTTCTTTATCCTCTCGGCTATCTCAGGCCAGTCCGGAGGATATTGTTTCACGCCCCACCTCTTTCTGTTCGTCTAAATACCTCAGTATTTTCTTCACCTGCAGGCGACTTATCTCCTCGACGCCGCTCTGCTCTAGCTGCTCAAGAATATCCTTTAGCTCTTTGATTTGGTAGGTCTGTTTAGGCATATTCTTCACCCTCCCTGCCTCCCTTTTGTCAATCTTTCTTGTTCTTCAGAGATAACTTTGTATCTCGGTCCCACTTGGCATCACCTCCTTTGTACAGATTCAGAGTAGGATAATCCCTCTCCATCTCCTCTATGATCTGCCCTCCATATCTCTCGGTCTGAAGCGTCCCAACGATTGGCTCTGCTCCGCCTACTGGATGTGCAATCATTAATAGGAGCCCAATGACAATTCGGGATTTGGAAAAGCCGAGTCCAATAAGCACTTCCATAAAAGCTAGAGACATTCAGTTGTTTCCTTTGCCCGCTCTGTGCAGGAATTTTGGCTCCAATAGCTTGCTCCTTATTGAGCGGCACAGAGCGGGCTAATATCCTCTATAAAATGCAAAGAGCCATAAGCCGATAGAGATGTAATGCCCTCTTCCTTCATGCCAGCGAGGTTTCCAAAACTGAAACCAAAAGGAGCCAGGTAACAACCGAACACCATATTTGATTTTTGCTGTGTCCACATTGACCATTCTGTCTTTCCAAAAAATCTTCATAACTATTTCTCCAATACAGCTTGTCGCGCTTCCTCTGGAGTTGGTTCTATGGAATATCCACAAATCTCACAAGTCCATCCCAATCCATCCCAAGAAATAAGACTATGGCATTTAGGACAAATTTTATCCTTCATTTTTTCCCTTTCCTCCCCGCCCTGCTCGCACCCACTCACGTCAACGAGCACCCCTGTATGCTGATACTACAGGTCCCTTACTTAGAGCGGGGATGCCTTCCTTTATGGGCTATTGCCCTTCCTTCTTTCTCAATCTCTCCTCTAAGCCGTGGATAATCTTGTCGGCCCCCTCGGGGCTGAGGACTTTGAACGCTCTCTCAAAGTATTTTTCCCCCAGACTCTCCTTGAGCTGCCTTATAATAAGTAGCTGCTCCTCGGTGGCTTTTTTGGGTTTTTCCTCCTTCTCAGCTTCGCCTTCCCCGACTTCGCTTTTCATCTTCACCATCATGTCAATCGCTTCCGTCTTTTGGATATCGGAAAGATTCTTGGATGAGAAGATGGCTTCCCCTCGATCTCCGACAAAGTTATTCTCCAAGAAGTCCCGGTATTCAGAGTCGCCCTGCCAGACTCCGAGTTCTATAAGCTCCCTTTTTAGCTGCTGTATTTTAATTAAGTTGGGATCTCGGATTTTGCCCTCGGGCGGAGTGGGCCTTTTCAATTCGCCTGTATGGCCGGTCGCTTTCTTGTATTTCTCGATGAGCTTTACCTTTACCTCCTCTAAGATGAGCTTGTTCTTAGCATTGCGGGCAGCTTTCGATACTGCTACCTCTCGGAAGTATTTATTGGTCCAAGTCCCTCCGCCCTTTTTCTTTGGATTTCTTGGCTCATATTTCGTTCCCAAAGCGGTATCAGCACAGACCAGCTCTCCGCTTTTCGTACCTTTGACATATCTCCGAGCGATCACATTGGCTAGACATCCCCCATCATCTATGATTACTTGGGGCATGTCCTCAATCCTGATGAATTCTCCATGTTGTGACATATACCGGCAAGCGTCTTCCACTCCTTGTACGGAGAGGCCAAAGGCATCCATATCTTTGAGATAATAGACATATCTTTCAATAGTTTTGCCCGCCAGCTCGCTGATGATAAGCTGGGTATCGGCATCATCCATAAGGTCATATATCTCGCTGGGTAAGGCTTCCACTTGGGCAGGTACTTTATTCATATTTTCCTCCTCCCTAGTATTTCCTTCTATTACTCTCAAACTTGCATTTGGGACACTTATAGATATTCCAAGTTATCTGGTATCGTGATTCTGTTCTGTCAAATTTCATTATGGCACGACATCTAGGACAGTATATGATTTCCTTCTTCGGAGTTCCGCAGTTGGGGCACGACATTGGTTAATCTCCTATCCTCTCTAAGTTTTTCCTGCAGCCAATTAAAAAACCCTGGGAAATATCTACTATAAATAAGACACAAAGGCTTTGTATGAAGGAGTCCCTCTTTTGAATCTACAAGATATACGAAAGTACCAACTTTCCCCTTATGCTTAGCCAAGTGAACATTTACCATCTTTCCACTGTTTTCTTCAACTCTTGGTATTTTCATTCTCTTTTTCCTCCTCCCTGAACCTCATCTCCTCTTCGTAGTTATGAATAGCCTGCTCGCAAGAGTAGTGGAAGGGCTTGAGACCAGAATATCTTCCACAGATTAGGCAATACATCCTTCGGCCTTAAATTTCTATCTTCAAGATACCGCCGTAAACGGGCCAAATTTGAACCCAAAAATTTCATTTGATATTTCCTTCATCTTCATTTTCTGGGTGCTTGTACGTCTCAGTTATGGAGCATCCTTTTTTGTTTATTTTCCACAATAGGGTAGGGGATTCTATTTTTTCTCCTTTCCTCCTAGTTCCTTTATTCTCATACCTGGTTCGACAAAAATAAGCTCCCGGGTACCATTGCCCGAATGTTTCAAATAGAAAGCCTTGCAATTAGGGTCGGGAAGTTTCTCGACTTCACCCTCGATTTCCTCGCCATTTGGTCGGATGATTTTTATCCTCATCGTAATTTCCCGGAAAACTTCTAATTCCTCAAGTTTTAGTTTACATATAAACTCCGAAGGCGTATCGTAATGCCTCTTTCGCTTGCAAACCTGACATTGTGTTATAACATTGCTCTCAAGAGTCTGTCCTCCAGCCTGTTTCTGAATGAAATACCCCACGTCATGTTCTTCTTTTTTCCCGCACCAGACGCACCTGTAATTATCTCTGGCTAAGACTTTGCGACGGATCTTGACTGGAATATAGCTCTCGCTCATTTTGCTCCTCCTTCTGATTTTTTCTTATACCAAAAGAGTAGCAAGATGACATAATAAAAAACCAGACTCGCCGATAAAAGTTATCAGAGAGTCTGGTAAGTCTATCTCGGCTAAACCAGATTGTGAGAATTAGGGCAAAAATAGGGTAATATTGCTTGGCTTCTGGCCTTACAAATAAGAATTTATGTTCCGATAAGATATATTATGTAAACCAAAATAAAACAGGAGAAAAAATAAGATATTTTAGAGTTCCTTTGATATCAGGGAAAGAGAAACCAATGTGAACTTAAAGTTAGCGATTGGCAAGTTACTTTAAGTTTGAAGAAAGGCACTTTAAGTTTTGGTAAGGAGCATAGAATTAGATGTTTCTGGGAAAATTGAGGATTAAGAATGAGGCAGCATGAGAAACTGTTTGAGATGAACTTTGGTTTCTGGCCAGATTTTTTTTGGCGAGTTAGTTAGATATGAATTTGTTTAAGAGAGAAAGCGTTGGAGATTTTTTTCTATTTTTATTGCCTCCCCTACCACCTTAATTTTTTTAATCTTACTCGTATGACCACTAAGAATTTCTATCTCTGATTTCCTCACTTCTAATTTCTCAGCCAGGAAATCGATGAGAGCCCTATTTGCCTTTCCCTTCACGGGAGGAGCATTGATTTTTACCTTTAAGACATCTCCCTGAACTCCCACAATCTCATTTTTGGCTGCCCCAGGCTGCACTTTTATTTTAAATGTAACTCCATCATCCACTTTTTGCATGCTTAGCATTTTTCGCACGACTTTACTTTTTCCATTAAAATCATTTTGTGTCAAAAAAAGGTTCTTTTTCAGATATCGCCAGCGTCTTTTTCCGCGATCACTCCACCCTCAATTAACTGATCCCGATTCAGTACCAGAATAACCCTCATTTCCGCTTTGCTTACTCTCATTCGAAGATCTCCTCGTCTTAGAAAAAACGCAGCCAAATTTGGCCCTCTACGGCCGTATTTTATCACTTCCCAAAATGAGCCGAACGTCAATTTTCCATTTCATCTGGTCGTCCTATACTTTTCCTCCTCCCTTCCAATTTCTCCAAGAATTCTCCCCTCCCCTATTGTCATTCCATAAATATTTTCACAAGGTCTCGTTATTTTGGGCTTGTTTCACTAAGAAGCATAGCACATTTTTGTGTGCTTGTCAGGTTTGGAAGTGGGCCTGGAAACTGTTATTGGGAGGATCCTTTACGAGGAGATATGGGGGTAAGCCTGGGTTTGAGAAACTAAGAGGATTTGGATATTACCTTGCTGAGGAATTTGCCTTATTGCCTTCTATAATCTTAGATGATGTTTCGTCTTTTTTTGAGCAGTCAGGGTGATAGCGATCTCCTGGCCGCTTACATTTTTTTTAATTGTCCTGTTCACCCAAGCAACGTACGCCTGCCGTCTCCAGCATATCTGAAGTTACCCGAAAGAACAATTTGCGTGATGCGATGAACGGGAACAAGGCCAGATATGCTGTGTTGTATGAAGTTGTGCCCTGTACTATGTTGCTATTTCCTAAGCAACTATGTTTACCCACCGCATTCTTTCTCAATATTTGGAAATAGCCTCATTTGACCTGTCCTCTTCTCTTTCCACCCTTTCCTTCGTCCCTTTCCAGTTACAGCGAAGACACCAGGGGCGAGTTTTGCATGTCGTGCCCAATTCAGCATAATCTTAGCATTCGTCTCAGCGGTCCCATCCTTCCAATCGACGGCAAGCTTTTCTCTGAGTTCTATGCCAAGCTCAGCGACTGTAAGTCCTGCATGTTTGTGTGCCTTGACTATGCTGATGAAAGTCGCAAATGATTCTATTTTCAAAGCAGCTTCCGCGAATAGAGCGAGACGTTTCTCAGGGGCTAAGACAAATTCCCGCGCCTCCGGTAGGACCGTTATGGAGGTAGCCCTCCTAATGATGAATCCAAGATCTTCAAGTGTTGCTAAGGCTTTAAAAATGGTACTTCTCCTGAGGCCAGTCCAGTTAACTCTGCCATCCTTCTGAAGAGCTTCAACGAGCCTCACTACCACATCTTCAACAGGTGAGTACTGAATCCGTGGAGTTGTAGCTCCGCGTCGCTTGGCCAACAAAAGATGACGTTCACGAATCTCTGTCCCAGGTTCATAGCGAGTGAGCATCCAGTCTTTCTTGTTCAAAACAGCCAAATCACCAGCGTCCATCCATCCCGCAAAGATGCGTGCGTACGTTAACCAAGTCTGTCTTGTGGCTGAAATATAGGGACACGCTCCCTCAAGAAGATCGGACACTTCATGTACAGTCAATGTACCTTTTTCTTCTAGAGCCTCTGAGAGTCGCCAGATCAGTCGGTTGCGTCGAAGCCTGTCTCGCAAGTGATCTCGCAATGAAGCCTCAAAATCTTTTGCTTCTGCGGGGAGTTTGATTTGCAAGGTTACCTTGCCATTATCTACTTTAGCAAGCCCAAGCAGCCCCATGTCTCTCGCTACGTTATAAAATGATTTCTGTGCTGACAAACCGGCTTGCTCCTGAAATCTTGATACGTCGAGGGCACCACCTGCTTCTATCAAGAGTTTAGTCGCACTGAGTACACTTCTCACGTGCGCACGAAGGGTATAGTTCTCTTGGACAGGTAAGCGACCAGAGTTAAGGTAGTCGCGGAAGATGTCCCAATACACGTCATATTTGTTGCCAATTCTCACCACCAGTCGGCTGTTGACCAAGCTTTGGACTAATTCGGGATTAGATTCTTCGCCCAATTCAAAAATGCTAACAGGCGCAGCTTTGGCTATGCGACGTAACACCTCTTCTTCTTCAGCTGACAAACCACGTAAATCCTCTAAGAAAAGCTCTTCGACATGCAGAAGGCTTTTAGCTATATCTGATTGTGGGACACCAGCATCCCGTTGTGCCTTTACGTGGGCGCAAAGCTTCTTCAGCAACCATGGATATCCCTGCGAGAACTCGGAGAGAAAGAATCGAAGGTCTTTTCTCAGGGAGGCATGCAGTTCATCAGCAAGCCTATCTAGAAGAGCATTAGTCTCTACTTCAGAGAAAGTATCCAAGAGTATACGCTTGCTTGAGCCCCTGATAGCATCGCGCAGCTGATAGGGAAATTCGTCTGTCAAGCCGATAAGATCTGTCTTCCACGAAAAACCCAAAATCACATTTGTCTGACTATCACATACTTTCAGAAACAGGTCTCTAATTCGTTTTAGTACATCCCGCAGAAAGAAAATGTTCTCGAATTGGTCGAGAAAAACGAACATGAGTTTGCCGTTACGTTCAAGCACTTGCCCAATATTAAGAATAGCTTTAACCGCACCTTCGAAGCCACTGATAGCTTTAGGTTTATCCCCCTCGGAGATTAGGTCTCCGAAGTCCCCAAATTTACGGAGAGCGTAGTCTACTACACGTAGAATGAACCGAGACGAGGACGCAGAACGGGAGTCTACGGCAACGGCAAAGTGTCCCATTTCCTTGAGACGCGCCACACTGGCGAGAACAACTGAACTCTTCCCCCACCCTGAATTGGCCTCAAAGAGGATGCCTCGCGACGAGGTCTCCTTATTTACGACCTTAATTACCAAGGAATCGAGTTCTTCGAGAACGGCCTGCCTGCCAACGAAGTATTCAGGTGCTGCAGGAAATTGATACTCGAAGCACTCTGAGCTTCCTTTGACCTCGACTATCTCTTCCAAATCTTGTGGAACACTCAGCAGCTGCAGCGCGACAGGGTCTCCGACTACGACCTTATCAAAATCGTCGAGTTCGGGATAAAGCTGCGCCAGATAATCGACGGTCGGTCTGTCTGAAAGCGGCTTCCCCATCGCATCGAAAAGAGCGATCCTGCTAGGGATACCTGCTCCCAGCGGGATGACATACTGTACCCAAAATAGCCCCTTGTCAGTGTACAGCACAAGCCAATCACCTGGCGTTCCTAAATCTTTCGTAATAACTCGAGAGATGACATCCGGCGTCGCGACACTATCGGTACCCAAGATCGCTTCCAGTACTCTTTCTTCTTCATAGAGGCAAACCGTGACTTCCGGATCCTTCTCCCAATTCTCCCGATAGAAGCCTTTGGCATAACTATTGACGCCAGGCAATGCAATGAAAAGGCCCTGGCACCGCTTGTCCTTCCGCCACCGCGCCATATACTTGCCGAAGAATTGTTGCAGCTTAGGGGAGTCAACCTCGGTATCATAGCACTTGCACTCAGCGTACAGTGGAACATCCGTTGCGATGGCTCTTCCTTCAATGTCAATTTCCATCCCCGCGTAGTTAACGTTCGGGATGCGATCGATCCTATAACCGTAGTGGCGTAACACCTCGGCCATTAGCTTCTCAAACAACTTACCACGCGCTCGGGCTTGGGCCTGTGGTGAATTCCCACTCGCAAGTATTCTTAGTCTTCCCATGTCTTTTTTATCTTCGTCACCCGCTCCGGATCTCAGAGGTTTCCGAGCGGATTTTGCACAACTGCATTATATACGAAAATTGCTTTTGGTCAAATTTTGGAGATACACAAACTTTGTTTCAACCTAAGTTTGACAGCTAATGTCTCTATGCCTTATCAGACAAGGATTTCA